>JBBIIM010000008.1:4461-6470 GCA_037446475.1 Crocinitomicaceae bacterium | reverse complement strand
TTGTAGATCACACTCCCTGGAATGCAGAACGACTGGGTTTGATTCGCGTTTTCAATCGTACCTCCCGGAGGAGTTCCTGCGAAAACGAGTTGGGTTAAGGTGTCTGCACAAACGCCATTATTCACGATGTAGGTCAAGGTATATTCTCCCGGTGTGTAGAAAGTTGAAGAATTCATGTTGACCGGGTGGAAAATAAAATTCGTTCCCGTATGCACAAAATTGGGTTGACCATTACCCCAATTGATGGTATGCGTTGTACTCGAGTTTGTGCCTTGTGAATTGGATGAAATACTCAAAAAATTCACCGGATTACCATCGCAGGCTAAAAAGTAAGGTGCATTGTTAACCAACGCTGACGTAAATACAGAACCAACACCTGAGGCTATAGTCGGAATAGGCGCTGGCACAACCACCATGTTCATAGCAAATGTTTGACCGTCAACGGTCAATTCTGCGGCGTATGTTCCCGGTGTAGCATAAGTTACGCTGTGCGGACCAATTCCCGAGGCCTGATCGGGTGAGCCGCCGTTAAAACTCCAGTTGTAATCGGAACCTTGAGGAATGTTGGAGGAAGTATTGGTAAAAACAACCGATGTGGCAGCGCATATACTTATAGAATTGTTTGTGCCGCTTGGATTGGTCGTAAATTGCACCGTCTGTCCGAAAACAGATTTGCTGCAAATAATAAAGAGCAGCACTAAGGCTCTTATTGTGGTGGTGGTGGTCAAAAAAAACAAAAATGGCGGTTGAACTGCACAGGTGAATCAATCAACTGAACAATTCAGTACAAGTTTAACGCTTTTTTGGAGAAAAGGTTCCCTAGTTGTTTAATGAGAATGGTTCAATGACTAAACATTCTTTGAATCCCAAATTCTCTTGAGCATTTCTATTTCTTCCGTTGTGGGCTCTATTCCTCTGCGATTCATCATCGATTTTGCAACTTCAATGGCTTTGTCGAAATCGAATTTTTCTAAGTTTTCGCCCCAGCTGAATGAGGGAATCACTTTTTTGGGGAAACCGCTAGAAAAAATATTGGCTGAAACACCGACTACAGTTGCGGTATTGAACATGGTGTTGATAGAACATTTGCTGTGGTCGCCCATAAAAACACCCATGAAAGTAACGTCCGTTTGTACCATCTGCTTCGTTTCATAACAGTAGGTTTTCACGTGGCCGTAGTTGTTTTTTAAATTGGAGCAGTTTGTGTCTGCGCCTATATTACACCAAGCTCCGATGTATGCATTGCCCACAAAACCATCGTGTCCTTTGTTGGAGTATGCCAAAAAAATTGAGTTGGAAATTTCTCCGCCTACTTTGCAATGCGGTCCAATGGAGGTGGCCCCATAAATTTTAGCACCCATTTTTACACCGGCAGATTCTCCCAGTGCGAATGGTCCACGAATCATCGAGCCCTCCATGATTTCAGCATCTTTACCTATGTAAATGGGACCGAAATTGGAATTGAGAATGCTGGCCTCCACTTTGGCTCCGGGTTCTAAAAAGATCAAATCTTTATTGCCTAAAAGGGTGTTTGTGGAAGAAATTAGCGCTGATTTTCGTCCTCTGGTATAGAATGAAAAATCAAAATTCAGCACTTGATCATTTTTCAAATATAAGTCCCAACGATTTTCGAGAATTGCAGTTGGCGCGGATTTTACTTCTCTTTGGATTTTTGCAGCACCACGTTGCGCAATCCATGTTTCATTGAGAAACAAAGCCTCTCCTGATTTCAGGGTTAAAATTTCTTGGATGAGTTCTTCGCTAGGAATTACTCGAGCGTTGATTTTGAGGTGATTTGAGTCTGAAGTGACTTGATCGTACAGACCAGACAAAAATGGATTGGATGTCTCATAGCTTACGCTTTCAGACTTAAGAAGCATTTTCCAGCGCTCTGCAAAAGTGAACAAACCCATGCGCAACTCGCCCAAAGGTCTGGTTAATGTAAGTGGTGCGAAGCGCAAATGCTTGTCGTCGTCAGAAAGAATGAGATGCATAAAACAGATTTTGTC
>JBBIIM010000008.1:0-4451 GCA_037446475.1 Crocinitomicaceae bacterium | reverse complement strand
GCCCGAGCTCGAGCAGAGTTTTAAATATGAATCGAAAGAAAGACTATTTCTTAAACTTCGCGTAACGAGAGTTGAATTTATCGATACGACCTGCCGTATCCACAAATTGCTGAATCCCTGTGAAGAATGGGTGAGATTTGTGAGAAATCTCCAATTTCACCAATGGGTATTCGTTGCCATCTTCCCAAGTTATTGTTTCTCTTGATGGTGCAGTAGAACGTGTAAGGAATGTATATTCGTTGGTCATGTCCTTAAAAACAACCATTCTATAATCTTCTGGGTGAATGTCCTTTTTCATATCGATGTTTCTTATCTTTTAACTTAATCCCGAAACGGGAGCGCAAAAGTAATACGTTTTTTTTAATTACAACTGTTTTTTGAAGTTTTGTAGAAATTTAATCCGTTCAGGTTTGCAGTTTTAAGGTAAAAACTTGGATTAATCATGAATTTCGAAAGCGAGTTTTACCGTGAACTACAGAAGCAATTATTAATGTGTCTTGTTACTGTACAATCTCTATCTTTGCGCCAAATTTTTGAAAACATGATAGAAATTACGCTACCCGACGGCTCGATTCGCTCGTATGAATCAGGCTCAAGCGCACTGGATGTGGCGCGTAGCATCAGTGAAGGTTTAGCCAGAAATGTGCTGGCTGCCAAAATCAATGGTAAAGTGGTTGATGCCGTTTTACCCATTCAAGAAAATTCATCGCTCCAATTGCTTACATGGAATGATGAAGAGGGGAAATCTACACTTTGGCACTCTTCTGCGCACTTAATGGCAGAAGCGATTCAATACTATTACCCGAATGCGAAATTCGCCATAGGACCACCTATCGCAAATGGATTTTACTACGATATAGATTTCGGTGATGAAAATATTACTGAAGCAGATTTGCAGAAAATTGAAGAATACATGAAGGTTCTGGCGCGTCAGAAAAACACTTTTGAGCGCAAAGAAATATCCAAATCGGATGCGATTGCTTATTTTGAACAAAGACAAGACCCTTATAAATTGGAGTTACTCCAAGATTTGGCAGACGGTGAAATTACCTTTTATACACAAGGCGATTTTACGGACTTGTGTCGCGGACCGCATATTCCAAACACCGGCTTCATTAAGGCCATTAAATTGATGTCGATTGCCGGGGCCTATTGGCGTGGTGATGAGAAAAATAAACAATTGACGCGAATTTACGGCATCACCTTCACCAACAACCAAGAGTTAGCGGATTACTTACAGCGCTTAGAAGAAGCTAAAAAGCGTGACCACAGAAGACTTGGGAAAGAACTCGGGCTCTTCACTTTTTCTCAAACAGTGGGTCAAGGTTTGCCGTTGTGGTTGCCAAGGGGTGCCGCTTTGCGTGAACGTTTGGAAAACTTTTTAAAAGCCGCGCAACGCAAAGCCGGTTATGAACAAGTAATTACACCGCATATTGGCAACAAAGAATTGTACATCTGTTCCGGTCACTACGCGAAATATGGTGCAGATTCTTTCCAGCCCATCAAAACGCCGGACGCCAACGAAGAGTTTTTGCTCAAACCCATGAACTGTCCGCATCACTGTGAAATTTATAAGTCCAGTCCACGTTCTTACCGCGACCTTCCGGTTCGTTTCGCGGAATTTGGTACGGTGTATCGCTACGAGCAGAGTGGCGAATTGCATGGCTTGACGCGTGTTCGCGGTTTTACGCAAGACGATGCGCACATTTTCTGTACGCCTGACCAGGTGAAAGGTGAATTTCAAAAGGTGATTGACTTGGTATTGTACATTTTCAAAACTTTGGATTTCACCGATTTTAAAGCTCAAATTTCTTTGAGAGACCCGGAAAATCCTGAGAAGTATATCGGTTCTGACGAAAATTGGGAAAAAGCGGAACGCGCCATCATTGAGGCCACAGCTGAGAAGAATCTCAACACCGTGGTTGAATACGGTGAAGCGGCTTTCTATGGCCCCAAGTTAGATTTTATGGTGAAAGATGCTTTGGGTCGAGAGTGGCAGTTGGGCACGATCCAAGTGGACTACAATTTGCCGGAGCGTTTTGAATTGGAGTATGTTGGTGCCGACAATGAGAAGCACCGCCCTGTGATGATTCACCGTGCGCCTTTTGGTTCTATGGAGCGCTTTGTGGCAGTATTGCTTGAGCATTGTGCCGGTGATTTTCCACTTTGGTTGGCAACGGAACAATTTGCCATATTGCCTATCAGTGAAAAATACAACGATTACGCTGAAAAAGTGCGTCAGGTGCTGAATAATTCCGATATTCGCGGCTTCGTTGACGACAGGAACGAGAAAATTGGCAAGAAAATCAGAGAAGCTGAGTTGTCCAAAATACCGTTTATGTTGATCGTTGGAGAGCAGGAAGTGGACAAAGAACAGGTGTCCGTTCGCCGCAGAGGTGAGGGAGATTTGGGCTCAATGTCAATTTCTGATTTTGCAAAACTAATGAAGCAACTGGTTGATAGCGAAATAAATAACGATTAAGAATTTTAACTTTTTGAATGAGAAAACCTCAAGGCAAAAGACCTCAACCCAGAGTAGTTGAGGAACTACATCGAATCAATAACAAAATAACGGCTCGCGAAGTGCGCGTGGTGGGCGAGGGTGTTGAACCTGTTGTTTTACCTATTGCACAGGCCATCGCTAAGGCAGAAGAGTTGGAATTGGATTTGGTTGAAATTTCACCCAATGCCGTTCCTCCGGTTTGTAAGATTTTGGATTACCGCAAATTTTTGTACGACCAAAAGAAAAAACAAAAAGAACTCAAAGCCAAGCAAGCTAAAGTGAGTATGAAGGAAGTCCGTTTTGGCCCAAACACCGACGACCACGACTTCAACTTCAAATTGAACCATGCGCGTAAGTTTTTGGAAGAAGGCAATAAAGTAAAGGCTTTCGTATTCTTCAGAGGACGTACCATCGTGTTCAAGGAACGTGGTGAGATTTTGCTTTTGAAATTTGCTCAGGAATTAGAAGATGTTGGCTTGGTGGAGCAATTGCCTAAACTGGAAGGCAAACGCATGACCATCATGATCAACCCGAAAAAGAAATAAAAATTTTGATATAGTGTTAACTTCAAAAACAAAGTAGAAGATGCCAAAAATGAAGACAAAATCCAGCGCGAAGAAGAGATTCACCGTGACTGGTAGTGGAAAAATCAAAAGAAAGCACGCTTTTAAGAGCCACATTCTTACGAAAAAATCCACTAAAAGAAAGAACAGATTGACTAAAGCTGGTTTGGTGCACCCATCAGACGTTGCCAACATCAAAGTTCAATTGTTAATGTAATTTTTCCTGCGTCTAAGATTTTTATCGAATAGAGACAAAGGAGGTTAATTGTTAAACCCGGAACTGTAGTAGCTAAGTTTGTTGAAACAAGACAACACACACTTCCAAAAAACAGAAAAATATGCCAAGATCAGTAAATCACGTTGCTTCAAGAGCTAGAAGAAAAAAGTTCATGAAGCTTGCCAAAGGATACTTTGGTCGCAGAAAAAATGTTTGGACCGTTGCAAAAAACGCCATTGAAAAAGGTTTAGTTTATGCATACTCCGGACGTAAGCAAAAGAAAAGAAACTTCCGCTCCTTGTGGATTATGCGTATCAACGCAGCTGCAAGACTACACGGAATGTCGTATTCAGAATTTATGGGTAAAGTAAAAGCCAACAACATTGCTTTGAATAGAAAAGCTTTGGCTGATTTGGCCATGAACCACCCTGAAGCTTTCGCGGCAGTCGTAAACGCAGTTAAGAAGTAAAATCTAGTTTCACACTATATCAAAGGAAAGCCGCTCATTTCGAGCGGCTTTTTTGTTGATCTCTATTTGATTCAAAAGAAAAACCCTCCTGCGCTTGGGCAGAAGGGTTTGATCGTTTAATACAAGAGTAATCTATTGTACCAAAATTTTCTTGGTCACCGTTGACCCGTTGATAGTCACTTGAACCAGATAAACCCCTGAGGATAAAAGCCCCGTATTCAGTGCGATGTGCTGATTTCCATTTAGGTTTCCGTAATTTTTCGTGGCGAGGATTTTACCTTGTGTATCCAAGATTTGCACCGATACCAACGACTCTTGCATCAATGTCAATGCGAGATTTGCTTCTGTGGATGTTGGATTCGGATAGATGAATACAGCTTGATTCAACGCTTGTTCTACCAAGCCTGAACTATTGGTCAATTTCACTTTGGATGCATTGTCGATTTTTCCGCTTGGGTCGATAATCATCCCGATCACATTCATTTTGTTTTCGTTCCACGCTGCGGGAAGCGTGAAAGTGTAGGTCTTGGTGTGCGTGGCACCTGCGGCTACTGTGGCAGGGAAACTTGACGCATCACCTCCGAACGCCGGTTCAATGGCTCTTGCTACGTGGTCGTATACCATCTGAGAAGCCGGAACCGGATTGGGTAGTAATTCATAACCACCCATCACTCCGTTGTTGCCCCCGGCGTAGGCGTT
>JBBIIM010000007.1:19104-66656 GCA_037446475.1 Crocinitomicaceae bacterium | reverse complement strand
TGTGTGTATTCATATTACGCCCCATTTTACACAACATTTTTTCAAAGTGATGCTTTTGATCCATGCCAACAATTTACATTATCTACTCAAAGACCATTGATTCTTTCTACGTTGGGAGCTGTAAAGATTTGAACCTACGACTTCAAGAACACAGACAACACCTGTACAAAGTAGCATTCACAAAACGCGCTGATGATTGGGAAGTGTTCTAGTTTTACAATGTGGATGAAGTGTATCTTGCAAGGAAAATTGAGCTTCACATCAAATCCATGAAATCACGAAAATATTATCATGACATCAAGCAATTTCCGGAGATAATTCAAAAATTGCTTGTAAGGTACGGTACGGGTTCATGCCGATAACTATCGGCACCCGCCTCGAGTACCAAAACCCCTCTTAATCCATTGATTTTGAGGGGTTTTTTGATTGTGTGTATTCATATTACGCCCCATTTTACACAACATTTTTTCAAAGTGATGCTTAAAAATGGGTAACCGATGAAGCCCACAAAATCGGCATGATCGAATTGATGAAACGGATGATAGAAAGTCCGATGATGAGGGTATAGGATGATATTTGGTCACATTCCTTTGCGAATAGTTCAGCAGAACAGGTGAGAAATGTGCTCTAACTAAGTGCAAATTAATACACCATCTTCGAATTTCATAAAAACCATTTGTTTCGTTACCATAAGTCAGTGCAATAAAAAGCACTATTTATTTCGTTTATCAAATAAATCTTTATATTTGCGTAAAAATAATGCACTGTAATGCACTTTGAGGCCATCATAAAACAGTTAAAAGCACGAAGAGAAATGTTGAAAGTAACGCAAGAAACACTTGCGGATTTGTCGGACGTGTCCTTGCGAGCACTAAAACAATTCGAAAGTGGCAAAGGCAATCCCACATTGGAAACACTGTCTAAACTCGCTGGTGCTTTGGGAATGGAAGTTTGTCTTCAAATAAAAACACCTGATTAACAATCATGAGAAGCGCAAAGATTTTATTTAAAAATCAAGAAGCCGGGATTTTACGCCAATTGAATGATGGCACTTTTGAATTTCAGTACAATGAAAACTGGATGAATAATAGTAGTATGCCACCAATTAGTCTAACCTTGCCAAAAACGAGAGAGATTTATCGCTCTGAGTATTTGTTTCCCTTCTTTTTTAACATGCTACCGGAAGGCACAAACAAAGAATCTGTGTGCTTCAACCAACGTATAGATAAAAATGATGATTTTGGTATTCTCATGGCAACCGCACACTCGGATACCATTGGTGCCATTCGTGTTATAAAAATCGTAGAATAATGACACCTGTAAATATAACTCACTGCCCTTGCACACTTGCAGAAGGGCATAAGGGATACAGCCGAACCGCATTAAAAAAAATGTTCAATGGCAAAAAAGTCAGTCATATTCTTCCTTATAATTCTCCTTCCACTGACGAGACAACCATAGAATTGTTTGAAGAAAACAGGCAACGAATTTCCATTTCCGGTGTTCAGGAAAAATTTTCAGTTTTACTAGAAAAGAACAAACTTCGTTTGAGAAAAGAGGGCGAACAAGGAACATATATACTTAAACCGATTCCCAGTGCGGGTAAGAACGCAGAACAAATGCCAGCAAACGAGCACCTTTCTATGCAAATTGCCCGACAAGTATTTGGAATTGAAACAGCTGAAAATGCTATGATTTTCTTTGAAAATGGCGCACCGGCCTACATCACCAAGCGATTCGATGTTCTTGCCGATGGAGCAAAACTAGCACAGGAAGATTTTGCTTCGCTTACAGGTCGATCACCCCAAACACATGGCGAAAACTATAAACACCAAGGTTCTTATCTCGAGCTTTTTGGGGTGATGAAGAAATATGTGCCAGCCTATCAGGTAGAGGCACCTAAGTTGTTTAAGTTGATTCTTTTCAACTACCTCATCTCAAATGGTGATGCGCATTACAAGAACTTTTCGCTCCTAGAAACCCCACTCGGAGATTTTAAATTAAGCCCTGCGTACGATTTACTTAACAGTCGCATACATATTTCTGACACCGATTTTGCACTGTGTGAAGGACTTCTTCCTAAACAAGAATCAACAAGGCAAATACACGCACAATTTTTTGCCCTCGGAGAAAAAGCAGGTATTCCGAAAAAGCAAATTGATAAAATTTTCGACGATTTAACAAGTCATGATGAAGATGTGAAGCAACTCATTCATAACTCATTCTTATCTGAAAAATTTAAACGAAATTATGAGCAAGCGTATTTGACGAGGTTGAATAAACTCAGAAGAGAATTATAACTGTTATTTATATACGGAATTTCGAGCCTATCCCCCCCCGTCACCTCCTATAATCCCGCTTCCTCCATCTTTGCCCAAAAATCAAACACGAATCTCCTCCTCTACTCTAAAATCTCGAGCTACCTCATCAATAATCCCGGGCAACAAAACCGAATCGAAAAAGAAGCCTTGTTTTTGGAACGTTTTTGCGGATTTGGAATTCCATTTGGATGCGCACAAAAAAGGCAAATTCTTGTTTTCAATGTACCAAAACATGTGCAGATTCATGTCATCTTTGAACAAAATTGCTGCAAAATTATCGAATGATGAATAGCTATTGAAGTCATCATAACCAGCAAATTTCAGAGCATCAACCACGCACTACTCCCCCCTTTCCTTATTCATAATCATCGGGTAATTGACTTTAATTTCACTAGTTTTACCCAGATTTTCATATTCCTGTTGGAGTTTTTCGCGGTAGTAATTTGGAGTTTCGTGAAATTTGAGTGGACTAACCGCAAATTGCTTAACGATTTGTTCTAACTCAGATTTCTCAAGTTTTGCTTTTTTGGAGAGCATCAAGGCTAACTCAAGTAGCAAGGTACGTTCTTTTTGCAGCGTTTCAAGAGCCAGCGTTTTGGCTTCTCGAACCAGCCGCAAGGCCAGTTCTTCGATTTCGTCAATGCGGTGATAAGCGTGCTCTTTTTTTATGGATGATTCAGAATAATAAATGAGATCATCGCCAAAACCACTGTTTTTGAGCAGGGATAAAATGAGTTCGGTGGCTCTCATCACATCCGATTGACCGCCTGAGGTTATATACTCTGATCCAAAAATCAATTCCTCAGCCAACTGACCTCCAAGCAGCATAGCCGCATAAGGCAGCAATTCGCGCTTAGAGAAAAAACTGTTTTTTGGTTTACTGTACACAAATCCTGCACTGTCGGTGTCAGAGGTAACTGAATAAACTACCTCTGGAATGTTATGCAATAAAATAGCAGACAAAACCGCGTGTCCACTCTCATGAACCGCTGTAACACTCTGGTATTCATCTTGTTTTGGCTTGCGCAAATTTTCCAAGCTAAGCATAATTTTGTCGGTATGCGTGTACACCAATTCCTGATTCTTGTAAAATCGACAAACCAATTCGCTCACATCTTCAAAATTTAATTGCAAAGAATCTACGGATAACCCTTTGGCCAGTATGACATTCAAATAAACGCTGATTCGATTATGAATCACCGATTGAATCGTTGTCATCAAAGGACGTGCTCCTTGAGTTGGGAAAACACCTTCTTTGTACAAAATGTCGCGAACACTTGCATCTATTGAAAAATGCAATCCATAATCAGCATAAAGCTTATTGTTGAGCTGCTCAATTTGCTTATCGATGATACCATAATAAGCCTTTTGGTTGAGTGCAGGATAAATGATGTGTCTGTTTCCGAGTCGGGCAATTTGTTCATCGCGAAACCTGCTACGCAAAGCCTTTTTCATGGCGGGCAAAGTGATTTTTAAACTTTGTTCATGAAATTCGTCGGCCGATATATCAGCGGAATAATTGCTGCTCATGCTGTAGGCCTCGTCTATATTTCCCAGAATGAAAATCAAGGCTTTTGTGAAATTCCTTACTTTAGGACGTTTGGCAATTCTGAGCACTTTAAACAAAAAATCAAGCGTCTGAAAGCCATCCATACTGAGCATTTTTTGCTGAACATCAAAATTCAAATCCAGTTTCAATGCGCGCCCTGCATATTCTAAGATTTTATGGTAATTATCCTCATCGAAAAAAAAGAGTTCTTCACCTTCCGTGTACTGCACTTGCATTTCTTTGGCAAACAATTCTTGCCCGGCAATCACTCTACCATTCTTCACAACGACTCCATGTCTCAGTAAGACATCCATTTTCTTTATAGCCTCTTCAAAACTCCAGAGGCCTCTGTTCCAGTCGAAATACTGCACACGCCCTGAATCAATCAATTCCCAAATCATGCGCGATTTATCGTCCTCAACCTCCTCTCTAAAGTGACCTTTTAAACTTCTTGCGTGTTGAAATTCGTCGAGAATAATGACCATTGGATTTTCGTCGCTCAACTCACCAAGGTCATCCAGTGTATTCCTCAAAGCGTTGTTTCCCGATTTTTCTCCAAGATCGATGCGAAATGTTTTGTCGTCATAGTTCAAAAGTTCCATCAATCGGAGCACAACAGATGTTTTACCTACGCCCGTCAAACCCCATAAATTGAGCACCAAAGGTCTTTCTTGAAAATCGTGCAAGGTGTACCATGAGCGCACATGGTCGATCAATTCATCGATGATTTTATCAATGCCAAAAAATTCCTTTTTCAAGGTTGATTTTGCGTTTTCCAAAGTTTCAACGCGGGCTACAAAATCCTTCCGGAGTAAATCAAATTGCTTATTCATTTTGCCTGTATTATGAGTTCAGGCAAAAGTTTGTGCATCTAACCGACATTTCATGACGGATGACTCATTATTTATTTCAGAAGTGCTAATTTCAGTTTTCAGCTATACTTTTTCAAGGCATCAATCAAGGATTTCTTGATTTCCTCTCTCAACCAAAGTGGATGAATCACTTCAACACTAGCACCGCACATCAAGATTTTCTGCGTGAGCTCAAAATTCGGGATTACGTGAAGTTTGATGCGTAGCTCCTGCTCGTTGTCCACCAAAACAGTTTGCGAGGCATGCCAAGGCAGCGTTTTGACGTAATTTCCTTGCTGCTGTGTAAATGCCAACTCAACATCTTCAATTTCTCCAAAAGAATAAACCAAACCAATCACATGACTGAAGTTGGAGACGAGCTCATCTGTTTTCGTGGGTTTGAATGTTTCATCCAATAACTCGATTTTCTCCAAACGATCGATGGCAAAAGTGCGCGGCTCATTCATTCCCAAAACAAAGGCAACAACATACCAGCGATTTTGATATTCTTTGAGCAAGTACGGTTCGACCTGAAACTTTCGGGAAGCTTTACCATGAAAAGTTTTGTGTATAAGATTCACTTTTCGATGCTCTTTGATGGCTCTGAGTAGTGATGAAAAATGTTCAATCCCTTTCAAGCTTCCCTGCTGGTCAAATGAAATGTAATCCAGGGAATGCCGACTGTCCACCAAGCTCTCTGTCAATAAATTTGCTGTATTCACGATTTCTAAAAAGTGTACGAACGACTCAATATTGATGCTGTTGTCTTTGTCGATGAAATAGCCTTCTTTGTAGCGGTCATACGTAATCTCAACACCAAATTCATCACGAATTGCAGCAAAATCGCGCTCCACCGTGCGTTTGGACAATTCAAAGCCAAATTGTTCGAGATGATCCAAAATGTCCGAGAAGGATGGATATTGACCCGAGTTGATTTTCTCGATGATCAGCGTGTAACGGCGAATGGTTCCTTGACGTGACATAAAACGAATTTAGCGCATAAAGTAAATGTACGATTAAACGCTAAGAAATTTATCGCCGGAGATTTACTCAGGCCTTCCTCACAAACTCAGACTTCAACCCCATAGCGCCGAAGCCGTCAATCTTACAATCGATGTTGTGGTCTCCTTCTGCAAGTCGGATCTTTTTTACCAAAGTCCCCGCTTTCACCGGTTTGGGTGCTCCTTTTACCGGTAAATCTTTAATCACGACTATACTATCTCCATCAGCCAGGCGATTTCCGTTGGCATCAAAAACGAGTAGTCCTTCCTCAGCAGGCGTATTTTCCCACTCGAATGCACATTCCGGGCAAACCCACTTTTCATTAAGTGGGTATCCGTAAGGCGATTCGCACGAAGGACAAGAAGCAGTGGTATCTGGCATTTGATTGATTTAGAGCTTTATTTTTTTGGTCGCATTGCCGTTTTCACATCCCAAGCAGCGACACCCAATAACAATAAAAGCATCAGCCAGGAGGAAATTCTCGCAATGGTTAATCCCTTTTTGTACGTTGCGTCATTCACCTTGAATTCGATGGTATGTTTTCCGGCTGGAACAACCAAGCCACGAAGTACATAATTTACTCGGATATGATCCACGGCTTTTCCGTCAATGAATGCCTGCCATCCGGGTTTGTAATAAATTTCCGAGAACACAACAAGCTGCTCTTTTTGACTATCGAACGCGTAGGTCAAATGATTCAGTTGGTGTTTTGTAATTTCAATATTACCCTGTCCGCTGTAGCCATTCTTATTCACCATTCCCGAAAATTCTTGAGGAATAATGGTCAATTTAGCCGGTGTGAAATTGTGGTTCACCTGAAGTTTAAGCAAGCTCTTGAAAGAATTCAAGTTGTCTGCCTCCAAGGTGCTTTCCGGGATCCAATCTCTCGTGCCACGTGCGTCTTCAACATAGTACGCAACGGCACCTTTTGGTAATCCATCCGGCCAGCGCATTTGCACGCTATCCTTGCCTTTAATCATGAAAATTTTCTCTCTGGCATACACCTCTGCCTGGTCTTTGATTTCCCCATTCACCACCAATTTCCAATCATCCGATTGCTTTGTCAACGCGTAGCGCTTGCCCAAATTCAAAATTTCATCATCCTCATTTTTGGCCACATAAACCTCATTCGTCAACCAAGCATTGCCCATGGCACCCGGATTGATTTCCACTTGCCCATTACGCACCAAGTACTTCACATTCAACATGTTTAAAACAGCGCGATCAAAAGGTAAATAATTGAAGTCAATCAAATTTTGGTAGCGCTGCAATTTGGCTCCGTGATAACCGCCAACCGACTCGTGGAAATATGCGGCGCGAGAGGATGAAAATACCGGGTCGTCATAATCCACAACACGGTGTCGCGTCATAGCACGATAGGCTCTAAAACGCTCATTTTCTATGTAATTTTTGGTCCCTCTTGGACTGAATTCCATTTCTCCGGCGTAGCGCTTTGCCTCTTTTTCAGCTTTGTTCACCCGTTTGGCCAAACTCGGATTTTCAGACATTTCATTTTCCAAAATTTGCAAATCGGAGGCTTTGGGCGTGTGGGGATAGCGCTGTTCTTCCCATTTTGTCCATTTCTCATATACTACCTCATCACCGCGGCCGGGTTCTCCTTGGTTCGGCATATAGATAAGATTAACGCCAATCAAATCGATAGCCACAAGCAATCCCAAACCTCCCGTCATGACCTGGGCTTTGATTCCGGGCGCAAAGAGATACAACAGCACCAAGCCCAAGCCGAACAAAATAAAGACCAGCGTTCGTGTTCCGTAATCGTTGTAAATCATTTTTCTGAAAGTAATCAAAGACGGAAAATTTCTTTCAAAAGATTGAATTTGCCCTTGCGCCACTTGATTCACAAATTCCATTACCTCTTTGGGGTCATTGGGATTTTGCACGCCGTATTGCACCAATTGCTGGGGGGGTATCATTTGCACTTGTTGGGCAATTTCCTGATATATAGCCTCTTGAGGGCTGGCAGATTTCTCACGCTCTTGTTCAGACGTCATCCCGATTAATCCGGGAGAGTAACACAATACCGCAAACAACCCAAAAAGCGCACTGCTCACCGTCAAAAACTCCTTTTTTCTCGCAATGATACTTTCCTTGTTTTTCCACAGCTCATGCAAGGTCAGAATGAGCAGAGCAGGCATGGCGAACTCCAGTACGATCAAAATCATGGTCACTGCTCGGAATTTGCTGTACATGGGCACATAATCCAAAAACAGGTCAGTAAACCACATCATGTTTTTACCCCAAGCCAAAAACAAACTCAGCAAAGCGGCAGCCAAAAAAGCCCATTTGATTCCCGATTGAATAAAATAGACCCCCAACAACGCCAATACCAGAACCAAACCGCCAATGTAAACCGGTCCGGAGGTAAAAGGCTGATCCCCGAAATACTGTACATTGGATGCAATAAATTGCTTTTCCTCGTTGTTGAATTCATCCATTTCTTTGAGCTGTTCGGCCAACTCTCCATTGCCAATCATCACCGAATGACCTCCCTTGGCATAAGGATTAAAGAGTGTTGCCGTTTCCGACTTTCCAAGACTCCATTGAACGATGTAATCTCTGTCAAGACCTGAAGTTTTATTGTCCGCATTGGATTCCATTGAGGCATTAATGGTCAAATTGTTTTTACCCCTGGTAGTCTCTGCCGTGTACTCCTGAGTCGGAAGCAAATTCGCCGCTGTGCTCAAAGCTGCGAGTACGTACATGGCTAATATTCCACCTGTGGCTAAGGCAAAGTTTTTTAGGGATGCACTACGAATGGCTTTAACCAAGAAATAGATACCCAACAAGCTCAGAATCATAGCGGTGTAATAAGTAATCTGCACGTGGTTGCTTCCCAATTGCAGCATCATGAAAAAGCCTGAAAGCAAAATACCCCATTTGAGTTGTCCGCGGTAAGCCATTATGAAAGAACCAACAATGGGTGCGATAAAGGCAATCGCCCATACCTTGTTCACGTGGCCGGCCTCTATGGAAATGATGAAAAATGATGAGAAGGCATAGGCTATGGCACCCACCGTAGCAATCCAGACGTTGATGCGCATGCAGAGCGCCATAAAGAAGAAACCGAGCATGAGCACGAACAATTGACCGATGTGTTCGGGAAGGCCCAAATAGAGTGCTTTTCTGATGATTTTAGTGAAATTACCCTGCTCTGAAACCGATATTTGGGTGGCAGGCATTCCGGAAAACATGCCGTTCGTCCATTGGGGTTCTATGCCAGTAGAATCCCGAAAAGCCACAATATCGTTGGACATCCCGCGCGATTGGATGATGTCATTCTGGATGATGGAATACCCCTTCAAAGCAGGATTAAAAAACCACATGGCAATCGCCATGAGGAGGGTAACTGCAATCAGGTAAGGGAGTGATTTTTTGAAATTCAATTGTTTCATGGTTTACTAATTTGGGTCAAAATCGAGTCGGAGCAAAGATAGAGTTTTCGTGTTATCCGAGTCGAGGTGCTCTTGGAATATTCGGTATTGAATTCCCTATTTCAAAATCTTGAAATACCTATTTCCTGCATCTCTTCCTGCGATACAATTTCTCAAGTCTTTCAACATCAAATGTGGTTCGATTGGACCTTTGGAAAAATAGGGCGTGGTCTGCGTATTGCAAAAAATAACCTGTTTATTTCGAACCGAAGGAAACTGTCCATAGACCCGATTTTCGGCAATCAAATCTTGAAGCGTAAAATTCTCCGGTCGTGCGGCAATAATCACCCAATAGGCGCAATGGGAAAGCAGCTGATATGCCTCTTCCAATTTGAACACATAGTTTCCCGATGATCGTCTGCCATCCATTTCATAATGAAATCCTGCATCGCGAATCAATTGTGCGGTTAAAGACTGTTCGGACGGCATATCCCAAGAATCTCCGAATGGCAAATTGAAGCCAACGCGGTTATTTTTTAGACTATCCGGATGAATTAGACTGTTTTTGGTACGCAAATCCAAATAGTGCTGCTCGATGATTTCAAAACCACATTTGTTCGGGTCTTGACCGGAAATCAGAGCAAACAATTTCAACCATTCGGCTCTCGCAAGCGGTGAACACTCAAGGTACTCAGTGAGGTAAACGGTTTGAATGCCCAGTTTGGTCAATTGCAATTTGTCTTTATCGCCGAAGGGATACAAAAACACCAAATCAGGTTGTATGGCAACAATCTTCTCAACATCAACACCCTGACCGTTGCAAATTTCACCAATATGCCGGGCCATCGCCTTTTGGTTTTCATCCAAATACTGCAATCCACACAAGCCGACCAATTGGTCCAAGTAATTGACCTTATCGAGGTAGGCAAAATGCGTGGTAGACTGAGCCACCAAACGTCTAAAAATCTTTTGGCCTGTTGAGGAACTACCCAAAATATCGAGCGTATCAATGACCTCACCACTCTCAGGATTGTGGATCAATACATATAAAATTGAGTCGCTTTGTATGCAGGAGAAACCCTTGGCATATTTTATTTCAAAAGCATGGAATTCAACTTCTTGAAATTTTGAATTGTTCTGGTTTTCATGGTTAAAACACGACGCAAAAGAAAAAAAGACTACCCCAATGATGAACATCCATCGGCGTGGAAATAGTCCCTGAACTTTCATAGATTAGTTTTCTTCTTCCTCGTCTAGCTCGTTTTCAACGCCTTCCTCATTGACCTGCTTTAAACGCGCTGCAGTTTCTTTAGGAAGATGATCGAAGAACGTATCTCCACGCAAGCCCAATCGCAAACATTCCAACGGAATTACCTCATTGGGAGCGATATTGCCCAGATTCACATTGGCGCCAAACAATTTGATAAACCACACTTGTTGATTTTTCTGCGGTGCTTCCCACATGATGTCGTCAGGATCCACATTTTTGATGATGCGGTTGATCAAGAGCGTGTGGGCGCTTCCATTCGGTCTAAAAACACCCACATTCCCGGATTCGCGTCCTTCAGCAATCACTTTCCATGAGCCGGCATCAAGCTCGTTTTTCATGGATTTAATCCACCTTGCAGGCGTCACAATGATTCCGGAGTCTTTGGAACCAACCTCAGAAAGTACTTTGTAGTTTTTGGCAGCTTTGGCAATCAACTCGCATTTCTCATCGTGTGGAATGATAATCGACCCGTCTGAAATCTCCATGAGTTGAAGGCCGTATTTGTCCAAAAAGCGGAAATAATCCTCCTTCATGCCACGAGCGTAGAACAATTCGAATAAAGTCCCTCCGAAATAGGGTTCAATACCTGCACTTCGGTAAAGCTTTATCTTCTCTTCCAACTGTTTTGTCACTAAGGCGGTACCAAAACCGAATTTTACAACATCTACAAAATCAGCATTGCCCTCAACAAAATGCTCTGCTTCACGCAAACCCAAACCTTTGTCCATCACCATGGTGATGCCTTTCTTTCTAGGTCTTTGGGTTCTATCCGGTATATAGGGTAATTCGAAATTTTTCATGAATTGCGGGAAATTAGTATTCAGGGCGCGAAAATAAAATCAATTATCAACGCAGCATCAAATACAGTTCATAAAGTAATGGAATATGGTTAGTCTCTGGGAAAACTTCAAGCAGTTCCTTAGCCAGTATGGGGTTCTCAATAATGACTTCACGGTAGAAGATGATTGCATCCATTTGTCTGCCGGAGAGCCAGGCATATTTAACCCGATGCAAAAGTGAGATTCCTTTGAGCTCATAAGACTCAATATGATCATTCATTTCCTCAAAAGCATAAACCACATTGTCCATGGCGCGCAAATCGGTTAGATCGATCAACAACTCATCCGACATTGGATTGATGGTGAGCGCTTTATACAAGACATTGAACGCCTCCACAGTATTACCAATTTTCGTAAGCGCTGAACCGTACACGTGCAAATAATCGGCATTTAACTCGTCCAAACTAACTGCTTTCTTGAAAAATGGCAAGGCCTCGGCTGTACGCTCTTGCAAATCCAAAACGATGCCCATACCCAACCAAGCGTCCGGCAAAGTAGGTTGTAATTCGATGCTTTTCCGGTAGTACAACATGGCATCGTCATATTCTTCCAGATGCTCATAAGCCTCAGCGATGTAAACCAAAGCCATGGCATCCTCGCCATCGATTTCAATACAACGTTCGAAACATTCAATCGCTTTTTTGAATTCTTCCAACACGAGATAAATATTCCCCATGTTGAAATAAGCCGAAGAAAAATCTTCGTGGATGATGATGCAATAATCGTAAGCCCATAAGGCATCAGCATATTTCTCAGCTTTGGAATACGCATTGCCCAAATTATACCATGTGGAGAAAGAATAAGGCTTCAAATCCAGATAGTCTTTATACACTTGAATGGCTTTGTCCATCTGATTTTTCAAGTCGTAGCAATAGGCCAACTCGTGCACCGCTGCTTCATTTTCAGGATTTGATTTCAAAGCGTCGCGCAGAATGTTGATGGCATTGTCCAAGTTGCCCATGTTTTGATATTCCGCCGCCAAGTCGATGAAAATTTCATCTTTTTCTTCCTCCGTAGCGGATTCAAGCGCACGTTCGAAATATTTGATGGCCATTTTGGAGTCGCGCAATTGAGAATGCACGGAGGCTCGAGTCAACAAAAATTCCAAGTCATCACCGATGATTTTTTCGCATTGAATCAATACGGATAAAGCCTCGTTGAGCCGACCCAAATTCGACAAAACTTGGGCTTTTCTTAGTTTAAAATTGATGTTGTGGGGGAAGAATCGAATAGCGTGATTCACACAATCCATCGCCTTTTTAAGTTGATTCCCCATCAAAAAATGATCGATGAAGGTATCCAATTGGTCTGCGTCAAAAAAATCGGCTTTTCCTTGCTTCAGCATTTCCTCAAAACGGGCTAAATCGTCTTGAAAACCTGAACCTAAGAAATCGTCTTCATCTTCATTTTCGAACATAGAATCTTCAAAATTTCAGATAAAGGTACGGACTTATTCCGGGATACTTCTTCTTTTGCAAGCACCAATTTTCAACAAGGCTATCAACATTGGAGGAAACACGCTTGCTGCGCGGGTTTTGCGCTTTACTCAGTTCAATGCCCAAATTCGGTAATTCATTGGCTCAAACGACAAACGATTGAAATATTACCTTTGCACGGTTCGCATACATACACCATGAGCATCATAGAAACGATACGTCAGGCACTTCATAAGCAGCAAAAAACCGAGCAAGATTTCTGCGAAAAATTTGGCATCAGTGCTCTGGAAGACCTTCCACTGCAAAGCATTTCCGAGGTTGCCGCATTTTTTCAAACCACAGAGCAGCGCTTGATTACCGGCAACTTCTTGCATCGACCTTTCCCAAAAAACATCAAACTTTTGATTTTGGACGTGGATGGCGTTATGACAGACTCCGGGATGTATTATTCTGAAAATGGCGACATGCTCAAAAAGTTCAACGCCAAAGATGGCATGGGTATATTGCAACTCACCAAAACAGGTTTTCAAGTCGGTGTAATTTCTTCAGGTTTCAAAGGTGAGTTGGTCAAACAACGAGCGGATTTACTGAAAATTCAGCATTTTTATTTGGGTAGAGAACCAAAACTCGAAATCTTGAAAAAATGGTGCTCCGATTTGGATATTGATCTTAAAGACGTGGCCATGATTGGGGATGACGTAAACGATCTGGCTGTCATGCGCACCATTGGCTTCAGTGCATGCCCTTCGGATGCAGCTCGGCGCGTACTTCAAGAAGTGGATTGTGTGTTATCAAAAAAAGGGGGTGAAGGATGTATCCGAGAATTCATCGAAGACGTAATGGGTGTGGAAGTCGGTTACATCTCTTAATACTCAAAGAAAGTCCCTCGGGAGCCCAATGCATTCAGACAAAAAAGCGAAACGCCGGAAGACATTTCGCTCAATAATCAAATTGGAGTTCTTATGTATTAGCTGCTTTTTCTTTGAACCGTTGGTTTTTTGGCCGGTGCTTTTGACGCCGAAGAAGCTTTGGGTGCAGCAGGCTTTGCCGCAGTTGCTTTTGGAGCCGCTTTTGCGCTTGTTTTAGCCTCTTTTTTTGGCGCCTCTTCTACTTTTACGTCCTCAACAGCCTCATCCTCACTCACAATCAAGAGTCCGGCAGCGTGCAACATGTTGTACCAATTGAACAATTTTTTAATGTCTGACAAATAAACACGTTCACGGTCGTAGTTTGGAAGAACCTCCGCAAAATAGCTGCGCAATTCTGTTTCAGAAGCTTTGTGCGAAATGCACGCTCCTCCGTTTTCCTTTTCGTATATATTTTTGTACACAACAGACAACAATACGTCCTCCTCCTCGGTGTACATGCTGATATCTTCCAATGCGGAAATTTTATTGGAGGCATGCGCTGCCATGCGTTTTTTATCCAACAATGACTCCACGATTATGGACTGATTTCCTTGAGCGATTACTTTGAATAATCCGGGTTTTCCGGCAATTGCGATGATGCTTTTTAGATTCATACGTTGTTTTTACTTTTTAAAAAAGAGCGACAAAAATAGCATAATTCAAATCAACACGATTTTTAAGAACAATTTTCACCCTTCCGCTCTAACGAAAAAACACGTCACCGGGACGTGTTTTTTCAAAACCTAAATAATTTGCTGTGAAATTGAATTACACGATTTCAGAGTCTGCAAAATGGAATGCACACTCGATGGCAGCATTCTCATCGCTGTCAGAACCATGCACCGCATTTCTTCCTTTAGATTCAGCGTAATATTTACGAATAGTACCTTCAGCAGCCTCAGCAGGATCAGTAGCACCAATCAACTTTCTAAAATCTTCAACGGCAT
Organism: Crocinitomicaceae bacterium; assembly: GCA_037446475.1. Taxonomy (GTDB): domain Bacteria; phylum Bacteroidota; class Bacteroidia; order Flavobacteriales_D; family Crocinitomicaceae; genus UBA6165. The sequence continues at coordinate 52,138 of JBBIIM010000007.1, read as the reverse complement.
TGTCTTTTTCCAAAATTGCGGCCACAATTGGACCGGAGCTCATGTACTCCACCAACTCGCCATAAAAAGGGCGCTCAGCATGCACCGCATAAAATTCTTTGGCTCTTTCCTCTGACAAACGGGTCAACTTCATTGCTTTGATTGAAAAACCTGCATTGATAATCATATCAATGATTTTTCCTGTGTAGCCATTTTCAATCGCATCCGGCTTCAACATTGTGAATGTTCTATTTCCTGACATATTTTTTTGTTTTGTTGTTTGAAATCGGGCGCAAAAATAGTCATTTCTTCATGAAGTTAAAGTCGATTGGGTTTAAGTCCATGTTAATTTCCAAGAAGATGGTCAGATAGAATTCTGAATATCTCGCACTAGACATTGGATATAGTTCATTGACTTTGCCTCTGACAGCATTAAAACGATGTGGCTTTAGACTAAATCTTCTAATTTTGCGGACTCAATTTACATCATGGATTTTAAGGAAGCCGGGATCATTCTCTTTTCTACGCCGCTCTACGTGGTGTTCATCGGCGCGGAAATTCTTCTGTCAACCTTTTTCAAACATAAAAAATATTCGCTGCGCGGCACCATTGAAAATTTTTATTTGATGTTACTCAACATGGGTCTGGATATATTGTTGCGCGGCTTCACACTGGTGGTATTGAACTACTTTTTCTCAATGCACATTTTGAGCATCGAAAACGTCTTTTTGTATTGGGCATTGCTCTTAATTCTGGAAGACTTCATGTTCTATTGGCTGCATTATTTCGACCATTACGTGAGACTTTTTTGGGCCGTACATGTCACGCATCATTCGTCAGAAGAATTTAATCTGACCGTAGGCTTTCGTTCATCGGTGTTTCAGCCGCTTTACAGATTCATGTATTTTATCCCTATCGCCCTTCTTGGTTTCGAACCCATGGACATCATGTTAATGTATTCTATCACGCAGATTTATGGCATACTCATCCACACACAGTACGTCGGTAAATTGGGCATTTTGGAATATGTGCTGGCTACGCCGAGCAATCACCGCGTGCATCATGGCAGCAACGTCAAATATCTAGACAAAAACATGGGGATGATTTTTATTGTTTGGGATCGCATGTTCGGCACTTATCAGGAAGAACAAGAAGAAGTGGTTTATGGCCTCACCACCAACATTCCCGACCACAAACCCGGCACTGTGGTGCTACACGAATGGAAAGCACTTTGGCAGGATGTAAAAAACGCGCCAAATTTACGTGCCAAATTGGGTTACATTTTCGGACCTCCGGGCTGGAGTCATGATGGCAGTCGAAAAACTTCAGAACAGCTCCGCGCAGAACTTGCAAGAAAATCTTGACGCATTTTTATATTTATCCGAAAACGGAGAAACCTATTGTCCGATGCTGTCAATTTCATCGGTTTCGCCATACTCATATTGTATCCGTTTATTAAAAGTCAATAAGGGATAATACACGAAACCAAGAAAAATCAATCCCAGCACGAAACTCGAACTTTGACCAAAAGCTTTGGCCAAGTGGATGGTGATTTTGATCGCGAAATAAATATTCACCAAAGGAATCAAGACATAAAAATCCACCAGTACGGCTTCCTGATAGTCCTGAGTAAAATAAGGATGTTGTAGAAGGGCACCAAACTTGCCCAGCCGGGTTGACCTTCCTTTTTGAAAATAAACCACATGGAAATCAGCACCAGAATACCAATACAGGCAACAATGAAGAACAGCGGGTGCATGAAGAGGTATACAACAATTAACCCCATGATAATGACTTTATATTAACTTGGAAAGCGCTCGTAAATTCGAGTGCAACATTAGGAATAATAGCCTGCAACTGTACAAAAAAAGGTCAAAATCTGTGAACAACGCCGCATTGAATAGACCATTTGTGCTTAGTTTCGTCCAAAAAAAAGCATGACACTGCACGAATTACAAAATCAAACCGACGCATGGATAAAAACTTATGGCGTGCGCTACTTCAATGAACTCACCAATTTAGCCGTATTGATGGAAGAAGTTGGAGAAATGGCGAGAATCATCGCAAGAAGGTATGGCGAACAAAGCGAAAAAGAATCCGACAAAGACAAAGATTTGGGAGACGAAATAGCAGACGTGCTGTTCGTGCTCACTTGCATTGCCAATCAAACCGGAGTGAATCTTGAAGAAGCGATTCAAAGAAATTTCGACAAAAAAACGCTACGCGACAATACCAGGCACAAACAGAACGAAAAACTACACTGATTAAAAGAGCATTCCAATTGTCGTAAACTATGTTACAAGCGCTAACCATCAAAACCATTAACCAATTATCAACAACCTCCTTTTTAAAGTGGCGAAAAGTTTAACCTTCAAGGAACGTTATTTTTTGTAATTATGCCACAATTGACAGGGTCAACCTAAACCTCTGAGATAACCTAAAATCGAAAATTATGAAAATTATTGCGCTCATTTTTTCATTCTTCCTCAGTCTTGTCGTATCAGGACAGATCACGCAAACCGTTAAAGGTCGCGTGTTGGATAGCGAAACGCAATTTCCACTTATTGGTGCAAGAGTAAGTATCCAAACACCGGACACCACCAAAAGATTTCTGGGCGTAACCAATGCCCAAGGAGAATTTGCCATACAGCAAATCCCGGTGGGCAAGCACGAAATGAAAATCACCTACATTGGCTATGAACCCTCCATCTCGACAGCCATCGTTATTTCAGGTCGTGAAACTGTGATGACCATTTACATGAAAGAGCGCGCTACTGAAACCAATGAAATTGTAATCGAAGGGCGCTCACTGGATCAGACCATCAATGAAATGGCCACAATCTCAGCCATGCAATTCTCCATTGAAGAGACGGAGCGCTATGCAGGCTCACGTGCCGATCCTGCCCGTATGGCATCGAACTTTGCCGGCGTTCAAGGAGCCGACGATTCGCGCAATGACATCATCATCCGAGGGAACTCACCCTTAGGTTTACTTTGGCGCGTAGAAGGAATTGACATCCCCAACCCCAACCACTTCGCAGTAGCGGGCTCCACGGGTGGACCTGTGACCATTTTGAACAACAAATTCCTCGACAACTCTGATTTGTTCATGTCTGCTTTTCCCGCGCAATACGGCAACAGTCTATCAGGCGTTTTCGACCTCAACCTGCGCAGAGGAAACACCGACCGACATGAATTTACAGGACAATTCGGTTTCCTAGGAACAGAGGTTTTGGTTGAAGGTCCGCTTTCCGCCAACACCAAAGCTTCCTACCTTTTCATGGGACGCTATTCTACCCTATCTATGTTTCAATCTCTGGGTATTAAAATCGGAACAAGCGCTGTGCCTCAGTACGGCGACATAGCATACAAATTCAATTTCCCGATGAAAAAAGGAGGTCACTTTTCAGTTTGGGGCATGGGCGGAGCAAGCGCCATTCAAATCATGATATCCACGCAAAAAGAGGTGACTGAAGAATTGTATGGTGACGGTGACAGAGATCAATACTTCTCAACCCGAATGTTTGCAGGGGGTGTTACCTACAAAAAACCACTGAATGAAAACACTTTTATTCAAGCCACTGTGGGTGGTTCCTACGAAGGACAACGCTCCAAGCATGACATCACGTGGCGCACATTGGACACTGCCATCGTGAATAATGTGCCCCAAGTGTCCATTCGCCTAGACTCCATCTTCAACCTGATGCAATACAACTTTAACATTACCAGAGCGAGTTCCCATTTTTCAGTCAATCACAAAATCAACAGACGCAGCTTAATCAAATTTGGATTCAACGCAGAGCTTCAATTCTACAACATGCAGGACTCCGTATTGAGCGATATCCGCGTGCGCGACGTGTACCGCCACCGCTGGAACTACCAAGGCTCCGGGGCTTTGGTGCAGCCCTTTGTGCAATATAAATACCGCATTACAGACAATATGAATTTCACAGCCGGTATACACTCCCAATATTTTTCCTTAAGCAACAGCATCTCCATTGCAGAGCCGCGACTGGGTTGGGACTGGAACATTGACGGGAAAAACAAAGTGAAATTCGGTGCTGGCTTGCACAGTCAGACTCAGCCTCTGTACACATATATGTATGACCAAGACGGCAATGGTGTACTCAAAAACATGAATATGGATTTTTCGCGAAGTGTGCACGTTGCGGCAGGATATCAGCGCAGTTTTAAAAATAAAATGCGTCTGATGACTGAAATTTACTATCAACATCTTTACAATATTCCTGTCGATCCGGCAGATACGATGGGCTTCTATTCCTTGGTGAACATGGGCTCCGGATTTGCACGCTTTTTCCCGAATCCACTGGTGAATGAAGGTCTAGGACGAAATTACGGCGTGGAACTCACACTTGAGAAATTCTTCTCCAACCAATTCTTTTTCTTAGTTACTGCTTCGATATTCGATTCGAAATACGCCGGATTCGACAAGGTTTGGAGAAACACCGATTACAACGCCAATTTTGCCACCAATTTCCTAGCCGGATACGAGATTAAAATCAACAACAAAAACACGCTGTCGCTCGGAACAAAAGTAACCTTCGCCGGAGGCAGACGCTACGGATTGGTGAATATTCCTGCATCGCGTTTGGAACAAGAACTGATTTTCAGAGATTCTTTGTACAACGAATTTCAATTCCGGAATTATTTCCGTTTCGACGTCCGCATTGTGTATCGAATCAACCAAAACAAAGTGACCCACGAAATCGGTTTAGACTTAATCAATGTGTTCAACACAAAGAATCTGCTTGGATTGGCTTATGCGCCCAACCTCGCAAATCCCAGTGCGGATCCAATTGCCGAACGCCTGCAACTCGGTTTCTTGCCACTCTTCTATTACCGCATCGATTTTAGAATAGACAAACGAAACAAGTTGAAATCGCATACAAATCCTGATTTCTGATTTTTTCAGTGGCGTATTCCAATTGCACAATGGAAAAGTGCTTTGGATATACACTTGAGCTACGTACTTTTGCGGCAAAAAGAAATACATGCGTCGTGTTGTAGTTACGGGAATGGGAGTGCTCTCCCCCATCGGAAATGATTTGGAAACCTTTTGGATGCGCTGTCTTACCGGGACTTCCGGAACTAATTTGATCACCAAATTCGATGCTTCGAAATTCAAGACTCAGTTTGCCTGTGAATTGAAAAACTTCGACCCGGAACAACGCTTTCACCGCAAAGAGTTGAAAAAATACGATGACTTCACAATATACGCACTCGAGGTAGCCGCACAAGCCATCGAACACGCTCAATTGGATATGGAACACATCAACAAAAGGCGCGTAGGTGTTGTATGGGGCTCGGGCAATGGTGGGTTTCAAACTTTTCAAAATCAGGTAATTGAATTTTCGCAAGGAGATGGTACGCCCAGATTCAACCCCTATTTCATTCCAAAAGTGTTGGTAGACATTGTATCCGGAGTGTTGTCCATCCAATACGGATTTATGGGACCAAACTACTCTACCATTTCGGCTTGTGCCTCTGCGAATCACGCCATCAGCGATGCCTTCAACTTAATTCGATTGGGAAAAGCAGACGTCGTGCTCACCGGGGGTTCCGAAGCGGCAATTTGCGAAGCAGGTATCGGCGGTTTCAATGCCTTGAAAGCACTTTCCACAAAAAATGAAAGTTACCAAACGGCCAGTAGGCCCTTCGATCCAGATCGCGACGGTTTTGTGATGGGCGAAGGAGCCGCAGCTTTAATTCTAGAGGATTTGGATCATGCCAAAAAGCGGGGCGCAACAATTATCGCAGAAGTTCTCGGTACAGGTATGGCAGCCGATGCCTATCATCTCACAGGTACCCACCCTGAAGGACTCGGCGCAACAATTGGGATGGAAGAGGCGCTCTTAGAAGCCAAGCTAATTCCAAATCAAATTGATTATGTCAATGCCCATGCCACGTCAACACCCTTGGGCGATGACAGCGAATTGATCGCCATGGATAAAGTGTTTGGAAAAAATAGACAACTGCACATTTCGGCCACGAAATCCATGACCGGTCATCTTTTGGGTGCAGCGGGAGCTATAGAAGGTGTAATTTCAGCACTGAGTTGTCAACGCGACCAAATTCCGCCAACCATCAACACCCAACAGATTCAAGAACCTTTCGAAGATCATTTCGATTTTGTAATGGGCAAAGGCATCAACAAAACGGTGAACTATGCTATCTCGAACAACTTCGGATTCGGAGGTCATGTGGCCAGTATTATTTTCGGAAAATATTGCCACTAATCGTTTCTAGATTTCTTCGGATTCGACAAACTACCGGTTCTGATTTCTAAATTCTATCCATAATTGGGTGTCAATAAAAACTTGAAAATTATTTGTCTAGGTGCGAAAAGAAAATAGCTATCTTTGCGCCCAAATTTTGAAACGCTAATTAAAAAATAGTCGAAAATGGCTTCAGTTAAAGGAAAAGTTGCACAGGTTATTGGTCCTGTAGTTGACGTTAAATTTGATAAGGGCGTAGCTCTTCCAAACATTTATGATGCACTTGAAGTGCGTAAAGCAGATGGAACTCGTGTAGTTCTTGAAGTTCAACAACATACAGGTCAAGACACGGTTCGTGCGATTTCGATGGATTCAACGGATGGTTTCACACGCGGGATGGAAGTTTTGTCAACCGGTTCAGCAATCAAAATGCCTACAGGAGAAGCGATCAAAGGTCGTTTGTTCAACGTTGTAGGTGAGGCGATTGATGGTATGGGCGAAGTTTCCAATGCGAATGGTTTACCCATCCACAGAGAAGCTCCGAAATTCGAAGACTTGTCCACAGCTACTGAGATTCTTTTCACAGGTATCAAAGTAATCGACTTGATTGAACCTTATGCAAAAGGTGGTAAAATCGGTTTGTTCGGTGGTGCCGGTGTAGGTAAAACAGTATTGATTCAGGAGTTGATCAACAATATCGCAAAAGGTCACGGTGGTCTTTCGGTATTTGCCGGTGTGGGTGAGCGTACGCGTGAAGGAAACGACTTGCTTCGTGAGATGTTGGAATCCGGTATCATCAAATACGGTGAAGGTTTCATGCACTCCATGGAAAATGGCGGTTGGGATTTGTCTAAAGTGGATACAAAATCCCTCGAAGACTCCAAAGCAACCTTTGTATTCGGTCAGATGAATGAGCCTCCGGGTGCACGTGCTCGCGTGGCCTTGTCAGGATTGACTTTGGCAGAATATTTCCGCGATGGTGACGGTCAAGGCCAAGGAAAAGATATCTTGTTCTTCGTTGACAACATCTTCCGCTTTACACAAGCCGGGTCTGAAGTTTCAGCACTTCTAGGTCGTATGCCTTCAGCGGTAGGTTACCAGCCTACTTTGGCTACTGAAATGGGTGCGATGCAGGAGAGAATTACCTCCACTAAGCGCGGTTCTATTACCTCGGTTCAGGCGGTATACGTACCTGCGGATGACTTGACTGACCCTGCTCCTGCGACAACTTTTGCGCACTTGGATGCCACAACGGTATTGTCTCGTAAAATTGCAGAGTTGGGTATCTATCCTGCGGTTGACCCATTAGATTCAACATCGCGTATCCTTACACCAGAGATCGTTGGTGAAGAACACTACAAGTGTGCACAACGCGTGAAAGAAACTTTGCAGCGCTACAAGCAATTGCAAGACATCATCGCCATCTTGGGTATGGACGAATTGTCTGAGGAAGACAAATTGGTTGTACACCGTGCACGCCGCGTACAACGTTTCCTTTCTCAACCATTCCATGTGGCTGAGCAGTTTACCGGTATCCCGGGTGTACTTGTAGATATTCAAGATACCATCAAAGGCTTCAACATGATTTTGGATGGAGAATTGGATAAATATCCGGAAGCTGCGTTCAACTTGAAAGGAAGCATTGCTGATGCAATTGCCGCCGGTGAGAAAATGTTGGCAGAGGTTTAATCATCCAAATTCGCAGTATGTTACTTGAAATAATAACTCCAGAGGCCAAGCTTTTTAGTGGTGAAGTTGATTCTGTTCAACTACCGGGCATAGAAGGTTCATTCCAATTGTTGAACAATCATGCACCCATCATTTCAGCTCTGACCAAAGGAACAATTAAACTTGACCTTGCGCAAGGAAAACAAACCTTCGAACCGATTGAGGGTAAAGTAGAAACTTCATCCAAAAGCGACAAACATTTGTTTGTAAACATCAAGGGCGGAGTTATCGAAATGCAAAACAACAAGGTAATTGTTCTTGCTGAATAAACTCAACAAACTCAATACCACAAAGGGACGCCGAAAAGTGTCCCTTTTGTGCTTTTTTATGAAATAAAGCAGCGCTAGATGCGTTAACAGTACTACATTCGCAAATCTTAACCGAGTACTCACGAAGAATGAACTTCTCCAAAGAAATTGACCTGCACAATATTCCAAAGCATATTGCAATTATCATGGATGGCAACGGACGCTGGGCGCAAAAAAATGGTCAAGAGCGTTTGTTTGGCCATTTTGCAGGTGTGGATGCCGTAAGAAGCACGGTAAAGGCAGCTGCTGAATTGGGCGTGAAATACCTGACACTCTATGCGTTCTCCGTTGAAAATTGGAATCGACCCAAAGAAGAAGTTGACGGACTCATGGATCTTCTCGTGGATACACTTGCCAAAGAAATCGACGCTTTGGATGAGGATGGCGTACGCTTGATGACAATTGGAAACATCGCCGGTATGCCTCTATCGTGTCAAACAACATTGGCCGAATCCATCGAGCGCACCAAAAAAAATGAACGTATCAATTTGGTACTCGCATTGAATTACAGTGCTCGTTGGGAAATCATTGAAGCAGTAAAAAAAATCGCTGAAAAAGTGAAAGTCGGAAGCGTTAGTACTGAACAAATTGATGAGGCCCTAATGAGCAGCAACTTGACCACCGCGGCCATTCCTGACCCGGAGCTCATCATTCGAACGAGTGGCGAGCACCGCTTAAGTAATTTTTTGCTTTGGCAAAGTTCTTATGCCGAATTTTACTTCGCTAAGATTTTCTGGCCTGATTTCGACAAAACACATTTGCAGGAAGCCATACTCGACTATCAGAACAGAGAGCGCAGATTTGGACTTGTTTCAGATCAAATAAAACATTGAACAGCATGATTAAGAACTTTTTATTTTTCTTCTCAATTTCCTTACTTCATCTTCAATTGTTCGCACAAACCTACAACAGACCTGAAGAGTTTGAATTAGGACCGATTATCGTAGAGGGTGCAGACAATTTTGATCATAATGCTCTTCGCGCCATCGCCGGACTCAAACAGGGTGACAAAATCATGATTCCGGGGGAAAAAATTTCCACTGCCATTAAAAATCTCTGGGAAGAAGGCTTGTTCTCCGATGTTGAAATCAGTATCGACAAAATAACCGGAGATGTGGCTTACCTAAGAATCAAACTTCAACCCCGTCCAAAATTGTCTTATTTCAAATTCAGCCCAAATGTCACCAAAAAAGAGGCTGACAAAATTCGCGAAGAAATTAATTTGTACTCCGGTCGAACCATTTCAGACAACCTCATCAATGCAACCAAATTTAAGGTGAGAAACTTTTATCTTGAAAAAGGCTATTTCAGAACCAAAGTGATCATTGAACGCCACATGGATACTTTGGTTAACAATGCAGAATACCTGATGATTAAAGTGGAAAAAGGCAACAAAGTAAAAATCAAAGACATTCAGTTCGCCGGAAACACGCAAATCAGCGATTTCAAGTTGCGCAGTCAGATGAAGGACACCAAACGCAGAAGCATCATGCGCATCTTCAAACGCTCTAAATTCAATGATGCTGCCTACAAACGCGACAAACAAAACATCATCAATAAATTCAACGAAAAAGGTTTAAGAGATGCCACCATCACGCATGATTCTGTTTATCTCATCGACGACAAGAACCTCATGATTGACATCAAAATCGATGAAGGTCAGATGTATTATTTCGGAGAGATTGAATGGGTTGGAAATACCTTATTTACTTCAGGATTCTTGGACACTTTACTTGGAATCAAACCCGGTGATCAATTCAATCAAGCGCTGCTCGAACAACGTTTGTTCATGAGTCCTGACAGCCGAGATATTTCATCGCTCTACATGGACCGCGGCTACCTATTCTTCAACTTGACTCCGGTAGAAACCTCTATTTCCGAGGGCAACCGCATCAACTATCAAATGCGCATAGTTGAAGGGAAAGAAGCGCGTGTAAGGAACGTCATCATTCGCGGAAACACGAAAACGAATGAACACGTAATTCGCCGCGAAATACGCATCAGACCCGGCGATTTGTTCAACAGAAACGATATCATCAGAACGCAGCGCGAACTTGCGCAACTCGGCTTCTTCAATCCCGAAGGCTTCCAAGTGAATCCCATTCCAAATCCACAAGACGGTACAGTAGACATCGAGTTTATTGTTGAAGAAAAGCCATCCGACCAAATTGAACTTTCCGGTGGTTATGCCTTCCGCAACATCATGCTGACAGTAGGTTTAAATTTCAACAACTTCTCCATCCGCAACTTCTTCAAAAAAGATGCCTGGCAACCCCTTCCCGCAGGAGACGGTCAGCAACTTGGTATTCGCGCTCAAGCCTCAGGACCTTTCTTCCAATCTTACAGCCTATCCTTTTCGGAGCCTTGGTTGGGAGGAAAAAAACCTACCTCTTTAAGCTTTCACGCCAACCACAACCGCATTGGAGGCGGAAATTTTGGAACCGGTGTTGGTGGAATAGGCGGAATTGGTGGCTTCGGAGGAGGCTTCTTCAGTGGAAGTGGTATGAAAATGAACATCACCATGCTCGGTGTTGGTATCGGTAAACGCTTGAAATGGCCCGATGACTATTTCACCACGTACAACGAGCTTTCTTACAGCTATTACGAAATTTTCAACAGTGGAGGTCTGTTCTCCGTAAACAAAGGATTCGGAAATTTGATTGCCTTCAAAACCACCCTGACCCGAAATTCAATCAGCGACCCGATATTCCCTAGATCAGGATCAAAGCTGCTTTTAAGTTTCAAAACAACACCGATGTACTCCCTTTTCGATGGCATCAGCGATTACTCCAACTACACGGAGAAAGAGCTGTTTAACCTGATTGAGATGTACAAAATCAAGTTTACGGGAGAGCATTACTTGCCATTAACCAAGGACAAAAAACTCGTGTTGATGTCGCGCTACGGTTTTGCCTTTATGGGTGCCTACAACAGCAACAAAGGAATCTCACCCGTTGAGCGGTTCTACATGGGAGGAAGTGGTTTGACCGGTATCGGGATGATGGACGGACGAGAAATCATCGCACTTCGCGGTTATGACGACAGAAGCGGTCGAACACCTGACGTATCTTCTTCTTTCGGAGACCCGTTGGCAACCAAACTCACCATGGAATTGCGCTACCCCATCTCATTGAATCCGAGTGCGACATTCTTCGTGCTTGGTTTTGCGGAAGCCGGAAACACTTTTACTTCAATTCGTAACTTTGACCCATTCAACCTGAAAAGAAGCGCTGGATTGGGCGTAAGAATTTTCTTGCCGATGTTCGGTATGCTGGGGCTTGACTATGGCTGGGGCTTTGATGTTCTTGACCCGCACTCTCACGGTTATTTGGGTGGACACAACCAACAAATCATGAGCAAGGGCTACCGTGGGCAGTTCCATTTCACGATTGGCATGAATTTAGGAGAATTGTAAAACTGAAATCGACTTAGATTATGAAGAACTTATTTTTAGCAGCAGTTTTGGTTTTTGGCACAGCGTTTGTCTCTATGTCTCAAAAATACGGATACATCGATTCAAAACTCATTCTAGAGCAATTGACCGAGTACCAAGAAAACAAAGAAAAATTAGATAAAATGTCAGAACGCTGGCAAAAAGAAATTGACGACAGATATGTAGTACTCCGCAAACGCAAGGATGCATTGGCCCAAGAAGAGGTATTGCTTCCTGAAGACGTTCGTGAGAAAAGAAAAGAAGAAATCAAACAATTGGAAGAGGAAGTTATGCAGTTGCAGCGTTTGTATTTTGGTGTTAATGGTGAGTTGTTTCAAAAAAGACAAGAGCTCATCAAACCCATTCAAGACAAAATTTTCGAAGCACTCGAAAAAGTAGCTTCTAAAGGAAACTATACTTTTGTATTCGACAAAGCTAACCAATCAAATCTCATTTACGCTGACCCAAAAATGGATTTGAGCACTAAAGTTTTACAAGAATTAGGGGTCAAAACGAAATAAAAACAATTAACACAGAAAAAAATGAAGAAGTTATTTTTAGCAACACTAATCGCAATCGGTTCATTCACAGGATTTAGCCAAGTCAAACTTGCTCATGTAGACATTCAAAAAGTTATCGATACATTACCCTCTTTCAAAAATGCAAAAGCAGAGTTGCAACTTTTCATGGAGGAAGCTGAAAAAGACCTTAAGGAACTTGAAGCGAAATATGAGAAAGCCATGAGCGAATATGAAAAAGGTGTGGCCGAAAACGCAAGTCAAATTTCTTTAGAGCGTTTGAGACGTGCCGTACAGACTTCTCAACGCAGATTGATGGAAGCGGAAGAACTCTGGCAAGCTGATGCTCAGAAATTGAATAACCGTTTGAATGCACCAATTCTTGAGCGCGTGCAAAAAGCTATCGACAACGTAGGTGACCGCATGAAGTTGACTTACATCTTGGATACAAACGCGACACACTACGCCAAAGGAGAAGACATCACAAATGTCGTAATCACAGAAGCTATTGCCCTTGATAAAGAGGCGATTGCTAAAGAAAAAGCTTCTCAAGGTAAGAACTAAACTGAAAAAATATTCTTGGAAAGTCGATCTATTCAGGTCGACTTTTTTTGTGTGTATGTGCTTCAAAATGGACTTTCTGTGTAGGATCTACTGAAGCTCATTTGAAAAAATATAGACATGTTTTCAGTCATAGTATCGTGAATAACTCTTGATAAGATTCATCAAAATCACCCCACCGTTTTATTATCTTTGATTCCCTCATTGTACCCAACCTATGTACCTCATTTTCGACACTGAAACCACAGGATTACCCAAAAATTTCAAAGCACCAATCACCGACACAGACAATTGGCCGCGCTGTATTCAAATAGCTTGGCAGTTGCACGATGAACTCGGTCAGTTGGTTGAAGCGAAAAATTATTTGATTAAACCGGATGGATTTGATATTCCGTATGATTCAGAGCGCATTCATGGTATTTCCACGCGGTTGGCTCAAGAAATCGGTCATGACCTGCGAGCCATTGCCGAAGAGTTCAATCAAGTGCTGAAAAAAACGAAGTTCGTAGTTGGACAAAAACTCGATTTCGACCTTAACATTATGGGGTGTGAATTCTTCCGATTGGGAATAGAAACACCTTTGAATCAATTGCCGAGTCTTGACACCTGTACTGAAAAAACAGCACAAATGTGTCAGATTCCAGGAGGTATTGGCGGAAAATTCAAATTGCCTACGCTTTCTGAATTGCACCAACACCTCTTTGGTGAGGTCTTCAGTGAGGCGCACAATGCTTCTGCCGACGTTGAAGCTACTTCACGCTGCTTTTTGGAATTGGTTCGACTGAATCATTACGCGCTGGAAGAGTTAAGAACCGATGCTGATACGCTTGCAAAATTTCAAATCGCGAATCCGACGCCGTTTACACTTGTTGGACTCAAGCATCTCAACTTAAAGGCAGAAAGTAAAAAGCTCGCAGATGCTGAACCCAAAACAGAAGAGGTAAGCCAATCGGATAAAGCACAAAATTTGGAGCGCCTGCAAGAGGTGTCATTTGTCCATCTACACAACCATTCCAGATTTTCAGTCTTACAATCCACCATCGATATTGATGCGCTGGTTAAAAAAGCCGCTCAACTGAAGATGCCCGCAGTAGCCCTCACCGACTCCGGAAACATGATGGGCGCATTCCTATTTGAGAAAGCAGCCAACAAACACAACAAAGCCGTTCAGGCAGAACGCGAAAAAGCCGAAGCAGAAGGTCGTCCTTATGATGGACAAGAAGTAACTCCGATTATTGGCGTTCAACTCAATATTTGCGTCAATCACTTGGATAAATCCAACAAAGACAACGGTTATGAGGTCGTGTTTCTAGCCAAGAATAAAACAGGTTACCACAACCTGGCGAAAATGGCTTCCATCGCCTACACAGAGGGATTCTATTATGTACCGAGAATCTCAAGAGCAGTGGTAGAAGCCCACAAGGAAGGCGTCATTGTGCTCTCCGGAAACTTGCGCGGTGAAGTGCCGGGACTCTTGCTCAATGTCGGTGAAAAACAAGCAGAGGATGCCTTGCTATGGTGGAAGGAACAATTTGGTGAAAACTTTTATGTGGAACTCATGCGCCACGGTCAGGAGGATGAAAACCGCGTGAATACAATGCTCGTTCAGTTGGCCAAAAAGCACGATGTACCTCTCGTAGCTACAAATTGCAATTATTATTTAGACAAAGAAAATTCAACCTCGCATGACATCCTATTGTGTGTGAAAGATGGGCAATTGCTCTCCACACCCAAAGGTCGCGGTCGTGGCTTTCGTTTCGGTTTAGAAAACGACGAATACTATTTCAAGAGCAGTGAGGAGATGAAGGTGCTCTTCGCTGACCTACCCGAAGCCATTGAAAATGCTGCCAAAATTGCCATACAATGCGAGCGCTACTCTCTGAAAAGAGATATTCTATTGCCCAAGTTTGATTTTCCCGAAGAGTTTCAAGACCCACAGGACGACCTCGACGGTGGCAAGCGCGGAGAGAATGCCTACCTGCGCCATTTGACTTATGAAGGTGCCAAAAAACGCTACGGCGAAATTACGGATGCGATTCGGGAACGTTTGGACTTTGAGTTGGACACCATCGCCAACTCCGGTTATCCGGGCTACTTTTTGATTGTGCAGGACTTTTGCAATGCGGCCCGCGAAATGGGTGTTTGGGTTGGGCCCGGACGAGGCTCAGCAGCCGGTTCAGCGGTTGCTTATTGTTTAAAAATCACCAACGTTGACCCAATCAAATACGACCTCCTTTTTGAGCGTTTCCTCAACCCTGAGCGGGTATCTATGCCGGATATTGATATTGACTTTGACGATGAAGGTCGAGGTCGGGTCATTGACTACGTGATCAACAAATACGGTTCGAGTCAGGTGGCTCAAATCATCACCTACGGCACCATGGCCGCTAAATCGTCTATTCGGGACACCGCTCGGGCTTTGAATTTACCCTTACCGGATGCCGATCGCATCGCCAAGTTGATTCCCGATATTTCACTCAATAAACTGTTCAAAATGAGTGAGGCCGAATTGGCGGAAAAATTGAGTCAGGATGATTTGGCCAAAGCACGGGAGTTGAAAACAATCGCAGAAGGCAAAGGACTCGAAGCAGAGGTGGTGAAACAAGCCATAAGCCTCGAGGGTTCCATGAGAAACACAGGAATTCACGCATGCGGCGTTATCATTACACCGGACAACATCACCAACTTCGTTCCTGTGGCAACAGCGAAGGACTCCGACATGGTGTGTACCCAATTCGACAACTCTGTGGCTGAGGATGCGGGGCTGCTGAAGATGGACTTTCTGGGTCTGAAGACTTTGACTTTGTTGAAGGATGCCGTTGAATTGGTGCGTTTGCGCCATGGAATCGACCTCAATCCGGATGAATTTCCCATTGATGATGAATTGACCTACCAACTTTTCCAACGCGGTGAAACAGTCGGGATTTTCCAATATGAATCTACCGGAATGCAAAAATACCTCCGCGAGCTCAAGCCAACGGTTTTCGGGGACCTGATTGCCATGAACGCCTTGTACCGTCCGGGTCCCTTGGAATATATTCCTTCCTTCGTGCGCAGAAAAAATGGCGAGGAAGAAATCACCTACGACTTGGATGCCTGCGAAGAATATTTGAAGGAAACTTATGGTATTACGGTTTACCAAGAGCAGGTGATGTTGCTTTCACAAAAACTGGCCAATTTTACCAAGGGTGAGGCGGATGTCTTGCGGAAAGCGATGGGTAAAAAGCAAAAGGACGTGCTGGATAAGATGAAGCCTAAATTCATCGAGCAAGCCAACAAAAATGGACACCCAACCGCAGTATTGGAAAAAATCTGGCGCGACTGGGAGGCTTTTGCATCATATGCATTCAACAAATCCCACTCCACTTGCTATGCTTGGGTAGCCTACCAAACGGCCTATTTGAAAGCCCACTACCCAGCTGAATATATGGCTGCGGTGCTCTCTAACAACATGAACGATATCAAACAGGTTTCGTTTTTCATGGAAGAATGCCGCCGCGCAAAAATCGAGGTGTTGGGTCCGGATGTCAACGAATCGCAATTCAAGTTTGCCGTAAACCAAAATGGCGCCATCCGCTTTGGATTGGGAGCCATCAAGGGCGTCGGAGAAAAACCGGTAGCCTCCATACTTGAAGCGCGTGCCCAAGGCGGTCATTTCAAATCCGCAGCAGATTTTGTAACCCGTGTCGACTTGAGGGTGTGTAACAAGCGTGTGTTGGAAAGTCTTGCTTTGGCAGGAGGTTTTGATTCCTTCAAACCGCTGCATCGTGCTCAGTTTTTCTCAAATACCGGTACAGGAAGAACCTATCTCGAAGATTTGATTAAATACGGCGGCAATTTACAAGACATCAACGAATCGAATCAGGTCTCGTTGTTTGGAGAAAGTGAAGCCGTGGACATGCCCGAGCCGATTGCGCCTAACGTGGAACCATGGACAGCGCTTTACGCATTGAGTAGGGAAAAAGAAGTAGTAGGTATCTACATTTCCGGTCACCCTTTGGATGATTATAAGTACGAGATCAAGAGTTTTACGACCGCTCAGATGAGTGATCTGGAAGATTTAAATACGCTGAATAAAACCGATGTCAAAATTGCGGGGATTGTGACCCACCAAGAGGTACGTGTATCCCAAAAAGGCAATCAATTCGGAACAATAACACTAGAGGATTTTTCAGGTTCGTACAAATTCTTCCTGTTTGGTGAGGACTTCATGAAATTCCGAATTTACATGATGGACAATGTTTGCCTATTCATCCATGCCAAAGTAGCCAATCGCAATTACAGCAGCACAGAAAAGGAACTCAAAATTCAGCAAATTGACTTGCTCAATGAAGTGCGTGAAAGCAAAGTTAAAGAATTGAAACTGACCATAGAAAACGGACTTCTAACGGCTTCATTTATTCAAGATATGCACGAACTATTCACTGAGAATCCCGGTAAATGCAAACTGCGATTCGTGGTCGAAGATCCGGTGAGTAAGGTGCAAGTAAACCTAAAATCCAAAACGGTTGGCGTGGATTTGAGCGACAAGTTGCTGCGCGAATTGGAGCAAAAAAATCTGCAATTTGAGTTGTTGGGCTAACCTTTGACGTGGCTGAAGGCATAAAGCATCTCTCTGGCTATTTGTACACAACGCGAATCGTAAGTCTCTGCTTCTTGGTTTGTTCCGTCGGCGGATTTAGGGTCGTCATAAGTAGTACCAATACGCAACTCCACTCCCGGAATAAAGGGACAATTCTCCTCGGCATCAGAACACGTCATGACAGCAGCAAATGCCGTTTGCGGATTGGCTTTATGGTCGTAGGTTTTTGAAAAACAAACGGTGCTCAAACCTTCACCGAAAGCAACGCTATATTCAGGATTTTGAACTGTTGAATCTCCTGAAATCTGAAAACCGATACGCTTGAGCGCAGCAATCGCATTGGGATGAAAAGCGGTTGCCTCCGTGCCTCCTGAGTATGTTTTGACCTTGGACAAACTGAAATACTCCGCGGCCACTTGCGCCCAAATTTGTCCGAAATGACTTCTTCGCGAATTGTGGGTGCAGATGAAAACCAACTGTACCTCCTCGTTTCTTTCGAGTTTCATTTGCACGTAACCGGCAATTTTCTTCAAAACATCCTTTCGCTCTTGGCTGATGCCGTCAAACTCCTGAATTCTCGCTTGACAATACCTGCTTATCTCATCAAAAAGTACCATAAATTTCTAATTACAATCAATGAAAAAATACCGACTAAAACCTCCAACGATTGGCAATAGCCACCAAGGAAAGCATAACCGGAACTTCGATCAATACGCCGACAACCGTGGTTAGTGATGCTCCTGAATCTAATCCAAAAAGCACGATAGCCACAGCAACGGCCAACTCAAAAAAGTTGCTTGCACCAATCATGGCAGCCGGAGCACATATATTGTGTGGCAATTTCAACCATCTTCCCCCTACCCAACTGACAAAAAAGATGAAGTAAGTCTGCAAAGTCAATGGAATGGCTATCAGTAAAATATTCAGCGGATTGTCGATGATTTTTTCCCCTTGGAAGGCAAAAAGTAGAATTAAAGTCGTGAGCAAAGCGACGATTGAAACCGGTTTCAGTCGCGTCAAAAATGTCTTTTTAAACCACTGTTCACCTTTGGTTCGAATCAAATATCGGTTGGACATGTATCCCAAAATCAATGGAATTACCACAAAAACCACGACCGATGTGAGCAGCGCATCATAAGGTATGCCCAATTCGTTGGAGGCATTCACAGCCTCAATCCCAAATAGACTGAATAAGCCTCCCACAATGGGAATGAACAAAACCAAAAGGATTAAATCATTCACTGAAACCTGCACCAAAGTGTAGTTTGCGTCTCCTTTTGTAAGATAAGACCACACAAACACCATGGCTGTGCAAGGTGCCGCACCGAGCAAAATCGCACCTGCGAGGTATTGCTCCGCATCCTCATGGCTCAACCAGGCGGCATAGAGTTGGTAGAAAAACAGGTAGGCAAACAGCGCCATCGAGAAAGGTTTGATCAACCAATTCACCACGACCGTCAAGCTCAAGCCCTTCCAATTGCGCGATACATGCTTCACGCTGGAGAAGTCGATCTGCACCATCATCGGATAAATCATCAACCACACCAAAATAGCCACAGGCACATTTACCGTTGAAATATTCCAATCGCTCAATACGCGGATGGAATCGCCGGCAAGGTACCCCAGTCCTATGCCAAGACCAATACAAAGCAAAACCCAAAGGGTAAGATACCGCTCAAATGTTCCCATAATCTAACATTTTGAATTTGAAAGCCTTAACAGCATCCACCTCCGGGGGTGCACGTATTCGTACCCAAAGCACTCATTTTAATGCTCGGCTTGGCTTCTGGTATACCGCACTTGTCTTTCGCAAGGCAATCGGTTTGTACATTCATCATGAGAAAGGATTGACCGTCAAAATCAAGACCAAATCTTCCAACTGTGTCGCCCTGATACTCCACTTCCACTTCCCAATTACCCAAGCCCAATTTCTCCTCCGACAAAGCGATTATTTTAGTCAATTTTTCAGGAGCGAGTCTGTGGTCGTAGTCCTCAGCTTCCCACAATTGAAAATTCACTTTTCTTTCGATGCGCTCGGTGCCGCCACAATCCATAAAATGACGTGTGATCGCACCTACCTCAGTGACGTGAAAATGCGCGGGAATAAAAGCACCGTTTGGCAAGACGAATTGTAACTGATTCAATCCGTTGAGTGCTGTTTTGAATTCATTTAAGTTCATAGTTCTAGATTTTTACATTAACAACAAGGTAAATTTTGATTTTGAATCTGCGTTAAGAAATCTGCGCAGGTTTGATGTATTTTCTCAAAAATGTCCGGGTTCAAACAATAACATATTGACTTTCCCTCAATACTGCCTTGAATTATTCCAGCTGTTTTTAATTCTTTCAAATGCTGGGAAATGGTCGGTTGCGCCAATGGCAACTCATCCACGATATCGCCACAATAGCAACTCTTTTTTTCCAAGAGAAATTGAACAATAGCTATTCGAGCCGGATGACCCAATGCCTTAAACAAATTGGCCAATTCATTTTGTCTATCTTCAAAATATGCGCTCTTCGAAACCCCCATATTAATTTATTTATTGCAATATTACGATGTTAAATTGTAATAAATCAGATTTGTTGCACTTTTTTATCTCCATACTCGTGAATTCACAGGAACTCTACACAAACTCAAAAATCCGGGTATAGCGTTCAATTCAATAAAAAAGGCGTTAAGTATTTTGTAACCTTAACGCCTTGTTTGTGAATGAAATTTCCGGGAAGAACTTTATCAAACTCGTGAAATTGGATTCAAAAATCTGAGGTTATAATTTCGAATTCTTGAAAATCTCCAAATACTCGTTGAATTCAGCCAAAAGCTCCTCTGCATCGCTTTGCTTGATGGTGTATTCCTGCTCTTTTTTGCTGCTGTGCTCATGAATTACTTCACCATTGCTGAAATAGTACATTTTGTCTAGAAGGTCTTTGGATTTTCCTTTGGGACCCTCACCGTTGTCTTCAATGACCACCAAAACAAGAGCGCCATCTTTGGCATAAAACTCCTCCGTGCGCTTTGATATTCCACTGTGCGGATAGGTTTTGATTTTGACCACAGCGTCATTTTCAACGTAGAAATGAATTTTACTCCACTTCTGTTTGATTTTCTCACGCATTTCCGAGGTTGACAATTCAACCGGTTGAATACTTGCTCCTTCAACCTTCGCCCGGATGGCATCGATTTCTTCCATGCTGAGGCTGGGAGCGGCACTTTTGTGCTCGGCCATTTCTGCATGATCAGCATGCTCAACGTGCTCTTTGGATTCTGAACTACAACCCGCGACGATTAAGCCTAGCGTAAAGATTCCGACGATTACAAAACGTTTTTTCATACTTTTCTCTTTTAAGTGTTTTCTCGATTGACAGCCAAATGTAGACTATAAATTCTAACAAAAAAAAATATGCTCAATTTGAACCAATTCTTTAACACTATCGTCGCGTGAATTCCAAATTTAGGGCTTCACCTCAACCACAATCTGCTTATCTATTATCAGCTTAGCACCCGCTTGGATTTTAGCACGAATTCGGTTTTCAATGCCGCCATTGTGTTCAACCAATCCATCCAAAATAAGCAGTTTTGCCTGGCCACCGGTTTCTACAAGATTCATTGCTTTCAGCAGTTTATTCAATTCAATAAAGGGCGCACCATTCAGCGCAAAATCAATCTTTTCCATGTGTTGAGAAATAGGTATTCATCCAATCGTTTACCAATTTTTGAGCAACGAGAAAGGCACTTTCACCGCCCTCAATAATGCGTCTCTCCGCATTTTGCTGCATTTCAGAGAAATTTTCAAAAGCCATGAATCGTTCCAACAAATCAGTTTGCACGGTCCGCTCCAGCCAAAACAGTTGCTGTTCAATCCTATTCTTGGCCAACCAACCGTTTAGGGTTGTTGAATTTTTAAAGGATTCAATTTTTTGCCAAATCGCTTCCATGCCCTTGTTTTCCAATGCACTACAAACTAATGTGGTAGGTATCCAATCGTTGTCATTCGGAGGAAACAAGTGCATGGCGTTTTTGTAGGATGCAGCGGCTATATTGGCGGCGCGTTCATTATCCCCATCGGCTTTGGTGATCACGAGCAAATCGGCCAACTCCATGATGCCTCGTTTGATACCCTGAAGTTCATCACCGGCGCCAGACAGCATAAGCAACAAAAAGAAGTCAACGCTTTGTTTGACCATGGTTTCCGATTGCCCTACGCCCACTGTTTCCACAAGTATGATGTCGTATCCGGCTGCCTCACAGAGCAAAATGCTTTCATTGGTGCTTCGTGCCAAACCGCCAAGTGTACCCCCGGAAGGTGAAGGTCGAATAAAAACTGCCTCTTGTTGCGCCAGGACATTCATCCTCGTTTTATCTCCAAGGATACTTCCCTTGTTTTTGGTACTCGAAGGATCAACCGCCAAAACCGCTACGCGTTTGCCCAAAGCCACCAAATACATTCCAAAAGATTCGATGAAGGTACTTTTTCCGACCCCCGGAACGCCTGTAATTCCGATTCTCAGCGCTTCTTTGCGGCGGTGTTGCAACAGCTCCAGTAGCTGAACAGCCATTGTTCTATCCTCGGGTTTGGTGCTTTCTATCAAGGTAATCGCTTTCCCCAGAGACAAGCGGTTGCCAAGCGCCACATCTTCAGCCAACCCAGGCACGTCAATGGCTTGTTGACGCTTCCTCGATAAAATCCATGATTTTCGCTGTTCTTCGTTCATGTATGGTTCACTGTTGCGGTGGTAAAAATAGGTAAATTTGACACCTGCACTATGAAGAAAATAGGACTACTATCAGATACACATGGTCACCTCGACCCGCGCATTTATCACCATTTCCAAGCCGTTGATGAAATTTGGCATGCAGGAGATATCGGCACAATTGACGTCTTGGATAAACTAAAACAATTTAAGCCCACACGTGCAGTTTACGGCAATATTGACGGAAAAGAAATTCGCAGTGAAACCAAGGAATTCGAAGTGTTCACCATCGAAAATAAAAAAGTGCTCATGACGCATATTGCCGGTAAACCATTGCGCTACAATCAAAAAGCCTATTCTAGAATTCTGGCAGAGCAACCAGATCTTGTGGTTTGCGGACACTCGCACATTTGTCTGGTGCAATTTGACAAAAATATTTCAGCCCTGTGGATGAATCCCGGTGCTTGCGGCATCAAAGGATTTCACCAAGTAAGAACCTTGCTCAGGTTCGAAATTGAAGGAGCTACGCTGCAAAATTTAGAAGTCATTGAACTGGGAAAACGCGCTGAGATTTCAATTTGATGCTATTTTGGCTGCAAATAAACACGAATTTGTAGGGGTTCAAAACAGTGCACTTCATCTCTTCGTTCTACGAAAATTGTAAGTTGATAGCGCTGTTTTTCCAAACCCCTAACTTCATAATACAGCATTGATTTGCCTTCAAAATTTGCCTTTCGACTTGCATGAATTAATGGCTAGTTATGAAAAAAATACAAAATTGATTGCAGTCGATGGATTTCAAATAACCTTGAGAATTGATTCGGTGGTTGTCGTAGTCGGTAATCAAGGTATCCAAATGACCAAAGTTCAAAGCCCCGTAAATGAACACGGCAGGAAGATAATCGTAGTAACATTTGCCATCGGACTTAATGAGACGCTGTTCGCGACCAAGACAGTTATTGACCAAAAACAACCCTAAAACGAGCAAAATCAACTCATTCCAGGGAATAATTTTGGCTAAATTTACTCGGCATAATCGGCAGTTTTCGGTAGCAAGTAACAATTCAAACACTATTTGACCAGTTGAAGCTCGAGTCTGTAGAAATCTGCCGAGGCATTGATCACTTTGCGGAAATCGTCGTAAAGCCTCACAGGTAGAATAATCTCTGAAAACCACTCCTCAACGCGCACAGTCAACTGGTTATTTACAAGCGTGTAAGAGGAATTGAACTTGGCTGCAACTGAACCACTTTCGTTGATTACCTCCCGGTTGATTCTCAATTTCTCGAGATTCAACGCGGTATACCCCTCCGGCAATTCCACGGTCAACGTGCGCTGGTACTCGCGGGCTGAGGAGCGCTCAACGGGGAGTATGCGCTGCTCTTCTTTGTATAAATCTGATTGCGGACCGATGAGTTTTCCAATTTTGAAATAGAGTGTGTCATTTTTTTGTTCAATCAAATTGGTGCTTCTACCCTTTCCTTGAACAACGAATGGCTTCACATTCACATCCTTGGCGTCCACATTGAAAAATTGGGTTTTCACGCCCTGCAGTCCTTCGTCGATAAACTTAAACAGTGCCTTTTCGAATCGCAAGCGTTGTTCTGTGTCGGTCTTCCTGAAAATAGGTTGCCAATCGGCTGCGAAGTATCCAGTCATACTGCGTTCCATCTCCAAATCAACCTCGCGCTGACCGTCCAAAAACTTGACACGCACATCGATTTTATCCAAGCTATTTTCCTTTTGAAATGCCGGAATGAAAGATATTTTCCCCACACCGGATGAAATTCCACCAACGGTCACTTCGCGAATAAACAAGCCATAATTGTGGGTGTATTCTGCGGGAATGAGTCCCAAGCGCATGGTTTTGGAATTCGGATCAACCATTTTATCCAGAGAAGGGACGTACAACATCATGCGATCGAGGAAGTAATTGGTCTCGAAATCTTTATCGAAGCGGTAGTCAAAGCGGTTACAAGTCCAGACCAACTCATGATCCACGTGCAATTCTTTCAAGGCAAGTGCCATCAAGCGCGCCGCGTTCTCGCCGGATAAGGCACCGAATTTATCGGCGTTTTCTAAACTAAAAATTTCGTTCAAACCCGGAACTGCATATATGGCGTAGCGCGCCTTGATGTAATTTTCCAAAGTACTCACCTTGGTTAAGTCGTCGGTATTTTTGGCAAATTTCAGTTCTTTAATAATTTTCCTCACCACAGCTTTCTCGGATTTGGAGCTGCTGTATGTACGTGAATACAGACTGCTCGCGAAATCTTCAACATTGAAAATATTGCGCTTTTTGCCCAATTCATAACCATCAAGTTTGTAGAGTAGCCCTTTTTGATTTGCTCCGTAATTGCTGAATTTTTCTCTAGGTAAGGCAGAAATCAGACTGTCTTTAAAACTGTACACCGTTCGAATTTTGTTGGATGAGTCGCGCACGGGCACAGGCACTCCATTGTAAGGTTTGAAGCTGAAAGAGAACTCTTTCGTGGCATCGAGCTGAAAATCAAATTGCTGTACCGGAAAGCGCTGGGGATAGGTGAGAAGCACACCGGACATGTTGGGGTTCACGTTTCGTATCAGAGAATAATACTCAATCTGCGAACCCACTTGAAGCTCCGACAAGTCAAAATAGAAATATTTTTTATCGCCGTCTTTTTCCTGAATTTTCACAGTGTCGGAGGCAGAAGTTTCGGTATTGACATCATCCGAGTCCGATGAAATTACCGGACGATTTTTCACATTTTTCTCTTTGAGGTCAGACTTCTTAAACTCATAAAAGCTTCCGTCCGGATGAATGATGCGCGCTTTATAAGCAATCAAATTGCGGTCATTGATATCCATTGGAGGCTCGAGCTCCCTTCTTCCTTTGAGCGCCTTTTCGGAGTTTACCTGAATCACAAAATGATTCAAAATGATTTGCTCAAACTTCTGTGTTTTGTCGTTGTAGTTGAATTCCAAAAATAGCTTTCTGAGCAGATACGACTGTTCGCTGTCTGAGAATTTGTCATCTTGAACTAAATATTTCGGTTCTTCCCAAGTATAGCGCGATAATTTCTGGGCTCTGAAGTTCAATTGCCAGAAACAAACCAAAACAAAAAATAAAACGCTCCCTTTAGTCATAACACTATTTCATTTCTTCACCGATCAACACATCATTGTAATATTGTCTCACAACGACCAACTTTCCATTTTTATCATACTCTTGTTCCTCGCCGTGTTTGACGCCCCAGACATAACTGCTAGAGGTAAACAACTTTCCGTTCAAATGATACACTTTCATTTGTCCATGTCTCATTCCACAGTTGTAAGACACGAAAAAATAAGGTTGCTCTGCGGAGAAATTGAATTTGTAATCGCCAATTTGTGTGCCATAGTCGTATTGTGCAAATTCAACAATCTCACCTTTTGCATTAAAAACCTGATAGTCGCCGTGCCATACTCCGTTTTTTAGAACACCGGCAAAGGATTTTTTACCGTTTTTGAAGTAGCATACAATATTCGCGTCTGTGTTGATGTTGATTTTGGGAACCAAGCCCCCTTTATCATTGGAATAGCTGTAGCCGACCAAGATTCCCTTATCGAAATAAAATACCGCATACAAGTCGCCGTTGGGTAAAAACTTCTTGACTTCACCCTCAAGCTCATCTCCTGAATAATTGACGCGAAAATGCAGGCTACCATCCGGATGAAACTCCTCGGTCAGTCCCTCTCTTAGACCATTGCGAAAGTTAGTTCTTGACGCAACATTGCCGTTCATGCGATAAGACGTTGCAACACTGTCGCGCTTGCCGTTGACGTATTTCGTGATGTTGCTGATCTGTCCATTTTCGTAGTAATTCTTCATGAGGCCTTGTAGTTCACCATTGGAATAAGTAGAAGTGGCACTGATGCGCTCTCCCAGATAAAAAGACTGCGAAATTCCATGCCGTACATCGTTCATAAAGTTGTTCTTGGCCAGGTAGGTTTTTCCATTGGGGTTAGGAATCGTGATTTCGCCATGATAGGTGCTCACCGTGTCAATGGGTTTCCCGGTCAGATCGAAATAAACCACTTTGCTGATGTCGTCGTTTTCGTGAAAAGATTTTGTAAAAACTAAACCATTCACCCCATAATTTTCATCCCAATTGACGATTGCATCATCTTCGTAATACCTCTTTTCTGAACGACTACCGTCCGGATAATAATAGTACCACATTCCATTCTGTTTTCCGGCGCGCAAATACCCCTCCATTTTCAGGATACCGTTTTCAAAATACTCCAAGTACAAGCCATGCATGTTATCATTGACGTAATTTTCTTCCGTTTTTACTTTTCCACTCGGATAATAGGACGTTGATTTTCCGGTTACCTTTCCTTGTTCGTAACGCTGCTCTCGAATCAAAATACCATGGTCGTTATAATAGCGCCAAAGTCCTGATTTCTCATCCTTGACCAATAAACCTTCCGTAATAAGTACTCCTCTTGGATTATAGTATTTGTAGTTCATGTTTTTTCCGGAGCGTTGCGCCTGGTCGATAATCTTGCCTTGTTTGTCGAAAAATTTGTAGGCCTGAAGTTCTCCGTTCTTGTACTCCATTTCGCTGAATAGTTTACCGTCCTTGTCGTAAGACTTTTGTGTGGCATTCTCCTTGCCTTTTTCGTCGAATTCAAGTTCTTCTTTCAGTTTACCGTCGTAGTAATAATAGATCCATTTTCCCACCATCACATCGTTTTTGAAGCGCCCTTTGGATTCGAGTTGGCCGTTGTCATGATAGGATTCAAAATCATCGTTGAGCAACCCTGCTTTGTAAATTCCTTGCTGATAAACCTTGCCATTGGGATGATAAAGCGTGAATGGGCCATTCTCAACATCATTTGTGAATTGTGTTTTGGACTTCATTTGTCCTCCCGGATGGAAATTCACCAATTCGCCCTCCCACTTTTCCTGAACCAAATTTCCGATGAATTTAATACTGTTGTCGGGGTAAAAGTAGATTTGTTTGCCTTGCTGAACACCTCTCACAAAATTTTCCACACGCGAGGTATCCTGGCTGGGAAAAAAGGTAATTCGAGGTCCGTCGGGTTTCCCCATTTTCATTTGCGCATTTTGCTGTACTTTACCATCGGGGTAATACGTGATAAAAGGACCAAAGAACGCGTCGCCGGCAAAGTTTACGCGCATGGATGGACTTCCGGTAATCTCATCATCCAAGACCCATTCACCGGATTTGATGTCGTCCTTGAAACTTGCTGTACCTATTGGTCTTCCATTCACCTCGCTGTACAAAAACCAAATACCATCCTGCTTGCCCTGGGCATTTTTCAAGCCTCGCGAAATGATGTTTTTCGAACCAAGTTCAACGTAAACCTCTTGCTTCTTACCCTGAAATTCAATAAATTGCCGTGTCAAATAGCGATCAGAATTTTGCCCAAACCAAGCCGCGTAGGCATCCATACGCTTGCGATTTTTCTTAACAGCAGCATTCAATGGACCGTAATCCGGACCCGACAAAGACATGTAGGTCATCCCGTCAAACATCTTGGCCTGATAGCTGTCCTGAAACAAGGGCACATATTGCTGCATCCAAAAGCCATCGGTGTCCTTTTTGTATTTGACCGTTTCACAAATTACTTGCAGCTGTCGGACGTACAAAACATTTTTAAGTTTGGTTTTCAATTTGAATTTAGAAGAGAGTGCCACTCGGGATTTTATGATGCGATCAATATCTGCATAGTCATCCCCGGCGTCGAAGGCCAGGTTCTTAGGCTCAGCCTCAAAGGAAGTAGATGCAATTTTCTCCAAAGTCATGTGAACGGCTGTCTTTACATGCTCAGGCAAATCAAGCAAAGTGGCAAAGGTCATAGACATGATCGCTTGTGTGTAGCGCCCCTCATGCGCTGCCATTTCGCCTAATTTAACATGGGAATAAGCATGCAAAGGGTAACAAAAAATTGCCTCTTGAAGCGCCTTCAGTGCCTCCTGATGTTGATTCAAATCCTGTAAAACAAGCGCATGTCTGTAGTGCAACAAATGGCTGTGGGTGTAGATGCTCAATCCCTTTTTTACTACCTGAAGCGCCTCAGCATGCTTATCCATGTTACTCAAGGATAGCGCCCAAAGGTTGCACGCCATATGTCCTTCCAAAAAGGGTATTTTAGACAGGCGCTGACCCAACTCTTCCACTTTGGGATAATTCTCACGGTTGTAGGACAGCAACAAAAGTTGATAAAGCGCTTTGGGATACAGAGAATCCTGCTCGGGAATATCCTCCAACAAGTCTTGTGCATCCTCGAACTTATCTTTCTCAAGAAGACCTAGGGCTTTATGATAATCCACAAAATAATTGCGGTTCACTGCATTCTTTTGTGCCACCGCACCCAAAAAAATCGAAAGCAGTACAAGGGTAAAAAATTTGCGCATGGTTAAATTAATGTTCGGTGAAGTTAGAAAATCTTACCCACACAGAAATATCAAGCAAAACAACTTATTCGAATCATGTTGTGGAAAAGCATAACGTGAATTACAAAAGTCGTTACTACAAAAAACAGCGCCTCAACAAAAGCGCCGCGCAACCGTTAAATGCTATTGAAAAATAGCCTTTAGACTCAAATCCAACGACTTAAAAGAGTGCGTCAAGGCGCCAACCGAAATGAAATTCACACCGGTCTCTGCATACTCGACCAAGGTTTCTTCTGTGATTCCACCTGAGGCTTCGGTTTCATAGGTATCAGGAATCAGCGCGAGCGCCTTGCGAATGTCTTGGGGAGAAAAATTATCGAGCATGATGCGATCAACTTGACCAACTTCAAGTACCTGTTTCAGTTCATCAAAATTTCTAACTTCAATTTCAACTTTGAGTTGTTTTCCCGTTCGCTCAAGATAAGCCCTCGTCGCCTCTATGGCTTGTCTGATACCACCGGCATAATCGATGTGATTGTCTTTGATCATAATCATGTCGTAGAGTGCATAGCGGTGATTTTGTGCACCACCGATACGAACCGCCCATTTCTCCATATAACGCACGTTGGGTGTTGTTTTTCTGGTGTCCAAAATGACGCAATTGGTATGTGCAACCAAGTCAACATATTTCCGACTAATGGTTGCAATTCCGCTCATGCGCTGCATAAAATTGAGCATCAATCTTTCAGTTGCTAAAATTGATCGTGACGGTCCCGACACTTCAAAAACGATTTGCCCGGGATTGACGCGCTCACCGTCTTGTATGAAAAATTCTGCTTTTAATTCAGGGTCATACAATTCCATAATGCGTTTGGCTAAGGTCACACCGGCGATGATTCCAGGCTCTTTGACCAAGAGTTTTGCTCTTCCTTCACCGTGCTCGGGTACGCATGCCAAACTACTGTGATCGCCATCACCAATATCCTCCTTTAAGGCTTCCCGGATGATTTGATCAATCCGCTCGAAATTTAATGTTGTCATGCTGCAAAATTAGCGAAAGAGAAAGGCATTGTGGTTATTCAACCACAAATCTTCTACCTGCCTTAAATAGGAGAAATGGACAATTTTTCTAAAAACAAAGCACTGGCCGATTCACGCAACTTCATCGAAACGCGAAAACTTTTGTCTTGGTCTGAAGTGAAAGTTCCAAGCAGCGCGAGATTACCCGGTGAGCTGCTCTTGGTTTTTACAACAAAAAATTTTGGTCGGTTTTTCTCAAAAAAGTCTTTGAGTATCAACTCGGCCTGGGATTTACTATACACCGACTCTTGTTTGTTGATGTCCATGAGAATTTTATCCTCGACAAACGAACAAATTCTCTTAGCATCACCATCACGCATCGCGCGCTCCAAAACTGCAAAAGCCGAATTTGGATTCGACTCAATGGAAAACGCCAGAATAAAACTGCTGATTGCGATGAATAAAAGTGTTCTCATTAGCCGTTAACGAGCAACAATCATGCCGAACAAAACAAGAAAATGCATCGATATGAGGGATGAGTCCATGGCTAATTTTGGTGTCAGGAATAAATTTTAAACTAATTTTAAGCCATGAATTGGAAACATTTCGTCGGTTTGTTTTTGGTTTCGCTCACCATGCGTGTGACTCTTGCGCAAGAGTCGCCGGTGTATGACGATAAATTCAAATTCATCGAAAACAAAGGTCAATGGCCGGATTTCGTTTTTTTCAGAGCAGAAACTACGCAGGGTAAAATCTATTTAGAGCAAGGAAGAATCCTGTATCAATTTCTGGATCTACGGGATTTGCACGCACTCCACGCCAAAAACCATGAGCGTGCTTTGTTGTCGGAACCCAAACTTAAACAAGAACTGATAGCTGTTGAGTTTGTCGGCGCTAAAAAAGTTGAGAAAACCACCAAAACAAAGCCTGCCCCCGAATATTACAATTACTTTATAGGCAACGATCAAAAACATTGGGCAAGTCATGTTCGTTCATACGCAGATGTGGTTTTACACGACTTGTATCCCGGCATTGATTTACACTACAACAATTCCGGTGATCATCTCAAATACGAATTTATCGTAGCTCCTCATGCCAAACCGAAAAACATTCAACTCCGCTACCACAATGCAAAATCCATTTCCATCACCAAAAAAGGAAATTTGCGCGTGGAAGGCGAAATCGGTCTGATAGAAGAGGCAAAACCATACGCCTATCAAATCATCAACGGGAAAATTATTGAAGTACCCTGCAGTTATGTACTTGAGAACAATGAAGTGCAGTACAAGATTGGCAAGTACAATCCTGAGTACAGTTTGATCATCGACCCTGACCTCATCTTCGCGAGCTACAGCGGATCCCTGTCGGACAATTTCGGAATGACCGCCACCTACGATAACGAAGGGAATCTTTTTTCAGGAGGAATCGTTTTTGGCAACAGTTACCCTACAACTGCCGGGGCTTACAACACGTCGGGTACTTTTACACAGGTAAATGCCGTCGCCAACCAGTCTTTGCTTTATGGCATCACGGACATCTTTATTTCCAAATACAGCAGCGATGGTACAACCCTGCTCTACTCCACCTACATTGGCGGCGGCTCCGATCTTGGGGGTGTTGATGTGGTGCACAGTTTGATTTGCAACGAACAAAACGAATTGTACTTTTTCGGCACGACCTCATCCGGCAATTTCCCGCTGGTGAACCCCGTTCAAAGTACATTTAATGGTGGTTTGTATAGAGAATTCACCTCCAATGGCACGCACTATTGGGGCAACAATCAATCTCAGGCGAATGGTGGCACAGACTTGGTTGTGGTGAAAATGGCTCAAAACGGTGCAAGTTTACTGGGATCAACCTATTACGGTGGTTCTCACAACGACGGTCTGAATTACAATGAGAATGGCGTGAACAATGGCAACACCTATGGAGGATTGATGTTCAATTACGGTGACCCTTTCCGCGGTGAGATTATGCTCGACGAAGCCGGAAATGTATATGTAGCCAGTTGCACCTATTCGAACAATTTCCCGATTGTTAATGCGCCGCAAAACACCTACGGTGGCAATCAGGACGGTGTTTTGATCAAGTTTAACCCCAACCTCAACACCGTGCTTATGAGTACCTATTGGGGCGGTAATGCACGTGATGCCTGCTATGCCGTAAAATTCGACAGTCAAAACAACATCTACCTTTCAGGAGGCACGCTTTCTTCAAATTTCGCTACTACACCGAGCGCCTATCAAACCACCCTGAGCAGCACTGCCCAACCGGATGGATTTATCACGAAGTTTTCTCCAACCGGCTCCATGCTGAATTCCACTTTTGTGGGCACAACCCTCTACGATCAGATTTTCTTTTTGCAAATTGACCGTTTCGATTTTGTCTATGTGTTGGGTCAGACTCGCGGTGTAATCACACCAACTCCGGGTACTTTCAACAATCCCAACAGTGGTCAGTTTATCATGAAATTCCAGAATAACTTATCTACACAACTGTGGCAAACCGTTTTTGGCAATGGCAACAGTCTCGTGAACATCTCCCCTACGGCCTTCTTGGTGGATGTTTGCGGTAACATCTATGTGTCCGGTTGGGGCGGCGGTATTGCAGGAAGTTCACAACAAGGAACACCGCTCAGTGGCATGCCGATTTCACCGGATGCCTTTCAACCCAATCAAGGCGACGGCTACAACTTTTATCTCATTGTATTGGGTGCTGAGGCCCAAAATTTACTTTACGCTTCTTATCTCGGTGGAAACTCGGCACAAGAGCACGTGGACGGAGGCACTTCGCGCTTTGACAAGATGGGTGTGGTGTATCATTCGGCATGCGGCGGTTGCGGCGGGCACAGTGATTTCCCTACTTTTCCGTCTAATGTCTGGTCCTTGACGAACAACAGCGCCAATTGTAACAACCTGGTCTTCAAGTTTGATTTCAAAATTGTACCCCAGTCGAATTTCACCATTAACAGTGCTGAGGGTTGCGCGCCGCTCGAGGTAAATTTTCTTAACTTGAGTTCAGACACCACAGAGTTTGTTTGGGATTTCGGTGATGGTGTGGTGGTAAACAATGTGGTGAACCCCGTCCATACTTTCACCACTCCCGGCGTGTATTCTTCCATGCTAATCGTGAACAGCACAGCTTGCGGTTTAGCAGATACAGCGATCGTAGTCATTACTGTGCTCGATGAATTGATTATGGACATGCCGCAAGATTTGGTGGTTTGCAATGAAGAACAGGTGGAGATATCCGCCAACAGCCAAGGTACAGCGACTATTTTCCATTGGAGTTCAAACATAAACTTCTCCGATACTTTGAATGTTTATCCATCGGATTCAACCATCGTAATCGATCGCACCAATGCCGGGACCTATTACCTTTATATGAGCAACGGACAATGCGAGCGCATAGACAGCATAACCGTCACCTTCATTGATGAAACTTTACAACTTTTCGGGGATACACTCCTTTGTTTGGGGCAGACCGGATCTGCTTTTGTTGTGAACAGCAACCCGAATGTAGCTTTCAATTACACCTGGACGCCAACCAACATCATCACCTCCGGAGCCAACACGAATAACGTGATTGTAAA
>JBBIIM010000007.1:5288-19094 GCA_037446475.1 Crocinitomicaceae bacterium | reverse complement strand
CTCTCAATACCTGTATCTCTTTGCCCAAGCTGTCAACGGTTGCGAGATACTGGATTCCATTTTTATTCAAGTAAATAATTTTGACCCCGCATTGATCTCAGCAGTTGCAGTGCCGGATAGCGTTCCTCCGGGCGGAGCAACGATTCAGCTCGTCGGAAATGCACCCGCCGGATACAACACAAACTGGATTCCCTCAAGCAGTGTCTCCAATCCGAGCGCACTGAGCACCGCTGCTTTTGTAAACCAGAACTCTACCTTTTATTTTGTAGCCAGTGACGGTGTGTGCGTGGACTCAATACCTATTCAGGTTAGGACTTATGAAATTTTCTGCGAGGATCCTTTTATCTATGTACCGAATGCTTTTTCTCCTAACAACGATGGTAACAACGACGTACTTTACGTGCGCGGGAATTATATTGAAAACATGATTTTCAGGGTTTTCAATCGCTGGGGAGAGTTGGTTTTTGAGAGTACCGACCCTGCCAAAGGTTGGGATGGGATTTACAAAGAGCGTCTGTGCGACCCGGATGTATTCACCTTTTATCTGGATGTCAATTGCTTTGGCGGTTTCAAAAATGTAATTAGTGGAAATGTAACATTGATGCGATGAATTGGCCATTAAAATACTACGCGGTTATCAGTTCACTCTGTTCGCTTTTCGCAACGGCACAGGACATTCATTTCTCCCAATTCATGCACAATCCTTTGCATCAAAATCCTGGAAATGCGGGCCTATTCAATGGTGATTATCGTTTCAATTTTGCCTTCCGCGACCAATGGCGTTCTGTGACAATTCCCTACAACACCACCCTGCTCTCTGCTGATCGAGCCAACATTTACAAGAACCTAAGTTTAGGGACAGTTTTTGTGCATGATGTAGCCGGCGACGGCAGATTTCGAACTGTGGATTTTCAACCCATCGTTGCATGGCGATTTGATTTAGACAACGAACAAAAGCACACCCTCAGACCGGCAGTTCAAATGGGTATCAATTTTCGGGAAATTCGCTCCGATCAATTCTACTGGGACAGTCAGTTTGGCGGCCACGTATTCGACCCCAGTTTGCCCACCAATGAGAATTTTCAAAGAGCCAGCAAAACCAATTTCACCGTAAATTCAGGTGTCGTTTACCAATGGTTTGACGGCAATCGAAGAAATTTTAACGTAGGTATTGCTTTGTTCAACATCAACAGGCAAGACCAAGGCTTTTTTGGGGAAAATATTCCCAGATCAAGAAGAATGAACATCCATGGACGCGGTCAATTTGCACTAAACGATGACTGGGACGTGCTTCCTGCATTTTCTTTTAATGCACAAGGAACACACCGTGAATTCCTCCTGGGAAGTGAATTGCGATACATCATGAAACAATCTCGCGGTGAATACCTTGCGCTGTATATGGGTCTTTTTAGTCGCATCACTGATGCAGCATTTCTGAACATTGGTATGGACTATCAAAACTGGTTTTTCGGTATGAATTACGATTGGAATTATTCGAAATTGGTTCCTGCCTCCCGCGTACGTGGCGGTGTCGAATTTACCGCTCAGTATATTTTCAAATCGCTCAAACCCAAACGCACCATACATCGCATATGTCCCGTTTACTTGTAATTGTCCTTTGCAGCGCTTATGGTTTTACATTTGGGCAGAACGAGCTCAAGCAATTGCTCCGTTATGGTGACGAACTTTACGAAAAAGGAGATTACTATTACGCAAAAACCTACTATGACCAAGCGATGCAAATCGACTCGCAGACGATTGCCATACAATGGAAATACGCTCAAATACTCACATCATATCAGGATTACCGAAACGCTGCGCGCATCTATGCAAAGATTTACGCCAAGGATGGTGATTATCTTTATCCCAATTGCGGCTTGTATTACGCCAGAATGCTTCAGCAACAAGGGCGTTACAAAGAGGCTATTGAAGTTTTGGATAAGGTCCTGAAAAGTTTGGGTAAGGAAAAAAAGTCGACCAAAGCACAACTGGCCTTCCGCCTCATGGAATCGTGCAAATGGGCCATGGAAAACAACAGCAAAAGCGATGCATTTGTCCTCAAAAACCTGCCGGAGCCGTTGAACAGCAAACATGCTGAATTTCCGCACGCAGTGATGAATAATCAACTTTACTTTTCCTCCTTACGCACCGATTCGATTAGAAACTCCGAGGAGGTATATTCAACCAATTATAAGAGCAAAATCTTCAGCATTGACCTCGAAAACTATAAGGAAAACAAGGTCATTTCCGATTTGTTTCATGCGAATTTCCACGCCGGTAACGGTTCATTCAGTCTGGACAGTTCACGCTATTATTTCTCCATTTGCGAAGACGGAAAAATTCCTTACGCCAGCAAAATTTATGTAGCGCGTCATTCCAACGGTCGATTCACTCATGTTGACGTCTTAGGGGAGGTCATCAACGCTCCCGGGTCGAACAACACACAGCCTGCCATTGGCAAAATCAATGGCGAAGAATGTCTGTTTTTCGCTTCCAATCGCAGTGGTGGCGATGGAGGAATGGACCTTTATTTTTCCACCATCAAAAACGGAACACAATACGCCAAACCTAAGGCGATCAAAGCCCTTAACACGATCGGTGATGAGATCACACCATTTTTTCACCTGAGCAGCAACACGCTTTATTTTGCCAGTGATTTTCACATAGGCTACGGCGGTTTTGATTTGTTTTCCTCCACCCTCTCGAACGGTCAAGGAGAATTCAGCGCGCCCAAAAACCTGGGATTACCTTTCAACAGTCCTGAGAACGACACCTATTTGATTCAAAACAACGACGACTTTTTTTTGGCATCCAACCGCATGGGCTCGTTGTATGCAAAAAACCCAACCTGTTGCGCCGATATCTATCAAATCTCTGTCAAAAAAACTATTGTTGAAGAAGAATCTCCCATTGTTATTGTCCAAAATCCGGAAGTTAAACCAATCATTTTGCCGGTTCTGTTTTTTCACAATGACGCTCCCAATCCGCGGTCGAGAGCCACAACCACAACTTTGGATTACACAACGACCTATCTTTCTTATCTGGACTTAAAAAACGAATACCGAACGAATTGGGCACATGGAAAAAGCGACCCTAAAACAGCTGAAAATCAAATTGAGGAACTGTTCAATGGCTACATTCAAAAAGGTGTTCAAGACCTTGAAGTATTCAGAAGTTGGCTGCTCGATCAATTACAATCCGGCAATCAAATCGAACTTGTGATTCGGGGATTCGCTTCACCTTTGACCAGTTCTGATTACAACGTAAACCTGACTATGCGCAGGATTCAATCTTTGGTCAATCATCTCGAGCGTTATCAAAATGGTATATTCATGCCATTTCTCACAGGCACTGCAGCCGATGGAGCGCGTTTGAGTTTTGAAAAAATCCCTTTTGGTGAATATGCTTCCAATCAGAAAATCAGTGACGACCGAGGCGATGTACAGAATTCGGTGTATTCACCCGATGCAGCGCTGTCGCGAAGAATAGAAGTGAAAGCTGTTCGGTTCTTGGATGCAAACGATCCGAACGCGGCTATTCGCGTAAGTAATGCGAAATTAGATTTGGGTAAAATCGCGCCTTTATCTAAACACAATTTTGAACTCACGCTGATTAGTAGAAGCAACGACATCCTCGAACTGGACCACGTTGAAGTAGCCTGCGACTGCATTCAACTGGACAAAGCTCTTCAACGTATCAACCCTAGAGAGTCGCTCGTTTTGAAAGGAACTTTCACTGCCGATAAAAACTTTGGTCCACGATTAATTCCCATCGATTTGGTTTTCAAATCCGGCACCAAAGTGACTGTTTATCTGGGTATGGATGTGGAATGATGCAAATTGAGCGCTGAATAAATCAAATCAATGGATTACAAA
Organism: Crocinitomicaceae bacterium; assembly: GCA_037446475.1. Lineage (GTDB taxonomy): Bacteria > Bacteroidota > Bacteroidia > Flavobacteriales_D > Crocinitomicaceae > UBA6165. The sequence continues at coordinate 15,219 of JBBIIM010000007.1, read as the reverse complement.
GCTAACCTATGCCTGACTGGATCGCCTTATTACTCGCAATTTTGTTGTTTTATTCCTTAAGTATTTATCCGTTCCAAGGCCATAAACACGAAAGATTTATGCAAATCGTGTTGGGCCTGGTTTACCTGTTCTTGTATTTTTACCTCTTGCCCGTGGCATGAAACTTTGGCTATCAGTCCAAAAAAAGCCGCTCCCAAGATTGAGAACGGCTTCCAAATATTAATTATAAAGAAAATGATTACATCATTCCCGGCATTCCGCCCGGCATGCCACCCGGCATTGCTGGTTCCGGCTCCGGATCGTCTGCAATTACACATTCTGTAGTCAACATCATACCCGCAATTGATGAGGCATTTTCAATAGCGATGCGTGTTACTTTGGTGGGGTCAATTACACCTGTTTTAAATAAGTTCTCAAAGGTGTTCGTGCGTGCGTTGTAACCAAAATCGCCTTTTCCTTCGCGAACGCGTTGCGTGATCACAGCACCTTCCAATCCGGCGTTGGCCACAATCGTACGAAGCGGCTCTTCAATAGCACGACGCACGATAGCAATACCGGTAGTCTCGTCTTCGTTCTCACCCTTCATTTTCTCCAACACGTCAATGGCGCGAATTAAAGCTACACCACCACCTGGAACGATTCCTTCTTCTACTGCTGCGCGAGTCGCTGCCAAAGCATCATCCACACGGTCTTTCTTCTCTTTCATTTCAACCTCAGTTGCTGCACCGATATAAAGAACCGCAACCCCGCCGGCCAACTTAGCCAAACGCTCTTGCAATTTCTCTCGATCATAATCGGAAGTTGTAGTTTCGATTTGCGCACGAATCTGGCTCACACGCATGTCGATTTCCGTTTTGTTTCCGGCGCCATTCACAATAGTTGTGTTGTCTTTGTCGATTTCAATTTTCTCAGCTGTACCCAACAAATCAATGGTGGCATTCTCCAATTTGAAACCTTTCTCTTCAGAAATCACTTGACCACCGGTCAATACAGCGATGTCCTCCAACATGGCTTTTCTGCGATCTCCGAACCCTGGCGCTTTCACAGCAGCAATCTTCAAGGAAGAACGCAATCTGTTTACAACCAATGTGGCTATAGCATCGCTTTCTACGTCCTCGGCGATAATCAACAACGGACGTCCGGATTGCACTGCCGGCTCCAATACAGGAAGAATTTCTTTCAAATTGGAGATTTTCTTGTCAGTGATCAAGATGTATGGATTGTCCATCTCGCAGATCATTTTTTCCGGATTCGTCACGAAATAAGGCGACAAATACCCTCTGTCGAACTGCATACCCTCCACTGTTTTCACCTCAGTTTCAGTACCTTTCGCTTCCTCTACGGTAATCACGCCATCGTTGCCAACCACTTTCATCGCCTTGGCAATAAGCTCACCGATGGCCTCATCGTTGTTAGCAGAAATGGAAGCCACTTGCTTGATTTGGTCGTTTTTCGTACAGCTTTTGGAAATCTCTTTCAAATGCTGAACAACCGCTGAAACGGCTTTGTCCATACCACGTTTCAAGTCCATAGGATTGGCACCTGATGCCACATTTTTCAAACCTGCGGTAACCATCGCTTGAGCCAAAACAGTAGCCGTAGTCGTTCCGTCACCGGCTACATCTGCCGTTTTGGAAGCTACTTCTTTTACCATTTGAGCACCCATATTTTCAATAGGGTCTTTTAGTACTACTTCTTTTGCAACGGTAACACCATCTTTGGTCACGTGCGGTGCACCGAATTTCTTGTCAATTACTACATTTCGCCCTTTAGGACCGAGGGTAACTTTTACCGCATCGGCCAAAGCGTCAACCCCTTTTTTAAGTTTTTCTCTTGCCTCGACGTTGAAATAAATTTGCTTAGCCATTGTTCGTTAGATTTTAAGCGTTAAACATTACAAAATACCATAAATATCGGACTCACGCATGATCAAATAATTGCGCCCATCCAATTTAATCTCTGTGCCGGAATACTGTCCGTAGATCACATGATCGCCAACTTTTACTGTCATCGGCTCATCTTTTTTTCCCGGACCTACAGCTACGATTGTTCCTTTCAAAGGTTTTTCTTTGGCTGTGTCTGGGATGATAATTCCACTTGCAGTTTTCTCTTCGGCCGGTGCAGGCTCCACCAACACACGGTCAGCTAATGGTTTCAATAATGTTGACATAGATGTATGATTTTTTGTTTGATCGGGGCAAGACGAAATTTGTGCCAAGTCAAAAAAGCGCGATTTGTTCAAAAAAAATGTCAGTCGGGCTGACGAAATGTCACAAGAATCGAAGAGGAAAACGGACTCGGACTTTCATTTTGACAGCCCGAGAATAAAGGTATATCGAAACAAGGGGCCGATTAGTGCATCACCAAAAACACCAATTCCTTAAGCAGGTCGCCCTCCGACACATTGGAATACCCCTCCATGCCCTTCGATTTCAAGTCGTATTCCTTCAAAATACTGATGTTTTTCGCGATTTTCTTTGGATTGTGCAATCGGGCTTGTCGGAGTGTTTCTTTGGCTACAAAGGGATGCACTTTCAGATGTGTAGCCACAGCATCCGGAGTTTTAACAGGAAGAAAATGAACCGCCATCAAACGCTGAAACAAGGAAAACAAGTTGGCAACCACCACAGTGGGGTGTGCTGCCTTGGGATTCTGACCGAAATAGGCCACGATCTTATTGGCTTTGATAATGTCTAATTCTGCAACCGCATTGACCAACTCAAAGACATTGTAATCCTTACTGATACCAATGTTTTCTTCAATGTGAACGTCGTTGATGCGTGTTCCCTGTTCCAACAGAATGGACAATTTTTCCAGTTCATTGATGATTTTAGACAAATCGTTGCCAAGGAATTCTGCGAGCAAATTGGCGGCCTTATCAGTAATATCAAATCCTCGCTCCTTCACATACTTCATAATCCAAGTGACGAGCTGGTAGTCTTTCACTTTTTCGCTCAGGAAAATGATCCCTGTTTTAGAAAGCGCTTTGAATGCTTTGGAACGCGCATCCATCTTCTTGTGTTTGTGGCACAACACCAAAATGGTGGTTGGCTGTGGATGCTCGAAGTAGTCCTCAAAATCCTCCCATTTCTTGATGTCCTGCGCCTCACGAATGACAACCAACGAACGTTCCGACATCATGGGAAATTGCTTGGCCAAACCTACCACTTCAGCAGGCACACAATCCTTGCCGTAAACTACGGTTTGATTGAAGTCGCGCTCGTGTTCCTCCAAAACATTTTCCACCAACGCATCAGTAATCGCATCAATGAAATAAGGCTCTTCGCCGTGCAGCAAATATATCGGCTGAAACTGCTTTTTTTCAATTGTGGCAATAAGTGTTTTGTGATCCATCGCGTCGCGAAATTACGTAAATAAGTGCCTGAAAAGGGTAAAAATCAAGACTTCTTTACTTCAATTCCACGCGATCGCTCACATCCTCTTTGGTGATTGCAATATCAAGTACCTCGCGCATGGTTTTCACGTAATGGAACTTGAGTCCTTTGAGGTAGTCTTTGTGAATGTCTTCGACGTCCTTACGGTTGCGTTCACAAAGGATAACTTCTTTAATGCCGGAGCGCTTGGCTGCGAGCACTTTTTCTTTGATTCCACCCACGGGAAGTACGTCGCCACGCAGCGTGATTTCCCCGGTCATCGCCAAAGCTATTTTAACTCTTTTTTGCGTGAAAAGCGACGCCAAGGAGGTCCACATTGTAACGCCGGCAGAAGGACCATCTTTTGGTGTAGCGCCTTCCGGCACATGAATATGCACGTTGTAACGCTCAAAGAGCTGTGCATCCAAATTGAACCAGTGGGCATGAGCCTTTAAGAACTCGAGTGCAATGACAGCAGATTCTTTCATCACATCTCCTAAATTTCCGGTAAGCGTCAATTTGCCTTTGCCTGGTGTTATGGAAGATTCGATGTACAACACATCTCCGCCCACGGCTGTCCAGGCCAATCCGGTCACCACCCCGGCCACATCGTTGCCCGTGTAGCGATCTGATGACAGGCCTACACCTAATACCTTTTCAATTTCATCCGCTTTCACCGCTCCTTTCAGCGGTTTCTCCATAGCTATCCATTTGGCTCGGTTGCGTACCAATTTGGCAATCATCTTATCCAAACCACGCACACCGGATTCACGGGTGTATTCTGTAATCACCTTTTCAAGCAATTCGGGTGAAATTTTGAATTGCGAATCGTTTAATCCATGAGCTTTGATTTGCTTGGGCACCAGGTGACGCATGCCGATTTCAACTTTTTCTTCCACCGTGTAGCCATTTACTTCAATCATCTCCATGCGGTCGCGCAAAGGACCTTGAATATCGGAAATGTTGTTGGCCGTTGCGATGAACATGACGTTCGAAAGGTCAATTTCCGTTTCGACGTAATTGTCGTAAAAGGCGTTGTTCTGCTCCGGGTCGAGCACTTCCAACAAGGCAGATGATGGATCGCCATGCATACTTCGTCCCAATTTATCCACCTCATCGAGAATAAATACAGGATTGAAAGTTTCGGCTTTTTTCAGATTTTGAACCACCCTACCCGGCATCGCACCGATGTAGGTCTTTCTGTGGCCGCGAATTTCAGATTCATCGTGCACCCCACCCAGCGACATGCGCACGTATTTGCGTCCCAAAGCCTCAGCGATAGATTTTCCCAAGGAAGTTTTACCGACTCCTGGAGGGCCATAGAAACACAATATCGGTGATTTCATGTCACCTTTGAGTTTCAAGACTGCCAAGTATTCCAAAATGCGCTCCTTCACTTTTTCCAAACCGTAGTGGTCTCGGTTGAGGATTTCTTCGGCTTTGTTCACGTCGAGGTCATCTACAGAAAACACATTCCAAGGAATATCCAACAGCGTGTCAAGATAATTCAACTGCACAGAATACTCCGCAGCATGCGGGTTCATGCGTTGCAATTTATCCAATTCCTTATTGAAGATTTTCTCAACTTTATCGTTCCACATTTTGCCTTTGGCGCGTTGTTTCAAATCGTTTACATCTTGCTCCTGAGGACTTTGCCCTAGCTCTTCTTGAATGGTTCTCATTTGTTGGTGCAAGAAATATTCGCGTTGTTGCTTATCAATATCCACACGCGCCTTTTGTGTGATTTCATTGCGCATATCCAACATCTGTACTTCGAAAGACAAGTGTTCAAGCACTTTTTTAGCGCGTTCTTTCAAGTCCAACACTTCAAGCATTTCCTGCTTTTTATGCACATCGGCATTCATGTTGGAACAGATGAAATTGATCAAAAAAGTCGGGCTCTCAATATTTTTTATGGCGAAAGAGGCTTCAGAGGGAATGTTCGGAGAATCGCGAATGATTTTCAGAGCCAAGTCCTTCACCGATTCGAAAATGGCATCAAATTCAAGGTCGTTCTCGACAGGTTTGATTTCCGGTAACATCTGGACTTTAGCCTCCAAAAAAGGTTCAGATTGAAAAGCTTCAATCCATTCAAAGCGCTTTTTCCCTTGAATAATGACCGTTGTGCTACCATCAGGCATTTTCAACACACGCAAAATCTCAGCGAGCGTGCCCACCTTGTTCAAATCAGCAAATTCAGGTGATTCCCGTTTTGGTCTTTTTGTGAAACCACGCCCACAGCAATTTTCGCCTTACTCGCATGGTTGATCAAGCGAATGGATTTATCCCTGCCAACCGTAATGGGCAGAACAACCCCCGGAAAGAGGACATTGTTTCTCAATGGCAATATTGGTAAACTCTCCGGAGCCTCCATACTGTCCATTTCGTGTTCGTCCTCATTGGTTATCAGGGGGATAAATTCAGATTCATTGTCCATCATGGAGGTAAAGTCAATAAATGTATCTTTCATGTTGTTGTCGTTCATTTTCGTGACAAAGTGTCATTTTGTAAATTTAATAAAAGGCATTGGATCTCGGTAAAGTCATCCCATCAAAATCTCAAAGTGCTACAAATCAATTTTTTGGAACAAACAAACCCGCAGCACGCGTTGTTTGCGCATTCGTAGTTTTCAATAGTTGTGCCATGCCCGATTTCGTCAGTTTTGGCGGAGAATTTGTTCATTGTTCAACCCCTATGTTCCAAACGATTTCTTTGATGTCAAACGCAGAAAGTCCGGCACCTAAAACCAAAGCTAGAAGCTCGCCAGTACGAGAAATATCTAAAGGTTTAATCGTGATATGCTCCGAGGTTACATTCGAGAAGACACGAGTAAATTTTTCAAAACCATAGAGCCTCGACAGGTACTCTTTTTTGATTGCCAAGAATTTATCCGGTTCATTTTCCAATCGGCGACAAAGGGAAATCATGCGCTCTGAAATGGATTGAATAAGGCCTTGTCTGTCGTGATGCTGACCGGTTTCGAGTTTCAAGCTCGTAGCCAAAATGTTAGATTCAAACTGCGTCTGATTCACATTCAATCCTATCCCCACAATTGACGAAGTTACTTGCGAACCGCTCAAATCCGACTCGATGAGGATGCCGCCAATTTTGGCCTGATTGACATAAATATCATTCGGCCATTTGATGTAAACCGGATCTGAGACGAGCGCTTCCAAAACTTCCACGGTTGACAAAGCTGCCATCATCGACACCACAAAATGCTCCTCAATGTGCAAGTATTTCCAAGGCAAATAGATTGAAAAAAGTGCATTTTGTGCTTTAAAACTCTGCCATTTTGTCGCGCGTTGCCCCCTACCTTCCGACTGAAAATCTGCCGAAACGATAGTTACACCGCGAGAATGGCCATCGCGAACCAATTTGGCAACGTAATTGTTCGTGGAGTCAACCTCGTCTAAAAAGATGGTTTGTGGTGATTCAAATTGGGTCAGCATGCGGACGCGAAAATAGAATTTTAGTCCAAAACATGCCTTAATCCGGGTGATTTATCCTCCAATTCCAACTACTTAGTTTTGTGATGAACGGTTTGCCGGTTTCACCGAGGACAAAGTTTTTTTTAAGTACTTTTGCCCGTTAAATTTCAAGGATGATAAAAATACATCAGCACATAGATTCTCAGCTACTTTGCGATACAATCGTAGCAGGCATGCAGGAGAACAATGCACACTCCATTACTGTTTTAGATTTGCGTAAGATCAAAGGCGCGGTAACCGACTTTTTTGTGATTTGCTCAGGTGAATCGAGTACACAAGTAGAAGGTATCGCCGAATCTGTGAGAAGATTCACCAGCAAGGCGCTCAAAGAAAAACCTTGGCATGTTGAAGGCAAAGGGAACTCAGAGTGGGTTTTGTTGGATTATGTAAACGTAGTGGCGCATGTATTCTACAAAGATGTCCGAAAATATTACGACTTGGAAGATTTGTGGGCTGATGCCAAAAGAACAGACTTGCCTGATTTAGCTTAATTTTTCTTATTTATTTCAAAAAATGTCAGAACAAAGAAACAATCCCAACAACCAAAATTCAGGTTCCAAACCGGGGAGGTCATTTAACTTATATTGGGTTTATGCGATTATCGCCGTATTGATCATCGCTTCTCAGTTTTTGATGGCGCCGCCTGCCGTAAAGAATTTCTCTCAAAATGATTTCGAAGAGATTGCCGAAGAGGGTTACATCGACAGAATCGTTATTGTCAATCAAGAGGAAATCGAAATTTTCATCAAAAAGGACCGCATCAAAGACCTGATTGCGAAAGACAAAAAATACGAATACATCGCCAACCAGAAAAACAGTTTCGGTCCATCGCCTCACATCGTTTACACGGCTCCCGAAATTAAATTTTTCATGGATCGCATGCAGGTGATTAACGAAAATCTGGAAGCCAATGGTCAACCCAAAGTGGTTTTCACCAGTGACACGCGCACCAACTATTTGAGTTTACTATTGAGCCTTGCATTCCCGGTACTCATCATTCTAGGTTTGTGGTATTTCATGATGCGCAGAATGGGTGGCGGTGCCGGTGGTGGTCAGATTTTCAACATCGGAAAGTCGCGTGCGCAGTTGTTTGAGAAAGGCAAAGGAACCAATGTTACTTTTAAAGATGTTGCAGGATTAGAAGGTGCCAAAGAAGAAATTCAAGAGATTGTAGATTTCTTGAAAAATCCGGAAAAATACACCGAGCTCGGGGCAAAAATTCCCAAAGGAGCCTTGCTTGTTGGACCTCCGGGCACGGGTAAAACTTTGCTCGCCAAGGCTGTAGCAGGAGAAGCTCAGGTTCCATTTTTCTCGTTATCTGGTTCGGATTTCGTAGAAATGTTTGTGGGTGTAGGTGCCTCCCGCGTTCGTGACCTGTTCAAACAAGCCAAAGACAAATCGCCTTCGATTATCTTCATAGACGAGATTGATGCCATTGGCCGTGCAAGAAGCAAGAGCTTGAGCATGGGCTCCAACGATGAACGTGAAAACACCTTGAACCAATTGCTTACCGAAATGGACGGTTTCGGCACCAATAGCGGTGTAATTATCCTTGCCGCTACCAACCGTGCCGATATCTTGGACAGAGCATTACTCAGAGCCGGACGCTTCGATCGTCAGATTTACGTCGATATGCCTGATGTCAATGAGCGCAAAGCCATCTTTGGTGTGCATTTGAAGCCTTTGAAATTGGCTCCGAATCTCGATATCGATTTCTTGTCCAAGCAGACACCGGGGTTTTCCGGCGCCGACATTGCCAATCTGTGCAACGAAGCGGCATTGATCGCAGCGAGAAAAAAGAAAACGAGTATTGATACTCAAGACTTTTTAGATGCTGTGGACAGAATCATCGGCGGTTTGGAAAAGAAAAACAAAATCATCTCCAAAGAAGAGAAATACGCCATTGCGATACACGAAGCGGGCCATGCTTCAATCTCTTGGTTGTTGAAACACGCCTCTCCTTTGGTAAAAGTAACCATCGTGCCTCGCGGTCAGTCGCTCGGTGCAGCCTGGTATTTGCCGGAAGAAAGAAGCATCACCAGAACAGAGCAATTGCTCGACGAAATGTGTGCGACTTTAGGAGGACGTGCTGCTGAATTCGTGACTTTCGGCAAAATTTCTACCGGCGCTTTGAGCGATTTGGAAAAAGTGACCAAACAATCGTACGCCATGGTTTCTATGTACGGTTTGAGTGATAAATTGGGCAACATTTCCTTCTACGATTCTCAAGGAAGAAATGAATACGCCTTCAGCAAACCTTATTCAGAGGACACAGCCAAATTGATCGACTCCGAAGTGAGTGTACTGATCGAAGCGCAATATCAGCGTGCCATAGAATTGCTCAAAGCCAACAAAGTCAAGTTGGAGGCTTTGGCGCAAAAGCTATTGGAAAAAGAGGTGATTTTCAAAGAAGATTTGGAGGCTATTTTCGGACCACGTCAGTTTGACGAACCCGAAGTTTTGGTAACCGTGCCAACACCCGAGCCACAACCCAACGGTACAACGGAATCCAATCCTGAAATCACTGCGGTGGAAAAACCAACACAAGAAGATTCTACCGAACATTTGACCTGAGTTTTGTCTTTTACAGGATTAACATACCCTATTTTTAATTCCACGGCTCCATTGAGTCGTGGTTTTTACGTTTTTGTTCATGCGCTACGCAATCATTGACGTCGAAACCACCGGTGGCCGACCCAAAGAGTCGAAAATCACTGAAATTGCCATATACATTCATGACGGCAATCAGGTGGTGGATGAATTGTGTAGCCTAGTCAATCCAGAGATTCCAATTCCCGAGTTTATTCAACGCCTGACCGGAATTTCTGACGACATGGTGGCCCGCGCTCCTAAGTTTTATGAATTGGCCAAACAAATCGTGGAAATTACCCAAGATTGCGTTTTTGTGGCGCACAACGTGGGTTTCGATTACAGCATGATTCGCGGTGAGTTCAGAAGTTTGGGCTTTGATTACCGCAGAGACCAGCTGTGCACCGTGCGTGCATCAAGACATGTGCTGCCGGGCTTTGAATCCTACAGTCTGGGGAAACTAGATCGGAAGAGCAC
>JBBIIM010000007.1:0-5278 GCA_037446475.1 Crocinitomicaceae bacterium | reverse complement strand
TCTGGGGAAACTTTGCCGTGCCTTAGGTATCGAAGCGAAAAACCGCCACAGAGCATCCGGTGATGCCTTGGCAACGACGAAATTGTTTGACTTACTATTGGAAAAAACGCAAGGCAATCTATCCGGATTTATCCAAACTGAAATCGATACGCAAGATTTGAATCCCAATATAGATTTGATTTCGATTGATGAACTGCCGGAGAAAGTGGGGATTTACAAGCTTTTTGATGAAGACAATCAACTTATCTACATCGGAAAAAGCAAGAACATCAAAAAACGCGTGGATCAACACCTGAAAAATTACAAAGCCAACAAAAACGGTGAAATGCGCAAGGATATTTGTCGCGCTGAATACATTTTAACAGGCTCAGAGTTAATCGCCCTGTTGCTCGAATCGAAACTCATCAAGAAACACAAACCGAAATACAATCGTATGTTGAGAAAGTCGAGATTTTCTCACGGCTTGTTCAAATACACAGATCAAAATGGATACATCTGTTTGTATGTCAAAAGTTTGAACAAATCCACAGAAATTCCTTTGACCTCCTTTTCGAGTACCGCAGAAGGCTCACAAGTGTTGCATGCCATCACAGACAAATATGCTTTGTGTCAAAAGTTGAATGGTTTATACAAAAGCTCGAGTTCTTGTTTTCGCTACCATACCAAAGAATGTCAAGGGGCCTGTGTGAAACAAGAGGAGCCCGATGCATACAACGAACGTGTATTGCAAGCCATCAGCAAAATGGAATTTGCCACAGACAATTTTGTGATTGTGGACAAAGGACGCACCAAAACTGAAAAATCGATTGTTTGGGTGGAAAATGGGAGCTATATCGGCTTTGGTTACATTCCTTTTCAGGCATGGAAATTAAAAACCGAACGTTGGATGGAATTCATTGAACGCCATACCGAGGACAAAGACGACCGCGCCATCATCAGTTTACATTTGAGAAAAAATCCCGAAACATCGTTGAGGCTTTTTGGTGAATGAGTTGGGATTTATGTTGTCTGAGTAAAATAAACTCATGAGAAGATCACTGATTTTCAGTGAAACTATGAAACGTACAAATTCAAAAATTGAAAATTTAAATAGCTGCAAAAATAGTGCGCAGTAACAGTCACCGAAAAGCAGAACTATAAAGCATCCAACAGCTCATCATCCACCATATTCGGTAGGGTCACACGAAGCAGTGGTTCTTGTTCCATGGCACGTTTGATGGCGAAAATGGCGTTTTCATTGCGCGCCCAGTTCCTGCGGGCAATACCGTTGTTCACGTCCCAATGCAACATCATTTTCAGTCGGCGCTCGCTATCTGAACTGCCATCGAGCAGCATACCAAATCCGCCGTTGATTACTTCTCCCCAACCTACGCCACCACCGTTGTGAATCGAAACCCAAGTAGCTCCTCGGAAGGCATCGCCAATCACATTGTGAATCGCCATGTCGGCTGTGAAACGTGAACCGTCGTAAATATTGGATGTCTCACGATAAGGCGAATCGGTTCCGGAAACGTCGTGGTGATCTCGGCCTAAAACAACGGGACCAATCTCTCCAGCGGCTATTGCGTCGTTGAATGCTTTGGCAATTTCCATACGGCCTTGGGCATCGGCGTACAGAATACGCGCTTGTGAGCCAACTACCAATTTATTCTCCTGTGCACCTTTAATCCACTGGATGTTGTCTGCCATTTGCTGTTGAATTTCAGCAGGTGCAGTAGACATAATACGTTCCATGACCTCAAGAGCGATTTGATCCGTTTTGGCCAAATCGTCAGGATTACCGGAGGCACAAACCCAACGGAATGGTCCAAAGCCAAAGTCGAAACACATGGGTCCTAAAATGTCTTGTACATAAGATGGATATTTAAAATCGATGCCGTTTTCTGACATTACATCCGCACCGGCACGTGAAGACTCCAACAAAAAGGCATTTCCATAGTCAAAGAAATACGTGCCTCTTGATGTGTGCGCATTCACTGCTGCAGCATGACGACAGAGCGTTTCCTGTACTTTTTGTTTAAACAATTCCGGATTTTCAGCCATCAAATGGTACGATTCATCATAACTTAAACCGGCAGGATAGTAGCCTCCCGCCCAAGGATTGTGCAAAGAGGTTTGATCTGAACCCAAATCCACGTAAATGTTTTCTTCTAAGAACTTTTCCCAAACATCCACTACGTTGCCCTGATAGGCAATCGAAACAACTTCTTTGTTGGCTTTGGCTGTTTTTACACGGGCGCAAAGTTCATCCAAGTTGTCAATCACTTCATCCACCCAACCTTGTGAGTGACGGGTATGCGTTGCTTTTGGGTTCACTTCAGCGGTAACAGAAACGCAACCTGCAATATTGGCTGCTTTAGGTTGAGCACCGGACATACCTCCTAACCCCGCAGTTAGAAACAATTTTCCAGCTAAACTTTCTCCATTTTTTGCGATTTTTCGACCAGCGTTAAGCACGGTAATGGTTGTTCCATGCACGATGCCTTGTGGCCCGATGTACATGTAAGAACCTGCCGTCATTTGGCCGTATTGTGTCACACCCAAGGCATTGAATTTCTCCCAATCGTCCGGTTTAGAATAATTGGGAATCATCATACCGTTGGTAACAACCACACGCGGCGCATCTTTATGCGAAGGAAACAAGCCCATCGGATGACCGGAATACATCACCAAAGTTTGTTCATCGGTCATTTCGCTTAAATATTTCATAGTAAGGCGATATTGCGCCCAATTTTGAAATACAGCACCGTTTCCGCCATAAGTGATTAATTCATCAGGATGCTGCGCCACAGCATGATCCAAATTGTTGTGAATCATCAACATAATGGCTTTGGCTTGTTCAGATTTGCCCGGATAATCCGCAATATTTTTGGCGTATAGTTTATAATTTGGGCGGTAGCGATACATGTAAATGCGTCCGTAATCCTCCAATTCCTGCTTGAATTCAGCGGCCAAGGCTTGGTGCAAATGCTTTGGAAAATAGCGGAGTGCATTGCGAAGCGCCAATTTTTTCTCCTCTGCTGAAAGAATTTCCTTGCGCTTGGGCGCATGGTTCAGATGCGGTTCAAGAGGTCGGTAATCCGGCAAAAAATCAGGAATACCGGCACAAACATCTTTTTGAAAATCTTCGAGACTGATATGAGATTGAGTGGCTGATTGCATAAAGAAAAATTTGGTTACAAAGATAAAGTATTCACCCCAACAATGCAGCCGGAGAAAAGTTTGTAAATCGGATATTATTGCCGAAAAATCGGATGCCCACAAACACAAAAAAACCACCTGCTCTCGCAGATGGTTTCGTCAGTATATTTTCTAAAACTCCTTTAAGTTCTATTCTTCGTCGTCTTCGTCGGCAACTTGTCTGCTTTTCAAGGTTTCAAACAAGCCCAGCGTTGCCCAAAATGGAACCGCAAAACCCAATAAGAACAACAACATCCAAAATGCCATTCCACCGATCAAAAGAAAAGCTACTACTCCTAAAGCTGCCATAAGATTCAATTTTTCTTGTTAAAGATTGCCGCAAATATAACTATGTTTTGAAGCACAATATTCTTTTTGGGCAACTTTTTATCACCAATCAACCGTAGAAAACATGGGTTGCGTAAAACTCATCGCCGATCTTTAATATGGAAATACCGTGATACTTAAATACTTTGTTGAGCATGGTTTCGCGGTGTGGTGGAGAGCTGAGCCAAACATCAAAGAATTTTTGAGCGAGTAATTCAGCCAATCCTTCCTTGGTAGGCGCTTCATCCTGCTCCATGCTCACCATGGCGATATTCTCCCCTACCATTTCAAAAACTCGTGCTCCACGTACATACTCTAGACGTTTCAACAAGCCCGATCCCGTAAAAAACTTCGTTCCCGATTTTTCGCTGTGATCGAATTTTTTGTTCTGACGCATCCAGGCGTTGTGGTTTAAAGCCATAACCATCGCATCTTGGGCAAGGGTCAACTGTCCCCTATTTTTCTTAGAACGGTATTCATTCACTTTTACAGCAAAAAGTTGCTCGGCACGCAAGGTAATTTCAGCGTATTCCTCCTGACTTTTAAACTTCTCCGCTTGCTGAATGTCAACAAGTTTGAATTGCGCATAGTTGAAGGAAATGAACAAACAAACTGCGCAAAAAATCACAATGGTTTTCATGGTTTTGGTTCAATGGGTTGGAAATTAATTTTTCAGCGTGCAATGCTCAAAGCGCAAGCCTGATGCATCTCTCAAAGCTTCGTATCTTTACAACGAAAATAGTACCAAAATGACACCGATTCACCATAAAAAATTATTCCTACTCGATGCTTTCGCACTGATTTACAGGGCTTATTTCGCCTTTGCAAAGAATCCGAGAATCAATTCTAAAGGGCAAAACACCAGCGCTGCCTTTGGGTTTACCAATGCGCTTATTGATGTCATCAAAAAAGAACAACCCACCCATATCGCTGTAGTTTTTGACTCCTCGGGTCCGACCAATCGCGCTGAGGAACACGAATTCTACAAAGCCAACCGCGAAGAAATGCCGGAGGACATTCGCTCAATGATTGAGCCCATCAAACGCATCATTCGGGCCATGCATATTCCCATCATTGAAATGCCCGGTTTTGAGGCAGATGACATCATTGGGACATTGGCCAAAAAAGCAGAACAGCATGGTTTTCATACTTATATGATGACTCCCGACAAGGATTTTGGACAGTTGGTAACGGAAAAAATTAAAATCTACAAACCGGCTAGAGGAGGTGAAGGCCCGCAAATCCTCGGCATTGAAGAAGTTTGCGAAAAATTTGGCGTGGACGACCCCATGAAAGTAATCGACATCCTCGGGCTTTGGGGCGATGCCGTAGATAACATTCCCGGCATTCCCGGCATCGGCGAAAAACGCGCCAAAGAGTTGATTGCAAATTATGGCAGCATGGAGAATCTTTTTGAGCATGCCCATGAGTTGAAAGGGAAGATGCAGGAAAACGTAGTCAACTTCAAAGAACAAGGTTTGATTTCCAAGAAGTTAGCAACCATCATCACGGATTTGCCCCTGGAAATCGATGAAGAAGATTTGGCCATCGTTCAACATGACGATGCCTTGTTAATGGAAGTTTTCAGTGAATTGGAATTTAGAAATCTGGCCAAAAGGCTCGTCGGGGAGGAAATACAAATCGAAACCAAATCGGCAGCATCGTCAGACGCACAACTCGATCTTTTTGCGTCGCCTCCGGATTTCTCCAAAGCTCATGAAGCGGCAAGCAAGGACAGTGAAATCAGCACAATCGCATCCGGGAACAAAAT
>JBBIIM010000006.1:60222-67968 GCA_037446475.1 Crocinitomicaceae bacterium | reverse complement strand
ATTATGTTTTACGCAGTATTGATATGAATCGTTTTGACGAGGAAATTCGTCGCATTCACGCCTTTTGTCTTGAGGCATTCAAGCGCAATTTTTTATACACATCCATAAGTAGTGAAGATTTTCTGAGAAAATACAAACCTGTTGAACGATTCATTGACCCGGAGTTTGTTTTGTTGGCAGAGGAAGAAGATGAACTCATCGGATTCATTTTCGCACTTCCTGATTTGTATTCAACCGATGAAAAAAGATTGGTTGTAAAAACGGTAGCAAAAAAGCCGGGATCTCGTTTTGCAGGAATTTCACATCTGTTGGCCGAGGAATTGATGCGCCGCGCCAAGTCGAAAGGTTACACAGCGCTCATACACGCTTTTATGCATGTGGAAAATGCTTCGAGTCAGATTTCCCGGCAATTTTCCGGACAGCTTTTCAGAAGGTATGGTTTGTATTCCAAAACTTTAGGTTATGAATAACATCTGCACTTTATTTTTTGACAGCTGTAAAAAGTACCCGAATCGCGTGGCTATTGTGGAGCGAGATTATGCGATTACTTATGCAGATCTGGAGCAGCAGGTATTGGAAACACAGGCCTATTTTGCCAAAAAAGGGGTGAGAAAAGGCGATCGTGTGCTGGTATTCGTTCCGATGTCGGTGGATTTGTACCGCATCACTTTGGCTCTTTTTAGCATGGGGGCGACTGCCGTTTTTTTGGATGAATGGGTTAGCCTGAAGCGTCTGAAATTGTGTTGCCAAATTGCGGATTGCAAGGCGTTTGTAGCGCCATTAAAGTTTCGTTTTTTGGGATTGTTTGTTCGCGATATTCGGAAAATCCCCGTTCATTTGAGTGCTAAAAAACGCAGTGGAGGGACTAATCAATTTTCCCTTGCCGATGTTGAAAAAGATCATCCTGCACTCATTACTTTCACCACAGGAAGTGTAGGTAAACCCAAGGCAGCCGTTCGTTCTCATGATTTTCTCAATATTCAATTTGCAGCACTTCGGCCGTTGTTGGAAAACGGAAACGAACGCGAGATGATTATGCTTCCCATTGTTTTGCTCTTGAATTTGGCTCAGGGAAAAACATCAATTCTTGCTGACTTCAAGTTTGCCAAACCTTTAACTTTTTCTCCCGAGAGAATTATTGAACAAATTTTAAAGCACGGTGTACAAGGACTTGTGGCCTCACCGTATTATTTAATTGAAGTGGCGAAATATTGTTCAAAAAATAACTCAGAGTCTCCTTTAAAAACGATTGTTTCCGGTGGTTCGGCGATATTCCCGAAAGATGCTGAATTGGTGTTAAAAGCTTTTCCATACGCGCGATTCACGGTGGTTTTCGGCTCTACAGAAGCAGAACCCATCAGTCATTGTGACGCAAGGGAATTGATTGCCCATCGCAACGAGACAGGTGTTTTCGTTGGGCAAATTGACCCATTTGCTGAGGTGAAAATACTGGATTATCATGGGGTGCTCGAACACAGGTGCAGCGATGCTGAATTTGAAAACAAACTAGCTTCTACGGGACAAACCGGTGAAATTTTGGTAAGTGGAAAACATGTCCTGACAAGCTATTTAGACGGAGAAGAGATTTTGATCAAAAACAAGATTGTTACGCCAACTGCCATGTTGCATAGAACAGGCGATGCAGGCTATTTAAATGACCGCGGTGAACTATTTCTTATGGGGCGTGTGCATCAAATCTTGGAATTTGACGATGTAACGGTTTTTCCGTTTGTCGCCGAAAAATTGATTCGAGAAGTTGATGGCGTTGCGCTTGGTACGCTGGTGAGTCTCAATGAACAACCTGTCCTGGTTTATCAGGCAAATGGTGAAGTTAAAGAGGAGGAACTTCGTGCTAAATTCGAGCAAATCCGAGCGTTGACCGTGGTTCGTATTGAGGAAATTCCTGTCGACCCGCGGCATCGCTCAAAGATTGAATACGCTCGGCTGCTCGAAATTCTAAAAAAAAGAAAGTCATGAAAACCATAGAGAATCGAGCCGATATCTCGCGTCTTGTGGATGCGTTTTATGCAAAAATCCGTGAAGACGAGCGGTTGGGGCCTATATTTGAAAGTCATATTGAAGAAAATGAATGGCCTGAGCACCTTGAACGATTGACCGACTTTTGGGAATCGAACTTATTCCATTTGAGGAATTTTCGTGGCAGTCCAACGCAGAAACACATGAACGTCGACAAAAATTTGAATTACACACTTGAAATGGAGCATTTCGGCAGATGGCTGCAACTTTGGATAACAACCATTGATGCCTCGTTTGCCGGGGAAAAAGCTGAGTTGGCCAAACAATTTGCCAGAAAAATGGCCACAGGGCAGTATTTGATCGTTTGGAAAAGCCGACCTGAAAATTTAGCTAAATAGCTAGGTTATGTCTGAAAACAAGAATCTGAACCTGCCGAACGTATTGAGTGCTTATCGCATTATGATATTTCCTTTGGTGATGTATTTCGCCCTGAGCGGTCGCGAGCAATTGTTCGTTACATTTCTCGTGGTCAATCTGATTACAGATATTCTCGACGGATGGATTGCCAGACGATTTAACTTGCAAACTGAGTTTGGGGCACGCCTGGATTCAATGGCAGATGTTGGTACTTACATCCTGGCCATAGTAGGCATCTTTACTTATAAACTGCTTGATTTTGAACCCCATTTGCTTTCATTTTTGATCTTCGTTGGCTTGTTTTTAACCTGCAATTTATTTGCGCTTATCAAGTTCGGAAGACTTCCCAGTTTGCATCTGTATTCCAGCAAAATTGGAGGCTACATTCAAGGTGTTTTCTTCTTTGTATTGTTCGTGTTTGGCTTCAATACGATCTTCTATTACTTCATGATTATCTGGGGGATATTGTCTTTTTTGGAGCATTTAACCGTACAAATCCTGATCAAAGAGATGCGCTCCAACGCCAAAGGGCTTTACTGGGTGCTCAAAGAAAATAGGCTTGTTTAATATCTAAAATTAGTAGAAACTGTCCCTTGCATCAATTAAGAAATCGATTTGAATCATGAGAATTTGATGGATTCTGTAGGTCTGATTCTTGTGATGAAGTAGCTTGGGATTATCAATACCGCGAGGCAAACAAGGAGTGTTGCGGCATTCAATAAAATTAAGTGAAACCAATTGATCTCAATAGGCACAGCATTGAGGTAATAGACTTGAGGATCAAGCGGAAGAATATTGAAATTCATCTGCAGCAAAGCGATTGAAATCCCGAAAAGATTACCCCAAAACATTCCTCTGAATATCAAATAGCCTGCTTGAATGAGAAAAATTCGGCGCACCAGCCAGTCTTTGGCGCCCATGGCTTTGAGTAGTCCGATCGTTGAGGTCTTCTCTAAAATCAGCACCAACAAAGAGGCTCCCATGGTGATAACGGAAATGGCGATCATCAAAACAACAATGATGGTAAAATTGATATCCAGAAAATCTAGCCAGGTGAAAATATCCGGATACACGTCGTGAATGCCCAAAATATCAATCGGATTTTCCTGTTCCATGCTGTAAAACAGGGCCTCTTTTCTGACGCGTTCTGTGGTGTGTAGCAGGTCGCTCCATGTATCAACAAGTACCTCAAAGCCACTGATAAAATGAGAAGCAGTACCTTTTCCGTGAATTTCTTCGAAAGTAATTGTTGCCTCTCCAACTTTGAGATCATATTTGAAACCGGATGGGTCGAGGTAATTTTTTTTCAATTTCCCGTTTTCGGTTTGTGGTGCTCCAGAGAATACATTCCCATTCACCTTGATGTTGAAATACGCGGTATCAAAAACGGCATTTCGTTCAGGCTCCTCGTATGGCGAGAATCGGTATGTGCCGGTGATGACACGCACCGAGGTGTCTTGCGTGGGGACAAAAGCATGTTTGCTTACCATCCCGAATCCAGAACCCCAATCGTGGCGAATCAGACCTAATCCGCCTTTGCTGAATACCTCAAGAAGCAGCCGGTCTTGGTAAAGCGAATCATTCAATTTAAGCCATGACTGAACTCCCCAACCACTAATTTCTTGCATGGTTGGGAGTTTTGCAATGGCCAGTTCTCCATCAAAATCTTCCAAGCCGGTTTGGAAAATACCAACGATGTTGAAATTGCGTCTGAAGGGTTGGTCGTGAACGAAAAAAACCGGGATTTTATCCCCGACCTTGAATTGCATTTGGTTGGCTACTTTTTGAGAAACCATCAATTCGAAGGGTGACGCAGAATCAGAAAAGTTAAGCACCCTACCGTGTTGCAAGTGCTGTTCGAAAAAACTGAAGTCATAAGTGGAATCGATGCCTTTGAACATAACGCCTCGAATCTCCTTTTGAACACGGAAAGTATCTTTTCCCGATGCCATCCGGAAGCGCACGCTATCACCCTTGGATTGAAAAATTCCAGGATAATAGGCTACCGGAGAAATGTTTTTAACACCGGGCACTTTTTGAATCAACTGCTGCATGGCACGGTCATTGAACATGGGTTGAGCCTCCAAAATGCTACCACTTCCGGATTGCATAATTTGGATGTGAGCCCCAAAACCAATGACTTTATCTCGAACCTGATTTTTGAAACCCGTGACAATGGATAGCGTAAGTATCATCACAAAAACGCCAAGCGCAATGCTCAAAATGGATATTTTTACCACCGGCCGAGAAGCCTTGCTATCGCCACCCTCACCCTTAATCAATTTCCGCGCTATGAAATATGCTGTGTTCAAGCTCTTTTTTAAAGATGTGCAAAAGTACACAATTGTGACAACCGCTATTTTTTGCATGCTTCTTTTTACACCAATGGTGCAGGCGCAATTTCCGGAGATGAAAGCGCAAACCGTGAACTACGTGCTGCCCGCCAACAGGATCATTCCTGCGGCCAATATATCAGCAAAATATTTGCCTTTGCTTCAAGGGAAAAAGGTTGCAGTGGTGGGCAATCAAACGAGTGTGGTGTTGGATGACCAGGGAAATGTTAAATCTCATTTGGTTGATTTTCTGCTAGACCAAAAAGTGAATGTGTTAAAAGTATTTTCCCCTGAGCATGGTTTTCGCGGTGATGGTGATGCCGGCGAGTTGATTGCCTCGGATTTGGACAAAAAAACCGGATTGCCTATCGTCTCACTTTATGGTAATAACAAAAAGCCCAAACCGGAGCAATTGAATGGGGTAGATGTTGTATTGTTTGATTTACAGGATGTTGGAGTTAGATTTTATACCTACATCTCTACCATGCACTATGTTATGGAAGCTTGCGCTGAGGCAAATATCCCGGTAATCGTCTTGGATCGACCTAATCCGAATATTGATATCATCGATGGACCTGTTTTGGATTTGGCACACAAATCTTTCATCGGAATGCATCGTGTTCCTGTACTTTACGGCATGTCCATCGGAGAATACGCGCGCATGATTAATGGGGAGCAGTGGATTGCCAAGAAGGTCGATTTGAAGGTGATCCCCTGCGAAAATTACAATCGCAAAAAGCGCTACAGTTTACCAGTTGCACCCAGTCCCAATTTGCGCACGGACAACGCGATAGCGTGGTATGCTAGCCTCTGTCTTTTTGAAGGCACCGTGGTTTCTGTTGGTAGAGGCACGGAAAAGCCGTTTGAACAAATTGGACACCCGGATTATCCTGTGAAAAAATACAGTTTTACGCCAAAACCGGGGCATGGTGCCAAGGACCCCTTGCTCAATGGAAAGTTGTGTTATGGTATTTCATTTGCGGATTCTGTGGCACCCAGAAGACTAGTGTTGCAACCCATATTGGAGTTTTATCAGAGGTTGCCGAACAAGGAGCAGTTTTTCCTAAAAAATAATTTTATTTACCTGCTGGCCGGCAATGCCTTACTCAAGGAACAAATCATTCAAGGAATGTCGGAGGAAGCCATTCGTGCCACTTGGTCCAAAGATATTGAAGCATTTAAGAAAGTACGCGCAAAATATCTCATTTACCCGGAGGAATAAACTTACAATTGGATCAAAAAAAAAGGCGCGAATCTCGTTTCGCGCCTTTTTTGTATCTCTTGCTGATTGATTTTAAGGTTTATTCCTCGTCATCAGCATCGTCGTCGTCGGCATCGTCGTCGTCCGCGTCATCCTTGTCGTCGTAGTCGTCGTCATCTGAGGTATATTCAGACATGTAATCAACATCGGCAAATTTCTCTTTGAACTCCTCTTTCACGTCTTCTTTCAAGATGCCGTCATCATCGAAGTCATCGTCTTCTTCAATAATAACACGCGCTTCGTGCGCAGTCATGCGTACCAAATAGTATTTGTCATCGGTTTCAAAAGGTAGGGCACTTACGTTTTGTCCTTCCTTATTTACATAGCTCACTAGGTGTTGATAGAACCCTGAGGGGAAAGCCAATTTAATCTGCTCCTTGATTTCCGAAGGCAGTTTGTCATAATCTTTTACTACTCGTGGTTTTGTTGAACTCATCTTGATTTGTTACGATTTATGCTGCAAAAATGGACAAAGAAATCTAACTACTGCAAATTTTCATGTGTTTTTTTTGTTAATCAATTTTAACATTGACCCGGATAAATGCAAATTTCGAGGGCTTCGTCATGGGCTTCTACATCGTCAATTTTCTCAATAGGAGCAAAATAGTTTACTCCGATTCGCTTGCAATCCGGTCTGCATAATTTCAAGAAATTGTCGTAAAAACCTTTGCCGTAACCGACGCGAAAACCGGCTCGATCTGAAATGAGCATGGGCACAACAACTGCGTCCAATGCCTCTGGTTGAATGAAATTTTGTGACAAAGGCTCCGGTATGCCATGCGCTGAAACTTCAAAGTCTGAAGAATGCCTCAACTGGGCAAAATGCATCGAATTGTCGGCAAAATTGCTCACAGGTGCATACCAGTTGAATTCAGTTTGACGGAGTAAGGGAGTAAGGTCAATTTCGCGAAACTTCTCAATCGGTAAGAAAATTCCAATGTGCTCCAGGTCGTGGAGTTTCAGCAAGAGCTCATTGAGAATCTTTTCCTCAAGCGCATTTCGCTCGGGCTCGCTCAAATCCATGCGTTTCTTTTTGTAAATCGCTCTGAGTTCTGCTTTGGTCATAGTCGGGGTATTTCGAGAGACGAAATTAAAGGTTCACTGTGAATAATCTTCGGATTTCTGCAGGCGTTTATTCGTTTATATTTGCCCGCAAAAAACAGAAATGAACAAGAATCCAAAATATACAACCAAAGAAGCTCTTCTAGAATTGTACAACAAGCCTCTTTTGGAATTGGTTTTCGAAGCGGCTACGGTCCACCGTCAATTTCACAATTCACGTGAGGTTCAGATGTCTACTTTATTGAGTATCAAAACCGGCGGCTGTCCTGAAGATTGCGGTTATTGTCCTCAGGCCGCGCGTTACCATACCGGTCTCAAAGCCCACAAATTGATGGCCGTAGAGGATGTGGTTGAGCAGGCCAAAAACGCCAAAGCGAACGGATCTTCGCGCTTGTGCATGGGTGCTGCGTGGCGTGAGGTGAGAGACAACAGGGATTTTGATAAAGTCGTTCAAATGGTGCAAGCAGTGAACGACCTTGACATGGAGGTATGTTGCACGCTAGGTATGTTGACCGAGGATCAAGCGCGACGCTTGAAAGAAGCCGGTCTCTTTGCATACAATCACAACCTGGACAGCTCTCGCGAATTTTACAAAGACATCATTTCAACCCGTGAATACGACCAGCGATTGGAGACCATTGACAACGCCCGAAAGGCTGGAATTACGGTATGTTCAGGTGGAATTATTGGTATGGG
>JBBIIM010000006.1:59953-60201 GCA_037446475.1 Crocinitomicaceae bacterium | reverse complement strand
AGACAGAATTGGCATGCTAATGAGTTACATGGCGATGGATACTCCCCCGGAATCGATTCCGATCAATGCCTTGGTTGCTGTTGAAGGGACACCGCTTGAGAAACAGAAACCCATTGAGCAATGGGAAATGATACGCATGGTGGCCACTACGCGCATTGCTTTCCCAAAATCAGTCGTACGCTTGTCTGCCGGTCGCACCAAAATGTCTATGGAAGCGCAGGCCTTGTGTTTCTTAGCAGGTGCGGGAA
>JBBIIM010000006.1:59659-59932 GCA_037446475.1 Crocinitomicaceae bacterium | reverse complement strand
TCTTTGCGGGAGACAAATTGCTTACCACGCCAAATCCTGAATTCAACGAGGACGTGGAGATGTTCAAAATCTTAGGACTTGAGCCCCGGGAAGCGTTTAAGGAAGTTGAAGCGTAATGTAGTAATCGTTTAATAATCAAAGTGAAGCAGTTCTTGAAGAGCTGCTTTTTCTTTTTGTTTTGAAGCAGAATTATTCTAGCTTTGCCCAAACTTTAAATCATGCGAAAATCTGTTTTTTCTCTCATGACGCTTGTTTTTGTGGGTAGTATAGGAG
>JBBIIM010000006.1:20323-59649 GCA_037446475.1 Crocinitomicaceae bacterium | reverse complement strand
AACCTTTTCTTCGAACATTGCCCAGATTTTTTACAACCGTTGTACTTCGTGTCACAGGACTGGTGGAATAGCACCCTTCAATATTGTTACCTATCAAGACGTGCAAAATCATGTGGGTAGTATTTATGACGCCATCGCTCAAGATCGCATGCCGCCTTGGCCACCGGATAATAACTATTCTCAATTGTTGCATTCGAGAGCACTGACGTCCGAAGAGAAGGGTACTTTATTGGACTGGTTAAACAACGGTATGCCTGAAGGAAATAGTGCTCAAACGCCTCCGCCTCCGGTATTCCCATCAGGTTCATTGTTGGGTGAAGGGGATTTAACGGTACAGATGCCAATCTACACGAGTGCGGCAACAGCCCAAAACGACAATTATGTATGTATTTCCGTACCAACCGGTTTAACTTCAAGTAAGAAAATTCGTGCCATCGAAATCGTTCCCGGCAATCCGGGTATTGTGCACCACTGTCTGCTTTATATTGATGTCACGGGTACTTATCAATCCAACACTGCAGGTACTTGTACCGGACCAACCGGACAAAACTACAAATTGGCAGGAGGATATGTCCCGGGTACCATGCCCATGGTGTTTCCCAACAATTCTACTTTGAAGTTGGGGCTTACACTTCCTGCCGGCTCTAACATTGTGTTCGCCATGCACTATCCCTCCGGAAGCGGTGGACAACAAGATTCGACCAAGGTCATTTTCCATTTTTATCCAGACAACACCACTGGCATTAGAGAGATTGAAGCCAATTCGGTGTTGCAAAACTGGCAATTTACGCTACCTCCCAATCAAGTTACAACTGTAAATGCGCAACAGAACATACCGGTGGCTGTGTCTGTATTGAGCATTTTTCCACACATGCACTTGGTTGGAAAATCCATCAAAGCCTATGGTTTGCACCAGGCAGATACCATCAAGTTGATCAACATTCCGAATTGGGATTTTCACTGGCAAGGTTTCTATGTTTTTAAAAACTTGAAGAAATTACCGGGAGGTACATCGCTGCGCGGACAAGGTGTTTACGATAATACGACAACGAATGTGCATAATCCGAATAATCCTCCGATTGCAATTAACCCCGGGCTTAACACAAGCGATGAAATGTTTATTTTTTACGCACACTACTTGCCTTATCAAAACGGTGATGAGCTTCACGATTTGGAGGCCATGACAGCACTTAACCTGGCTGAATTTGTGCAAAATTCCCATTCTGACATTCGTGTTTATCCAAACCCATTCACAGGAGAGGTGCGCATCGATTTGAGCCAGATTTCATGGAGTAGCAGTCTCTCTGTCGCCATTTACGACACCAAAGGCGCTATGCTCAAGCGTTTGACAACCAATACGGGAAGTGAGTTGATTTGGAATGGGAAAGATGAGTTCGGTAATGATGTACACAAAGGATTGTATTTCGTTTCCTTGCTTGCCGATGGGAAACATGTGTTTTCGAAACCTTTGGTAAAACAGTAATTTTTCAGGTGTTTATTACGGATTCCTTTTGATGAGCAATCTTGGCTTTTCAATTTGATGCTAATGTTATCTTTGTGCGCTTAAAATTACAGCCATGAAGAATCAACTGACAGCAGCTCTCTTTCTTATTTTCTTTGCACTTCGCGGTTTGGCCGTTGAAGGAATGATTATTCCTTCTCTGGTGAAAGCTTTTGAATCGGATATGCAAGCCTTGGGCATGAAACTGACTGCAGAGGATTTGTACTCGGTGAATAATTCATCCATCAAAGATGCAATCATTCATTTTGGCGGCGGCTGCACAGCAGAAATTGTGTCCAGACAAGGCTTGATTTTTACCAACCACCACTGCGGGTTGGGTCAAATTCAGTCCCATTCTTCGCTCACGAACGATTATTTGAAACATGGATTCTGGGCGAAAACATTTGCCGATGAATTGCCCAATCCCGGATTGTCTGCAACCAGAATCGTTCGCATTGATGATGTAACAAAAATAGTTTTGGAGGGGACTGAAAGTTTGACTTTAGTGAAAGATTTTAAAGAGAAAGTAAGCGCCAATATCAAAGCGATTATCGCCGAGGAAAAAAAGAGAACCGGTTTCGACGCAGACATCAAAGCCTTTGATATGGGCAATTCGTATTACATGCTCGTAAAAGAAACCTTCAATGATGTGCGCCTAGTGGGAGCTCCGCCTGCCTTCATCGGTAAGTTTGGTGGTGACACGGACAATTGGGTTTGGCCTCGTCATACCGGTGATTTCGCTGTTTTCAGAATTTACGCAGATAAAAACAACAAGCCTGCCGAGTACAGCAAAGACAATGTGCCCTACAAACCATTGCACAGTTTGCCGATTAATGTGCAAAACAGACGCGAAGGAGAATTCACAATGGTCTATGGCTTTCCGGGTGTTACAGAGCAGCACGTCGTTTCTGATTATTTGGAATATATCATGAAGCGCGAAAGACCTGCTGCCATTGAAATGCGCAGAAAATCTTTGGAGGTTATCGATGCTGCCATGCGCGCCTCTGATGCAGTGAGAATTAAATATGCCTCCAAGCAAGCGCGAATTTCCAATGCTTACAAAAAATGGATAGGGCAGTTGGATGGTTTAGAAAATCTGAATGCCTTACAAGTAAAACGCGATTTTGAGGCGGATTACAACCGCAGGGCAGAGGCCAACGCTGATTTTCGTTACAAGTACAAAGGCGTAATTGAGGAGTTGAATACCTCTTTTAAATTGTATGAGGACCACAACATGGCCTACGCGATGTTGATCGAGTATGTATTTTATGGTCCGGAAGTGCTGCGCTTGGCGCGTGCTGTTTCTCCCTTCTTGGACAACTATACCAAATATGTCGAAAAAGGAGAATGGGATTCCAAAAAGAAAGAATTGATCGGTGTTATTCAACGTCATTTCAAAGATTACGATGTTAAAGTAGATGAGCGCATTTTCGAAAACCTTACGCCGCTGTACAGAAAATACGTGGGTGCGCAGTTCATGCCGCTAATCATGCAGAAAATGAGTGACAAAAAATTGCAAAAAGCGATTTACAAAAAGTCTCTTTTTGCGAATGAAAAGCGCTTGATTCAAGCTGTTGAAGAACTTTCCACGAAAAGCTTGAAGAAATTGCAAAAGGATCCGTCAATGCTCCTGTATAATGATATTTTCGATGTACTGCGCGCTGAGATTCAGCCGAATCTGGACATCTACAATGCACAGAAAGATATGCATTACAAAATTTTTGTTGAAGGTAAATTGGCGATGTATCCTGAGAAAAATCACTGGGCAGATGCCAACAGCACACTGCGAATTACCTATGGAAAATTGGAAGGCTCAACACCTGAGCCGGTGAAAACCTATTCGCATTACACCACTATTGACGGAATCATTGAGAAAAACAAAACCGGAAACCCGGACTTTGAAATCAATGAACGCTTCATGGAGCTATACAAGAACAAAAACTTTGGAAATTACAGTCAAAATGGTGAAATGTGGGTATGCTTTACTGGATCAAATCATACAACAGGAGGAAATTCCGGATCACCGGCCTTGAATGCTGAGGGGCATTTGATTGGAATCAACTTCGACCGATCCTGGGAAAGCACGATGTCTGACTTTATGTTCGACGCTTCCCGATGCAGAAATATTATGGTCGATTCCCGCTATGTGCTTTGGGTGATTGATATCTATGCCGGAGCCAGACATTTGCTCAACGAAATGGAAATTATTCGATAAAAAAGGAATGCGTTTTATTTCATTCTTATTTGTTCTGGCTTGGAGCCTAAGCCGTGCACAGGTCATTATTCATATTGATTACGACAAGCATCAACCGAGAAATGAGGGTTTTTCAGGTAATGTGGACTTGTCTATGTCTATGAACCAGGCAGTCAACTTCGTTTTTGGTACCAACAACAGTTCTCAGGTTTTTTACAAAAAGGACAAGCACATTCTCAAGTCACTGAATGGTTTGAATTTGACGGTGGTCAACAAAACCAAACCCATCAATGATGGATTCCAACATTTCAGGTATTCCTACCAACTGACCGAAAGAATAATACCTGAAACTTTTGTGCAAGGTCAGTACAATCACAACACCAAAATCGCGGCCCGTTACATCTTTGGAATAGGTGCGCTCTTTAAAATTTACAACAAAGAAACCGACTCGATGCAGTTGCACGTGGGTATGCATTACATGCCTGAGTATGAAAAAGAGCTGCTGGGTAAGGAGAATCATCATCGCAGGCTCAATACTATGGTTTCTTGGGGTTATACTTTTTCCAATAAATTGACTCTAAATGCAGTAATGTATCTGCAACCTGATTTGCGGGTGTTATCTGATTTTAGACTTTTGGGCAATGTTGCGGCTGAGTTGCCTATCACGAAAAAACTGACCTATCGCTCCTCGTTTGGATTTGTTTTCGATACCCATCCACCGGAGGGTGCGAGAACGAACTTTTTCAACACACGTAACGGATTGCGTTATACTTTTTAAAAATTTCACAGATTTCATAAAGCCAATTGGGTCTTTTGTAAAGCCGTTGGGTGGTTTCATGCAACGCAAAATCCAAGTCGGCGCATTATTGTAAGTTTGTGACTCTAATTTCAATGTACGTTTTGTTTATGAGGTTCGCATTTTTCATGCTGCTGCTGTTTGTGCTGCATTGGGTTTCGGCCCAAGAGCCATACGCATTGCAGCTAGACAAAAAAGCCGGCCTCCCCTCTCAATCAGTCTACGACTTGATGCAGGATAAAAACGGTTTTATCTGGTTGGCGAGCGATGTTGGTTTGACGCGCTACGACGGCTTTCGCTTTGAAACTTTTCATTGTGCGGATCAAACCTCATTCCCCGGAAGTTGCCTAAAAGAAGATGCTTTTGGACGCGTTTGGTATGAAAACTTTGATGGCTTTCTTTATTACTACGACAACGAATCAGGAAAATTGAGGGCTTTGGATAATACGAATTCTTTGGGGTATTTGCCCTTCGGTATTACGAAAAAGCATTTGTTTTATATCTCTAAAGATGGAATTGTGGTTCACGATTTGGCAGATTTGAAAAAAGTCAAAGTCTTTAAAGTTGAATTGTACAATCCCCAGCACACATCAACAACGAAGAATAAATTTTACTTTTTGGATGATAAAAGTCTTTACACCGTCGATGAAAAATTGAATTTGTCGCTCACCAAGCTATCTGGAGAGACCAAGATGCCTGGTCTTGTTTTTTCCCTGAACGACACCCTTTCAGTTGTAATTGCTAAGTTTCACCCTGTTAAAATAGGTTTTATCCTAGACAGAAAGGAACGGGTAGTTTCTCGAATTGATTTGTCAGAGGTCCCTTTGGTTCACAACATCAACAGTATCGATAACTTGATATGGGTAAGTTCACCATCCGGGACTCATGTGTACGATTTGCTGGGCAAGAAAAAAGCACATTATTTTTCAAATCTTAGTGTTTCCTGCGTGCTCAAGGACCGTCAGCACAATTATTGGTTTTCATCCACCAATCAGGGGGTCTTTATTGTGCCCAAATTGGAGAATAAATTTCTCTTTGGAAAAGAAATGCTTCCCAGTAAAATTGTTCGCTATAAACAAAATACAAACTTGTTGTCAACGAAAAAAGGTCAGATCTTTCAAGTGGACAATTCGATGAAACCTCTAAAAACGTTGGTTGACAATCGGGATTTGGGCGATATTTTCTTTTTAAACTATGATTCCGTCAGTGATGTTATCAGTTACACAGCGAATAGATTTTTAACGCTTCAACCTAAATCAAGCAAATTCGATGTTTCGTTTAGTTCTTCGGTTAAAGATTTAGCCGTGATTGACGAAAAATATACTGCTTTTGCGGCGAGTAATATTTCAGGATTTATTGTACATCGAAAAGACCTCAAGTCGGAGTGGGATGGCTTTCTCGATAAATTAGATTCGCTCAATGTAGTGGGGTTGTTTGTCAACATGAGGGCAAGGTCTGTGGTTTATGACGACAAGAAAAAATTGATTTATTTCGCCACCAATGTCGGGCTTTTTGAAGTCAGTCCGGTCTCGATTCGCGAAATTCAAAACAACGGGAAGTCGGTTTTTGCTTCCCGTTTGACCATTTTTGATAACAAACTTCATGTGCTCAGCACGAAAGGGAACTTGCACGTGTTGGATGAAAATCAGAACTTTCAAAAAATCAATTCAAAATTCGGATTGGCAGATTACGATATTCGATTCATAAAAAACTTTGGTAATGAATTGATTGTTGCCTCTACATCCTATATTTTCCGTTATGATTGGTTCACGAAAAATATCGATCAATACGATTTGAATGTCTCCGAATTTGACATCAATGACATCCATATCGACGGGGATAATCTCTTTTTATTGTTCAATCAGGGAATCATCAAAACCTCACTTGCTGTTCATAAAGCAGAGACCAGTGAGCCACGATTTATAATCAACAAGATTAGTTCTAAAGATTCGGAATTCAGATTCGATGAAAAAATTGAATTGGATTATGATTATAACGATGTGAAAATTGAATATTCCATTTTAGACTTCGGTAAACTTATTCCTGCAACGCTTTATTATCGCGTGAACAACGGAGCCTGGAACAAGACTTCCGTGCTTTCTCGAGAATTGAATTTCCCAAAATTGGAATCAGGAAGTTATTTCATCGATTTTAAGTTTGGGGATTCAAAAGTGATTGCCTCCTTTTCTTTTACACTATTAAAACCTTGGTGGAAAACATGGTGGTTTATTTTTACGATTTTGAGTGCGTCCACTTTATTGGCTTATGCATATTATCAGAATCGTGTAAAAATTCTTTCCGACAAGAATAAATTGCTGGAGGAGAATATTGAACTCGAAAAGAACCTTAGAAAATCTGTACTCACGACCATCAAATCACAGATGAACCCGCATTTTCTATACAATGCGTTGAATACTATTCAAGCCTATATCTATTCGAACGATAAGGAGAATGCCGGTAAATATTTGGTCAAATTCTCCAAACTCACGCGCCAGGTTCTCGAAATGTCCGAACTCGAGTTTGTGGGTCTTGATCAGGAATTGGATACCATCCAACTCTATTTAGACTTGGAAAAAGCACGTTTCGACGATGATTTCACAGTAGAGTTAAATGTGCATGAAATCGAGCATTATGATGATGTCAAGGTGCCTCCCATGCTCATTCAACCTTACATCGAAAATGCAATTAAACATGGATTGCTGCACAAATCAGGGCAAAAAATATTGAAAATTGATTTTATAGAGCAGGATGGCGTTTTGCTCGTGAGGATTGATGACAACGGGATTGGAAGAAAGCGATCCGGGGAGTTGAACTCCATCAAGGCAAAAAATCACAAGTCATTTGCCAGTGATGCCAATGCCAAGAGGTTGGAAGTATTGAATCATGCCAGAAACCATAAATTTAGTGTGAACTATATAGATAAATTAGACCAGGCCGGCAACTCATTGGGCACCTGTGTCGAACTCAAAATACCTTTAATGAATTAATCGAAGATGTTATGAAGACGAAAGCAATTATTGTAGATGATGAGAAAATGGCCCGAATGCTGTTGAAAGGAATGGTGAATGAATATTTGCCCGATGTCGAGGTCGTTAGTGAGTGTCCGGATTTGCCAACAGCAGTGAAGGCAATCATCAAATACCAACCTGAACTTGTTTTTCTGGATATTGAAATGCCAGGGCATTCCGGTTTGGAATTGCTGGATTTTTTCGATGATAACGCGGTTAATTTCAGCATCATTTTCACAACGGCTTACAATCAGTATGCAATTCAAGCTTTCAAACTATCAGCCATTGATTATTTATTAAAGCCTATTGACCCGAAAGACTTGATTCAATCCTATGAGCTTTTTCAGAAAAATAGAACTTCAAAAATTGATTATCAAGAGATTAGAAATAATTTTAAGGCAGATAACAGCAACACTCAAAAACTAGCGGTGTCATCCTTGGGTTCTGTGAAGTATATTCCATTGGATCAAATTGTATTCATACAAGCGGATGGATCGTATTCCAATATTTTTCTCGAAAATGGCCAAAAAGTTACTGCGAGTAAAGGACTGAAATTTTTTGAAGACGCCTTGCTCAATCACAATATGTTTATGCGTTGTCAGAAATCAAATATCATCAACCTCACTAAGGTTACCGAGCTCATTCGCTCTGACGGCGGTAGCGTTGTGCTGAACAACACTCATAACGTCTCCATTTCTGTGGATAAATTGAATGAACTCAACCAGCGTCTCAAGGAGGTTTCGAATATTCTTTGACTTACTTTTTGAATGTTCCGCTCCCTTGTAGATTCTTAAGGGAATGGATGTACTTGCTGATTTTTGAATGTTTTTCTTGATAATTTGAACTAAAATATCCAATTTTACACCAAAACCATGTTTAGTTCATTTTATGAAAAATTTTATTGTTGCGTGCTTGAGCGCATTGCTCCCTTTGGTTCTAATTGGCCAAACTCTAAACTACGATTATCAAGATGGTATTGTAGTTTTTCAATTGAAAGAAAAAGCCAAGATTATCAACACCGTTTCCCCTAAAAGTCGGGTAGTGGATTTTAGGACGGAACCAGTATTTCGAGAAATCTCAAAGTATGAAATCCTCGAAGTATTGCGTTTGCATCCGGATATCAAGGATGAAAAATTGAAACGCACGTATCAGATTCAGTTGCGCAACATGTATGAGGTCTATGATGTCATTCGCATTCTGACGCTTCACCCAAGCGTTGAATACGCCGAGATGAAAGAATTGCACAGAACTTTTCTTACTCCTAATGACCTCGGACCGAATGCCACGAACACGGCGGGCACCAGCCCTACCAACAACCAATGGTCGCTGCATAAAATACAGGCGCAGCAAGCCTGGGATATTGGAACAGGAAATTCAAACGTGATTGTTGCAGTAACAGACGATGCATTTAAAATCGATCATGTTGATTTGATCAATAAGCTCGTGAATCCCTACGACGCTGTAACGCAATCTAACAATCCCTCACCGTGTGGCTCAAATAACGGTAATCACGGTACGCACGTGGCCGGAACCGTGGGAGCCCAGACCAATAACGGAACGGGTGTTGCTTCTATTGGATTTAACGTGAGCATCATGCCCATCAAAATTGGGAATTGCAACAACCAGCTGACGCATGGCTACGAGGGGATTACTTACGCTGCCAATAATGGTGCCCACGTGGTAAATATGTCTTGGGGTGGTGGCGGTTTCAGCAATTATGGACAAAATGTGTGCAACTTTGCCTGGAATCAGGGAACTATTCTGGTCGCAGCTGCGGGAAATAACAATGCATCAACGGTTTTCTATCCTGCCGGATACAACAATGTGATTGCAGTTGCCTCAACCACTCCCACGGATGCACGATCAAGTTTTTCGCAATACGGTACATGGATCAATATTGCTGCACCGGGTTCGAATATTCGAAGCACCTATGCCACGTCAACATACAGCAGTATATCCGGCACCTCGATGGCGTCTCCGCACGTGGCCGGACTCATGGGATTGATGCGCTCCGTAGCTCCTAATGCAACCAATACGCAACTCATTAATTGCTTGTATTCTGGTGCGGAAAACATCAACGCGCAGAACCCTAACTTCATCGGTCAGTTGGGTGCAGGTCGGATCAATGCGTTCAACTCTATGGTTTGTGCAGCGCAGTATGCGGCCCAATTCGATGCGTCAATTTCTGCCATCGTACATCCAAGTTCTACTTTGTGTAGCGGAACTTTTGAGCCGGTGGTTACCTTATCTAATTTGGGTTCAAACACGTTAACCAGCGCAACCATCAATTACAACTTTGGTGGTAGCAATCAAGTAATAAACTGGACCGGAAATCTTGCTACAGGCGCATCGACCAATGTGACGCTTCCCACAGTGACTTTATCTGACGGAACCTACACATTTACAGCCTCCTCGAGTCAGCCCAACGGCAATGCAGATCAGAATCCGAACAACAACCAAAGCCAGCAAGTCTTCAGTGTGGACAACAACGGACAATTTGTTACACTGAATATCACCACGGATTGCTGGGGTTCAGAAACAACCTGGCAAGTCGTCAACGATGCCAATGGTCAGGTGGTCGCAAGTGGCGGGCCTTATGAAAATGGTCAACCATCAAGTGTGCAGCAACACACGTTTTGTTTGCCGACTGGCTGCTATACCTTCACGATTTTCGACAGTTACGGAGACGGTATGTATGGCAGTCAATACCAGTCGTGCAGCGTAAATGGCAATTATTTTATGAATTATGAAAACGGTGCTCAAATTTTCTCGATGACCGCTGCGAATGCAAATTTTGGTAGCAGTACCTCGCATCCATTTTGTATCATTCCTCAGAGTAATTTTGATGATGCTGGCATATCTTTAATAGTATCACCGGATTTATTTTCTTGTGGTACTACAATCGAGCCGGTTGTTCGTCTTAGAAACTATGGTCTCAATACGCTTACTTCTGCAACCATTTCTTATGCATTGAACGGTGGCACACCCCAAACCTTCAACTGGACAGGCTCTATTCCGAGTGGACAAGTTCAGGATGTTACTTTGCCGGAGATTAACGGGGTGGTTGGTATTGCCTCACTATCAGCTTCAACCGGTTCGCCCAATGGCCAGACCGACAACAATCCCGCGAATGACACCTCTTCGAAATCTTTTGCGATGAATGATGTTCAGGCTACATTGCCCTTCATTGAAACTTTTGAAACGGATGTCTTGGCCAGCGGAAAATGGAAACGTGCGAATCCGGACAACGACATTACCTGGCAACGTGTTTCGGTGGGTGGGATTACGCCCGGGACAAACGCCATGAAAATGGATTTATTCAATTATGTGCAAGCCGGACAACGAGACGGACTGATTTCTCCGCCTGTTTCTCTAATTGGCTACTCAAGCGCTGAAATGACTTTTCACCATGCTTATCGCCGATTTAACCAAACAGCAACAGACTCATTAATTATTTATGTTTCAACAAATTGCGGTGGCTCCTGGACTCGAGTTTTTCAAATCGCGGAAAATGGAAATGGCACATTCGCCACGCAAACCACAAGTGCAACAGCTTTTACACCGGCTCAGGCTGCGGATTGGTGCTTTCAACCTATCAGTACGCAAACACCGGGAGCAAGTTGCTACACCGTAAATTTATCGCAGTTTGCTGGTCAAAATATTGTGGTGATGTTTGAATCATTCAATGCGGGAACACTTGGGAATAACTTGTTCATCGACAACATCAATATCGATGGCGTACCGGCTGAGGGAATGCCTACCGCAGGATTTTCTGCCTTGGAAAGCCAAATTTGTCAGGGGCAAACTGTTCAATTCACTGACAATTCCACCGGTGATGTGATCGCGTGGGCATGGAGCTTTCAAGGAGGAAATCCATCCACTTCAACAGCACAGAATCCATTGATCACTTACAATTCTTTTGGGACCTTCAACGTCTCACTCACGGTTACCAATGCCAATGGTACGAATACGACCACGCAATCGAATTTTGTTGTTGTGAGTCCGAATCCAACCGTGCCGACAATCGTGCAGAATGGAAATGTGTTAAGCGTTTTCTTGCAGCTCGGTGAGACCGCAGTCTGGTTTTTGGATGGTGTTCAAATTGGAACCGGATCAAGTATTGTGATTGATCAACCCGGTTATTACATCGTTCAGGTTACGAATAGCGCCGGATGCCGTTCCGAATCTAATGAGGCTGAGGTATTGTCTTTGGATCAATTCAGCACGGTCAACGAGATTGTGATTTATCCCAATCCGAGTACAGGGAAATTTATCATTCAAAGTGAATTAACTCTTGATGCGCCGATTCAAGTATTTGATGAACTGGGCAGGTTGGTTCATGTCAAAGATTCAAATTCTTCATTTTCTCTGGTTGATTTGTCTCATGTACAAAGTGGGATTTATACATTTTGCATTCATATCAATGGAGGTACAATTCACCGTAAAATTCAGCGAATAAAATAGTTGTTCTGTGGGGATTCAATCATGGGGGAAGTTGTATTTTAAACTTCCCCTTTTTTGTTTTGAAAAGGTGTTTCTTATTCGTCGGGTGAAGTTTACAACAATTCAAAAATCAATTTTGTTATGCACCTGAATAGTCGTACTTTTGCGCGCTTAAAAATTTTATAATGAGTAGTACACAAGAAAAATTAGCCTACAAAGTTAAGGACATCAGCCTTGCTGATTGGGGCAGAAAAGAAATCCGTTTGGCTGAAGCTGAAATGCCGGGATTAATGGCACTTCGCGAAGAATATGGAGCATCTAAGCCACTGGCAGGTGCTCGCATCGCTGGTTGTTTGCATATGACCATTCAAACTGCTGTATTGATTGAAACTTTGGTGGAATTGGGCGCCGAGGTTTCTTGGTCTTCGTGCAACATTTTCTCTACACAAGATCACGCTGCTGCTGCAATAGCTGCTGCCGGAATTCCGGTTTACGCTTGGAAAGGCATGAACGAAGAGGAATTCGACTGGTGTATCGAACAAACGCTTTTCGCGTTCAAAGATGGTCAACCTTTGAATATGATTTTGGATGATGGTGGTGATTTGACCAATATGGTTTTTGATCGTTATCCAGAGTTGACTAAAGGTATCAAAGGTTTGTCTGAAGAGACCACTACCGGGGTGCACCGCCTTTACGAAAGAAAGAAAAACGGTACTTTGGTGATGCCTGCAATCAACGTGAACGACTCTGTAACCAAGTCGAAATTTGACAACAAATACGGTTGTAAAGAATCTTTGGTGGATTCTATTCGACGCGCAACAGATACCATGATGGCAGGTAAAGTGGCTGTTGTTTGTGGTTATGGTGATGTGGGTAAAGGTTCTGCTGCTTCATTACGAGGTGCGGGTGCCCGAGTTATTGTGACGGAAATCGACCCAATTTGTGCACTTCAGGCAGCCATGGACGGTTTTGAGGTGAAGAGATTGGATACTGTAGTAGGTAATTGTGACATCGTGGTTACTACTACAGGAAACCGTGATATCGTTCAGGAGCGCCACTTCCGTGCCATGAAAGACAAAACCATCGTTTGTAACATCGGACACTTCGACAATGAAATCGATGTGGCTTGGTTGAACAAAAATGCGGATGCGAAAACAGAAATCAAACCGCAGGTAGATTTGTACGAACTCGGCGGAAAAGAGATAATCTTGTTGGCAGAAGGTCGCTTGGTGAATTTGGGTTGTGCTACGGGGCACCCATCTTTCGTAATGTCAAACTCCTTCACCAACCAAACGTTGGCACAAATTGAATTGTGGAACCACAGCGATAAGTACGAGAACGACGTTTATATGTTGCCTAAACATTTGGATGAAAAAGTGGCCCGTTTGCATTTGGCTAAAATTGGCGTTGAATTGGAAACTTTGCGTCCTGAACAAGCTGAGTATATTGGCGTTTCTGTGGAAGGTCCATTCAAACCTGAGCACTACAGATACTAGAATTGGAACTGTCCAAGTTCTATTCTTCAAAATAAATTGAATTAAAAAAAGCGACTCGACAAATGCCGGGTCGCTTTTTCATTTTAACCTATGAAAAAAACTAGAATTACATTTTTATCGTCAACACGGGAAGTGAAACGGCGTTGATTACTTCCTCTGTCACAGAACCATTAAGCAATCTTGATAATCCGCGTCTTCCGGAGGTAAGTGTGGCGATGAGCTTCGCTTGATTCAATTGTGCAAATTCATTGATTCCGTACTGCACGGATTCAGCATTAAACACATGGCAACTGAAATTTTTGAGATTGTGTTTGTGTGCGAATTCCTCGATACGCTTGAGCATGGGAGACGTGTAGTAGAAATCACCTTTGGTTACAACGTGCAACAAAAGCAGTTCGGCGTTATACAATTCTGCAAAGTTTTTGATGAAATGCACATCCTTTTCCAAAGAATCTGAAAAGTCGCCCGCAAAGACAATTTTGTTGAAATCAGTATCTCGGTGGGACTTAATGGCCAGCACCGGCACTGATGATTTTCGAATCACCTTGTCAGTATTGGAGCCGATGAAAAAGTCGTTGACATAGCCTGATGAACCATGTGTACCCATCACAATCAAATCAATACCGTGCTTTTCTATGTTCTCTGTAATCGCTTCATATACACCGGAATAACTGATTCCTGACACTGCCTTTAAGCCTTTTAGAAAATCTGATTCCAATAAGTGTTGAAACTTCTGTTTGACCAGTTTGAGTATAAATAGATTCTCTGCGATATTCTGATTGTCTTGATAAGGCAGCACCCCACTTTCGTAGGTTGGTAGAGCAACCACGTGCAGAAACACGATTTCTGCATTGGTTTTTCTCGCAATATCAGCAGCTGTTTTCGCTGCCTCCATAGCAAAAGAGGAAAAATCTGTTGGAACAAGTATTCTTTTCATAATCGTTATTTATCTGTTCACAAAATTAGGTTGCGATGATTGGGTCAACCTGACAAATGTGGTTAATGGCGTCTTTATTAATCTGATTTTTGTCAGGTTTGAAAAATATGTGAATCGTTTATTGGGAGAAGATTTATTTTCGGGCATGGCTTTCAATGAATTAGACAATACACTCAGCGGTGAAATTCTGCCACGATTTCGCTTGCGCGTTGATGCGGACAAGGATGAAATACTGGATTATTTGGATCAAGTTTGTAAGGAGTCCGCGGAGGTTGTTCACATCCGTGCCAAACAATATTTGATTCTTAAAATACCCATGAGTCAAAGAGAATATTGGTCACCGGAGCTACAAATTCAACCTTTTCAAGACTACGACGATAAACATAAAACCTTGGTGCGCTGTGTGGTTGGACCTACGCAAAGTGTCTGGATGTTGTTCACATTTTTGTATTCAGCGTTGATTCTCTTAACGCTTTTTGGAGGAATGTTTGGGTTGGTACAACAGCAATTGACCCAAAGTTCAGCTTTTCTTTGGGCTTGGCCTGTGGGTATTGTTTTGGTTTTTTCTGTTTTTATCGTTTCAAAAATCGGCCAAAGAAAAGCCAGAAATCAAACACTACGCTTGGTGAGTTTCCTGATGCACTCCTTGCAGATTCAATGGGAAATTGAGCGTGTCAAATAGTCTTTTCGACGCATCAATTCGTCGAGATTTGAGTCACAACATTCTCAGAATTCAGTACTTTCGCGACGCACAAAATCAACGAAAATGACCCAAGCAGAACAGAAGTTAGCGAACCTTCGTGAAGAAGCAAAACTAGGAGGAGGATTACAACGTATTGAAAGTCAACACGCGAAGGGCAAGCT
This sequence comes from Crocinitomicaceae bacterium, assembly GCA_037446475.1. Classification (GTDB taxonomy): domain Bacteria; phylum Bacteroidota; class Bacteroidia; order Flavobacteriales_D; family Crocinitomicaceae; genus UBA6165. The sequence continues at coordinate 44,410 of JBBIIM010000006.1, read as the reverse complement.
CAGCGCCCGAGAAAGAATCGATTTGCTTTTGGATGAAAATAGCTTCCAAGAACTGGGTGCCATGGTATTGCACAACAATACCGGTTTTGGTTTGGAAAAACAGAAGTTTTTAGGTGATGGTGTAATCACGGGCTTTGGACGCATTTTCGGTCGCTTGGTGTATGTGTTTTCTCAAGATTTTACCGTTTTAGGAGGCTCCTTGTCCGAGGCTCATGCCGCTAAAATTTGCAAAGTCATGGATCTAGCCATAAAAAACAAAGCGCCCTTGATTGGACTCAATGATTCTGGCGGGGCTAGAATTCAGGAGGGTGTTGTCTCCTTGGGTGGTTATGCAGAAATTTTTTACCGCAACACTTTGGCATCGGGTGTAATACCGCAGTTTTCTGTGATCATGGGACCATGTGCGGGAGGTGCAGTGTATAGTCCGGCGTTAACCGACTTTGTAACGATGGTGGAAGACAGCAGCTACATGTTTGTTACCGGTCCGAATGTCGTGAAGACAGTTACGCACGAAGAGGTAAGTTCTGAAGATTTAGGTGGCGCTTCTGCACATGCTACAAAATCAGGAGTCACACATTTTACACAACCTAATGACTATCAAGCAATTTTGCATACCAGAAAGTTGTTGACATACATTCCTCAAAATTCTTCTGAACGAATGACGGATTATGCGGATTTTGAATTTGATAATGCGAAATTGGAGCGCATCGGTAAAATTGTGCCTGAAAATCCGAACCAGCCTTATGATATTCGAGAGGTAATTGATTGTATTACCGATGACAATTCTTTCCTTGAAGTTCATGAAAAATTTGCCCCAAACATTGTAGTTGGATTTGCAAGAATCGGGGGTATTGCTGTTGGAGTAGTTGCCAATCAACCTGCGCAGTTGGCTGGCGTATTGGATATTGATTCTTCAAGAAAAGGGGGTAGATTCGTGCGTTTTTGTGATGCCTTCAACCTTCCGATTGTTTGTTTGGAGGACGTTCCCGGTTTCTTGCCCGGCACGGATCAAGAATGGCGAGGAATCATCAACCATGGTGCGAAGTTACTCTATGCATTCTGTGAAGCAACAGTTCCGAGATTGACAGTGATTACGAGAAAAGCTTATGGTGGAGCCTATGACGTAATGAACTCCAAACATACAGGTGCTGATTTGAATTTTGCATGGCCCAATGCTGAAATTGCGGTGATGGGGGCTAAAGGTGCCGCTGAAATTATTTTCAAAAGAGAAATTCAGTCGGCTGAGAACCCTGAAATGATGTGGTTGGAGAAAGAGAAAGAGTATGCCGAAATGTTCGCCAATCCGTATAGAGCAGCTGAGCGCGGCTACGTGGATGAAGTCATTTTTCCAGGAGAAACGCGTACAAAATTAATCCAAGGGTTATTGAGTTTGAAAAACAAACAAGCGGAAGTTCCGAAAAGAAAGCACGGCAATATTCCACTGTAAGTCGCTGTCGGCATCAACTTTTTACACTTCTTTGAGTTTTAAATTTGAAGAAGTAATCCCTATATTTGATTGCGGTACATGAACACGCATAAACTCAAAACCGAAGCTCCCCAATGACAAAGCAGCAAATTCTGAAGCACGTGAAGTTCGGCATTCGCGAGGGCAGGGCCAAGCAAGAAATTTACGAAGAACTCAAATTGATGAGTTCTGAAAAGCCTGAGCGCATTGCGAAATTGCTTCAATCGGTCCCGAGTCAGGTTGTTGTCAAAAAGTACGTGTTTCCTCAAATCTTACTTCTTGTTTTTTTAGCCATCTATATACTAGGTTACGGATTTTTGATGTACACGCAATTTAAAGGTTATGTTGGTTCACAACTCTTATGGTCCATTTCTCGGTTTATAGTGGGCTTATACATTTTAACCGGTGTTGCAACGCATTCTATGGAGGTATATCAATGGGGTAGGTTTTGGATGCTACTCGGGTTGATTCGTTTTACAGCACTTGGTTTTTTGGATGGCTTTTATTGGTTTCTTCTGTTGGATTTGGGTTTGTACTTTGGGATTGTGGGACTGCTGTTTTATTTGTATCCCAGGCTTTTTCCTCCGTATCGCTTGTTGCGTGAAATATATCAAAATCCTCATGGAGAAGATCGATTGCGTTATGTGATTAACTTCGATTAGCCTTATTTCACTAAATTTGAAGAAATAATTTATTATGTTGTTCAGATCACTCATGGTTTGTTTGGCGTCCATTGCACTGAGCGATGCGAGTGCACAAATGACAAAAAAGGAAGTCCGTAAAGCTCAATGGAAAGGTGATATGTCTGCATCCGGTGTAGGTTTTGAGTTTTATAGTCCTGCTCAAGAGTTTCAGTACAATCCGGTGGGGCAATGGACAGGCGTTAATATGCTTTTCGGTGTTTTTCAAATGGGTATTGGACAGGGCAATGTTTCTGTTCTTCCGAGTCTCCCGCAAACGGATGATTATGCAAGAGCGAGTAATTTTTACCTCGGAGCGTCAATTCCGTTACCCGTATTGACTCTAGGGAAATTTCGGTCTTACAACAATTCATTCAGAATGCATCCCATTGCCAATATCAATTTCCATAGGTTGCGCTCCTACCAAAATGAGGATATCGATGTTAAGATTTTTTCACTACAAGGTGCTTTGGGTTATCGAATTCGTCTTCCTTACTCGAGTATTGACTTCACATTTAATGCATCCAATGGTTTCTGGAAGAATAAAGAGTTTTCTAACTCAAAATTGACCGGATTTACTTTGTATCCCATGATAACTCTTAGGTGGGATGGTTTGTTGGATAAATTTAAACCAACTTTTCTCGCTGTGGATGCGATGAGTTCAAAAATAACAGGCTCTTCAAGTTATTCCACAACTACGCGAGAAAAAATTAATGGTGTTGATTACAGAGTCACCCGGACCACCACCAATTATTCAGTTACAACTACGCCAACGAAAGTCATGATTCAAGATATCGGCACTTATCGAGGTATTGGACCAAAAATCACCGGGAATGGTATTCGTTCTGCGGCCTTCAAAGGAGGCTCATTGCTTGCTGGAGTTCAAGGTTTGTATAGACATGGCTACTTTGCTTTTGGCGGTACAATCGAAGGGGGAGTAATAGGTCATGGCTCTGCTTTGGAAGAACGCAAAAACAAGGGAACTGCTGAAGTGGGAGATAATTTTTACAGAAGACTCGATCGCTCGAAAAACAACGGTATTGGAACGTACACAGCAGTCAACGTAATGGCTGACAATGGAATGGATTTGAGTTCTCTTAAATATGGTTTATTTGGATTTGATGTTGAATATAATGATGCCACTTCTTTTACGGCCTTGACTTTTGGATATTCCTTTGGTTTGAACGTCATTTTTGATCAAAGATTCGTTGATCCTTCCATGTCAAATCCGTTTTACGATGCTATGAATGCGCAAAATGAAGCACAATTCCAACGCAGCAATACCCATTTTGAAGACCCTAGGAATGCAAAAACCGGATTGATGGGTGGCTGGTTTGTGTCTTGTGATATTGGCAATGCGAGCTTGAGAATGCAATGGTATCGATATCGGACTGCACCGCTGGCAAATGGGTTGCTCTATTCTGTGATTTGGCGCTTCAACTGACCGTGATTACCCTCAAATCGCGGAGCTGATAAAACTGATTTTTCCCCAGTTGTTTTGGCGCGATTGAGCTTCATTCCAAATTCGTCTAATTTTGCATGAAGAATTTGATGTATGGAAGTCCAAAAAAAAGCAAAAACCCTCGAGCTCATGTCGCCTGCCGGATCTATGGAAGCTATGATGGCGGCCATTCAAGGGGGATGTAATTCAGTTTATTTTGGTGTGGAGCAGCTCAACATGCGGGCGAGATCGACAAGTAATATGACTGTCTCTGATCTACCAAAAATTGCCGCCTTGGCGAAGGAGCACAACATCAAAGCCTATTTGACCTTAAACACGGTTCTGTACGATCACGATATCAAATTGATGCAACGCATTGTGAATCAATGCAAAGATTCAGGGATTGATGCCATTATTGCTTCAGATCATGCCGTGATGGCTTATGCCAAGCAGCTTAATTATCCAATTCACATATCCACACAGGCCAATGTCACGAATATAGAAACAGTGATGTTTTACAGCCTTTTCGCGGATGTAATGGTTCTTTCGCGCGAATTGACACTTTCTCAAGTGAAAGACATCACGCGTGAGATTGAACGCAGACAAATTTTTGGTCCATCCGGCAAATTGGTTCGTGTGGAAGTTTTTGGTCATGGTGCCCTGTGTATGGCGGTTTCCGGGAAGTGTTATTTGAGTTTGCATTCTCACAATGCTTCTGCGAATCGCGGCGCCTGCATTCAAAATTGTAGAAGGAGCTACATAGTGACTGATAAAGAAGAGGGGTATGAGTTGGAAATCGACAATGAGTATATCATGTCGGCACAAGACCTTTGCACCATTGATTTTCTAGATAAAATTGTGAATGCGGGCGTTGAAGTACTGAAAATTGAGGGGCGTGGACGTTCGGCAGATTATGTGTACAAAACGACTAAGTGCTACCGTGAGGCAATTGACGCAATAAAAGATGGGACTTTTTCCCCTGAAAAAATAGCACTCTGGCGTGAGGAGTTGGCAACCGTGTACAACCGAGGTTTTTGGGATGGGTATTATTTGGGTCGAAAAATGGGGGAGTGGAGCGAGGTGTATGGTTCGAAAGCCACGCAAAAGAAGATTTATTTGGGACGAGGAAAAAAGTACTACGAGAAATCCGGAGTGGCAGAGTTTCTCATTGAAAGTCACAGTTTGAATCCAGGAGCGACAATCATGGTGACCGGGCCTACAACCGGATATTTGGAAGCAAAAGTAGAAGAACTTTTTGTGGATGGTAATCCTGTTGAGGAGGCTCGACAAGGTGTAAATTGTACTTTCAAGCTAAGCACGAAAATTCGTCCGTCTGATAAACTGTATAAAGTGGTGTCTGCATGAGGAAATTTCGTCTGATTCAGTACCGAGAGAATTGCATCGGTTGCAATGCTTGCTTTGAGGCGGCTCCCGAAAGATGGCGCATGTCTAAGTCAGACGGCAAATGCACACTGGTTGGAGGTACCCAAAAAAAGGGTATCTACACCAATATCATTTCGGAAATTGAACTGGAAGAAAACAAACTCGCTGCAGCCAATTGTCCGGTCAACATCATCAAGATTGTTGAACTTGGGCGATAAATTCAAGCTGAGCGCTTATCTCATCAAGTACATTTTTCCAAACTCCTTCTTGAAAAACTCATCAGCTCCCGTTTCTCGGTGCTTGATTTTTTCTCCATCCAAGCTATTCATAACGCGGTACAAATAAACACCGTTTGCCAAAGGATCACCGAATTCGTCGCGTCCATCCCAAGCATATTCTGTGATGTTGCGTCCAATTCTTATGTTGCCCAATTCAGCCATGGTAATTTCACGCACCACGCGACCTGTTACCGTCATGATTTGGATGGTCATGTGGTCAGGGATTTTTTCTCCGGTAAGTGTAAACACGAATTTCGTGCTCGTGCTGAATGGGTTAGGGTAGTTCATCAAATAACTGATGGTTGATTCATGAATCACCTCAAAATCAACGCGGTAGGACAAATCGCCGGAAATATTTCCTGAAACGTCTTGACCTTGAACCAATAGCTGGTATTTGCCATCACTCGGGAAATTGCCGTGATAAATTATTTTGAACTTGTTGTTCGCACCGGAAGTCGCCGGGATCCATTCCATGTTCACTTGACCGTTTCCATCTACGAAATAAATGCGCTTTTGTTCACCGCTCGGGTATTTCAAATACACCGTAAACAGCGCTGTATCAGCCACTGAATTCATCACCAGAAAAGGATTTTCGTCTTTAAGCGTAATAACAATTTCAGATTTGGGGCTCACAATATCACCATTGAGAATATGCACGCCGTCGAAAGTGACATCCAAAATCGGATTGATTTGGTCGCGATTCACAATGAAAGGGAGTTGAGCAATGTTGTTGAAATGGAATTGCTCCGGCTGGTCTTTGATAGTGGTGCTGTTGTTGATGTATGGATTCACTTCAATCCAGAAACTTCTGTAGCCGTTCATTCCTGTGGTGGAGAACGAAATCGTATCTCTCAGCGTTTGACCGATGCGCAAGGAATCTTGTCTCGGATAAGGGATGAACATTTTATTCATGTTTACATCTTGAACCCAATACTTAACCAAAAGTGAATCCATGTGCTTGTTGCTGATGTTCTTGATGTCTACTGCAAATTTCACCGTTTCACCCTCTTGGGCTACGTTGTTGGTCAAACTCCAGTAAAAACCGTTTGAAGCGTCAATCGCGGCTTCTGGCAATTCCTCGTAAAGCACATGCCAGCGGTCGATTTGCGATGGGCTCTGATTCAGTTCATCCCAGTGTGACGCTTGCAGTCTAAGATAAGGATGTTGGGCTGCAGCAATTTGATCATTGAGGTTATTGAGAGAATCTACAGATGTGAATGGAAAATTGATTTGCATGAGTTCATTGCTTCCCCAATCCAGGCCTGAAATTCTTAGCATTGTGGAGTCCGTATTTGGATTTTCCAAACTGTTTTGTTTCCAGTAGGCTGTGTGCCAATTCGCAGCAGGACCGATCTGAACAGAACGCTCGATTCCGAAACTATTCACACCGGGAATTGTGGCTTGTAGCGTGATAAATTCACCTTGGGTTTGCGCCACAACTTCTTGATTGTAAGCGTTTGACCCCTTTTTGCCGAAGAAAATAAAAGAGCGGTTTGGTCGCCCCGCATAAATACTGTCGGATTGAATTTGTGTAAATACGTTGTAAACGTTTGGATAAAGAGAGTTCCACAAGTCGTAGCGTGTTGCTACAGGTGTGTAAATTAAATAGTAGAAACTATCCGGAATCACATTTAAAACGAAGTTTTCAAAATTCTGAAGTTGTTCTGTGGAATTTTGGAAGTAAACGAAATATGCCTCCGGGCGCAATCTGCAATTCGGATGGTCGTTTGCGTTTCCAAAAGAGTTTTGCGTGTTGAACATTACGCCATTCACCTCTCCACGAGTTTTCCACGGTTCTAGGGTGTTTGGGTCGATAACCGCGACGTGAATGGCAGGTGTACCCCCACAAATGTTGGATTCCATTACCGATGAATTCAAGTACCAGTTGGTACCCTCCCAAGCTGTTGTGTTGTTGGCGTTGTCGTAAACATTGCAGGTCACCGTGGCATCATATTCGAAGAAGTGTCGTTTGCGATCATCTCGATTGTAATCCAAGAAAGTAAAGTTGTTGTTTTTGAATTGATAGAAATGATCTTGACCCCAGCCACTTTTACCCTGAATGTATTGGAAACTTTGTTCTATCCAAAGTGGATCAGGTTTTACTTGAGCAACTCGCCAGAAATAAACCATGCTATCAGGACACACCAAAGGATAAGGCGAATTGTTAGAAACGCGCAGCCATTGGTTGGGAAGTACCTCCAATACGCCTCCCAACGAAGCAAATTCATAATACCGATGCTCCGGTGAATTGAACAAATCAGTAGTGTCTATTTCAAAGCGATAGGTCCTCATTTCCGCAAAGGGATTGATGGTTGATGCTACAATGGTTACATCCGGATTGGGAACCACTGCGTAGTCATAGGGGAAAACAGGTATTACACCACCGATGTCGATTAAATAATTTACAACCAAGCGATTGTTATTGATTTCGTCGTATTGTTCTTGTATTTGTGAGGGAATATCGACAGTGATTTGGAATTGATTCAGTCCCATGGCAATGTCCGGTTGAACAGGCATGTTGAATGAGACTGTATCGGTGTAATGCAATAGGGGCAAGTATTTTAAATACACCGAATCGACCTGACTTCCGGGAAAAGTTCTTCGAACTTCAATAGCGAATGTATCCATGATAGAACGTCCTAAGTTTTTCACCATCAGTTTGAGTTCAATTTCTTGCGTGGATAAATCAATTTGAGTAGGAGAGAATGAAACACTTTGGTTGGTAATTTCTATTTCCGGATTGTTGTGGTTGTTGATTTTGACCATCGGGTCGCCATGCAAATTCATCTGCATCGCAGTGGATTCCATACCCAAGTTGTTGGGAAATTGATTATGAAGCGCTGTCACAGTTGCCTTCAAGTTTTCTCCAAGAGTCTTCCCATATCCCGTAAAGCAAAATTGGTCGTACAATTGATTTGCATGTTGAAAGAGCAAGGAGCCAAACCCTTGTTTCACAGTTGATAAAAAGCCAATAGCACCCTTGTTTTCGAGCAAAACGAAGTTCTCTGCCGGTGAAGGGATGAACGGCAAGAACATATCTCCGGTGTAGCAGGACAATCCCATAATCAATGGGTACTTTCCGCTGTTGTTCCAGGATTGCGGTTGGTCAATATTGATTTCGAAGCCTTCACCCGCAGCATGACTCATGAAGGTCATCACAGACACCCCGTTGTTGATTCTTGTTTGTACTTCATTCAATAAGGCAGGGTTGAATGGGTCGGAACTCGATTTGATGTAGTGATGCGTTTTACCACCAAAACGATTGCTTTCCACGCGATTGCCCAAAACCGTCAAGAAACCTGCCAACTGGTTGATTTCTGCAGGCGAACTACCTCCACTGAAATGCATCACGTGTTTCTGCCAATCTTTGGTCGCTGAGTTATAAACGCTGTTTGGATCTTGGTTTAAGTCGTGTTGTTTTACTTTGTTGAGATAAGCGATTAAATCTTCATTGGTTCGCGCTGCAATTCTTCCTGTCGGTATGGCCGGAAACCAACCGCTGCCCGTGAATTTTGCCGTGAATGCAATATCGGAGGACGGGAAACCAAATGATGGCACTAAATTGATAGCAAAAGCCTCGGTATTTTTTCTGGTGCCCGGTTGAGCTCCGGTTTCATCTGCTTCACGAACCGCTTTTCCAATCAAGAAAAGTCCAACGGGTTTATTGGTTGTCTGATTATAAACTTGTTGTAGAAATCTGCGAATGGCAAGGGCGTGTCCGTTTATTCCACCACCGTATTGATGATAAAGTTCTGTCACGTTGATGGCCTGAACATTGTACGAGCCGCCCTCAGGTGATTCTCGGTATTCTTTGTATAAATCCACACCACCTTGAAGTACAGGGTGATACACGAAAATGAGTGCTGACTCGTAATTTTGTTGCGCATAATGGGTCATGAAGCCTGTTCCATTGACTGGAGTCAACTGGTTGATGTTGACAACGCCGTCATTTGTAAAAATCAAGAGTTTTTGTGTTTCAGCAAATTCAGCATTAGGCACTACTACAAAACGGTTGTTGCCAACAGCCGTCACTGGAAGTCTTTTAGGAATTGAGCCTTCCCACACGTAGCACGCCGGATTTGTTCCGGTTACAGCCGTAAATTGGTGCGTCTTTTTCGCTGCAGTGGGGTGGTTCACCACAGTGAAAATTCTGTTGGTTGCACTCACGGACAGGTTTCTCGCGAAATCCAACTGTCCATAGGTGATACCTTGAAAATCTGTGGCAGCTCCGAGCGTATTTGGGATTTGCATATTCACAACCGCTGTATTGCTGGTGAAAATGCTCGGTGGAAAAAATGAGGTGTTTCTGATTTGCTTAAAACCGTTGTAAACTGTGTCAAGATAAAGGTTCCCATTAAAACGCAATTGGGTGTGGTGGTTATTCAAACCAGTTGCTTGGGCATTCGAGTTAGAGGTTACTTTGGTGTGCAATTTGGCCAAAGGCGCATCAGCACCGGTGTAGTAACCCGTAACTGACATATTGAGACTTACGCCGCCTGTATTACCAACACCGTTGAAATGATTTCTCCCCCAGCCTTCGCCGTCTGTGAAAAATGATGAGCTACCGTTGTTGGTTTTTGTTCCCTCGTAGTAACGTCCGGTCATCGCTCCAAGTCCAAAGTAAACCGTTGAAAGCACGTACGTTGCATAAGGATAAGTCGTGTAATTCACATCGGTTTCTTGTTGGAAACGGAGTCCATCAGCAGTAGTAGACCATGTCAGGTAGTAGAGTAGGGTATCATTGTACAAACTGTATTGCGGGTTAGCGATGCCCTCGGGATTCTCATAGAGCAAAGAATCAAACCAGCCATCGTTGCGTTGCGCAAAAAATTCCAGAAATTCTCCCGGATCCAGAACGCCGTTTTGGTTGATGTCATTGATCCACAGGGGCACCTCTTTTTCTTTCCCATAAAGTCTGAATTGACCCAGCTGCAGGGTGCTTACAGGAATTCCGGCTTGCTCAATAGTCTCTTGAAAAATTCGATAGGGTCTATCTTGTGTAACCGGAAACGAGAAATACTGTTGGTTGTAATTAATCCACTCATTGCCATAGGTTTGTGCCCCGGTATTGAATTGGATGAACAACAATAATACGAGCGTAAGTTTTGTTCTCATAAACCAAAATTATTGAGGTTGAGCATCTTTGTTCATGGGAAATTTATCCAAATGAATCTTGAGGGAAATAACGTGAGAATACAGTGCGGCTGAAACGTTTCCAATGTTAGTAAAAGCATAGTCAATATGCACAGCTTGTAATCTAAAACCGACACCGATGTTGGGCTGAAAGTTCAGGCTTCGGGTATCGTCAAAATTCTTGATGTACTGGAAATTTCCGACTCCCGTGCGAATGGCCACCAAATCTTTGAATCCGAATTGAATTCCGAACATGGGGTCAATGCTGAACGGACGTGCCGAAATCAGCGTATTTCTTCTGCCATCCGTCGTGATGGAGGCATTCAATTCAGGAGCCATGTAGAAGCCTTTTTCACCGAAATTCATTTTGCGCCCACCCCCAAGGATGAGTCTTGGCAAAGTGAGCTCTAGTCCGTTGGTAGGAATTTCGTTGCCGGTGTTTAAAAAAACTTCTTTGGTTTGCTCATCTAGATTGAACACCCAAGCATTGAAAGTAGATACAGCATCGCGCATCACAGCTCCAAGTTGCCATCCGTTTTTACGATACTGCGCCCCGAAATCCAAACCGAAACCATAGGCACTGGCAAAGCTTCCAATTTTTCGGTAAATAATTTTCGCATTACCTCCAAAACTCAAACCTTCAATGGCTGTTTTTCTGGCATAGGAGATCAGGAAACCATAGTCAGCAGCGGTAAATCTCGTAATTCTGTCGTAGTCTATGTTCCCGTTGTTGTCTATAAGTTGTGTAGTGTTTGGGATGTCGTCGACGCCGAAACGAATAGCGGTAAGACCGATGGCACTTTTGTCGTCAATTTTTCTCGCTAGACCGATATAGTCGTATTTGGCAATACCCGCGAAATATTCTGAGTGCATCAATGAACCCTGAAATTTAGTGTTCATTTGTGTGAGTCCTGCCGGGTTCCAGTAACCCGAAGTTACATCATCTACGGATGCAACAACAGCGTTAGACATCCCTAAGGCCTTACCACCTACACCAATTTGGAGGAATTCGTTGGAATACTTCGGAGCTAAAGTGTTTTCTTGACTGTAGACTATTGATAGTGATGTGTTTATAGCAATAATGCTTAGGGTTTTGCCAAATCTCATGAATGAAAAAATTTGCATAAATAACTGCCAATTTTGGAATAAATTGTTTTAGGTTGTGAAATTAGTGCAATTCATTCGAATCAAAAAAAATATCCCAGAATTTTGCAATTTTGCAGCATGTTTACACTACCCAATTTTTTGACAGCCGGGAATCTTTTGTGCGGTATAATGTCCATCATGGTCTCACTCAACGGTCGTCTGGATTTGGGTGTTTTATTTTTGATCATTGCCATGATTCTCGATTTTCTAGATGGATTCGTGGCACGCATGTTGAATCAGCAGGCAGAAATTGGGAAACAACTGGACTCTTTGGCTGATATGGTGAGTTTCGGCGTCGCTCCCGGAGTGTTGGTTTTTGTGATGTTTATTGTTTCCTCGGCCGTACAAATTTCAGGTTCTCTTGCACAAACGCTCGTTTACCCAACTATGGGTTCGTCGATGAGCAACTTGATTGATTTGTATTTTGACAATTTGCTGGTTGATCAAGAGGCTGGCGGACAAGTATTTTTTCAAGGTTGGTCAATCCTATTGCCCTTTGTATCCTTGTTCATTCCGTTTTTTTCCATGTTTCGATTGGCTAAATTCAATTTGGACACCCGACAATCTGATCAATTTATCGGATTGCCCACACCGGCGAACGCGATGTTTTTTATGGGAATCACGCTCACCTTGTGGTATGGTTTCGGTTCCGACGGCATAGGAGCAGTTTTGGCAGAAGTATTGATTCGCGAGCAAGTTTTAATGACTTTGGTAGTTGTGTTTTCGGCTATGCTTATAGCTGAGCTTCCCTTAATTTCATTAAAGTTCAAAACCTTCGATTTTCAAAAGAACTGGGATAGATACACTTTACTCATTTCCGGGCTTCTGTTGATTATCTTACTTCAATATTTTGCTTTGTCATTTATCGTACTTTTGTACCTCCTTTTATCAATCCTACGTTTTTTTATTTCTAAATCAAATTCAAATGAAATTCAGAGCTGAAATCGATATCATGCCTCAAGATGCACTTTTAGATCCACAGGGAAAAGCGGTGAGCAACAGTATGCCGGGCATTGGCTTGCCTGAAATCTCAGGTGTGAGAATCGGAAGACACATCAGACTTTTTGTAGAAGCACAATCCAAGGATGAAGCCACCGCTAAAGTGGATGAAGCATGCAAGAAGTTGCTCGCGAATTTGATCATGGAAACCTACACTTTCACGGTTGTAGAAGCCTAAGTTTATTTTTTATCTTCAATGATGTTCGGGTCGTAGTTAAAACTGAAATTGCGGCTATTTTCTGTGCTTCCGTCAAAAAGATGTGGATAATGATATTTCATTTCTTGATGCATCAGTTGTATTGGAACATCCTCGAAAACTCCATAGCCGTGAAGGTATTCCATAAATTTATCCTCGCCTGAGAAAGCTTGAAATAGTGAGTCTTGAGTGCCATCCCATTCCAAAGGACTTACACCACTCAACTGACAGACTCTTTTATCGAAGGCTGGCGTAGCTTTGGTCCATTTCTTTTCTTGTTCCATGTAAACGTCAACGAAGCCGTGGAAAACGATTTCCGGTTTTCTGAGGATTGCGGTCAAACGTTCCACCCCGATGTGATTTTGGACAATTGCATATCCCAATCGGGTAGGGATGCCCAAAGCACGTAGTCCGGCGGCGAAAATGATGGCCTTTTCTACGCACCATGCCCGTCTTTTCTTGATGATTGTGCTCGCTTGTAATGCTTCAACACGCAAGTCCAAATGATAGGGATCATATAAAAAATAATCCCTCACGAAAAGGTAGTAGTTCAAGGCTGCCTCGTGTTTGGCTTGCATTTGAAATGGTGCCATCCAAGTTTGAAAATCAGGATGGTTATAATTAAGAAAAAGTGTTTCTCTCAAAAACGTACTCGGCTCAGGCATTAGAACGTAATTACGAATTCAATGAAAGAAATATCGCCATAGGGCAGGAGACTCTTTTTGATTTTTTCCTTTTGGACATAGTTCAGTGGTGCAAACTTGATTTGCTTCTCCGTGGGGTTCCATTCAGCTATGGAAAAATCCTGATTTTGTTGCAAAAGGAAGGCAATCAATTGTGGTAAATCATTGGTCCAAGTCATGGTGAGGTTGTAGTAGCTCATTTCGCTTTGGTAACCCAACAGGTTTTGATAGGTGATTTTTTCAGAATTTGACACCCGGAAACCTTGGTAGACCGTAGCCAATTCAAAATTGTTGTCCGAAGCTTGAGAGGAGGCAAAGAACTGAGAACTCAGTACTTTTTGCGATTGTGGGTCATAGTACACCCAAATGTTCTTGCCTCGGTATTCCTCAATCAAATCCATTGGGATTTTTGCATAATCTTTTCTACTTACCCATTGGTATTTTACCGGATGACTACTTAAATATTCAATTTGTTCAGTGGTATCATCCGGTTGCGCTTGAATCATTTCAATTTTCGCTGTTGGAACGTTGATTTTTTTCGATTGAGAACGATTGAACAAGGCCATTTCTCCTTGTGAATTGAGAATATTTTGTGCTTCAGCGATACTTATTTTTTCTCCGTTGAAATACGCTACAACGAAAGCATCATTGAATCCTTTCACTTTCACTTCATCTCTTTGTTTGATGGCTTCTTGAAGTTGATCAAATCTTCCAACAGAGTAACGAATTTGATTTTTCTCGGTGAGTTGTGTGTTCAAAGGTTCCAAATTTTGCAGCAACGCCGCTGTTCTCGGTGTGTTGTAAACCCCAATCTGAACGGTAAACAGAAGTCCTTTGGTTTGCTCCAAGGCGAGTGCTTCGGCAGCGTTCGCGGCTTTGTTGTAGTTGGTGCTTTTAGCTGATGTTGCTCCGGATACCGTGGTATTTGCAGCTGCCATGTTCATGATTTCGGGATTTGCATTCAGTGAGCATTTTCCTTGGCGTAAAAGCTCGTCTGCTTCTGCAACGGTATAGCGCACGCCATCGCAATACGCAACCACGAAGGCATCGGGATAGCCCATCGCCTTGATCGGATTCAAATTGGTAAAGGCTTGGGCTTTTGTGTAGAACAGTCCAGCGCTGTAGCGAATGCTGTTACCCACTTGGTCGGTGGTCACAGGGTCAAATTCAGCAAAAGTTGCCAAGTTGATGGGCTTGTTAAACGCACCGATTTGGATCTTGTAGATCATTCCCGGAATATTCACCGGATTTAATGCGAAATTCTCTGGTGCCTTTGTTTTGTTTTCAGGATTTACAAATACGATTCCGGCAGATTGAACCTTTTTTATCTCCACTTCTTCTGAGGGTTGGGCAATGGTAAGCAAGCGCTCTTGAACCACTCTGGATTGCGCTACCGTGTTGAAGAATTCAGGATTTTTTTGATAGGTCTGATTGCTTTCTATGGCGAGTTTGATGCGATTCATTTCTGTTTCAATGGCCATCACATCAGCTTCTGTTTTTTTATAAGATTGAATCAAAGTGTTCAATTTATTGCGTTCGTTCTCTTTTTCTTTTTCGCTACTGCTTGAGATCACATTGATTTGCGCTTGTATTTCGTTTTTAAGGGATTTCTGTCTGTTTTGAGCATTTTGAAGTCTGATATCTAAGGTGTTAAAGCTCACCAAATTGTTGCGTAAGGTTAGAAAATCTGAACTCTCGAGTAGACTTGAAATTTCAGAATCAGGCAGTTTAGTAAGAAGGGTGGTGTCTGTTTTTGCGTTGTCCAGTTTGGGATTGACCACAACCTTCGCTTCATTGATTTTTCGGTTCTGTATTTTTTGTTGCGTATCTTTTTTGATTTTCTCCATGTCCTCCAAATGAGCTGACAATTCCTTGATGTCATTTTGAATGACAGGCTGGTCCGCTTTTGAGTAGCTGGATAGATTCTTTTTGAGGTAAGAAATGCGCTCCTTGGTTTCAGCAATTTCCTCGGTAATATTTGCAAGCGTGTAATCCAATTTGCGCTGATCGGTGAGCCAAGATTCATCAATTCCGGTTTCTTCCGCGATTCTGGCTATTTCTTTCTGCTCTTCAATTCTGCTCAAAGTCAGGTTCATTTGTTTGATGTAATCGTCGCGAAAATCCAAGGCCTGCACCACAATTCTTTCTCTATCAGAACGCTTTGTGTTGTCCAATACGTTAAGAACTTCTTGTGCTTCAGAAAGTTTGGTTTGCAGGATGTATATTTCAGATTTGATAAGCGGGTTGTTTTTCAAGTCGCGCGTGAGTAGATTTTGCACGGAGTCGTTAACACGGGCATAATCGTCTTTTTCTGTGAGCAGGAGTTTGTATTGATCTTGTAGAATTTTTTCGTCATTTTTCTCAATTTGCTTCATGATTCTCTTGGCCTTACGCTTGGATTCTGTCTCATCTAGCGATTTCAGGAGTTCATAATTGGTACTTTTCAGAGCGGAAATATTTAGCGCCAAATCAGCGGCTTTCTCGTTCGATGTGGAAACGGTTTGAGCGGTTTGTTGCGTGCTGCGTTCATTGGAAATAACCGTTACATTTTCATCTTGTTTTGGACTGTACGGTTCGTTGAACCATGCGCGCAATTGGTTCAGTTCTTCGTTGATTTTGCGCTGTCCCTCGCTGTCGAGGTTGGCTGAATCACGAAGTTGTGTAAGCCCGGCTTGGTATTGCTGCATGTTTCTGCGGTGCTCAGAATTACCTGGATCAAGCTGAGCATAGTCATTTTGAATTTTGTAGGTATTTTTCAAACTGCTAATCTCTGTGTCAATTTGGGCAGCCGTGAGGGTTGATTTTTCGGGCTTTTCGTTGTTTGATTCCTTGGTGAGAGCAATTTCTGATTCATCCCCTGATGGTTCTATTTTGTCATTCGTCTCAGTAGTATTTGTCTTGTTTTCATAGTTGGATTCTGAATTTGATGCAACTGTGCGCGCAGCCTCCAATTCAGCACTGATGTTTTCAGAAACCATCAACTGCATTTCATGGGTTTCAATTTCTCGAGCTATGGCAGCATTGTCCTCCTCTAATGTCGCTAGTTTTTTTAAATCATTGATTTGATTGCTCAAGATGGTCTGCTTCTGTTTTTCAAGAACGAGTTTTTGTTCTGTGGCATCAGGACTCAATTTCTCGATTGACTTGTCAATTTCATAGAGTTCTGCAGCTCTTTTTTGGATGTCGTTGTGTAATTTTTCCGCATCCGTGTTCGCTGTTTCATCTTTGAAATCAACGGGTTCGCTGTAAATAACATTTACATTCTCTAATACCTCGGCAGTTTTTTGGTCGATGCGCTTGGCGTTTTCTGTTTTTAATTTGGCCTCAACCAATCTTGCATTGTTGCTTGCGCTCACTGTTCCGGGGTCAATGAGACTGCTCTCCGAATAAACCAACTTCAAGGTTTTTAAAGAATCACGTTCAGCGAGCATTTTTTCGTTTTGTCGGGTCAGGAAGCGCTCTTGTCTTTGCAAAGATTCCAACTGTGTCTCGAGTTCGGCGATTTTTTGTTCAATTTCAGGTTGTTGTTTCTTTTTGGCTTTGGCTAATGCAGCTTTCTGCTCATTGATTGAAGTCTGCGTGGAGATGATTTCTTGACGCGCTTCTTCCAGTTGGTTTTCGGTATCTTCTAAGGCTTGAAGACGCTGATTGATTGCGCCAATTTGCTTATTGTTTGTCACCGGGGTTTGCTCGATGCGATTGAAGTTTTCACGAATAAACTTTTGTTCGTCTGCATTGAGATTATTGAGTGCCGTAGGATTATTTTTTAGCTCCGCCATTTTTTGAGCCATAGCATCGGCTTGAGCAATTTGCGTTTGAATCGTTGCAATTTTTTCCTGCTGTTCGTTGGCCAATCTGGATGACAAAGTAGCATTGGCCAGGTGTTGTTTTCTTTGCTGGTCTTGATTTTTTAGGCTCGTGAGTTCTTTTTCTGTCAGACCGTCCTTTTCCGCTTTTTCGAACAAAGACTGCATGTTTTGCTCCGTTTTTTGAGCCAATTCGATCTGGTCAGCGGCATATTGGAGGTAAGTTCTCTTTTGGTTTTCAGCCGTTTTTAGATTCGTTTTGAGCTTTTCAAGGTCATTTTTTGCGAGTTGTTCCAACTCTGAAAGCTCATAGTTCATCAAATTCAGATTGCTTAACATTTCTGCATCGGAATCCGATGTTTGTAAAGTACTTGAGTTTGAGGTGTTCGCTGTGATATTCTCTTGAGTGGCAACCAATTCAGCGAGTTGTTGATTCGGTTTTAATTCAGCTTTTGCAAGAAACAAAGCGGCCAACGCATCCTGACGCTCGTCGTCGCTGAACTTGTAATAGTCGTCCTGAGATAATTTCAAAACAACTTGATCACCGTTTCTTTCCTCAATAAAATTCATCCTCAACAAGCGCGAATCTTCAAAATTTGGAGCATCATAAGCAAGCACTTGAGGTGTCTTCGATTGCTCTGTTTTAACGATGAATTCATATTTCCCTGCTCTGGGCAAGGTGAAATTCAAGGCTCCCGTCACAGGGTTGGGTTTCAATTCATCAATAATGCGACCCGTTGTGAGTTCTTTTATCTGGATGGTTGCGTTTTTATTCTTTGGATTGTCGGTAGATACAAATTCTCCGTTAAACAGAATGGCATTGCTTTCCAAGCGGTTCACCATCACGCGAAACACGTGAATTTTTCCTCCCTCACTTTGTCGCGCAGATGCAAAATAGGCGTGTTTATTTTCTTGATCGACGACGTAGAATAAATCATCGTCAGGAGAAGAGATGGCGAAATCCATATTCTCCAGCCTCCCGAATTTCATATTTTCCAAATTGACGGGAATTCTGAAAACATCATAACCTCCCATACTGTTGTGGCCTTTGGAGGAGAAATACAAATAAGTGCCGCTCGGGTCTAAGTAGGGGAAGTCCTCGTCAAAGTTAGAATTAACTGCATCGGGAAGTCTTACAGGTTCACTCCAAGCTGATGCGCTCACTCTTTTCCGGTAATAAATATCTTTTTGACTGTCGTCAGTTTCACCAAAACTGGAGTAAAAAACAATATTGGCTTCATCGGGTAAATGAATGGTGGGACGATGGTTTTTCTTTTTATCCAGTTTCGATTGAAAGTCTTCGGTAACCAGAATAGTTCCTCCGATATCTTTGAGGTTGTACATTCTAAAAAAATCGTCGTAGCCGGCAGTCTTTCGTTCTTTCACGGCTATCTCACTTACTTTCGACAGTAACTTTTGTCCATTTTTACACATTTCAATCTGTCGGTCAACATCGCGTTTGAGCGCTGTTTTGTCTTTAACCAGTCCTTTGTAGGTGAGGTATGAACGTATCGCACGATCAAAATAATAGTTCAGGTGATAAGCTCGAGCCAAATAGTAATGGGCTTCAGGATCAACATTGGTATCAGTAACGGCAAATTTGAGGTATTTGAGCGCATCGGATTTTTTGTCTTGTCCGGTATTCCCTTGATTGTAAAGCAAACAAGCGCCGTATCTGTAATTGTACAATGAGTTTCTAGGCTCAAGGGAAAGAAGTTGCAGATATTTGGGTGTGGCTTCAATGAAGTTGTCCGCCTTGAAGAGCGTGTTGGCTTCTTTGGCAAGTTTTTCTGTATTCTGTGAAAATCCGAGTTGAACGATAAAAAGAATCGGTAAGATTTTGAGGAATACACGGAAATTGTGGTGGCGGAACATGAACAAAGCTATCGTTTTTTCATGGTACTATTACGAAATGCATAGGTTTTTGTTTCAACTCCGTTCAATAATCTTAGAATATTCGTTCGATGAGATAGAATCACCGTGAAGGCAATGATGATTGAAAACACCAAAATGATGTCATCTTGCTCCGGGTTGTATAGAAATTGTATGATGGGATACAGGAAAGCAGCCACGATGGAGCCAAGAGAAACGAAGTTGCTGATGAGCCAAATCAACAGGAAAATTCCGAAGCAGGTGAGTGCAGCCTCTGGCGTCATGGCCAGAAGAACACCGAAAGCAGTTGCCACGCCTTTTCCTCCTTTGAAGCCAGCGAAAAGAGGGAAAACGTGTCCCAAAACTGCTGCGACTGCTGCACTAATTTTGAAGGCCGATAACTCGTTTATGTTGTCTGTTTGAACAAATTCTTCCACCAACCATACTGCGCAATAACCTTTGGTCACGTCGAGCAGGAACACCGCGCTACCCGCTTTTTTTCCAAGTACGCGAAACGTATTTGTAGCACCGGCATTTCTACTACCGTGTTGACGGACATCCGTGTTGTAAAAGAGCTTGCCAATCCACACAGCGGTCGGTATGGAGCCCAGCAAATAGGCGATGATGATGAAAATCCAAGGTGTCATGGTCGTTGGTTTAGGAGTTGTCTGAATGCTTGATATAATTCCGTATTATTGGATAATTCGTATTCGTAATTTTTGCTTTTGCGTTTGTCTGCTTTGATTGAAGCCAATTTGTTTCTTGAATCTTGATCGGTGGTAACTACGAGCAGTTTACCCTCTTTTTTATTGACTTGGTATTGGAAAAAGAAGTTAGACCAACCTGTAATCATCATGTACAAACCAAAATTGTCTTGCCCTTTTTCGTTCTTATAAAATGCCACTTCAACCGGAATCAAACGCATAACAGGCTCTCGGTAGAAACTCACGACGCAGGCATCTTTACTGCCGCTGGAAAGACCGCTGATTTGTGGAATTCCGTCAATGGAGTGGAGCTTAACGCCGGTGACAATCATGGTGGCTTCGTATTCAATGGGCATTTTCTTCACGGATGACTTTTTCAAGGCATAGTCAGAAAGTAGTTTATCGGCAATTTTGGTGTCGCCCCAACTGTGAAAGGCTTGCTCCAAGGTGGTGTTTTGTTTGATGTTATCAATGGAAATGGCCGGCAAATTAGGCATACTCGCCATTTTTTCGGCGACTCTTTCCAGAACTGATTTTTCAAAAACCATGTTAAACTTCAAAGTCACGTTCATGGCTGTTTCTTTGGTTCTAGGGTCGTAATTGATCGTGCCAATCGCGTTTACATCCACGCCCGGGGTGTTGAGACCCAAATTGAGAAGCCCATCGCCATTCAATGCACATGTGGGTAAATGCAAGGCCAAGTAGGTGCCCGGAGCATTTCTGTTTTCTAACTTTTCTTTGTTCGCGAAGCGGTATTCCTGAGCCTCCGCGTTGAAGGTCAGTACTCCTTTTGGGATGATGAGATTTTGGTCGTTTGGCGATAGCATCTCAGACAAAAACATCGGATACATCTGAGCTTTTTCGTTTTCTACATCCACATGCCAGCCGATGCCGGAACTCACAATCAGACCATTTTCATTTTTGACTTCATCGTCCATCGGAATCATTACGTTTTTGGCGTCCACTTGACCTTTGAATGCAATCCAGTTTTGACCGTATTCCTTGCATTCGTGATTGATGCGCGTCATTCCATCGAATTCAATGGATTCAAATGAAGCGCGAATGCCAAATTTTCCGTGGAAATCGAAATGCGGACTCAGTTTGAAATTGGCCGAACTCGGGATTTGTCCATCGGCAATGGTCTGGAAGTTTTTGTCCAACGTGATGCTCTTGAGGAAGAAATTGGTGGTGGTTCCGTCAATGGCAACATATTCATATTCACCACTTCCTGCATAGCTGCGTTTACCGTAAATATTCAAATCAACTTTTTTGAAGCGGTGGTATTTTGTGATGTAATTCGCCACAATTTCAGCATCCTCCAAAGGGTCAAGTACGGCTTTTCTTCGGATAATCAAACTTTGATTTTTCGGGAAGATACGGGCATCGGCCACATCCACATACTCCACTTTGTTGCAATATATGGTTTTTGTTTTGTAGTCAAAGCGTGCCTTCAGCGACAGGAAGTCCAAAGAGTCTTGTTTGGGATGGGTGGAGAAAAAGTTTGATTTTGCAAGACCCAACTCCGTATCAATGCTGATGTCGGAAGTAGCTTCTGGATTCTTTTCGAGTTCCACCTCATCCACATCCATCACCCAATTGAAGCGATCCATTTGACAGAGGTATTGATTCACAGGAAATTGAATCATGGAAGTCCCTTTATTCGAGATAAATTCACCCTTACGCGCCTTAAAATCAACTTTACAGGAAACGTTCTCACTGGCAAAAGCGATGTTGCCTTCGTCGGGTTCGTTGTTCATGTTTCTCAAATTGAAGTTCGAAGTATCCGCAAGAATCTGCCATCGGGTTGCGGTGTAATTGCCTGAGGCAACTTGGGCAGTAGGCAAATTGAATTTTCCTGAACCTTTAAAGCCATCTGGTCTCACGTAAACAGTACCCACAAATTTGGCCTCGTCGTTAAAAAAGTTCATAGGTGATTTTGTGGTCTGTGCCTTCAACAAGTTGTTTGATGGTACATAAGTAATGTAGGCTTCATCGGTTTTCACATCAGGCATTTCTGTAGCAATTTCACGTGGTTCGGTCGTGAATTTCGCAAAGCCGATCGTGGAGTCGGGTGTAAACGTAAAAAGACCAATGGATTCCGCTTTAGAGGTCACGTATTCAATGATTCCTTTTCCTTGCAGACCACTGTTGGAGAGAAGAATTTGGTTGTTGTATTTTGATTCCGAACCGTAAAAGGCGAAGCCATTCTTCGGAGCCTCCATGGAGAATCCGAAAGAGTAGTCGGGCATGATTTTTAGCTTTTGCTGGAATTCAGGAAAAATTCCACCGGTATTCATGGTGCCTTCTAGACGCATTGCCTTTTCGTTAAAGGCTACTAAAGAATCCAATTCGAAGGGGGCAATTTCAAAGTAAAATCGCGTACTGTCGTAAGCGCCTCGCTGGATGGATTTGTCGTTGTAATACACGCGACTTGGAGCTTTTGAAATTAGGGTAGGGTATTGGCTATAAGTTTTTTCCTTGGCTCCTGAACGATTCGATGGATGATCAACTTTGATCTCGCCTTTGATGCCTGAAATGTACGACTGCGACGTAATAGCTCGATTGCCGTCTTCTTTCTTCAACGGCGTGACACTCAGAAAAGCTTGCGTGGAATTCGGTACCTGAATTTCAAATTTGTTGTAATCGAAAAATCCCGAAACAACATCCAATTCCATCTTCCCAACGTTTACCCAACCGGAAAAAATAAAGTTTCGGTTTTTCTGAACGACAAGGGTCCTCCCCTTGGGAAATACCTGCGTATTTCTCCGGTCTGAGATGGGAACACTGCGACACGCATAAATCTCCAAATCCAGAGAGCCAAGGTCAAGCTTTGCAAATTCTTTGAGCGCTTTGTTGGCTTTATTGTCTTTGTCATAACGTTCTTGAAGTCTTTGGAGTTCTGGGGTGCTTTGAATTTCTTGGGCGCTTTTACCTTCAATTTTTAAGGGGCGTAAATCGGATTCAAAAATCAAATTGTCGTAATCAATGGAATTCGCTTTTGATTTGACGAATTGTTCTGTTTTAGTCAAAACGCGTACTGTTTTTTGTTCCAAATCGTAGGCAATAAAGCCGCCACCGGCCAATTCAAGAAGAAGTCCTTTTACTTGTTCAACCAAGCCTCCGAGTGCACTGGCTGCCTCACCTTCTGTAAGTGTTGTTTCTCCTTTCTTTACCACAAAGTTGTACAGGGAAACCAAGGGATGTTTGGTGGCATTTCCCCCAATCCGGTCGTATTGCATTCCGTTAAAAAAGTTTCGCGACTCTATTTTGCAGTAGCGTTGCTCCTCCGCGGCTCCCTCGTGCCAGCGGAAAAAAAGATCCTTTTCACCATCGTTCCAAATGATACGATCGGCATAAAAATCCAGTTGATGATAGCTCGAATTAAATGGTGCTACGCCCAAACCAACTTTATCACGCATGAATTCTGTGCTGCCTTGATCGGGTCGATACACACAGCGAACCATTTCATGTGTGAGACTGTCGTGATCTCCAAGAAAGTAGCTCAGTCGGCCTTGTTTGACAAGCAATTGTTTTTTATCCACGTTTACCTCATTGGTCTCAATGCGATAAACTGATTTTGAACCTTTGTTGTATTCTACAATGGCTTTTTCAGTATTCGTGCCCACGCCCACAAAACTGGCGCCTTGTAGCATAAAACCACCAGTGTAATTGATGTTGGGCACAATGTTGGGAATATAGAGCCGTCTTTCGAAGGAATTGAATTGCGGGAATGTTCGATCTGCCTCCCGAGTTACATTCCAAGTGCGATCAATCAAGTTCCCCATGATGGGTTTGTCGAAGTAAGGCGTTCTCAAAAGCACGGTATCGCAGCGGTATTGTGTAGCGCGCATAGCGATTTCGTAATTTCTCAGTTCGGCGTAGGTTTGCAATTTGTGCAAGCCCACTTTTTCCCAGGTTACAGTACCTGAGTTGCCTTTCCATTTGTTTTTATCCAAGTCATAAACGCCACTGGTTCCAATAAGTGCCATGCTGTCCAAGGGCTTACTGCCCTTGATTTGCGTGAGACAGGTAAGGTTGGTGTTGGAGAAATAGAATTCAAGTCCGTTGGGACCTTTTTTGAGCGTGTAGTTTCCGCCTTTGGCTATCCATTCAAAATTTGTGGCAGTGTATAGGGCGCCTCGCTCGAAAAAATCGGAAGTGCTTTGAAGATATTCACTGGCATATTTGACATTGTTTTTCTCCAAATTTTCTTCAAGCAGGTTGTGCCATACCACGTAATTTTCCAGATCAACTTTGTATTCGTCTATGTAATACATGGACCGAACGTAGTTGTAAAAATC
>JBBIIM010000006.1:0-20313 GCA_037446475.1 Crocinitomicaceae bacterium | reverse complement strand
TTGAGCTTTTTGTTGTGAATCTTGTTGCACGTTTCAACCATTTTCAGAAAGCGCTCCTGCGGGATTCTGTTTTTGACGAAGCGATCGAAATTGGCAACGAAATCTCTAACCTCCTCATTGCCGGCAAGGAAAATGTATTTGGATACCTCTTTGAAAAACTTTTCCCGATCTGTTGAGAAAGGCTGTGCATGGATGAAATGGAAGGTAAAAAAAATAACAGAAAAGGACAAAAATCGGCTCATAGGAATAATTCAGTTTTACGTGAGTGAAACAAAAATTAAAGAGCGCCATAGCACCAATCAAAACTTTTTCAGCACGAGACAAGACCACTGCTCATCTGAATAGCTCTTTATTGGGGCTAAGTTATACTTTTTCGCGCAATCCAAAAGGTTTTCATTGTCTGAAACAAAAAAACCACTCAGGAATAGTAAACCATTTTCCGTGAGGCATTTGGAATATTGCTCCATGTCTGCAAGAAGCACGTTTTTGTTGATGTTTGCAATAATGAGATCGAATTGTGCTCCACGAATAAGGTGTGAATCACCATGCAGAATCTTGATGCGCGAACAATCATTTCGCTCCGCATTTTCGATGGCATTTTCATAGGCCCATTCTTCAATATCAATTCCGGTAATCTCTTGAGCTCCAAGTTTTTCGGCCAAGATCGCCAATACGCCTGTTCCACAACCCATGTCCAATACACAAGCAGGCATTTTGTCCAATTCCAAAAGTGCTTTGGACATCAATCTTGTAGTTTGGTGGTGTCCTGTGCCGAAAGACATTTTTGGCTCAATAACGATTGTATATTTGGTCTTTGGATAATCTTGATGGAAAGGCGCAACAATCACCAAGTCTTCGCCTACTTGAACCGGCTCGAAGGAACTTTCCCATGTCGCATTCCAATTTTGCGCAGGGATGAATTGTTTTTGAAAAGAGAATTCCACTTCTTGTGGTTTATTTTGAAGAAATTCAGACTTTTCAAGCAGTTCGTCGCTGCAATCTTGTTCAGGAATATATGCCAAAAGGCCGTCTTCAGACTCTACAAAGCTGTCGAAGCCCAATTCGGCAAGTTCGGCCATGAGGATGTCGGCCCATGGCATTTTGGGTGAAACTCTGAAATTAAATTCCCAGTAATTCATTGTGCTGCGTTAATGATGGACAAGAAATCATCTGCCATCAAAGAGGCGCCACCTATGAGACCGCCATCAATATCAGGCATTGCAAAAAGGTCTGAGGCATTTTGTGCATTGCAACTGCCTCCGTACAAAATCCTTGTGTTTTCAGCGGTGGCTTTGTCGTACCTTTCTGCGATTAATTTTCGGATGTGTTGATGCATTTCGTTGGCTTGATGAACAGACGCTGTTTTACCACTACCAATAGCCCAAATAGGTTCGTAGGCAATGACCACAGCTTTCATTTCCGCTTGATTCAAATGAAATAAGGAATCTTTAAGCTGTTCGGCTATGAAATCGAAATGCTGTCCGTTATCGCGAACATGCTCAGGTTCTCCACAACAGAAAAAGACCTGTAAATTGTTTGCAATTGCGGAACTTACTTTTTCTTGGAGAAAAGTATTGGATTCGCTCAACAGTATTCTTCTCTCGGAGTGTCCCACAAGTACCGCGTTGATTTTTAAATCTTTCAGGTGTGCGATTCCAATTTCACCGGTAAAAGCACCCGATTCGTGAGGGAAAAAGTTTTGTGCACCAAGGGCTATTTTTCTAAAATTTTCGCCTTCGAGAACATCCAAATAGACATAGGGCGCAAAAAGAAAAACTTCGGTATTTTCCGTGGAAAATTCAGTTGCGTCAATGGCTTGAGCCAAAGCTATCGCCTGAGTTTTAGTGAGGTTCATTTTCCAGTTTCCTGCAACAATTTTCTTTCTCATGCTATTGAATTTTTGATAAAATGGTCTCTAATTTAGGTAGCCCGCGTAGGGGATATTTTGCGGAAACAACACCTTTTTTCAAAACCATCAAGCAGGTATTCGAACGGCAAATTTTCATCAACTCATGATGGGATAAATTGAAGTAGGCCAACTCATGGGAAGCATATCCGGAACGGCTTTCGAAGGAATAAGCCGAAACTTCACCCAAGGCCACAAATTGATAGTCTTGCTCAGAAAGTTGCTTGTTTAAATCACGAATTTTGTTCCAATCCTCTTGCTCCAAAAGATTCAGGTCTTTGGTTATCCAAATGAAAATCATGTCAGATTCCAGTATGGGTTCAGCCATATTGATAAATTGAACATCATTAGGGACTCCTGAAAATTTGGTGATCACGAAATTGGTGTCTCTCTCGTATTGTTTGGGAAATTCATTTTTTCTAAATGTGAATACCTCACGTGTTTTTTTATTGCGCACTTCTACCATGTCCTCGAAATAGGCTTGGTAAAGTGGTTCGATAAAGGCGTTAATCCTTTCTTTCCCTTCCAGATTTTTGATGTCGAGCATGGGTTGGAAGCCTTGGTTGTTTTTCAAACCGGAAAAATCCGACGGGTTGAAATCATGCATCCGGATAAACATGTAGTTGGTGTCTTCCCAAATCATGGAAGTCGTGTGCTGCTCTTCGTTGAGATACACCTCACGGTTCATTTCCTTGTTTTTGTAAACGAAGATTTTTTCGGCGTCGGTTCTCGGTTTTTCGATATTCCCCGGTTTCAAGTCATTGCCCAGAGCATAGGCTCTAAAGTCGCTCAATGGCTCGTAAGCGGTTACGTATTTTGCCAAACCAAAAAGCATAAGTCCTATCATGAGCAGCGGAAGTAGGGCATTTTGACTGAACAAATTACCGAATCTCTTAAAGTTCAGCGCGAGGTAAATAGTCAGCGCAGACAAGAAAACAATCCAAAACCAAGAGGTCAAAATCCCATGCACAAGCACAGCAATCCATGCGAGTATGGCAATTCCTGAATTCTCGCCCGGTGAATTAGGAAGCATGACAAATTGCGTAATCAATAGGATGAATGCCATAAAAGTCAGAAGCCAAATCAAGCTGATTGCTGCGCTTGAATGAAAATTCAGTCCGAGGAGTTGGTTTTGTTCTGCTCCCAGACATGCACAATTTTCTGGGCATTTTCTGTTCTCGAGAATACTAAACTTGATGCTGTTGTTGCTTTGCGCTAAGAGCTGAACATTTGAGTTAGATGCGACTTGATTCAAATATTCCAGAGCCTCAGGATGATTCGGATTGTCGAATTCTACAATTCGTTCAAAGTGGTTTTCGTTGTCGCAGCGCTGGTTGAAAAAAGTTACCACCGAAAGCCAAGAAAAAAGGAAAAATGTAAGTGTCACACCGATTTTGTAGAGTTGATGAAAAAACAACATCAGCGCAAGGAGCACATTCAGAATTCCCAGCAAAATTGAGATGTTCAAAGCATGGTTTTTGTAGGTCTCAAGGGAAAAATTATCCCAGCCTGTGATGGCTGCTACGTCAACGTTTAAGGCTCCATCGCTCAGGTTGGCATTCAGTAATTCGGCAAATCCAATGGGATCGTTGAGTATCCCAATTCCTGAGATGAACAAGAACAATCCGATACTGAATCTTGCCAGGTAGCTGTACATGTAGAATCCTTTGAGAATCAATAAACCCAGAGCGGATGCTACAAATACCAGTGCGTATGAAAGCGAAGCGACCCAAAATGACTTTTCAAGAAAGAGGTTATTCAATAAAAGAAAAAGCGTGGAGGCATTGATTGCCACCAAGATCAAATTGAGGAGGTAGGAGCGACCTTCAACGAGATTTTTTTTGGATTTCAGGGCGGTGGATCTCATGGTTATTCTTGGTCAAATCCTAACAATATGAGTGCGAACACTGCATAATTCAACATGTCGAAATAGTTCGCATCCACGCCTTCGGAAACTTTGGTTTTGCCTTGGTTGTCTTCTATTTGTTTGGTTCTTAATAGCTTCATTAGAATCAGGTCGGTAATGGAAGACACACGCATGGCACGCCAGGCCTCTCCGTAGTCGTGATTTTTGCGTTCCATCAAGGCCAGACTTTCATCGGAGAATCGGTCATACAGTGCCATCACTTCAGGCACAGGCATTTGGTGCGCTCGTTCTAAGTCACTGCCCAATACGAGGGGCATTTCCAACTGAATCAATGCCATGATGCAATAATTGATTATACCTACAAATCCATCTTCCACAGTTTCGTCAACTTTAGCCTCTCCGGTTTCTTGAATAGTGCGAATGCGTTGTGCTTTGATGAAGATTTGATCGGTCAGAGAACTGGGTCTGAGAATCCTCCAGGCCGTTCCGTAATCGGAAGTCTTTTGCTCAAACAACCGACGCGATTTTTCAATAATTTTCTTGTACTGTTGTGTTGTTTCCAAAATGTTGACGCACTTTTGAGGCCGCCAAATTACAAATAAAATTGACTTTAGTCCGATGGAATCCAGCAAGCTCATGGAATTTAGCACGCCTAAGATTATGGCTGTGATCAACCTAACACCCGATTCGTTTTATGAAGAAAGCAGAGTATCTGATACTCAAAATTTTTTTAAAAAAATCGAACGAGCCGTATCGGAGGGCGCCGACTGGCTTGATTTGGGTGCTGTTTCCACACGTCCGGGTTCAATGCATGTAGATTTGGATGAAGAACGCAGAAGGTTGATGGGGTTTTTGGACTTGGTTGTGCGTCATTTTCCGGGTGTACCTATCAGTGTTGATACTTACCGCGCTGAGATAGCCATGGAAGCTGTCGAGCGCGGCGCTCAAATCATCAACGACGTTTCTTTTGGCAGCGAGCCGGGTTTGCTTGCTTTTTGTGCAAAAAACGATGTGCCTTATGTACTCATGCACCTGCGAGGCACACCCAATGACATGATGCAAAACACCGATTACAGCAATGTGATTCAGGATGTTATCGATGAATTACAAGTTAAAATTGATCAACTCGAAAAGCTGGGTTTGAAAAATTTGATTGTGGATCCCGGATTTGGATTCAGCAAAACATTGGAGCAGAATTACTTGCTTATGAAAGAATTAGAACAGTTTCATGATCTCAACAAACCTTTGCTTGTTGGTGTTAGCAGAAAGTCAATGATCTATAAATTGCTGGAGACTTCACCCGACGCGTCATTGAATGGAAGTACGGTCTTGCACACGGTAGCGCTGCTCAAAGGTACTTCCATCCTAAGAGTTCACGACGTAAAAGAGGCAGTGGAATGCAGGAAGTTAATCCAGATGCTAAAAAGCGCGGGTTAGGTTTCACTTCGGGAGTTTTTCATCCTTATTTGAGACCTTGTCTGCTTGGTGCATTTGTGCGAGTTTTTTGTACTGCATTTTGTGGCGGATGTATTGAACAAGCGTAATGACCACAAACAAATACATCATCCACCATTTGTCAAATCCCTCCGAAAAACCCATCCAAGTTGATGCAATGAGTGTTGCCGTCGCAACAATAATCCAAACAATTTGCATGATGTAATGGTAGTTTTTCATGATATTCAATGGAGCTTATGTTCGTGAGTTGCTATTTTTTTCTCAGTTTAGATTCAATGGTCTTGGTGATGAATTGAAAAAGCAACTTGGTGTCTTTTTCATCCAATTTGCGTGCAAATCGGATTTCTTTGCCTTTGTATTCAAAAATCAATCGTTCACCGCCTACGAAAAAATAAACGTTTTGGAAATAATCTTCGAAACTGTTTGGTTGTGGTTCATAGCGCCTGATTTTCCTAATGTTTTCGTAGAAATACTCAAGTGCTTTTCCATATCCGAAAATCGACTTTTTATAAATGAAAGCTTGATCGTTAAACTTTATAAGTTCTTTGCCTTTGGATTGCCAAAGCACTGCTCTGCCCACGCGCACAAAAAAGTAGGACCAAAAAGCCATGAAGACCACCAAAACAAGTTTGACTTCTCGGGCATAGTCTTCGAAAAACCGGGTCATAATGAGGACACCGATGGTCGTGAACATACTGAACCAAGCATAAAGCAAGATGCTCTTCCATGTCGACTTTTCAGGATAAATTACGATTGTGGTTGTCTCTTTCCCCTCAACAATACTGATGCGATCACCAATCCATTTCATGCTTAGGCGTTCACATTTTCATTACCCACATAATCAGACAAATACTTAAATCTCGGCATGAGTTCACCGTTCAGGTCGGTTTGCGTGGCTCTTTCAATGATTAAATCCGGGTCGCTATCCCCGAATAAAAATGGGAATACTGAATCCAGAAGCATGTTGCCAAAGTCTTCGGATGCATCACGCGGCAATTCGCAAGGCAGGTTGTCTATGGCCATAACGGCGATAGCGTCTTCATCCATGAAATCCGTTTCACTTTCGGTGTAGGGATTGTAACCATAGATGGGATCGCCTATCACCGAGGCTCTGATGGTACATCCCACTGGACCATCGATATCTGCGGAAATGTCTCCAACGACCTTAACGCGGATGCCTTCATTTCTGAAATCTTCACGCGTCACCAAATAGGGCGATCCCGCACCGTAATAATGGCAGGCGATATACATGTCTGCATGGTGCAAGTATCTCGGGAAAGTAGAAACATGCCCTGACGCATCTTTGTAGAAGGCCTCTTTATCGAATGGTTTTCCGTCCTCACTGGCGTTATAGTCATCCACTTCGAGTTGCGTAAAAACAGGTTGGTCAAAACGGTTTTCCAAGAATTCACTTGGACTAACTTCCCGGATATTCATCAGTTTCAAAACTTCTCTAGCGCCTTTTCCAACACGACCCCAACCGGTAACGACCAATTTGAAGTTGTTGGGCAGCACAATTTTCTTCATTTCAGCTTCCAACTCCGAACGGTCGTAACACTGATGTGCAGGCTTTAATTCGAATGTTTGTGTTTTCAGACCGTAAGTCAAAAATGAATTGTATGTGCCCACGATGCCTGCCCAGCGCCCAAAACCAATCAAGCGTTGGTTGTTGGTGTCTTTGAGAATTTCGTAATCAATCAGTCTGATTTTTTTATCCAAAATAGCTCGCAGCAATTTGCGGTTGTAGGGTTGTTTTTTAAAGGTGTGGGAAAAAAACAGGTAGGTTTTGTTTGGGATAAGTTGGTCGATAGGAACTTCTTTGACCCCGATCAAAATATCACATTTGTTCAAGTCTTCTTGTAGGGTAACTCCGAGCTTTCCATATTCCTCATCCTGAATTGCACGAATCGGGCTGGGTTGAACGACAACCTCCACATGCGGAAAATGCTTTTTCAGTTCAACGCACTGCTCGGGCGTTAAAGGAACTCGCTTGTCTGGTGGGTTTTTCCCTTCTCTTAATACTCCGAGAAGAACTTTATTCATAACACAAAATTTTTCTGGCAAATTTATCAATTACCTTGTTTGAACTTTTTACAAACGGTCTAAGAATCCCAAAGTTGCTCGGTATTTATTTTGATTCTAAATAATAACGCTGTGGAAGTTGTACAAAAGCACGATGTCCAGATTAGTAATTTTATGATTGTTCTCGAATGAGCATGGAGCAGGTAGAAGTCTCTAAGTCATTAACTTGTTTTTTTACTTAGAACCACCTGGGCACTACACGAAAACTCATGCACAAACATATTGAACTCAGGGTTGTTAATTCAATTGAATGTGTTTATTTTGCACCCGAATTCAAATCAATCAGGACATGAAAAAAAGTTTGTTTCTTTTCGCTGCAACCGCATTATTGGCCTGTGGAGAACAAGGCGATAATGGCGGTGAAATTAAAAGTAAATTAGAACAAGACGTCAGCCAGGAGGTAGAAGCAGGCGACGAGGGGCTTACCACACTTGCATTCGATAAAATGGAACATGATTTTGGCGATGCGCGCATTGGTCAAGACTACACCTACAAGTTTAAAGTTACGAACACGGGTAAAAAGCCATTAATCATTGAGGATGCCAAAGCCTCGTGCGGGTGTACAGTTCCAGACAAACCGGAGAACCCTATTCAGCCGGGTCAGTCTGATGATATCGTGGTAACTTTTACGCCAAAGCCCGGACAAGATGGCATTACAACGAAAACGATTACTGTCACGGCCAACACGGACCCAAAAATGACCACATTGACCATCAAAGCCAATGTGAAAGGGGATGGTGCCGCTAAAATCAGCACAGATAACACGCCGAAGATTACTTTGTCCACCCAATAAGAATAGGCAATACCAATAGAATTTCTTCCCTCCTTGCCTTACCGCGGGAGGGATTTTTTTAAAAATATCAGCATGCACCCAGAATCTCCTTTTGATGGCTTGAGAAAAAAGTTGGAACAAGAAGAATGGCCGGCGCTATACATGTTCAAGTTTATCATGCCGAGTGACAACGAAACTGTAACGCGCTTGTTGAATATTTTTGGAACAGATAATAAGCAGCAGATGCACAACTCACGTAACGGAAATTATATTTCCATCACAATCGAGGAAATGATGATGAGCGCTGATGACGTGATTGAAAAGTACGAGAAGTCTGCAAAAATTAAAGGAGTAATGTCGCTATGATCATGCAATATTTGTCATACGGTTTATGGGCCACACTGATTGTAATTCTGATTTATATAACCAACAGAAAAGTGAAGCAGCGCAAGGCGGCCAAGCAAGCCAAATTAAATCCTTCCGTGAATTTATATCCTTTTGAATTGGTTGAGGCCAAGGGAGAAATTACTATTTTTTTCTCTGCGGATGATGCTATGGATTACGAATTTTTCGTTGAATCCGCTATAGATTCGGTGCGCGTTTATCAGAGCAAGGGCGTTTGCAGGCCGGGTGGTCAGAAGATTAAGTTTGACACAACCACCGTTGAAAATGGGCAATATTTTTACGGTATTCAAACGCCGTTTCAACGCGTAGAGAAGAAAATCGTGATTCGAAATTAATTTTACGCAGAAACTTTTCTGACAAATTGTCCCATAAACCGTCGTGGCACATGCTTTGAAAACTCCGTCTCAAAAATTAAAGTTTTATGGAGACAAGAACCGGACAAATCCACGTTCAAACGGAGAATATTTTCCCGATCATCAAGAAATTTTTGTACTCAGATCATGAGATTTTCCTCAGAGAGTTGGTGTCTAATGCGGTTGACGCCTGTCAAAAAGTCAAAGTTCTATCTTCAACCGGCGAATTGAAGGGCGAGATAGGAGAACTTGCTGTTCGCGTAAAAATTGACAAAGATGCACGAACCATCACCATTAGTGATACAGGCATCGGGATGACAGCCGATGAAATAGACAAATACATCAATCAAATCGCGTTTTCAGGCGCCGAAGAGTTTGTTCAAAAATACAAAGGCAAGGAGGGCGCGGAAAACATAATCGGACACTTCGGTCTTGGTTTTTATTCTGCTTTTATGGTAGCGGAACGCGTTCAAATTCAGACCTTATCTTTCCAAGAGGGAGCGGAAGCCGTTCAGTGGGAAAGTAACGGGAGTCCGGAGTTTACAATAGAACCGATTCAAAAAGCGACGCGCGGTACAGATATCGTGCTCTACATTGCCGAGGATTCTTTGGAGTTTTTGGAGGAATACAGAATCTCTGAGATATTGAATAAATACGGTAAGTTTTTGCCGATTCCGGTGTTTTTTGGCACTGAAACGGATTACGAGGACGATCCTTCCGGTGAAAAAGACGACAATGGAAATGTAAAGCGCATTAGCAAGGAGCGCGAGAGACAAATCAACAATGTAGCTCCGGCATGGACCAAGGCTCCTGCTGATTTGAGTGAAGAGGATTACAAGAGTTTCTACCGCGAGTTGTATCCCATGACTTTCGAGGATCCTTTGTTCCATATTCACCTCAATGTTGATTATCCTTTCAACTTAACGGGAATTTTGTTTTTTCCGAAAATTAAAGAACACGTTGAGGTTCAACGCAATAAAATTCAGTTGTATTGCAATCAAGTGTTTATCACCGATTCAGTGGAGAACATCGTTCCTGAATTCTTAACGCTTTTGCATGGCGTGATTGATTCTCCTGATATTCCGTTGAACGTGTCTCGTTCTTATTTGCAAGCAGACGGCAATGTGAAGAAAATTTCGGCGCACATCACCAAAAAGGTTGCGGACAAACTCAACGAGATGTTTAACAAAGACCGCAAGGATTTTGAGGCAAAATGGGAGGATTTGAAAATTTTTGTGGAATATGGAATTCTCTCCGAAGAGAAATTCGCTGAAAGAGCCAACAAATTTTCTTTGTTCAAGAACACGGAGGGTGAATGTTTCACGATTGAGGAATACAAAGACAAAATCAAGGCCCTTCAGACCAACAAAAACGAGAAAATTGTCGTGCTTTACACCCATGACAGAGACGCTCAGTTCTCTTTTGTGAAAAAAGCCAAGGAGCGCGGCTACGATGTGTTGGTAATGAACTCGCCGCTGACACCGCACTATATCTCTAAAATTGAGCAAAGTCACAATGATGTGATGTTTGCGCGCATCGACTCGGACAGCATTGATAAATTGATTGAAAAGGATGAGGAAATTCCTTCCAAGTTGAGCAAAGAGCAAGAGGAAGTTTTAAAGCCTGTTTTCGAATCCGCGGTTGATGCCAACAAGTTCAAAGTTCAATTCCAGAGCTTGTCGGAGAAAGACGCACCAATCATCATCACCCAACCGGAGTTTATTCGCAGAATGATGGAACAACAGAAGTTTGGCGGAGGAGCTTTCTTTGGCGCCTTTCCAGAAACTTACAATATGGTTGTGAATTCCAATCACAATAAGATTGCAGAGTTGATTGATATTGCTGACGAAACTGTGAAAAACTCCAGAGTAAAACAACTGTCAGACTTGGCGCTTTTATCCCAAGGCATGCTTACCGGAGAGGCTTTGGATAGTTTCATTGAGCGCAGTATTGAACTGGTGTAAACGATTTCTTTGCATTTAAATTTCGAGGCTTCGGGTTGTATCCGGAGCCTTTTTTGTGTTTGTCAATAGGCCACAAATACCCAAAGCGCTCCGTCGTGAACTTCGATTTTAACAGATTTATGTGATGTTATATTTCTAGTGCCGACTCGACTTGTGAGCGTCAATGTTTCCATGTTCAAGGTGTATTTTAACCCGGATAAACTTTTTATGGTACATTCGGGAAAAGGAAACAAGGAAACAATTTTCCCTATTTCCGTGGAGAAGGTGCAATCCTTTTCTGTGAGAAAAAAATACTGTGTTTGGTCGAAAAACAGGATGTTCAGTTCGTTGCGAAATTTATAAGCTGCATTCAAATTACCAAGAAAATGGTCGTGCTGACCTCCTGTACTTCCCAGCACCACGACGCGCTCGAATTGCATGTCAACCAAAAAGTCCAGTGCTTTTTCAAAATCTGTGGTGTCCTGATCTTCAATGTGATATACGGCCACGTCTTCCGGAGTAAATTCGAGAGAGTCCAAATCTCCAATCACTGCATCCGGGAAAATATCGATATCTGACATGTAGGCAAAGGCGCCGTCCGTGCAGAGCAAATATTCCGGCTTAAAGTACATCGCTGCCTCTAGCGCATTGTTGTTCGGCGCCTCACCATTAAGAAATAATGCCGCTGTTTTCATCAGGCGAATGTAGTGAATGTGAATTTTACTTCAAGTGTTAAAAATGTTAAACGCAGTTACGAATTGCAAACACTGTGCGTAGTACAAGCGAACCTGCCGAATTGCAAGTTCGGTGGAGTTTTGTTTTACCAAGTAATCGTTTTATTATGAAGATGTTATTTTGTTTTTTGCTGTTGAGCATGGTTGTAAAATTGCAGGCCCAAGAGCATTCAGTCAATCAGCTAAAGCTTCAGGTGAGTGGGGTAGAGTTCTCGCGTTTCCGAAGTTTTGGTGGCCTGCACAATTTAGGAATAGACGAGATTCGACATTTGCCAACCAGTTCTTCGCTCATGGGGTTGGATTTGAGTGGTCATACTCGGACTGCGTATTGGATCGACAATCGCGCTCGCGGTATTCATGGCGCAGTTAATTTTGATTTGAAGCGGAGCAATGGCGCTACTGTTTGGGGCAATCCTACTTTGCGCGTAGGAATGAGTTATAATCGTTTCAGTTCGGGTTTTTCTGTCTACAATCGCTTCAATTCGACTTTGGTAGATTCCATCGCCTATTCAAATCAAGGTTCAACGGTTTATTTTCCGGTTGACTCAATCTCTTACAGCCATCATCAATTTGGGATTATGGGGCAACGTCTGCGCTTGAATACCGCTTTTTTGCTTCGTACCGATCAAAGCAAGCGTTGGTCCTTTTACGCCGGGATTGGATTGGGTTTTGGTGCTTCATTCGGCACTTTTTTAACACATGAGAGCATGACCGGTTACGGTTACTCAGCCCAAACACCGCATGATTTTCCATCCTTGCAGTCCTTGCTTCCGCCCGGTTCTGCGATAAAAGATTTTAGGAAATATCCGTCGAGACCGATTTACGACCTTTCTCTGTCATTTCCCATGGGTTTTGATTTTCGATTGGGTTCCTGTGATAATTTGTGGAGGCATGTGTATTGGTTTGGTGAAGTCTCTCCGGTTTTTTCTCTGACGAAGTATGCAGGTGCGCAGCCTTTGGGCAGTTTTGGTTTTTCCTCTTCAACCGGACTTCGGATAAAGTTTAAAGACTTGTAAATCCACTTTTTCAATTTTTATCAATTCGGAATTTAATAGTTGATTATGAGGAATTTAGGAGCGATTTTATTCGTGCTAAGCGCGTTCATTTTTTTGCGCGCACAAAATGAACCCTCAAGCATTCGCTTGAAAAGACTAAAACTGCAAAGCATTGAGCTGGGGTATGGTCTACAGCAATCTTGGCCAACGTATATCACGGGGAAAGAATGGAATACACTTTTCGTGAACAATTTCCCGGAATTCGGCATTATTCATAGCGACGCTGTGATATTTTCATCTTTTTCCGCCATTAGTTCGATATCAGTTCCCGGAGCGAATATGAGTTTTGCAATCAGAGACAAAAGGGGTGGGGTATTGTGGGGCAATCCTGTGCTTCGGGTCGGACTTTCCTACAAAGGTTTAACAACCTATGAAATTGGTCATTCTAAGTGGAATACCTATACCACGGATTCATTTCATGTCTAGTTTCAAGACAATGAGGCAATATTCATCGTTGATTCGATTTACAGAAAACATCTGGTTCGAAGTTTTTCATCAGACCGCGTGCGTGCTAACGGTTCTGTGCTCTGGCAGACTAAGGAGTTCAACAGGTTGAGTTTTTATGCAGGTTTTGGATTCGGTTTCGGAATTTCGCCTAGATCCACCTTTGAATATTCCATTTCAGAGGAAGCCTTTTTCCGACCTGAGCATATGGGTTCATATTATTCGAATACACTCGAATCGGGATACATACGTGGCCCCATGGTATATGAAATGACACTTTCAACTACACTAGGTGTCAACTACAGACTCAGAGATAAGAATAATCTTTTGGGCAGAGCTTCGATATTCGGTGAAATCACCCCAACAATATTTCTGAATAAAACAAGCACCTTGCCTATAAAAGGGCATTTAGGTATATTCACCAATGGCGGCATTAGGTTGCGACTGTAAAACTTGAGAAAACAACTACAAAATAGTGATAAAAAATTGTATCGGATAATTATAAAATTGATATCAACCGATAAAATATTATCTTTGTGGGATGGAAAACTGGAAAGACATAAAATTCGACATTCCGGAGCTGTCTCAGATGCTTGATCGCTTGGCTACAAAAAAGAGCCAAATCGATGCTCTGCGTCCCCTTCCACCAATTGCCATTCAAAGCATTACAGAATCCCTGACCCTCGAATGGACCCATCACTCCACGGGGATTGAGGGCAATAGCCTCACCCTGCAAGAAACCAAAGTGGTTCTTGGAGAAGGGATGACGATCAAAGGAAAAAGTCTTAGAGAGCATTTTGAAGTGGTGAATCATCATGAAGCAATTGATTTCATCATTGGTCTTGCCAAGTTAGATTACACGCTGACCGAGAAGGACATACTGGATGTTCATGCACTGGTTTTGGATAAAATTCAAAGAGATTGGGCAGGGCGTTTCAGGAATTCCGGTGTGCGCATCGGTGGTGCTAATTTTGTCCCGCCCAATGCACTCAAGGTCTATGATTTGACTTACGAACTCATTGATTGGGTAAATGCATCCAACCGGTTAAATCCGATAGTCAGAGCGACTGTTTTTCATCATCGTTTCGTCTACATTCATCCTTTTTTCGACGGAAACGGTCGTGCCGTGCGCTTGCTGTTTAACCTTTTGCTGATGAAAGACGGTTATCCTCCGGCAATTATTCTCAAAAATGACTGCAAGAAGTATTACGACGCACTAAACAAAGCAAATCAAGGCGATTACAGCAAGCTGCTGTTGTTAATCATTCAAGCTGAGGAGCGTTCCTTGAACATTTATTTAAATGCGCTTACCAACAACGACTCCTACAAAGCAATTCCGAACATTGTTGCAGAGTCAAAGGTTCCTTATGGTCAGGAATATATTAGTTTGCTGGCACGTCGGGGGAAAATTGATGCTTACAAAGAAAATGGTGTGTGGTATACATCGGAGAGCGCCATCATGGACTATATTGACGGTCGCAGGAAGAAATCCAAATGAACCACAAAATCTTCTGAATAGAAAGCAAAAAAAGCTCGGATAAAATTCCGAGCCTTGCACAAAAAATCGTGTGTACTACAACATTGTCGAAGGACAAACGTAAGCGGAAACCTCAAATTTTTCAGACTTTTTAATTTCGTTGAAGCCTCCTTGAACGTCAATAAGATTGTCAAATCCTCGTGCTTTCAATATAGACGTAAAGATTACGGATCTGTAGCCTCCTGCACAGTGGATAAGATAGGTTTTATTTTTATCTAACAATTTCATGGAGTCATTCACATAATCCAATGGCGCATTAATGGCGTCAATGACATGTTCGCTGTCGTGCTCCGATTTTTTCCGTACGTCAACGATAGGGAGATTCTTCGTGTTGTGCATTTCCGCAGCCTCTTCCGCCGTGATGGACTCAATTGTGTCCATTTCTTTTCCGGATTTGATCCATGCCTCGAAGCCTCCATCCAAGAATCCAAGTGTGTTGTCATAACCTACGCGTGACAATCTTGTAACGACTTCCTCCTCTCTTCCCGGTTCTGTAACGAGCAGAATCGGCTGTTTGATGTCCAAAATTAAGGTACCAACCCAAACTGCAAATTGACCGTCAATACCGATGCTGATGGAGTTAGGTATGAATCCTTTAACAAAATCTGCCGGTTTTCTTGTGTCGAGAATAAGGGCGCCACTGTCTTCAGCCTTAACAATGAACTCGTCAACGGAAAGTGGGGTCAATCCCTGGTTGAGCACATTGTCTATGGACTCATATCCTTTGATGTTCATCAAAACATTCTCTGGAAAATAAGCGGGTGGGGGAGTGAGGCCTGTGGTGATTTCCTTCACGAATTCGTCTTCAGAAAGCCAAGGATTTAATGCGTAATTTGTTTTTTTCTGATTTCCGAGCGTGTCAAAAGTCTCTTTGCTCATGTTTTTTCCACAAGCACTTCCGGCACCGTGGGCAGGATACACGATGAGGTGATCCGGCAAGGTCATGATTTTTTCGCGCAACGAGTGGTACAAGTGACGCGCCAATTTGTCCTGAGTCAAATCAGGAATTACTTTTTGCGCCAAGTCCGGACGACCAACGTCACCAATGAAGAGCGTGTCTCCGGTGTAGATGCTGTGCATTTCCCCTTTCTCATCACGCAACAAGTAGCAGGAGCTCTCCATGGTGTGGCCTGGTGTGTGAATCAATTCAAAGGAAATGTCACCTACTTGAAATACTTCACCGTCCTTAGCAACGTGTACGTTGTATCCGATTGGCGCTTCGTTGGGACCAAATACGATGGTTGCACCTGATTTTTTTGCCAAGTCGATATGTCCTGAAACGAAATCCGCGTGGAAGTGCGTTTCAAAAATATACTTGATTTTAACGCCAAGTTCCTCAGCTTTTTGCAAGTAAGGTGTTACTTCTCTTAGTGGGTCGATTACAACTGCTTCGCCTTTGGAGTGGATGAAATAAGCGCCCTGTGCCAAGCATCCAGTGTAAATTTGTTCGATGTTCATATTGGTTTGTTTTAAAATTGTTTACGAGTTTACTTCAAGGGATTGCAAAACCGGCAATATTCCGGCAATTTCTTTCAGCTGTAGGCTGTAATAGATGTTTTTCCCTTGTTTGTTTGAGGATAAAATCCCTTTGTCTTTCATTTTGATGAGGTGATGCGAAAGCATGGATTGTTCGCAATCGCAGCCCAGCATCATCTGTATTTCTGAAACGTTCAACGCTTCTTGCTTCTCCAATAGAGAAAGAATATCCAATTTGACCGGGTGAGCGATACATTTCAGTAGGTTGGCTATCATTTCGTTGTTCATGTTCGTTTGAAATTCTTTGCAAATATATGAATAAATATTAATATGAAAATATGTTGTAATATTTTTTTTTTTGATTTTTATTTGAACCGCACGGAAACTGCCTGTAATTGAGTGGATTTGTTCTTACTTTTACCCGAGGTAAATTAAAGTCATGAAGTTGTTTTTCTTGTGTTTATTGGTTTACATGCTAGGGGTGGGGTGGTCTCAACGTATTCCTTTGTATGCATTGGAAGTTCCGGAGGACTTCGAGAATGTTTATGTTCAGCTTCTTGCTCAAGACAGTTTGAGTAGTTCGTTTTTGATTGTTGTGAAAAAAGAGGTTAAACTTCACAAGCATTTGTACCACAGTGAGCACGTTTACGTGTTAGAAGGGGCAGGGGAAATGCAGTTGGGTGAAAAGTGGTTTTCGGTTCATGCCGGAGATGTCATTTTCATCCCGAAGAACACGCTGCACAAAGTTTTGACCACCTCCAAAATACCCTTAAAAGTTCTGTCTATTCAATCTCCCTATTTTGATGGTTCGGATAGAATATTGCTTGAATGAGCCAACTAAAAAACCACAATTATTTATTTTTTAATTCATCGATTATGCGCACCTCTGTTTTCTTCATTCTTTATTTTTTTGCAGTTTCATCGTTCACCTCATGCAGCAGCAAGGCGCACTGCGAGTGCGAATTAGACTGTCCTAACGCTGGTTCAGATGTAGATGCGGAGGTCTTAGAACGGTATTTTTTACTTTCGGCTTTGGATCAAACGCTAGATTCTCTGAAGCTTGAGAAAATAGTAGAGGGTTATGAGCAGGGCACTTTAATTCATCGCATTTTCCCCAATAAAATCTACAGACACCAGGATGAAAATTGCCTGATCTTTTTTGCAGATGTGCGTTCATTCCGGAGGTCAAAGGAAATTAGAGCATTATTCACCACGCAAAGTAACACGGACGGAATTTACAATTTATCCAGCTTTTTACTCCGTGGCACCGAGGTTGTGAGTGCGTTTTTCATCAATGACTTCAAATTCGGGGGCGATTACGGCGTGACCAAGGTTTTTGTTGTTTTGACGAAATCTGAAAATCAACACTTCACACACATTTTTGCTGAATCATGTGGCAATGCCGGCTGCGGTATAGCTGTTCTCGATGACCCCCGAATATTGAGCAAACTCGATGGTGTTAAGACCTACGAGGAGTTTATGAAGGTTTATGAGGCGATGGATTTGGAATGATTATTAATCTATCTATCTGCGGAGCGTGACTGGTCCATGGATTATTTGAGAATGAATATTATGTTTGAAAAGA
The DNA here is from genome assembly GCA_037446475.1 of Crocinitomicaceae bacterium. Taxonomy (GTDB): domain Bacteria; phylum Bacteroidota; class Bacteroidia; order Flavobacteriales_D; family Crocinitomicaceae; genus UBA6165. The sequence goes on along the minus strand of JBBIIM010000006.1, from coordinate 2,699 downwards.
ATACTATGTTCAGGGCTAAGTATTCAATTTCAAAACCTTTTTTGTGAATGACCTTGAATTTCCTGTGAAATGGTAAAATTGTCTATTCTTTCATCAACTTGCCATAAGATTCACCGTAAGGGCTCACAATTTTTACCAAATACAGACCGTTTTCAAAGTACTCTGTATTCAACCGAATAACATTTCTGCCTTTTTCTAAAAATAGGTTCTCTTGGTTCACCAATCTCCCGGAAATAGAATAAATTTCAATTGAGGTCATTCCCGAGTTTGTTAGTTCAATTTGGAGATTAGCTTCATCTTTAAGAGGGTTTGGGTAGATGGAGAGTGTCAGCTGATTTTCTTCTAGCTGGAAGTTTTCCGTGGATGCAAAGTCAGTACATACTCCAGTAGAATAAATTCCCAAGCCGAAAGTTGCGAGATAAACCTCACCTGGTTTTGTGATGCTCGGCTCATTGATTCTCCAATTTTGAATAATTCTGTTGATGCTTGCTTCACCCAAACCGTCAGAATCTAAAACCCAAGTTTGCCCGTCATTATGGGAAGACCAAAGCCCTTTTTCAGTTGCTGCGTATAATTTTTGACTGTTGTAAACGTCAATCAGGACGTCGTTCACTGTGAAGTTCGTCGGTAGATTATTTTGAACGCTTGCAAATGAAATTGCGCTGGAAGTTGTATTGGCTACTGAGGATCGGAAGATTTTATTTTGGTTGGTTGCTGTTCTTGAAATTAAAACGTCCCCTGGATCATTGGGATTTATACCGATACCGGTAATAACTCCATTAAAAATCAAAGTTTTAGTAATCGCTGGCGCATTCCCAACGCGCAAGTCAGTCTGTTCTATAAAGTTGCTTTCAGAGGAATATGTTGAACCAAATCCGTCAATTCTCCAAAGTCCTGTCGTGGTGCCAACGTAAATATGTGCCAAATTCGGTGTTATGGCAATTTCTCCGATAAACATTTCGCCAATGCCTTGGGCAATTACTGACCACTTTGGCGTTTGTCCCAAACGAAGGGCATCTCGAGTGGCATAAAGTTCTCCGCCATTTTTTCTGGTGTGTGTAATCAAAATGGATTGATACGGGTCAACGACTTTCAAGGTGTCCCAAGCCACATTGGTCATCTGTTGGTTGTTCCCGAGATTGATTATTTTACCAGAAATTGGGTGCTGGGCGAAGTAATTGTTTACTGTGCTGACAGCAGTCACATTGATAATTACATCGAAAGGTGAGGTAATATGGATAATATCACCAACTTGAGGTGTGCCGCTTCCCTGAATAAAATACCAGGTGATGTTGTCGGCGAGGATATAGTTTATTCCCCAATCGCTTGTTACTTGGAAATATTGCAACGTTAAGTTGGGGTTGTGGTTCACAATCGCGTCAAAATACAATGGACTTGCTAATGTGTGAGCGATAAAACTTCCCGATGAGGCACTCGGAACAGAAATTTGCGCACCTGCCATCAGGTTTGACGTAGGCAGGTATGTGATTGAATCTTTTGAATTTGGGTCTAAGTATTCTTCAAAACCTATCTTAGACAAATAGTAAAAATCTTGACCACTTGTACTACTTCCAGGAAATTGATAACCAATATAGTTCGGCAAAAATGAATTGGCCTGCACTGTGTTCGTAGCATTGTTCTCAATAAGTCGATAGAGCTGTCCATTGGTGCCCATGCCGAAAGAAATATTATCGTTAAAAAGAGACATCACCACATCCGAAGCATCACCGGGCAGAACACGTCGAAATGATTAAGGGGTTTCATTTTGCAAGTTGTTGTTTAAAATTCCGTTGGACAAAGTTCCTGAAATCAATTTGCCTGAGCCGTTTGTGGCAACGCTCATTGTTTCGATGTTATGTAAATTGTAGTTCGGTCTTTTGAAAGTTGCACCCAAATCATCCGAATATACAAAGCCACCATCAGTACCAATATACATGTTATAATTAGAGTCAAAAACAAGGTTATGTTGGTAAATTGGAATATACAGTTCTGAACTTTCAGGAAGCATCCAAGATGACAATTGTTCAAATCCTGCCAGACCTGAATTAGAAAGATAAGTCCCTAAAAATAAATTACTTGAACCTACATAAAACTGATTGAAATCCGTTGGATTAACAGCGATGTAAGAACAATATACTAAAGCTCCGCTACCATCGTTGATACCTCCGGAACCTAAAGCCTTCCACGTAAGGCCACTGTCTTCAGAACGAAATATTCCTACAGTGCTAGCCGTGGTGCAAATAGTGTAACAAACATAAACATCGTTCACTCGTTCCGAAGAAATTGTAAATTCGAAACGTGTAAATCCCGGAGGAATTTTTCCTGCACCAGAACCTATGAGTTGAGTAAAAGTTTGACCTCCGTCTGTCGAGCAAATGGCTCCATTGGCTATGGATTGTCCAATTCTAGCAAGTATTACCAGACCGTCGGAAGACACAGTAACTTCATTACATAGGCCATTTGGTGTGCTCAGCTGAGTTAATGTTTCGTTGGTTTTATCCCAAACATGCAGACCTTGATTGGTTGCGATGTAAACCAAATTATCAACTTCATTGGTTTTCAATTCGCGAATATTTCAAACTTCAGTTCCAGGAACTACAAGCCACGAGGCATTGGGGTCATTCGCATTTTTATAGAATAAACCTGTGCCAGCGTTTTGGAGCGTGAACATTTGATCAAAAGCGTGATTACCTGCGCCA
>JBBIIM010000005.1:0-77799 GCA_037446475.1 Crocinitomicaceae bacterium | reverse complement strand
AGGCTTTCAAAACGCAAAACGATTAATTTGTATTTTTATCGGACAGTGGTGAATTTAAATGATTAGAAAATAATTTCAATTGGGCGTTTCTTCCCTTAGCCTAAAACTCGAAAAACATGAACCATCAGGAGTTTGATGCAAACAAGTAACACCTTCAATATTTTGATTTTGATCTAATTAAAAAATCCCGAGGTCGCCCCCGGGATTTTTCTGTAATTATTTTACTCAATTCACTAGTTCTTCACCTGACGAACAAGTGCCTGATTTGAACCTTGTCTTACTTCTACCATGTACATGCCGGATGCCAAGTTTGAACCAAACTGTGCTGCTTCGATGTCCATTGGATTTATCGCATGACGTTCAATCAACTTACCGCTCATGTCGTAGATAGAGACATTGATGGTTTCTGTGTCATTGGCGTTGGTTAATTGCAGAGCGAATGTTGTTGTGAACGGGTTGTGGCTTGCGCTCACACCAAATCCAACTTCGCTCAGATCCTTCGTTTGTATCATTTCAATGTTATCATTAATGACAAGATCTGGAGCACCCGCAACAGTGATATCGCAAGCGTTTCCATAAGCACCCCAGTTTCCGGCAGCATCGCGAATCGCAACCTCAACGGAATACGTTTCACCTTGCATTACACCGGCCACTTGGTTCATTTTCAACTTGCGCATCTCACCACCACCCATGGTTTTGGTCACCACAACGTTGTTCACGTTAGCGCCATTCACACGGTAGCGATAGCCTGTTGCACTTGTAACAGTGATAGCCAACAAATTGGTGTTTGGATCTACATTCACAATATTGCAACTCGTTGCTTCCAATTGCGTCGTTGGGATTCCGGTCATCGTTACGTTACAAGCCGCACCGTAAGGGCCAAAATTACCGAAACCATCACCCACAGCAACCTCAACCACGTAGGTAGTTCCCCAAAGAGAACCGGGCACTTGAGCAAATTTGAAATCTCTGCTTGGACGATCCAAAATAAACGTATTACCAGACCAACCTTGACCACCATTGTTCGCGCCTGTAATTCTAAATCTGTAGGCAGGTGCATTTACATTGATTGCACGAAGCGGCATATCCATTGTTACACCTGAGATATTACAGAAATTAGACTGTAGTTGAGTCAATGTACAAATATTCGTCACTGTTGCTTGTACAGGAACTCGTGGAGATTCACAACCTGTTGATACTACCCAGTTGTAGAAATAGTAATACAAATCTAGTCTTTGTGTGTTTACAGGAGCAGCGGTCAATGTACTGTGAATTAAACTAACCACACCCGGAATCGTAAATGGATAACCATAATTTCCTCCGGGAGGTGCAGCAGCTGATGGACCAAATAAAAGACCCGAAATGGCTCCAGTACGTGCGCCCGGACGTATTTTCAAGTTGGTTCCAGGTGCAATATTAAAATTCAAATCAACAGTAACTGGTACCGTTCCACCTGGATAACCGAGAACGTTGAACGTTGCTGTATGCAAGATGGTGTTATTGCCATCTATCACATCGATGGTTACTGTTCCTGATCCGCCGGCGGTAGAAGACACCGGATAAATTGTTACTTGTTGTAGTGTAAATGCAGACAATGCATTGAACACAATACCGAAATTGGTTGTTCCAGCGCCTGAAGTGGCACCTGTGGTGTTGGTTAAACCAACATTGGTTGAACCTTGACCTGTTGCCGCTTGTGCATAGAACGTTGTTGACGCAGCAATATTCGTGGTGTACGTGTTTCCAGTACCCAATGAATTACCGCCTGTAGGCGCATCGAACCATTCGATTGTGGCACCTGCAGATGGCGTTGCTGTTACAGTAACTTGACCGGCTCCACAAATTGTTTGTCCTTGAACAGCAACCACTTGTGGGTTATTCACTGTAATTGTTACCACGTCAGAGAAAACAAGCGGACAACCTGTAAATCCAATCGCTGCACGGTATTGTGTTGTTGCCGAAGGGCTAACAGTCAATGAAGGACTGTTTTGACCAATTATGTCATTCCAAGTGCCATTGAAAGACTGCCACTGAATATTTCCAACAACACCGGATGTAGTTATCGTTGTTTGATCACCGGCACAAATCGATGCGCTTGGTGTAATCGTTCCAACAACCGCCCCATTAACAGTAATCGATACCTGTTGCTGGGTAGTACAAATACCATCCGTTGCAGTTACCGTGTAAGTTGTATTCGCAATAGGGTTAACATTTACTGTAGCACCAACCAAGTTACCCGGCATCCAAGTGTAAGCGTAGTTTGTGTTAGCCGAAGATGCAGACAAAGTAACTTGCTCACCTGTACAAGACGTCAAAGTGCTCGGTGTAATTGTTACAGCATCAGCAGGTGTAACTGTAGCCGTAACCGGTACTCTTGGTGATTCACAACCCGTTGAAATATTCCAGTTGTACACAAAATAGTAAATGTTTGCACTAGACGTCAATGTACCTGTTAAAGAGGTGTTATACCCTGTGATTTGTCCAACAGTACCCAAAGGAATTGGATATGAAAAACCGGGAGAAGCCGGATTTTCACGAATAAAATTACCCGTCATGGAAACAGCACCCAATCGGTATGTGCCTGCAGGAATGACCCAACCGAGGTTGATGTCAGGAGAAGAACCTGCAACAACCGGAACAGAACCTGTTGATACTATCAAGTTTGTTCCTGTGCTGTTGTACAAAGAAATTGTAACAGCAGTACCTGTAGTAGAGAATACTTGAACAGAATTCAAGGTAATCGTCTGATTGATGGTAAATTGCTGCAAATAGTTGGGAAGGTTTACACCTGTGCTTACGTTTGGTGCTAAACGACCCCCTGCAAATGTAGAACCCCCGTCAATGTTACTTGCGTAATACGTGGTTGTCGTGTTTAATGAAGGTGTTGTGAAGTTTGGTCCTGTAGCCAAAGGCGTACCTCCTGTTGGGTTGGCCCACCAATTGATTGTTCCTTGACCCACACTTGCCGAAAGATTTACTGTGCCTTGACCACAAACAGTTCCTCCTTGTACCGTAGGCGTTTCTACGTTCGTAACGTTTACGGTAACCGGGTTGGAGAAAAGCAATGGACATCCTGCAAATCCAAGTGCCACTCGGTATTGCGTGGTTACACCCGGACTTACTGTTAAGGATGTTCCGTTTTGTCCAACAATATCATTCCACGTGCCATTAAAAGATTGCCATTGAATGTTCCCTACAGAACCCGTAATTGTTAATGTAGTTTGTGAACCAGCACAGATGTCCGCATTTGCACTCATTGTGCCCAAGCTTGCACCATTAACGGTAACTGTCACTTGTTGTTGCGCAGTACAAACGCCATCCGTACCCGTAACCGTGTAGGTGGTTGTACTTGTCGGATTCACAGAAACGTTTGCACCGGATAGGTTACCTGGCATCCAAGTGTATGTGTAGTTGCTATTCGCTGAAGAAGCTGCTAAACTCACAGCATCTCCGGGGCAAGAAGTTACAGCGCTTGGAGTAATGCTTATTGCGTCAGCAGTCGTAACTGTTGCTACAACGGGCACACGTGAAGATTCGCAACCAGTGGAAATCAACCAATTGTAGAAATAATAATACAAGTCTAAGCGCTGTGTGTTGGTAGGAGCAGCGGTAAGCGTACTGTGATTAATACTCAACACACCGGGCACAACGAATGGATAACCATAATTTCCTCCCGGAGGCGCTGCAGCTGAAGGACCGAAGTTCAAACCGGAAATTCCGGAGAATGAGCCCGGACGCAACTTAAGGTTAGTGCCAGGCAGCATATTGAAATTCAAATTGAGGGTAACAGGATTCACCCCACTAGGACTTCCAACTACATTGAATGTCGCAGTGTGTAGAATCGTGCTGTTTCCATCAATAACATCTACCGTAACTGTTCCGGAACTGTTTGTAGCACTCACAGGGTAGATAGTAACTTGTTGTAAAGTGAATGGAGCAAGAACATCGAACACCAAACCGAAGTTGGTTGTTCCAACGCCTGAAGTGGCTCCGGCTGTACTTGTTAGTCCAACATTCGTGTTACCACCACCAATAACCGCAGCAGCATAATACGTGGTTGTGGAGCTGATGGTTGGAGTGGTAAATGTATTTCCTGTACCCAATGGAGCACCACCCGTCGGGTTAGCAAACCAAGTCACTGTACCTCCTGATGCCGTAGCTTGCAATTGAGTTGTTCCTACACCGCAAATCGAGTTAGGCGTGGTGCTTGTAATAGCATGGTTTGCGGTACTGAAAGAGAACACGCTACAACCGGTTGCATTACCCGCTCCGTTTTTGGGTTCAATTTTCCAATAGTAGGTTTGTCCCGAGGTTAAACTGTTAACCACGTAATTTGTTACTGATACGTTAGCTACAAAAGGAGGAGGGTTTGTTGTTCCAAAGAAAACGTCATACCCATTGGTTGGAATAGGCCCTGAAATTGCAGGCGTCCAATCTAATGTCATTACATTTGAAGGACAAACATCTGTCAAGTTATCTGCTGGAGTGTCTAATGTTGCACAATCAGGTACTCCCATCGGCGCATTAATCAAGAAGTTGTTTTCTTCAGCGCCAACGTCTGTTGCAATACCTCCACCGGGTTGTTGACCGATTAAGGGATAAGCGCCGCGAGTTGTGCCAAAATAGTCATTGGTAACTAAAGCCAAGTTTTGTCCTCCACTTTCAATAAAAGTAGGAATAGCTTGATTTATGGTTACAACACCATTACTTAAAGAATACTGAACATCTTCCGTATAACCCACTGTTTCAACACCCAAAGCGAGATAGGAGGCTAAATCGTTCACAGAGTTTGTTGCATTTCGGTAAATGGGTCGTGTAGCGCTTGGTACTCCGGCATAATACAAGTTATTACCTGAGCCGGTAGCAAAGTTTGGATTACCGGCAGTGGAACGATACATGGCAGCAGCAAAAGCAGAACTTGAACTGTTATTCACAAAAACGTTGTTTCTAACATCCAATTGGATAGTCGTAGTTGACCAAGCCAAGGCCGCTGAAGATGATGATGAGCCACCTACAATAACCGTATTGTTGTAAATCTGTTGGCTCGCACCAGCAGTCACATCAATTCCACGAACACCGGGTACAGCTGTTGAAGCGTTAGCGGTAATTCCTGTAATCATGTTGTTGTAGATTCGATTCACACCCGGACCTGATTGAATACCGGCAGCGTAGGGTGTGGTAGTCGTAGTACAGTTGATGCCATAAATTCGGTTTCTGTGTAAATCTGTTGTTGTTGCAGCAACACCATTCAAAAAGACTCCTCGAACCGTGGTAGCTGAGGTTAAATTGCGAATGGTGTTTTGAAACACATTGTATGTGCCACCATTGAACACTTGAATACCGTAAAGAATTCCTGCACTGGAGTTATTCACGTTTTCAATGATATTGTTCCTAATTACACCATTGGTTGTGGCTGTTCCACCTGTAATGTAAATTAAACTCGTGGAAGAGGTTGAGGCAAGTGTCGCATTACCCATGGTATTGTTTTTCACTTCAAAGTTGTCCTGGTTGTTGATGTAAACACCATACATTACAGCGGCAGCACTTTTGATGGTGATGTTACACCCGTCAATTTGATTGTTCAAATCTTGATTGCCTGCAGTTCCACTACCCGACAACCACAATCCTGCTGAATTCACGTTGTTAATGGTCAAGTTTTGGAAAATGTTGTTGTTGCTTGCACCGGACGAAGACGTAGCCGCAACCACATTGTCCATGAAAACACCACGAAGCGTGGTCGCTGTGCTAGCACCCAAATCGATGGTGAAGTTTCTTAACGTGTTGTTGCTGGCTCCATCGGTTGCTGTGGATTTGGTAATGTAAACACCGTATTCAATCCAATCTGCTGTTGACGTTCCACCTTGAACAATGTTAATACCGTCCCAAGTGATGAAATCCGATCCGTTTAATCTCAAACCAGCGTCTGCTGTTCCACTCGTTCCTGTGAAAGAAATCGAAGGATTCGCTCCTACCCCGCTTTTTTGAAAAATAATCGGTGCAGCAAGTGAACCCGTGAAATTAGCTACCAAAGGCCCTGTAGAAGTAAATGTCTGACCCGCAGACACATTCATGGTTACTGTTCCATTGGAACCACATTGCAGTGCTGCAAAGGCATCTTGGAAATTGTTGAAATTCGTTCCTCCAGTAGGTAAGGTATTGTTAATGGTATAAGTACCACTCAATTGTGGATTGCCGTTAACCAAAACTGAGACACTGTTTGCGGACTGACCACTATTCGAGCAAGTTACTATGCATCTGTAATAGTTTGCACCTGTAAACGCTACTGTTGCGATGTAGTTGGAAGTTGTTGCACCAGCAATTGGGTTGAAACTGATGTTGTCTTGTGACTGGAACCACTGATAAAAGATTCCACTCGCAATTGTTGAACCATTTAGTCCCAATGTTACGTTTGCACCTTGGCAAGTTGATGCGCTGTTTGTTGTAGCAGTACCCCCATTAGGAACTCCTGCGCAAGGCGTTGAAGGTATAAATGACAGGAAACCAATAAAACCTCTAGGGGTGTTAATTGGAGAGGCCATTGTTCCACCATAGCCATGGCTCGCTCCTAAACGGATGTCACAACCCGAAGCGGACCATGTGTCTTGTTGTGTACCCACATCAGAATAACGCAAACTTCCTGCGGTAGTGGTAAAAGCGGGTTGGTTCGCTCCTGTCACCAATTGCAAGGCCAGTCTTACTTGCGTATTTCCAGGTACGACGTAACTCATCCCGGTAATGAGGGATGTCGCCGTACTTGTAGAAGTATTTGCGGTCAAACTCACACTTGGATTGGAGCCTACATTTACCCATCCGTTTCCTGAGGTAATTGCGGGAGCTGCACCCGGCGCCGCATTGTAAGTTGTGGGTAAAGCATACAAATGCGCCGTGTAGGTATTTGTAACTCCGGCCACACTTCCTATGTCCGTAATTACAACAGGGTCAGAATTGTTGTTCTGAAAACTGAAAACAACCACCGATGAACCATTGTTGTTGTTCAAAGTTGTTGTAATGGTTTGTCCCAAGCCGTGATAGCTCGTGAACAAAAAGAGCAAAAACAACCACGGCACGGAATACCGCGTGTTTTTTTCTTGGAAAGAAAACATTTTCTTCATAAAATAATTAATTTGGTTAAAAAATAGATGCTATTGGTCGCGTTTTGAGTAAATTATGACCCGACTTTCGGGTAAAAGTAGTATTATTTCATAAGTTGAAAGTGATTTGCAAAAAAAATAACCCAACAGTTTTGTGAAATAAAAACAGTGTGTTGTTGTTTTTTTTAAACTTCAGGTCACTCAAATTAATCATGAAATCTTCTATCACTATTTTTTAGCCAATTGATTCAATGCGTGTTTTGTTTAAACAATTGATTTTTAAATATTTATAACAAAGCTGGTAATCCTATTCAAAAACATGTTCCAAGATAAACAACTTTTTTCCTAAAAAATTTGTCAATTAAAGTGTAATGCATTATTTATGCATAGTTTTAATTTGGTGATTATGAAAAGGCTTTTAAATATTCAGTCATTTTATTCTTATTTGTTTCCTGCATCAAAAACAAAACAACAACTATGAAAACGATAAACATTTTATTGATATTGTTTCTTCTCACGGCATGTGGAAAGGACAAATAAACTATAACAACTATCGAAGGTCAATTGATGGCGAGCTGTGATGTACCAGCCGCCAACACAAGCGGATTTATCCTAACCAACGATGGTTTACTTTCTGGTCCGGGTATAAGCTTAAGCTTCACCACTGATGAAAATGGATATTTCAAAGTAAGCCACAAAGGAAAAGCAGACAAGCTCAATAGTTTTATGGTTCGTGTGCAGGGTTCGTCTGATGTGCTTAAAGTGTCTGGTTTGCCAGGAGACAACAAGGATTTGGGAAGAATTTACATCAATCCTTTTCCTACGAATTTTATCATTAAATTAAATGTTCAAAATTCTTATTCAGAGAATGATACTTTGGTTATTAGAGATTTCGCTAGCCCGAATAATTTTGCAACTAAATTGATAGCTGGTCCATTCACTAATGGTTTTTTGGATAGTGTAATCAACCACGAGTTTGCGAAATTTCCTTTACACTTTTCTGAATTAAACTCATACTCAGGACCATTTTACTCTGTTCCTTTTTTGGTTCGTTCTCTCCCTGCGTATATAGGCGACCATAAAGTTGGCAATTTCAACATCGCCCCTATCTGCAGCGGAGAATTTGCCGAAGTTACTTTGGTCATCGACTAAACCATTCCCTGCCTTTGGTTTGTTTTTAGCCAAGGGCAGGTTTTTTAAAACAACAACTATCGAATGGATTTTGATGGCGATTTGCGACAAATCCAAATAAAAAAAACACTAAGAATTAAACACATAGCAACATAGAGACATAGCATGATGCAAAACCAAAAACATAGGAAAATAAATTTTCAGTTTAGCGGGCTATGAGAATCGACTTGTCGTTCTATGTTAGTGCGTTTTGCGCACCACAAAACACCCTATGTGACTATGTATCTATGTGGTTAAATTAAAATCAAACACATAGAAACATAGAGACATAGAAATAATTTTTCAACGACCCTAATCATGCTTACGAAAAAACACCTCGACGAGTTGACATACGACGTTATAGGTTGCGCTATTGAGGTTCACAAAAGAATGGGTAGCGGCTTGTTGGAAGGTGTTTATCATGAATGCATGATTGAAGAATTGAAACATAGGAAAATAAATTTTCAGACCGAGAAGAGGGTGCCGATAATTTACAGAAATAAACCCCTTGACAAGGATTTTCGCTGTGATTTATTTGTTGAAAATGCCATTCTTGTTGAGTTGAAATCCGTTGTTGAAATGAATCCTCTATTCGAAGCTCAAATATTAACATACATGAAACTGCTCAAATGTCCTAAAGGCATATTGATTAATTTCAATTGCAAAAACATTTTTAATAATGGTCAAAAAACCTTTGTAAATGAGTACTTCACCAACTTACCAAATTATTAAAAACTGAAGAGTCTTGCGAGCATCATTGGAGTTGGCTTAAGTAAAAGACCTGTTGTTCTTTGTTCCATCATCCATAAAAATTGCCGCTCAAACCCTATGTATCTTATGCCTCTATGTGTTTCAATAAAAATCAATCACATAGATACATAGGCACATAGAAACACTTACTCAAGAGCGGCATAGACATTAAAATATTCCCCATAGACCGACGCAGAACCGCTGATGTGTAATGCCGTGGCATCTATCTGTTTATTCGGAATACTCTTCCAAATTACCTTTTGTACTTATCTCATTAATCAAGACAAGTTGTGTTTAAAAATAGCCTCTGATTTCAATTCATCCTCTCAAATGTGATACTTTTGCGCCTCACAAAAATTGACAGTTATGAGAACTTGGTTCACCGTAAAAATGAAATACGCCAAACACATGGAAGATGGCGCAGTAAAACGTGTTTCTGAGGCTTATTTGTTTGATGCCGGCAGTTTCACAGAGGCGGAAGCACGCGCGATTGAAGAAGTGGCCATGGCAATCAAAGGTGAAGTTTTAGTGACCAACATCGCCAAAACAGACCTTGCCGATGTGATTCATTACGGCGACTGCGATACATGGTACAAGGTCAAGGTGTCTTTTGTGAGCTACGACGCGGACACTGAAAAGGAAAAACGTCAAGCCAGCAATGTACTTGTAAATGCCCCTGATCTCATCGAAGCGGTAAAACGAACGAATGAAAACTTTAAAGACAGCATTTCATCCTTTGAAATTCTGGCTGCTACAATTTCACCCATTGTAGAGATTTATGCTTACGACGACAGCGCTGTAGATTTGCCTAAACCCATTGGCGAAATTCTGGAAAGCGGCTTAAACAGCTCGGGTGTCTATACTGCGCCATCTCTGGATGAAGACGAAGATTTCGAAGAAGAAACTCTCGACACTGACGACTCCGGTGCAGAGATTGTCGATGAATTCTCGGAAGAAGACGAAGAGTAGGAACAGTTTTTGTGAATTGTGCTGTCAGTTTTCATCTTCTAATTAAACGGCATCATGAAAGCGTTCAAATTCCTTCTAACTCCTCTTGGATTCTTTTTGATTGTATCTCAAACGAGTGCGTCCGGTCAAACGAATGCACCAGCACTTCCATTTATCGACCAGTTGCAAAACAACGAGTCCTACACCATAGAGATTTTCTCTTCAGGATGCTTTCATCAGAGCTCGCAAAAATTGCTCATCCAGCGCAAAAAAGACGTCTACACGGCAACAAAGAATAAAAAAGTCGTGACGCTCAGCGAGAACGCCATCGCGGAGCTGCGTGTGTTTGAAGCCGAGCTGACCAAAACAAGAAACAACCATTGTACCTCAACGGACATCTACAAAGTAAAATATAAAAATCAGGTGCTCTCGCACACAGATGGCAGTTGCACATGGCATGGAGGAAACAAATTGATCCGTGTCCTTTTCGGGAATGACTAAGGCGATTTTTCTCTTGTTCTTGGAATTCATTCAAACAGATAACAAACCTTGCAGGCTTCGAAAATTGGAATGCTGTGGTCCTTAGCCTTACAACCACGCCCTCAACAACCCCAACTTCTTACTCTTAAAATTCTTCTGCGTAAAGCTCAAAACGGCTACTGTCACCGAGCTCAGCGGCATCAAAATCGCGGCAACTAGGGGACTCATCAAGCCCGATGCGGCGCTCAAGAGCTTATCATCTCAAATAGAACTGGACCAATTGTCATATTCATAGATGTATTTTCGCATTTTGGGGAATCTCATGCGACAAATGTACGATTTATTCGCCGCAAAAATGCGGTGAATATAACTTTTTTTCGCCGCAAAGTTGTGATTGGAGATTGATCTGTAAGATAATTGTCCGCTATAGGCAACACAAAATTGCTGACAATTTAAACCAACACTTTAAATTATCATGATATTTTAAAGTGCAACTTTAGATTATCAATTAAAACGAAACTTGAACTTACAGAGAAATAGTTTGTCGAGGAACTACTTGAGCAATACCTACATTGAAGAATTTTGTAAGGACTTTAATGATTTAGATGCTTCATCACAATCTAACATTCTTTCAGGATTTGACTTGCTCTTTTGAATTCTTTCAAGAACGATCTTTTGGTATTCCTTTGGGATGGATAAGTCGTTTTGACAATTTATGCAAATAGCTTTATCTCTTTGAGTTAAATCGATATCAGATAAGCTAGTGTTACAGGAAGGCTTCATAAGTGAATAGATGTTACAACGGCGAATGAATTTCTTAATGTTATAAATGAATATTAAACCCTAATCGCAACGATAAATCCAATCTTGCTGGACGAATTGTAGAATTATTCTCATAGAGAAAATATTCCTTAGAACGATTCCAGTTTTTTCTGTCAGCTAGAAATGGAGAGGTTGAACAATTTAGAGCAGCAAACATTGAAAAACGATTTGAAACGTGGTAGAAAATTTTAGTGTTCAAATGAAATCCTGGATCGAAACGAAAGATTCTATGAAACCGAAGTTCCGTCCAGAAATCGAATGGTAAAATCTGCATCAAAAAATCTTCATATCCGATTCTTAAATTCGGTCCAACACCGTAAAGTAATTCAAATCGCTCCGACCATCTTTTTCGTTTACCCAATGTAAACTCGAGATTAAAAAACATTCTATAGCTATGTAAAGGTGTTAATATTGGAAAGTTTTCAATTTTACCAACACCCCTATAACTTGCTGAAGCAAAGTTCAAATCACAACTCACGAAATTATGGGCGTTAAACCTGTGGTATGTCAAACCAAAATTGCTTTGTAAACGAGTAAGAGTTTGATCACCATTGTTTTGATATTTGCGGACAATTGGTGTTCCTTGAAAATATTCGTTCAGGCCATAATAAACTCCAAACGATGACTCGTTTGATTGCGTTAGTGAAAAGAAAGGAGTAGTCAAAATCATACTGACTACTCCTATTTTGTAATATTTAGATTTCAATATGCAATGAGAAAAAACTTAGTAAGCTTTTGTCTATAAACACTAAATTAATATCAATGACATCAATTTAGAATCATAGGAATTAACGTCTTTAACAAAATTAGAAAAAATTTCACTTCATGCAAAACAATAGGAGAACACTTGGAAAATTCAAGTTTAACCACTTTACAATGTTTTGTCATGGTTGTTACCTGCGGTGCTGCTTCGCGGTGAATCAAAAACACACGCCAAAACGACTAACCCATCAAAATTCCTGCGACATGTTGACACATGTCGCTACCAATATGCCACTCCTACGGAGTTCGATATTCTAAATGCGAATGCCTTGAGGAACACTCATTGTCACAAACGAAGAAACCAAACCTACAACTGCGCCCGCAAAAGCCCCAATTTTTTACTCTTAAAGTTAATCTGCGTAAAACTCAAGATGGCAACAGTAACTGAACTTAAAGGCATCAGAATGGCAGCAACAATCGGGCTCATCAAACCAGATGCGGCGAAACTCAATCCGATTACATTGTAGAAAAGTGAGAAAAAGAAATTGACGCGAAGGGCTTTTTTGCCGTATTTAGACAGGGTCATGATGCGCGGAATGTCTTTGAAATGCGTGGAATCCAAAATGCCATCGCAAGCTGGTGAGAATTGATAGACGTTATCGGAAACCGAAATTCCAACGTCGCTTTGTTGCAAAGCACCTGCATCATTGAGCCCATCGCCAAACATGAGGACTTTGCCACCTTGTTTCTGCAAATTTTCGATGTAGTTCAGTTTGTCAATGGGTGATTGATGGAAGTTCAATTCAGCGCGACCTTGAAAAATCTGTTCCAAATCTTCGCGGGCACGTTCGTTATCGCCAGTAATCACGTGTAAACGATAGCCCTGATTTTGCAAATCGTGAATCAAATTTTCAATGCCCTTTCGGAAATGTTGTTTCACGAAAAAGCGTCCTAAAACTTGACCATTCCATGAAACAAAAGAACTGGTTTCATCATCGATTTTTTCCACATTTAGAAAACGATAAGAGCCGAGTTTCAATTCATTTGTGCCATCAGAAACCACCAAACCTAAACCTTGCTGCTCCTCAAATTGTAGCGAACTTGTTTCTGGAATGTCATAATTATCTTGCAAAAAGGCGCGAATATTGACACTCATCGGGTGTGTTGAACTCTTGGTAGCGGCATCTAAAAACTGGATTTGCAGGTCGGTTAAATCTTCGCCGCCGTAATTGACATCTTTCGAACTGCCCGTTGTAAGTGTTCCTGTTTTATCAAAAGCAATATCTGTGATGCCATCCAATTCTTCAATGACGCGCGTGTTTTTGAGATACAAACCATTACGACCAATCGAGCGCAAAATCATCCCAAAAGTGAAGGGATAAGAAATCGAAAGCGCGCATGGACATGCAACAATCAACACAGCGGTAACAACGGGAATGAACATCGAAGCGTCAAAATAGAGCCAAAATCCACCGATGATGGTCGTTACAATTAGCAGTCCAACTAAGAAATAGCGCGAAAGTGTGTCCTGAATTTTCGACAAGCCCGATTTCTCTTTTTCGAAGATTTGATTGTTCCACAAACTCGTCAAATAGCTGCGTTTCACTGCTGATTTTACGGAAACTTCAACAGCTCTTCCCGACAATTTTCCACCGGCATAAAGCAAATCGCCTTTTTTCTTTGAAATCAAATCCGATTCGCCAGTCACGAAGCTGTAATCCACTTGCGCCAAATCTGATTGCAAAATGGCATCAGCGGGCAATATTTCTCCATTGTGAATGAGCAATTTATCGTCGGGGATGATGTTTTCAATTTGCACAATTTCTTCCTTGCCATCGTTGATTCTTTTCACCGCCAAAGGGAAGTAGGACTTATAATCACGTTCAAAACACATGGCGTCGTGGGTGCGGTGCTGGAACCATTTGCCTAATAATAAAAACAAGATAAATCCAGCGAAAGAATCCATATAGCCCGGGCCTTCGCCCATGAAAATATCAGCCGTTGATTTTGCATAAAGCACCAAAATCCCAAGACTGATGGGCACATCCAAATTGAGCACTTTTGTTTTGATGGCTTTGTATGCAGAAATCAAATAATCACGTGCGGAAAAAAGTAAAATCGGGATGGAAAATGCAAAAATCAAATAGGCGAAAAAGTTTCGGAATTCGTCGTAGGTTTCATCGACCGTGAAGTATTCAGGAAAAGAAAAAAGCATGATGTTTCCAAAGCAGAAAAATGCCACACCCAACTGCATAATGAAACGCTTATTGATGATTTTTTTGGATGTCTCGGCTTGTTTTCCAATCACCGGCGGATAGCCCAAGGCATCCAAAAACTCCGCCATACGACGGATGGAAATTTTCTCATGCTCAAAAACAATATACGCCTCACGCTTGGAGAAATTCACCTGAGAAGATTTTACACCCGGTTCCAGTTTGTGCAAATTCTCAAGCAACCAAATACACGAACTGCAATGCATGTTCGGCATAAACGTGTGCATACCGGTCAATTTTCCTTCCTGAAAGGAAATGATCTCTTTGGCTATTTGCTCATTGTCCAAAAAGGCGTATTTCGAATCGCTGGCATCGGGACGTTTGCCTGGGGCTTGATTGAGCTGATAATAACTCGTCATGCCGTTTTCCGACAAGATGGAATAAACCGTTTTACAGCCCGAACAGCAAAAAGGTAAGTCGTCGTAAACAATCGGGCGTTTGCCGCATTCCGAGCCACAATGGAAACACGTTTCGTTATGTGTATTTTCTGAAGTCAAAATGAGTCACTTTTTAGTAAATCCAAACTTCAAATGTTTGAATATTCAGGGCACAAAATTAGGGCTTGCTCCACACACAAAATCTGACAAACGGCAGGATTGGGGAAAAGAGGAGGAAAGTTACCATGATAAGTTTATTGTAAACAAAAATTATTCAAACAAATAATCATAGAGTATTTTGAAGCATTCGAGCGTTTGATTGGTGAATCATTTGTGGTAATCTGAACACATTTCCACCACCTGTCCATTTATTCATAAAAAATTGAACACATCCTTCAAAAGCCGATACCTCAACAAAAAAGGCCGCCCTTTTGAGACAGCCTCTTTTTACCATGAAAAAAATTGCTATTTATTGATTACAAGTTTCTTTTGGCTTGTTTGGCCGTTGTTTTCCACTTGTACGAAGTAAATACCACTCACCAAATCTTTACTTGAGATTACGTGGTTATTCGAACTCACTGTCCCGGTATACATTACTTTGCCAGCCAAATCAACAAGGGTAATGCGTGCGCCAATCTCGGCATTGGTAATGGTAAATTCTGTGGTAGCCGGGTTGGGGTACAGTGAAAAATTTGAATTCATAGCGCCTTCCGAAATAGATACCGATGGGCTTGATTGAGTTATTTTCTGTATGTAGGCATCAACAGCACCAACCGGGGATAAGTTCAAAACACCGTTGAAAGGATCAAAATCAACAGTACTATCAAATTGGCCCGCCGTGTAGACATTAAAATTAGCATCTACCTGAATTGCGCTTCCTATTTCAAATCCTGAACCTGAATTACTGAAAGCCCACTGAAATTCTCCGAATGCGTTCAATTTTAAAACAAAAGCATCATTTATATTCGAACCCGGAGAGGTAAGGTTAAATGTGCCGTTTCCAGGATCAAAATCCACTGTTTCCCTAAACGAACCAATCACATAAACATTTTCTAATCCGTCAATCGTGAGTTGTGCAGGAGTATCGTATGCACTGCCTCCAAAACTCTTTGCCCAGTCCAAATTGCCTGAATTGTCTAATTTTAGTACGAACACATCATAAGAACCATTTGAGCTAAGATTGAATTCATCCGAACCTGGATTAAAATCCGCAGTAGATTGAAACTCTCCACACAGATAAATAGCCCCGCCAGAATCAACAACAATATCTCGTGGTGCATCTGCATTAGAACCACCAACAGATTTTGCCCAAACAAAATCCCCGTTAGCGTCGAGCTTAAGAATAAAAATATCTGTAGAACCTGTAGATGTCATATTGAATACATCAGTACCGGGATTAAAATCAACAGTTCCCGGAAAAAAACCGGCTAAATAAATCTTGGAAGCTTCGTCAAGCGCGAGATTGCTGATTGAAACAGAACTGTTACTATTTTCACCCGCAATGGATTTTGCCCACATAAAATTTCCATCGGAATTCAGTTTAAGGAGAAATATGTCTGAAAAACCCGTTGAAGTTATATTGAAAGTTCCAGAGCCTGGATTGAAATCTACTGTGCCACCAAATTGACCGGCAATATATAGGTTATTAGAGGTGTCAAGTGTCAAATACGGGCTGCTTCCGCCTATTGCATGAGCCCACACAAAATCTCCTGAACTGTTTAACTTCAGCACAAAAATAGATTGGCCAATTGACGAAAGATTATAAACATTTGTACCTGGATCAAAATCCACCAATGATGCAAAGGATCCAGCGATGTAAACATTTCCATTGGCATCCAATGCTACTGAATTAGCGATGTCAGATCCGCTACTTCCAAATGTTTTCACCCAAAGTAAATTACCTGATGCATCCAATTTTAGAACATAAATATCGCCAAAACCTTCTGATTCAATATTTTCAACATTCGGTCCTGGATCGAAGTCGCATGTTCCTCCAAATGCTCCAACAATATACATATTACCGTTTTCATCCACTATCATATCCTTGGGATTTTCGAAATCAGCGCCCCCAAAACTTTTAGCCCAAACCAATGCATTTTGAGCATTTGACGAATTAAAACTTAAGAGCCCAAAAGTAAAGGCCAGTAATTTCAGTGAAGTTTGTAATTTGTTTTTCATGGAATTTATTTTTTTAGTTTCAATTCAAAATGATTGAAATCGGCCAACGTGGACAAGAGATTTTATGAAAGCCCACTGAGAATCTACAAAACACCAAAATGGGTTTATGTAGAGGAGAAAATCAATGTGAATACCACCTGGTTTTTGGTAGATTAAATCTTGGATTTGGAATTTGTAGGTATGAAAAATTACACTGTCGTGCTAAAGCGCTCCGACAAGTCTGTTTTTCCGTCCAAGTAAAAATCCAGTGTCATGCAAACGTTGCGAACAAAAGGCTTTCCTTTTTCTGTAACCACCAAAGTATCGCCTTGAATTTCTGCCAAACCATCCAGCAGCAACGGACGAATTTTTGATTTGAATATCGCGTAATGCAGGTCGAATTTTTTAAGCTCCAACAAGGACGTTTTGAAAGTACACATCAAATCCAAAATAAGTTTTCGAACCAATAAATCTTCGTTACTCAAAATATGTCCTTTGAAAATGGGCAGTTGATTTTGGTCGATCGCTGCATAGTATTTTGGCAATGTTTTTTCATTTTGAGCAAACATATCCCAGGAATCGCTGATTGAGGAAACGCCCAATCCAATCATCAATTCAGATTTGTGGGCTGTGTAACCCATAAAATTGCGGTGCATTACGCCGTTTTTCATTGCGGTAAAAAGTTCATCTCCTGGTAATGAAAAATGATCCATGCCTACCTCAAGGTAACCGGCATTCAAGAGCAATTCTTTTCCTAATTCGTACAAAGAACGCTTGTAAGAATCCGTTGGTAAATCCATTTCAGTAAATCCGCGCTGACCGGGTTTGATCCATGGCACGTGCGCATAGCTGTAGTAGGCCATGCGCTCAGGTTTGAGGCGAATCATTTCACCAATGGTTTCCTGAATACTTTCCAAAGTCTGAAACGGCAAGCCGTAAATAATGTCGAGATTGATAGAAGTGTAACCGATACGCTTGGCTTGCTGCATGACCCGCTCCACGTCTTCCACACGCTGGTGCCTGTTGATGGCTTTTTGGACTTTTTTATTGAAATCTTGGACACCCAAACTCAACCTTGTGAAACCCAAATCATAGAGTGTTTGCAAATGATTTATGGTTGTATTTGCAGGATGCGCCTCAAAGCTGAATTCAAAATCATTATGACGCTCGGCATAAAGCATAATCCCGTCAATTAATTTCTTTAAGTTTTCTGCCGAGAAGAAAGTGGGTGTTCCTCCTCCCAAATGAATTTCACGAATTTTTGGTTTTTGGTCGAAAACAGAAAGATACATACCCCACTCTTTGAGAATGTATTGCACGTAGGGCTCTTCAACCGCGTGGTTCTTGGTTATTCGTGTGTTGCAACCGCAATACGTGCACAAACTCTCACAAAACGGCAAATGAATGTATAAACTTAAACCGTCCGACTGGTTTGTTTCCAAAAAGCGCATGCGCACAGAATTCAGCCACTCTTCCTGTGTGGGTGTGTCTGACCAATGCGGAACCGTGGGATAAGAGGTATATCGCGGTCCGGGCACATTGTACTTTTTTATGAGCGCATGGTCTAACATGTGTACAAAAGTATCTTGTGGAAATAGCCTAAAACCTGACAAACATCAGTTTCAATAGACTATTTTGTCAGTAAATACAAAGCTTCAAGCAGATGCCCAACTCAAATCCTGCAATCGGCGTTTCGATGGGCTGTACACGAAATCAAAAATTCAGGTGCCCATCATTCTTTTTGATTCCATCGATCCCCGACCCGCGCAGGAATAATTAATTTTTTATTATTATTTAAGTAATTGGTTGATAAATACTTATAAAAAATTTGCAGCAATATTCGCTCAATGTAACAATTTGCTTTGAATCATCCTAATGTATGGTGGATTGTGACGGAAAGAAAATAAAAGAGAATAAAAT
Organism: Crocinitomicaceae bacterium; assembly: GCA_037446475.1. Taxonomy (GTDB): domain Bacteria; phylum Bacteroidota; class Bacteroidia; order Flavobacteriales_D; family Crocinitomicaceae; genus UBA6165. The sequence goes on along the minus strand of JBBIIM010000005.1, from coordinate 59,109 downwards.
TTTTTAAAAGAACTTTTTATTTCTCTTATTAAGGATGTTGAAATGGTTGAAAACTTTTCCTGAAAATTAGAAGAACGACGGCCTTGAATTTATTCCACGAGAAATGAACACCTCGACGTGATGTAAATGATTTGTTTTCCATGTATTACGGAGTTGTTAACAAAAGCAAGAAAACTGTTGGTTTCGGGTGATTCACCTCATGTGATATTTTATAGTTGTTCATAACCACGTTGGTAAAAGCGAAAGAAATTGCTTGAATAATATTTGCTTTTGTCATTTGCGTTTTGGCTTATACAAAGAGGTCAAAAAGTCAAGTAAAATTTGTGGAATTCTTCCCACGAGTTATTCACATGGAATTCATGAATCCGTGGATATTTTACGGTTGAAATGTGCTTGTTTTGTGGGTCTATTCTTGGCTCATGTTTATAAATAGGTTGATTTGTTAACAATGTTGAACGTCTTTCGAAACAGTCAAAAGGTGTACTTTTGTTCAACCAATCAAATCATCATGGTAACAAAGTTAGTAATCGGTTCAGACCACGCGGGATATGCGCTCAAGGAAAAAGTTAAGGCCTTCATTGTCAGTCATTTTGAGCTAGAAATTACTGACGTAGGGACTTATTCCGAAGACAGTACAGATTATCCTGATTATGCACACAAAGCTGCCGATTTGATTTCTTCGGATCTGGAGCACACGATGGGAGTGTTGATTTGTGGAAGTGGTAACGGCATCAGTATGGCGGCCAATAAGCATCGCGATATTCGTGCGGCGCTGTGCTGGACGGAAGAAATTGCCGAACTCGCTCGCCTGCACAACGACGCGAATGTAGTTTCTTTGCCTGCGCGTTTTGTGTCAGAAGAACTGGCATTGGATATTGTCAACACTTTTCTAAACACACCCTTTGAGGGAGGAAGACATGCCAATCGTGTGAATAAAATCGCATGTGTGTAGCAATAAACTATAGACTTTTTTTGAGTGCGAACGCCGGGACTCGTTCACTTGAACTTTATACTCATATTCGGTATTTTGCGCTGAGATCATTTCTTCTTCTACCGTTTGTTATTTTGATTAACAGTGCAAACGGAATTGCACAACACGAGGAGCGACTTCAGTCCCATGTAGATTACCTCAGCGCTCCCCTACTTCAGGGAAGGCAAACCGGTAAATTAGGTCAGAAATTGGCTGCCATTTATATTCAAAATCAACTGGATGCTGTGCTTTTGGATCCGTATGAAGTTGCGCTTATTCAGCACGGAGGGAAACTTGTTTTCGATTTTGATACACTCGTTTATCGGAAGCATTTTCTTTACAAGGGTTTTACACAGCCGGAATATGGTGTTATGCATGTGGACTCTTTTTCATTGTTAAAAACATCAGCAGAAGGTTTCTTTATAATGCGGGAAATGCATCGCAATGAGGATGCGATTTTCTTGATTTCAGATTGGTTAGAGTTTTTAGAATTGTTCGGGCACGAGTTTGACGCTCATGAAGTTTGTTTGGTTAATGATTTAAACTCGCAACCAAAACACATTTTCGTTGATGCGAAGCAATGGAAATCTTTGCCACGATTCACTCATAAGTTTGTTGATAAACAGGACATTTTAAACACTGAGAATTTAATTTATCCTGTTTATTCTCATCCGAACAACACTTCTACCTGGGTTTTTTGTGCGCATTACGATCACCTTGGTAAAAGTAAATCTGGAGTTTATTATCCCGGTGCGGACGACAACGCATCCGGTGTGGCTTTGTTGATTGAACTTGGAAGAGAAATAAAAAGAGCAGGTTTACAATTACCGATGAATCTAACAATCGTCTTTTTTTCCGCCGAGGAATTGGGTCTTTTGGGATCGCGCTATTTTGTAGAGTATTCACCTCATTTTGACAGCAACACGACTTTATGCCTCAATTTTGATATGGTTGGATTCGTAACGGGAAATCTTTTGCGTGTGATTCAATACGGTGCTCCTCTTAAACTTGAGTTTTCTGATTCAAAAAATATCCTAATCGATTGGATACCCCAATCTCATTTCTTGCATGAATTTTCATCCGATCATTTGAGTTTTGTAAGTCGAGGTGTTCCTGCCCTTCATTTTTTCAGCGGATTGCATGCTTTTTACCACACCGAAGACGACAGTTCGGATAAGGTAAATTTCGATAACTTGAATGGACTTTTTAACCTTCTATCGACGTGTTTGAAGGAGATGAAATAAGAGTCAATGGCTTATTCTTGCATCATTTCTTCGAGCAGTTGGTAGGTTTCTCTTTTAAATTCTTCAAAATAATCTTTGGTGGCCGGTCCATAAAAACCTGTATAGATTTTTCTAACCTGACCTTTTTTATCCACATAAAGCGTTGTGGGAAATGATATTACGTGGTTCAACATCGGAAAATGTTGATGTGCCAATAATTTACTGGCTTTACCAGCGATCAGAAAAACAAATGGAAAATGATGTTTATCCACCAATTTCCTCACCGATTCCCTCCACAAATGTTCCGTATCACCTGATTCGTAACAAATTGCGACAATTTTCAATTTGTCTTTGCCATATTTTTCTTGCACGGATTTAAAGAAAATAGCCTCATCAATGCAGTTCGGACACCACGAGCCCATAAGCATGATAACTGAAGCATGCTCTGAGCTGATGTGGTTGGGAAAAGAATAATAGTTGCCGTTTAAATCCGGAAAAGTAAATTGAATGCGTTGTTGCGCATCTATGGTTGTTAAGGTATTTGGATTGCGCAAGCGTGCATTTGAATCCTTTACGGCCACCCAGTCCGTTTGGTAATGTTTACCGCTCCAGAAATAACCCTTCAAACTGTCGCCACTCATTTTCGCTTTAAAGAGAAATGCGTGGGAACCGTTGAAAGTGGAAAGCACCAGTGAATCATCTATAAAATGGCCGGTTAAAAAACGATAATCACCTGTTTCGGTCATAAACGTGCCATTGACTTTTCTGTGTTTGATTTCAAAAACACCGACAGCTGGATAAGCTTCTTTTTGCGTAGAAAAAGTCACAGCCCATTTGCCTTCAATGTTTTTGTTTGCAGGCTGATGTTTGATTTTGGATTTAACAGCATTCACAGGAATTTTATAGTCTGTTTTTAACAGGTTGTGCCAATAACCGCGCATGCCCGAGCGGTTGATTTTACAACGAATAAATGAATTGAAAAACGGAAATACCAAATCAAGTGAATCTGTGTTTGGAACAATTCTTTTTTGCAAAGGAATGATTTCCAGTCCGTTGATCAAAAAGAAATCGTTGTTTTGTTTTTCCAATACAAATGGCAAGCGGTGATCTTTGTGTAACGAGAGGCACGCATGGTAAGTTTGACTCTGCAAGGCAAAACCAAAGGAGGTGGTGAGAATTAGAAGAATAATATGCCTCAAAGCAATACTGAAAAAAATTAGCGGCGTGAAAGTAAGAAAATTAGAGTTTCAATTTTTTTAATTGCGTTGTTGATGGCGGCCAATCTTCAGGAATTCTTGTGTTTCTAAATTCGTTGTGCAACTAAATTTCGACCTTTGTCGTTAAGCAAAACAGAGAAAGCGTATGACCGAAACGGATTTAATAAAAGCCTGTGTTTCTAAAAATCCGCGCGCTCAACGCATTCTTTACGACAAATATTCAAAGAAATTAATGACTGTTTGTCGGCGCTACTGCTCTTCAACGGAAGAGGCTGAGGATGCTTTTCAAGAGGGTTTCGTAAAAATATTCGGCAAAATAGCTGAATATAAATACGAAGGCTCTTTCGATGGTTGGCTGCGCAGGGTGATGGTAAATACGATTTTGGACATGATGCGCAAAAACAAGAAACATGCGTATCATGATGATGTGACGGAATTGCCCAACATCATGGCCAATTCGCATTCACCTTTGGATCATTTATCTGCACAGGAATTGTTGGAATTGCTCACTACCCTGCCCGATGGCTATAGAACGGTTTTCAATTTGTTTGCGATTGAAGGTTACAGCCACAAGGAAATTGCCGAACAGTTGGGTATTACTGAAAGCACCTCCAAATCTCAATTTTTGAGAGCTAGAGCGTACATACAAAAACGATTGGAAGAAATAAAATTTAGCAGTGAGAGACGCTAACAACATAGAAGAATTGTTCAAAACAGAACTCCATGATTTGGAGTCTCCTGTGAGCGAGGAATTGTGGACCAATATTGCCACGAGGTCAGGTATTGCCACGAGTTTTTGGAGTACATCTAAAATCCTTGGTTTTGGCGCTGCTGTGCTTGTTTTGTCCGCAGCAACCTGGGTTTTATTGGATAATGATGTGCAGCAAGAGTCTGAGCAACCCAAAGAAATTATCATAGGAAAAAATGAGGCTTTAGTTTCTGAGAGTGTTGAGGAGCCGACTCAAATTGTAAGCGAGGAATACCAAGAAATTAACAATCCAACCACCCCAACTCAAACAAAACAATCGACTCATAAGGTAATTCATGCAGTAGAAAATAAGACCGATGCTTCCCATGCCTTCCACGTGGTATTGTCGCAAAATCAATTGACAGCAGTTGTGCAAACGAAGACGGAGCAAGCAGTAAGCAAGTTGAATCAAGAGGTTGACCATGTGTCGAAAGATAAGCCTCATACGAACCAGGCGACCCTAATAGAGATTAAAACTGTTCCACCAACCATTGACAAGAAAGTGGTGGATACAAAGACTTTTGAGCCTGCGGAGCGCTTGTATTTAGAGGTTTTGATTGCAACTGAAAAGCGCGAAGAAATGAATCGTGAATCATATCATTTTCCTGCTTCCTTCCCTAAAATTTTCAATCCGAATTTATCCGGTGAGGCAGCCAGTTTTTCTATTGAGACCAGAGATGTTTCCTTCTTCAAAATAGAAATTAGAAATCAAAAAGGTCAGGTGGTTTTTGCTTCTTTCGATGCAAATTTTGTTTGGAAGGGTACAACACTAGATGGAAATCAAGCACCGGAAGGTACGTATTTGTTCATCATCGAATCCAATGATTTGGAGGGTAAAGCACTTAAACCACAGAGCGGCGCTGTGTATTTGATGAGAAAATAATCTTTTTCGCCCTTGTCTTAATTTTGATTTGAGCGAATAAATTTCAATAACTCATCTTTCTTATTTCCTACTTTTGGGCATTAAAACTTTATTTATGGCTCAGCAGGAAATATTTCTTCCGACTTCCGAAATGGCGGAGGGTTTGGTAGGCTCTGAAATTATCAAATTGGCTGGTGAAATCAACACAAAGATTAGAAATGGTGAAACAATTTACAACTTTACCATTGGTGATTTCGACCCCAAAATTTTTCCCATACCGCAAGAATTAAAAAGTGCGATTTTAAAGGCTTATGAGGCAGATCACACGAATTATCCTGCCGGTGATGGTATGTTGGAGCTGAGAAAAGCTGTGGCTTCGTACATTCAGAAATACCAAGGTTTGAATTATGGGAACTCCGAAATTCTCATAGCCGGTGGTGCACGTCCGATCATTTATACCATTTACAAAGTCTTTTTGGATGCCGGTGATGGCGTAATTTATCCTACACCTTCTTGGAACAACAACCACTATTGCCATTTGATGGGTGCTAAGCAATACTGCATTGAAACCTTGCCTGAAAACAATTTTATGCCCACAGCTGCTGAGATTGCACCCTATGTAAAAGATGCCAATCTTTTGGCGCTTTGTTCACCTCTAAATCCTACAGGCACAACTTTTACTGAGGAAGCATTGCGCGATATTTGTTCTTTGGTTTTGGAAGAAAATAAACGTCGTGGTACGCATGAAAAACCGCTTTATGTGATGTATGACCAAATCTATTCCATGCTCACCTTTGATGGTATCGAACATGTGGATCCGGTTTCTTTGTTCCCTGAAATGCGCAATTATACCATTTTTGTAGATGGTATTTCTAAAGCGTTTGCCGCTACAGGTGTGCGTGTTGGTTGGACTTTTGGACCAGAACGCATCATTGGAAAAATGAAGTCGATTTTGGGGCACGTTGGGGCTTGGGCACCTAAAGCTGAGCAAATGGCTACTGCGGAATATTTGGAGGATTTCGTCGCGATAAATGACTTCATGAATGCGTTTAAGAGTGACATCAGTGAACGCTTGAATGGTTTTTATAGAGGCATGATGGATTTGAAAAGTGAAGGTTTTTCTGTGGATGCCATACCGCCACAAGCAGCAATTTATTTGACACTCAAATTGGATTTGATGGGTAAAACAACGGAATCCGGTGAAAGACTCAATACTATTGAATCCGTTGCTGCTTATATCCTGAATGAGGCGAAAGTAGCAATCGTTCCTTTCTATGCCTTTGGTTCCTCGCGTACCTCGCCTTGGTTTAGGCTTTCTGTTGGTACTGCAACCCAAAAGGACGTAGAAGATGCCATTGCTTCACTGCGTGTTGCGCTTCGCAAATTAAAATAGGAATTTTCAGATACAAAAAAGGTTGGCTCCATTGGGCCAACCTTTTTTCTTGGATTTATTTTCCAATTGGAAAGAAGAAGGTCAATCGGTAGATAATGGGTAGGTATTTTCCGCCGGCGTTAGGTTGTGCCGGATTGGTCAATCGGATGAAATATTGGTTTCTAAAAGGTGAAGGTTTCAAGTCATCTCGAATCGCATCGATAACGTCGTATTGCAATCCCAGGTTGAGCTTCACCCAGTCAAAATCTTTGTGCACACCGGCGCCCAGAAATCCGGCCATAGCCCAGCGTTTGGGCGTAACCCCGGGCTGATATACGGTAAACGGATTTCTCACATATTCCAACTCAGCACCAATGAAAAACCATTCAAAAAATCGGTAGTGCAAATATGCGCCTCCCCCAAACAATGCACCTGAACCACTCATACCAGTGAAGTTATTTTTATTCCAAAAATGGTGGTAGCGCAGCATGATACCATAAGCCATAGCCTCCTCATGGTCTTCTGCAAAACCTGCACGAATAGCGCCGCCAACGGAGCCTCCCATGGTGCCAAAGTTCGTGGCGCCAATCTCTACGCCGATTTCAGGAATGTCGTTTTGAGCTTGTGTGGTAAGAGTAATCGAACTTATTAGTGCTAGGTAAAGTATCTTTTTCATGCGTATTTAGTTTTAGCAAATGTAGCGATGTTGTATGAATTAGCAAATGTAAGGAATTTTGTTTTCAACGGAGTTTGGTGTATTCTGGAAATTTGGAGTTTTAATTAAAAACCCTCATAATCCTTTGGTTATGAGGGTTTTAAGGAGGTCCCGAGCGGATTCGAACCGCTGTACGAGGTTTTGCAGACCTCTGCCTAGCCACTCGGCCACAGGACCTTTTTCCGAGGAGTGCAAAAGTAAATAATTTCCTTTTACTTGAAACTTTCTTCAATAATTATTGATACCGATGCTACATCACCATTGATTGGAGGGCAAAGTTTGGAGATTCTCACGGAAAGTTTCGTGATATCCGGGCATTGTTCTTTGCATGTGTTGATGATGCGCTGTGCCACATTTTCAAGGAGTTTGGAGCGCTTATGCATTTCTTGCGTTACGATTTGGTTGATGGTAACGTAGTCTACTGTTTTCTCTAGATTATCCTCAATTGCGGCTTCTGTGAAATCAGTTTCTAGGCGAATATCCACGGAGTAGTTTGAACCGATTTTTCCTTCTTCTTCCAGACATCCATGAAAGGCATATAAACGAATGTCATTTACTTCTACGATGTGTTTACCCATGACTATCCCAATTTAGCGACTGCTGTTGCTATACGTTCTAAGACTTCTTCTTTACCAAGGATCGAGGCGATTTCGAAAATTTGAGGTCCGCTTCCTTCTCCTGTAAGTGATAATCTAAGCACCGGCATCAATGCCCCCAGTCCGATTTCTTTTTCTGATACGAAACCGTGGAAGGCGTGTTCGAGTTCTTGTGCGGAAAAATCGTGGAGACTTTGGAATTTGGTTGAAAGTTCGTTCAGCAAAGTCGCGCTATTTTCCTTCCATTTCTTTTGGACCGTTTTATCATCATAGGATTGAGGGGCTTCGAAGAAGTACTTTGCTGCTGGAACAATGTCTTTGGCAAATTCTACCCGTTCTTTGAATAAACCGCATATTTCTTCCAGTTGCTGTATAGTATAATTGTGTTTAGGAATTTGATTTTCAATACTTTGTAAAATGGATGCGTTGCTTTGTTGTTTGAAATATTGTTGTTGAAACCATTTGGTTTTATCCGGGTCGAAGCGTGCCCCTGATTTGTTGACGCGCTCTAAACTGAATGTGTCGGCGAGTTTCTCAAGCGACAGGATTTCCTCTTCAGTGCCTGGATTCCACCCCAGGAATGCCAACATATTGACAAAGGCTTCAGGCAGATACCCATTTTCTCTATAACCGGGATAAAGTTCTCCTTCGCTGTTCGTCCAGTTTAATGGAAAGACAGGAAATCCCATTTTGTCGCCGTCGCGTTTGGACAGTTTGCCCTTGCCGTCTGGTTTGAGGATGAGTGGTAAATGCGCAAATTTAGGTGCTTCCCAACCGAAATATCGGTAGAGTAGTTGGTGCAAAGCGGTTGATGGCAACCATTCTTCACCACGGATGACGTGTGAAATTTGCATCAAGTGATCGTCTACGATGTTGGCGAAATGGTAAGTGGGTAAGCCATCGCTTTTAAACAAAACCTTGTCATCGAGTACGTTGGTTTGAATACTGATTAGTCCTCTTATTAAGTCGTGGAAATTTACGATTTGTTCAGGTTCTATTTTGACGCGTATGGTGTAGGGTGTGTTCTGGTTTAATAAACTTTGTGTTTCTACTTTACTGATTGTCAAGCTGTTGTACATTTGGTTTCGCGTCGAGCTATCGTATTGCCAATTTTCATTTCCTTTTTCTTTTTCTTCTTGACGTTTTTTTTCCAGGTCTTCTGGAGTATCAAATGCGTAGTAAGCATGACCGAGTTCTATCAGTTGTTGAATGTGTTCCTGATATATCTCTTTGCGCTCGGATTGTACATAGGGTCCGTATTCACCCGGTTTATGAGGTCCTTCTTCCGGTTCAATACCGCACCACTTTAAGGATTCTAGTATGTATTCTGTAGCGCCTGGTACAAAGCGTGTTTGATCGGTGTCTTCTATTCTTAACACAAAGGTTCCACCGTTTTTTTTAGCGAATAGGTAGTTGTAAAGTGCTGTTCGCACACCACCAATATGCAAGGGACCTGTGGGTGATGGTGCAAATCGTACGCGTATATTGTCGCTCATGTTTTTATTTGCAAAATTAGCTGTTTTTGTTTGTTGCGGTTTGTACGATTTTTGATGAGCAGTGTCGGAAACTTTCTTTACTTTTATCAGTTTTTCTTAAAAGTTAGATCTTATGGGTGGAATTGCAGTTTTGCTGGGCAAGATTGAAGAGTTCATCAAGCGGTTTTATTTGAATCGCTTGTTGCGCGGAGGATTGTTTTTTATTGGGCTTTCTTTCGGACTTTTCTTGTTGTTGGTGAATATTGAATATTTCGCTTTCATGGGAACATGGTTAAGGGCGGTTTCTTTTTTCGGCTTTCTAGGTCTGGTTCTTCTGTCTTTTTGGTTTTTCGTTCTTGACCCCATACTAAAAATTTACAAGGTCGGGCGTAGGTTGTCCTACGAAGAGGCTGGTCGAATGATTGGTAAATTGATTCCGGGTATTGAGGATAAGATTTTGAATACTTTACAATTGTCTTCGCTTTCAAACAATGATTTGGCTTTGGCAGCAATCAATCAAAAAAGTGCCGAGTTGGCTAAATATCCCTTTGCGAGTGCTATTGATTTAAGTCGTAATAAGCGTTTTCTGTGGTTTGTTTTGCCCGTTCTTTTTCTGTTTGGAGGGCTCTGGATTGTGAATCCAAAAATTATCGCTGACGGCACCACCAGGCTTTACAATTATGACCAGGTTTTTACGCCGGAAGCCCCGTTTGATTTTGTTCTGATGAATGATTTGAGCGCTGTTGAAGAAGGGAGTGATTTTGAAATTAAGTTGCGCTTAAAGGGCTCTGATATTCCCTCCAAGGTTTTTATTCAATCAAATTTTGGTAAGTTCTTGATGGAACCAACCGGTAGAAATGAGTTTTCGTATACGGTGAGTAAAATCAGGCAGGACATGAAGTTTCATTTTGTTGCATCTGATTTTAAATCGGGCATGTTTGAATTGCCTGTTTTTGGAAATTCTGCCCTTACTGGTTTGAAAATGGAATTGCTTTATCCTGCTTACACAGGTCGTGTGAATGAAGTTCTTGATAATCCTGTGATGTTGTCTGTTCCTGTAGGTACCAAGGTTCGTTTCAGTGGTTCCGTGAAAAATGGGGAGGCAACATCTTTCCTTTTCGGCGATTCAATTGTTCCTGTTGATCAAAGTCTGCGGGCTGAGTATCGTTTTATGAAGTCTCAGGTGTTTTCAGTGAATTGGGAGAATAAGTACAGTCGAAATAGATTGGCTGTCGAGAAGAACGTTGAGGTTATTCCTGATTTGTATCCAACAATTGAATTGCGTGCAACAAGTGATAGTACCAATGAAAGACTTATTTTTTTCAATGGAGATGTTCGGGACGATTATGGTGTAAGCGCCTTGTACTTTATCGCTGAGGTAAAGGGGTCTGATGGCAAAGTGAATTTATCCAAATTTCCTATTCCTCCTGTCATGCGTTTGGGTGGTAAATTTTATCACATGTTCGATATCAATGCCTTGAGCTTAAAAGCTGGCGATGTGCTGAATTATTATTTTGAAGTTTATGATAATGACGGTGTTTTTGGCCCTAAAAGGACGCTAAGCACGCGTTATCAGTTCAATGTTCCTTCCGTAGATGAGTTGCAAGAAAAGCGCCAAGAGGCGCTCTCAAGCGCTCAGGGTGGCTTGTCGGATGTTCAAAAGGAAATGGAGCGTTTTCAAAGATCATTAGAGGAGTTGAGGAAGGCGAATTTGAATAAAAATGTGCAGTCTTGGAAGAAGAAGGAGATGTTAGATCGTTTGAAGTTGCAGCAGAATCAATTGCAGCAGATATTGCAGCAAGAGCAGCAGAAATTGAATGAAACGATTCAGGATCAGCAACGCTTTGGTGATGTGGACGAGGAATTGCTCAAGAAACAGGAAGAGTTGAATGCTCTGTTTGAGCAATTGATGGATTCGGAGTTGAAGGATTTGCTAGAAAAGCTTCAGGAACTCATGAATCAGAACAATCAGCAACAGATTGAAGAATTGATGAAGAATTTCGAGTTGTCCAATGAAGAAATGAAAATGCAATTGGATCGATCCATGGAAATGTTGAAGCGCGTGGAGGTGGAGGAGCGTATGGATAAGGCTATTGAGGACTTACAAAAGTTGCAGCAACGTCAGGATGAGCTTTCGAAGCAGCAGGCTATAAATGAGCGAGAAAAGCAACAACAATTGAGTGAGGATTTCAAGAAATTAATGGATGAATTGGATCAGATAAAAGTGAAAAATGAGGATTTAAAGCGCCCTTTGGATCTTGATATGTTGGAGCAATTGCAAGATGACATTGAGAAGAGCATGAATGATGCCCAGCAAAATCTTGAGAAATCTAGGGATGCTAAGGCGAATGACTCTCAAAAGAAGGCTGCTGACCAATTAGACAAACTTCAACAAAGTTTGAAGGCGCAAATGGAGTCGCAAAAGAAAAAGGAGGTTAGCGAGAATATTGACACGTTGAGGTCTATTCTGTTCAATTTGATGCGTCTATCTTTCCGACAAGAAGGGGTTATGACGGACATGCAGAAAACCTCTGCTTCTGACCCGTGTTTTACGCTTTTGACTCGTGCTCAAAAGCGTATTCTGGATGACCATGTAGTTGTTCAGGATAGTTTGGTTGCTTTGGCTGCCAGAGTTCCGAATATCAGCGGAGTAATCGATCAGGAATTAAAGACGATTAAGTTGAATTTTCGTTCTGTCGTGCCAAATATGCACGATAGAAAACTCCGCGATATAGGTATCAACCAGCAGTATGTAATGACGGCTTATAACAATCTGGCGTTGATGTTGAATGAATCTTTAGAACAAATGCAGCAGAATATGCAGATGATGGTTGAGGGTAGTGGTTCTTGTGATAAACCGGGTGGAAAAGGCAGTAAACCAAGTGATTCTGATGCTATGGGTAACATGAAAGACAAGTTGAAAAAACAGCTTGAACAAATGCAAAAAGGCCAAAGCCCCGGTGACAAGCCTGGTGATAAAAACCCTGGTTCTCAAGGTAATCCTGGAGGTGGCGGTTCTCCTATGCCTATACCAGGCATGTCCTCTGAGCAAATTGCGAAAATGGCAGCGGAACAAGCAATGATGCGTCAGAAACTCGAGGAAATGCGTAATGAATTGAATAAGGGAGGCAAAGGAAATGGTGATGCGCTTAATAGTGTTATTGATGAATTGGATAAACAAGAAAAGGATCTTGTGAATCAGAATTACAGGAATTTAGTAAAGCGCCAACAAGATATTTTAACACGGCTTTTGGAAAGCGAAAAAGCTTTGATGGAACGAGAACTTGACGATAAACGCGAGTCGAAGACGGCAAAAGATGACCATGAACGTAACCTTATTCGATTTGAGGAGTACAAGAAGAAAAAGTTGGCAGAAGTTGAATTGCTTAGACTTCAAACTCCCGGTTTGAATGTTTATTATAAAGCGAAGGCTTCTGCCTATTATAATCGCGTTTTAACGGATTGATATGGTTGGTGATGTTATTCGGGAGGCTGAGATTAAGGGTGTTGCTGGTTTTTTAGCCTTTCTAGATGTTTTTATAGAGGAGTTGAGGTTAGACCTTGGTTTTAATGAAGAAACGGCGTCAAACATGGTGATTTCTCTTTCTGAAGCTTTGAATAATGCTTTTGTTCATGGTAACATGCAAAATCCGGATTTGCCTATTTTTTTGACTGTTCTTAGAGACAATGACGATATTGTTGTAAGTGTAAGAGACAGTGGAAAGGGCTTTGATTATGGTCTGTTACGTGAAGATTTAGACGATGATTTTTTAGATGTTCCGGGTGGTCGCGGCATTATGATTATGCGGGCATTATCTGACGATTTGTTGTTTAATGAATCCGGTAATGAGACAATTCTCAAATATCGTTTGTCTTAATGACTGTTTTTGTTGATTTTTTTGAAGTTGATTCGTTTCGTTTTGATGGGTTGCTCTTACACTCCTTGTGTGAAGGTATATGTTCGGATTTTGAATTGCAATTAGGGGATGTTTCCGTGGTTTTTTGCTCTGACGAATATCTCCTTGCTATGAATCGTCAATACCTATCTCACGATTATTATACCGATATTATAACTTTTGATTATACGGATGACGATGTCGTTTCCGGTGACTTGTTTATTAGTGTTGATCGTGTTCGTGAGAACGCGGATGTTTTTAATGTGCTGTTCGAGGATGAATTGTTTCGTGTTGTTTCCCATGGGATTTTGCATCTTGTAGGGCTGTCTGATAAGTCTGAAGCCGAGGAACAGAATATGCGTCTTGAAGAGTCTCGTTTTATGTCTTTGTTTTCAAACCCTTTTGTGTAGGTCTGTTTTTTATGTTTCACGTGAAACCTTTGGGTTTCTATATGCTGTGTAATTTTATCCCCGCTATGAATGATTATGATGTGATTGTTGTTGGTGCCGGCCATGCTGGTTGTGAGGCTGCTTTGGTTGCCGCGAAGCGTGGTTCGCGGGTTCTGCTAATTACAGCGAATATGGGTGTCATTGGTCAGATGTCTTGCAATCCCGCTATGGGTGGTGTTGCGAAGGGTCAAATTGTTCGTGAAATTGATGCTTTGGGTGGTGGTTCTGGAATTGTTTCCGACAAAAGTGCAATTCAGTTTCGTATGTTGAATAGGAGTAAGGGCCCTGCGATGTGGTCGCCACGAACGCAAAACGACCGTATGCTTTTCGCTTGGGAGTGGCGCTTGTTGCTCGAATCAATACCTAACGTCTTCTTTTGGCAGGATATGGTGAAAAATATTTTGACTAAGGGTGATCGTGTTATAGGAGTGCGTTGTGCTATGGGTCAGGAGTTTTATTCCAGTTCTGTTGTTTTGACCAATGGTACTTTTTTGAACGGTTTGATTCATGTGGGTGAAAAGCAGTTTGGTGGTGGAAGAATGGGTGAGGGAGCATCTTTTGGTATGACGGAATGTCTTGTGGATTTAGGTTTTGTTTCCGGTCGTATGAAGACCGGCACACCTCCGAGAGTAGATGGTCGGTCCTTGGATTATTCTAAAATGGAGGAACAGTTGGGTGACGAGAATCCTTCGAAATTTAGTTTTTGGGACACAGAGCCTTTGAAACGTCAGATGTCTTGCCATATTACCTATACTAATCCTTTGACGCATGAGTTGTTGGAAGAGGGCTTTGATCGAAGCCCTATGTTTAATGGGGCGATACAGTCTACAGGTCCAAGATATTGTCCTTCGATTGAAGATAAGATTAATCGGTTCAGAGAAAGAGAGCGACATCAGATTTTTGTAGAGCCAGAAGGTTGGAAGACTGTGGAAATTTATGTGAACGGTTTTAGTACGAGCCTTCCTGAGGATGTTCAACAACGAGCCTTGAAATCCATTCCTGGTTTTGAGCATGCGCGTATTTTCAGACCGGGTTATGCAATTGAGTATGACTATTTCCCACCGACGCAGTTGAAACATACGTTAGAGACTAAATTGGTGCGCAATTTATTCTTTGCTGGCCAAATCAATGGTACAACGGGTTATGAAGAGGCTGCTTGTCAAGGTTTGGTTGCGGGAATCAACGCTCATGCAGCTGCTCATGGTTTGGATAGTTTTACCTTGAGTCGGGATGAGGCTTATATCGGGGTATTGGTGGATGACTTGATTACGAAAGGAACGGAAGAACCGTATCGTATGTTTACCTCGCGGGCGGAATTTAGAATATTACTGCGACAAGATAATGCGGATGATCGTTTGGCTACGATTGGCCACGGTTTGGGATTGTTGACTGACGACCAGTTGCGTAAATATGAGTCTAAAAAAACCGCTATTGACACTTTAGTGTTCTTTGTAAAAAATTTAGGTGTTAAACCCGATGAGGTAAATGACATTCTGGTAAACAAGGAAAGTTCGCCGATTACCCAACAAATTAAACTTGCACAATTATTAGCCAGACCGAATTTAGGTTTTGCTGATTTCAAGCACTTGGATATTCTTCAAAATGAGGAATTTGATGCAGAGGTAAGAGAAGAGGCAGAGATTCTTATTAAGTATGAAGGTTATATTCAGCGAGAACGTGAGAATGCTGATAAATTAATGCGTCTTGAGGATTTGAAAATCCCGGATTCCTTTGATTATTCTTCGTTGGTTTCTTTAAGTTCAGAGGCAAGGCAAAAATTGCAAAAGCTTTCACCGGCTACAATTGGTCAGGCGAAACGCATTAGTGGTGTGTCACCGGCAGATATTCAGGTTTTACTAATCAGTTTAGGGAGGTAGTTTCACGTGGAACAGAAAAATCTATTAGTTCGGGAGGCTTGTCCTTCGTGTGGTTGTTTATCTTATAAACCTCATTTGTCAGTCGATGATTTCCGTGTTTCTCACGCCGTGTTTGAAATTGTTACTTGTAGCGAATGTAATTTAAAGTTCACTCGGAATGTTCCTGGTCCTGGTGAAATAGGTGTTTACTATAAAGCTGATAGTTATGACTCCCACAGGTTGGACAACAATTCTTTGATCAGTCGTTTATACAGACTGGTGCGGAGACGTAATGTTTTGAAAAAGTTGCGGTGGTTGAAAGAGGTCTGTCCTCATGGGGTTGTGGCTGATTACGGTTGTGGTTTGGGGCATTTTGTAGCGGCATTGAAGGAGGCTGGCTTTGATGCCGATGGTTATGAAATTGATAAAGACGTTCGTGATCTGGCTAAACAGTCTTTGGATTTTGAATTGAACCCACTAGAAACCTTTCATGCTTTAGCGCCGGAATCTTTGGATGTAATAACCATGTGGCATGTTTTGGAGCATGTATACTTTTTGAATGAAGATTTCGCATCCATTGTTTCGAAATTGAAATCTGGTGGTCACATAATTATCGCTGTGCCCAATCATGCTTCGTACGATGGACGTCATTATGGTAAGTTTTGGGAAGCGTATGATGTTCCTCGCCATCTGTATCACTTTGATAGAAATACTTTAGTAGACTTCGTGTCGAAATTTGATTTGAAGTCTGTTTCGGTGAAACCAATGGTCTACGATAGTTATTACGTAGCCATGCGTTCAGAGGTGAACAAAAATGGTTCAATGTTGCGTGGACTTTGGGTAGGTTTTGTGTCGAATTTACAAGGCCGAAACTTGGGCTATTCTTCGCATGCTTTTGTTTTTAAAAAGCAATAACTATTTGATTTTTAGCGTTTTATCGGCTTAACCAAAGTTCGGGGTTTAACTTTTGAACACCATTATCAGAAATTACATGTATTTCAAAATGCAGCACGGATATGTTTCCTTGTGGCAGAAGTGAACCGAGTATTTGTTTGTGGTTGATTTTCGTACCTTTTGATACGTATGTGTCTTGCATGTTGGCGTAAACGGTTCTGTAGTTGCCGTGGCTTAAAATGATGGCTTTTCCTGCCCCAGGAATCGATATTATTGAACTTACTTCCCCTTCATATACTGCGCGTACTTCTGAGCTTCTAGGCGTGCTAATATCCACGCCATTGTTTTCAGTGTAGACGTTTGGAATTGTGGGGTGCGAATTGCGTCCGAATTTTTCTACTACGCTACCTATTGAAACTGGATAGGGTAGTTTTCCTTTATTGGAAGCAAAAGTGTTTCCAGCGAGTTTTGCTTCTGGGGTTACGCCAAATTCATTGATTCTGGTTTCGGATTTTTCAGGGTCCTTTGGGCTTTCCGGAATTGGTTTTCCGGCGTTGTTTTTTTGTTTGGCTATTTCTTTGAGTTTCTCTTCTTCTTTTTTTCTCTTTATTTCTTCCTGAATTTCTTTGTCTATGGCAATTTTGATTTCCTTCTGAACGCGGAGTTTGTTTTTTTCATCTTCAATGAGTTTTGCCCTGAGTGAAGATTCTTCTTGTTTGACTGCGTTAAAAACTTCTTGCTGTTTTATTTTATCCTGCATTAAAGTTTCTCGTTCCTGTTTTTTCTGTTCAGCGAGCTGTAATGCTTTGAGTTTCTGGTTTTCGAGTTCTTTACGCTCTTGTGCTAGTCTTTCTTGATTGCTTCGTATGAGTTGCACTTGTTTTTGGCGTACTTCGTTGATTTTCTGAAGATAAGCAGCTCTTTTATTGGCTTCATTGAAATTTTCACTAGATAAGACAAACATCAGACGGTCCATTGTGCTGCGATTTTTATAAGCATAAATCACCATAGATTTGTACTGTTCTTTGAGGACTAAAGTTTGTTTATCCAGTTCTTTTATGGTGCTTTCAAGCTCGGCAATCCTTTGTTCTGTGCTTCTGATTTGATGGTCGATATTGCGCACGAGTTGTTCTCGGAGTTGTAGATTCTTTTCTATTAATCGTAGCTCTATTGTTCTGTTTTTCAGATCGTTTTCTGTTTTGGAAAGTAGCTTTTTAGTATTTTGTATACGACTTTCTATTTGCTTTTGTTCCTTTTCCAATTGCGCTTTTTTATTGGATTGACCAAAGCAAACTGATTGGAACAGAATCAAAATCAGTACTGTACTATATTTATGGGCAAACGACATAATTTTCCGGTGCGGTCAAGGTTATTTTTTTCTCAGTTGTGATGTCAGGCTTATTATAACTGATTTCGATGATTGAAATCTTGTTCATTCTCGAAAGAACGATTCGAACTTCTTGTGGTAACACAATACCTTCTATCTTTTCATGTTTTCCTGAGTAAAACACGTCGATTTTGGCCTGATCTGCTTTACTTTCAATGGTTGTACTTTGTAGTTCCATTGTTGTTGGCGCTAGAAAATAGCTTATGTTGATGGTGTCTTTGGAGGAGTTGTTTTTGGATCGTTTCGTTTTAATTTCGTAAAGCGTATTGTTGCTGATTTGAATGTGCTCGGCGTCTTTATTGAACAGAATGGGTTTGGCGATGAGCAAGTCCTGAAGCTGTTGGTATTCAATCGGGAAATCTATGAGGCTGTCGACAAAGCTTAGGTCTTGAAATTTATAGCATTTGTCTTTGCGATTAACGACCTTAACAGAGTCTTTGGTTAGTATGGACTGCACGATAGGAATTCCAGCGAATGAAATGTTCACGAGCAAGGCAGAATCTCTTTTCATTCTGAGGCTTGCTTTGAAGTTGTTTGATTGATCACCGGATGTGATTTTTACGTTGGTTTTTGCGGAGAGAAAGTCCCATTCTGAGTGGGATAGTTCATCCAAGCGACCAACGAGTTCAGCTAGTGATTTTTCCGAAATATCGCTGGTTAGGTTGTGTTTTCTTTTACCACAACCTACGGTTATGGTCAACGTGAGCAATCCTATGACATAGAATAGTTTCATGTTTATTCGTCTATTTTTTTGCTACTAATTTTTTTTGAGAGTTTGATACTCTGGTCTCCGAGTTCTCTAGCTTTTATCCAGTAAACCAAAGCCTCATCAATCCTTCCGAGTCGGTAAAGTATATCCCCGTAATGCTCATTGATTTCAGTGTTTTCAGGCGCGTAACTGTGGGCGCGTTTTATGATATTTAAGGCTTCGTCGTAGTCTTTTTTTGCGTAATAAACCCAAGCTTTTGTATCCAAAAACAGTGCGTCGTTGGGTTGACGGTCAACGATCGTCGAAATAATGTTCAACGCTTTATCCAAGTCTATTTTGTAATTGGCCAAAAGAAATGCTCTGTTGTTTTGGATAAGCATATCATTTGGAGCCAAATAATCTGCTTGTTCCATGTGTTTACGTCCTTTAGGAATGTTGTTTTGTGCTAGATAGACCTCCGCTGTCGCCAATTCAAATTGCGCTTTGAGGGTTTGGTCGCGGACGATGTTGTCTTTACCCAATTCAAGGAAATCAAGCGCTTGATTGTAGGCTTTATTGCCCAGTGCGGACATGCCGGCGAAATAATACAATTGCGGTTGGCTGGGAAAGAGTTCTAAAGCTTTTTCAGCGCTGTTCAAGGCCTCGTTGTAGCGCTTCATGTTGTAATAGAGTGACACCACTTCAAGCCACAATTCATAGTTGGAACCATTGAGTTTAAGTGCTTGTTCAAGTGCCTTTAACGCGTCCAAGGGTTTCCCGTTTTCCTTGTAAATGTCTCCCAGTATGGCATGTGACATATAATTACCAGGATAATTGTCGCGCAAGAGGATTCCGAGCTCCAGGAGTTGCGGGTTTTTGTTGTTTTGTTCGTTTAAAACATTGAGCATCAAACGAATGGCGTAATCGTCAGAGAGCGCTTTCGATGCAATGGCAAGTTTCACTTGTTCATGCGCTTTGGCCTCATTTCTTTGTTGACGGTACAAATCTGCCAATGCAATTCTAGCACCCGCATGACTGGGTTGTTTCGCAAGAATTGCTTGAAATTCTTTTTCGGCCACATCGAGTTGCTTTTTTTTGTTGTAGTAACCCAAAAGCATGGATGTAAATTCGGGCATTTCAGGATAATCTGAAATCAACTTTTTGAGCGAGACGAGCATTTCTTCATCCCTTTTTAACTCCAGATACAACTCATTGCGTTGGTGCACAAAATCCGGAATTGGTCCGGTTTCATTGATTAAGTCAGACAATACGTCAATGGCTTGGGCGTATTTTTTGTTGAAAATTAGTGCCTCTGAATAGTAATACAACCATTCGCTGTTGTAGCGGTCGTAGGCGACCATTTTGGCGAAATTCTGTTCAGAACCGATGTAATCGTCGCTGTTGATTTGAATTTTTGCAAGCATTTCTACATACCAAATATTTGCCGGGTCTACAGTTAACGCTCTTTGAATCAGGTCTTTTGCCTTGTTCATGCGCCTTTCATTTTCGGCATAAGTCGCCAACAAATAAAGTACGGCATCATCTTTCGGATTTTGCTTCAGACACCATTCCAATATTTTTTGTGACTCTTCAATATCACCAACGGTTTTGAGTCGTATGGCTTCGTAGAAGTTGTTTTTGTAAACCAAGTCCATGTTTACTGAGCTTGGATTGGTTTTTGGGGCTGTAACGGCTGAGTTGTTTCCCTTGGATTTTTTCTTCGTGCCGCATGAACTTATGGCTGTCGAGACAAAAGCAAGGCAGAGATACAGTAGTATAATGTTTTTATGCCGAAGGTTGTTATACATGTTACTTGATTTGGCAATAATCACCAATGCTGTAGTCAATCGTGGATAATTCTAAAACACAATTGGAACCAATCATAGCGTCCTTCAATACGGCGTTTTTGATATGTGTATTATCTTGAATCAACGAATTTTCAATCCTTGAATCGCGAACTTCGCAGTTTTTACCTAAACTCACATGGGGACCTATAACTGCATTTACAATTTTCGTTCCAGCTCCAATGAAGCACGGCTGAATGATAACGCTGTTTACAATTTCCGCTTGATTTGAAACAGTTTCAATACCGCGTTCGGCATCGAATTCCAATACGCGTTGGTTCGTTTCCACTGTGACTTTTTTGTTGCCGCAATCCAGCCATTCGCTCACGGTTCCGGGCTTGAATAGCGTTCCTTTTTGGGTTAAATTTCTGAGTGCATCAGGAAGTTGATATTCGCCTCCTTTGGCTATGTTGTTATCGATGAGAAATTGCAATTCGCGCTTCAATGCCTGACCATTTTTGAAATAATAAATGCCAATCATGGCTAAATCTGACACAAAGGTTTTCGGTTTTTCCACGAAATCGATAATGTTACCTGATGCATCCAATTGAACAACGCCAAAAGCGCTTGGATCTTCGATTTGCTTTACCCAAAGAACGCCATCATCGGAGTCATTCAAGGAAAAGTCGGCTTTGAAAAGCGTGTCTGCGAAGGCGACAACCACCTTTTCGTCGAGCAGTGGTTCAGCACACAATACCGCATGGGCTGTGCCCAAGGGCTCATGCTGATGGAAAATGCTTCCTTTAGCGCCCAGGTTTTCCGCGACTTGAATCAGTTCACGTTCTATTTCACTGCCAAAATCACCGATAACAAATCCGATTTCGCTAATTTTCTCATTGCATACAGCCGCAATGTCCTTAACCAGACGGTGAACTATTGGAACGCCTCCCACCGGAATTAAGGGTTTCGGAGTTGTGAGTGTGTGTGGTCTTAATCGGCTGCCACGTCCAGCCATGGGAACAATTATTTTCATAATTCAATTATTTCAGTCCTGTACTGCCAAATCCTCCGGCTCCTCTTTCAGATTCTGTGAGGTGTTCCACCGTTTCAAAAACAGCCTGCTCCACTTTGGCAAACACCATTTGAGCAATGCGTTCTCCCGGTTCAATAACAACGGTTTGGTTTGATAAATTGACAAGGATTACGCCAATTTCACCGCGATAGTCAGCGTCTATAGTCCCCGGACTGTTCAATACTGTTAGTCCTTTTTTCAGTGCGAGTCCACTGCGGGGCCTGATTTGAGCTTCATAACCGGCCGGAATCTCAAGAAAGAGTCCGGTTTTAATCAAGGCCCTGTCCATAGGATTGAGGGTAATTTCCTCGGAGATGTTAGCTTTCAAGTCCATACCGGCGCTCAACGCTGTTTCATAGCGAGGCAGCTCAAAAGGTGATTGATTGATAATCTTAACTTTCATAGTTTATGCTCTTGCAAAAATGCGTAATCCTCAGTTATTTCTGATTGTATTTTTTTCTAAAAACCAGACTGCCGCCAAAAATAAAACAATAAGGCCGTTGTGCAGTGCCATTTGGAGTATTCCGAAATCTAAGTTCAACCAGCGCGATAAACCGAAGAAAGACAGAGAAAGAAAGAAATACAAGCCTGTTTTTCGCAAGTTGTACTGAATGGGAAAATACTTCTGACTCAGCAAGTAAGAGGCAATCATTTGAAGACCATATACAGTAAAAGTTGTCCAGGCAGCAGCTACGTAACCAAAATGTGGAATGAGTAAATAAAGCATCGAAATGGTGATGGCTGCACCCCCCATCGAAATGAATGCACCAAATTTTGTTTGACCGGAGAGTTTGTACCAGATGGATTGATTGGCATAAACACCTAGGAAAATATTAGCTAAGAGTAGAATAGGCACAACGTTTAAACCAACATGGTATGCTTCATTGGTGATGAAATGCTTAAAAATGTCAATATTCAAAGAGACAAGGAGAAAGGCAAAGCAGAGCACTGCGACAAACACATTCATGATTTTGCCGTAAATTTTGCGATGAGGGTCGGTTTTTGCCTGAGCAAAAAAGAAGGGCTCTGCGGCGTATCGAAATGCTTGGAGAAACAGTGTTATAAACATGGTAAGCTTATAGTTTGCACTGTATATACCTACTTGTTCTTCAGCATAACGAAGAGGATTTTCAATCATGTTTCCTGCTGCATTGAGAGGAATTATGCCCGGGTCGTTTAAAATTTGTTTGAGCAATATTCTGTCCAGTGTTTCATTTACGACAAAAGCCAAACCGGCAAGTAAAATGGGAAAGGTGTATTTGAACATCGCCCCAATGGTGGCAGAATCGACTTCCCAAGAGAAGGAGCTTATCGGTTTGAAAAGCAACACAAGTTTTACTAAAGAAGCGACAAGGTTGGAAATGAGTATGTAAAGTATTCCCCAATAAGGTGCGTCGATATCGGGATTGAAAACCAACAGAAGCAGGATTAAATTCAGACCAACATTGGTAAAAATTGACGCCAATTGAATTTTCGCAAACTTTTTGGCTTGCTCCTCTGCGCGCAACTTCGCTAAGGGCAAAGAACCCAGCGCATCCAAAACCACAATGATTAAAAGCAGAAACACAAACTCAGGAAAATCTTCATAAAGCATCCATTTGGCAATGGGTTTAAGAAAAACAGTTCCCAACAAAAGCACACCGAGATTCACAACTACCAAAATCAAAAAAGCTTGATTGAAGGTTTTCTGTTTGTCTTTTGCGTCGTGAAGAAACTTGAAATATGTGGTTTCCATCCCAAATGTGAGAAAGACAAGCAAAAAAGCTACATAGGCATATAGCTCTGAAACGATTCCGTAGTCGGCTGGTAAAAGCACACCGGTGTATATCGGCACCAAGAGGAAGTTGATCATGCGACCAACAATGCTCGATAATCCATAAATGGCGGTTTGTCCGGCAAGCTTTTTAAGTAGACTCATGAATGGGTTTTAGCGTTGATAAACAGTGCTTTGCAAATGAAACAACTTCATGTTTTGGGTTGGATTTTCTGAGTTTGGAAGAATATCAATGGTCTGGTAAAATTAGGCGCTTCGGTTGTTGGAAACACTTGGTTTGTAAAGAACTATTCACAGCGTCGCGTTGAATGAGGTCTTTGGGAAGGATTATTTCGAAAATCTAACGTGTTTTAAAAATCAAATTTCAACAACCTTTACGAATTCCGTGTGTACGTATCGTGTGAAAATTTTCCTGTCAGACAAAAAACCTGTTATATTCGTGTTTCTATAAATTCAAGCCATTTGCCATGTTTTTCCGCCTTTCAGTTTCGTTCATTTTTTTGGTTTCTTTTCGTAATTCCTTGGGCCAATTTTCTTTCGAACGAAGTAATCATTTGCCCTTAATGTTTGCGGGAAATCCACTCATTATGCCTTGGGCAGGTGGTCTGAATAATGCCCAGTTTTCGAATATCGATATGGACTTTGATGGTCGAATGGATTTGTTTGCTTTTGACCGCAGTGAAGACCAGGTGCGCATATTTTTGAGTAAACTGATGAATGGGCAGAATGTGTTTGTTGAGGCACCAGAATTCAGAAGTGTTTTTCCGAATGATTTGCGCTACCGTGCGGCTTTGGTGGACTACAATGACGACGGACTCCCGGATATCTTCACCTATGGTATCGGTGGCGTCAAGGTGTATAAAAATATTGGAAGTTCCACCCAAGGTCACAACTGGGTTTTGGAAAAAGATATTTTGCGTTCTTGGCAGGGTCAGGTGAATGCCATTCTTTACGTCAGTTCGGCGGATATTCCATCCTATACTGATGTGGACGGAGACGGCGATGTTGACATTTTGACTTTTCATATCGGAGGCGATCGATTAGAATACCACAAAAACCAAAGCATGGAGCTGTACGGCATTCCCGATTCTTTGCATTATGAGTTGAAGAATGAATGCTGGGGCAACTTCAGGGAAAGTACGACGGACAATTCTATTTCTCTGAACAACAATATTTTCCCTTGCGGCACAGCCGGTGGAAGTGTGCCGAATCCTGAGTTTGTTTTAAGTGATGAAGAGATTTTTGCATGGGAAAACTCTCGTGATGAACGTCACGCGGGTTCCACTGTATTAGCCTTGGACTTCAACAACAACGGGGTAATGGATTTGGTTTTGGGGGATATTGCGCATCCGAATTTGGTGCAACTCATGAATGGAGGAACAGCTCCAAATACCAACTCTTCAATGGTCTCACTGGATAATTTCTTTCCGAGCAATTCCACGCCCGCCAGCGTTACACTATTTCCTACTGCTTTTTTCGTTGATGCTGACCACGACAACGTAAAGGACTTAGTGGTCACTCCGAATGCAAAGATTGTTTCTGAGAACATGAACAGCGTCTGGCGTTACCGCAACACCGGCACGAATCAACAACCGAATTTTGTTTTTCAGGAAAATAATTTTCTGCAAAACCAAATGATCGATGTGGGCAGTGGAAGTATTCCTGTTTTGGTGGATGTGAACGGCGATGGTCTGAAAGACCTATTGGTAGCGAATTATTACAATTACAAGGCGGTTTTGGATAAAGAATCTCGCTTAGCTTATTATAGAAATACGGGAACAGCAGAAAGCCCGGTTTACACCTTTGTAAGCCATAATCTATTCAATCTGCCGAGCTACGGACTAGGATTACGTATTGTGCCGGCATTTGGCGACTTAGACGGTGATGGGGACATGGATATGGTTCTAGGAACTGAGAACGGACGTGTTCATCTGTTTACCAATGCTGCCGGAGCGGGCAACAACATGGTGTTCTCTACGCAAACTTTTAACTTACAAGATGAAGATGGCACCATCATTAATGTGGGGTCCTTCGCAGCACCTTGCTTGGTGGATATAAATCGAGATGGCTTGTTGGATTTGGTAATTGGGAATAAAAACGGCGTGTTACATTACTATGAAAACACCGGGAACGCCACTAATCCGAGTTTCAAAATTGTTAATACGCAACTGGGAGGAATATTGGCTGATCCTAATTCTCCCGATGGATTTATAGTGCCGCATTTTGTTGATTGGAATAGTACATGGCATTTGTTCGCTGGACTCAGAAATGGCAAGATGCTCTACGCAACCGGTATTGAGGAGAACCTTTTGCCGGGAACGGTTTTTCCCACAATCTTACCGGAGTATCTCAACTTTAGTGTTCAAGCATATTCTGCCTTTTGGGTTGAAGATGTGAACAACA
This sequence comes from Crocinitomicaceae bacterium, assembly GCA_037446475.1. GTDB lineage: Bacteria > Bacteroidota > Bacteroidia > Flavobacteriales_D > Crocinitomicaceae > UBA6165. The sequence continues at coordinate 33,728 of JBBIIM010000005.1, read as the reverse complement.
ATGGTCGTTTCGAACTGTTTACCGGAACAGATCTTGGAGGGATGGAACTTTTTGAACACGATCCGAATTCTAATGTTTCGCTGGAAAATTTCCCTGAATTTGACGCTGTCGAAGTATTTCCTAATCCTTTTCAGAACAGTTTTACGATAAGCAAACTGACAGCGAAGTCATCAATTCAAATTTGCGATGCTCTAGGTAAAGTGGTTTTTAGTCAAAATTGCGAAACAGAAACGCTTGTTGTTGAATTGGGTGGTTTGGATGCAGGTGTATACTTTTTATTGGTCGAGAGTCAAGGCTTAAAACAATGCTTGAAACTGATTAAAAATCCGTAGTGTTTTTATGCTTGGATAAACCAAGCTCATTTGCGTGTGAATTCCTCGAATGCGCTTCACCTCGCAATACTGACTATCTTTGCGGCATGAAGTCAATTACCTCTTTCTCAGACTTAAACTTGAACAGCGCTCTTTTGAAAGCGCTTCAGGCGCAAGGTCTTGAACAGCCAACAGAAATTCAAAAACAAGTTTTTTCCGTGATTATGTCAGGAAAGGATGTGCTTGGAATCGCTCAAACGGGCACCGGGAAAACATTGGCGTATTTGCTTCCTTGCTTGCGTTTGTGGAAGTTTTCCAAAGATATTCATCCACAGGCGATTATTATTGTGCCCACGCGCGAATTGGTTGCTCAAGTTGTGGAGGAGATTGAAAAACTCACACAGTTCGTAAATTTTTCAGTTGTAGGTGTGTACGGCGGTGTGAATATTCGCACACAAAGTGCCCGAATTATGCAAGGTGTTGACTTTGTGGTTGCTACGCCTGGTCGCTTATTCGATTTGATGGCCAATGGAAGCTTGTCAACGAAGGCGGTCAAACGCATCGTGATTGATGAGGTGGATGAAATGATGAGTCTGGGGTTTTTGCCGCAACTGAAGAATATTCTGGATTTACTGCCCGAGAGAAGACAAAATCTCATGTTTTCTGCTACGATGAACCCGGCTATTGAGTCGTTGATTGAAGAGTTTTTCAATGAACCGGAGAAAATTGAGGTAGCAGCCCCGGGTTCGCCTTTGGAGCAAATCGACCAATACGCGTTTCCTGTGCCCAATTACCACACCAAGGTAAATTTGCTTGAGTTGCTTTTGAATGATAAAGATTCCTTTACAAAATGTTTGGTTTTTGTGCGTTCACGACGCCGGGCGGATATGCTTTTTGAGCATTTGCAAGAGCGTGGATTCAGTAATTTCGGTGTGATTCATGCCAACAAAGCACAAAACACAAGACTTGCGACTACGGAGGCTTTTGAAACGGGAAAAATCCAGCATTTGATTGCCACCGATTTATTCGCGCGCGGTATCGATATCTCAGGTATTTCGCATGTAATCAATTTCGATATGCCTGAGGAATCGGAGTTTTACTTGCACCGCATGGGTCGAACGGGTAGAGCAGAGGAGTCCGGAACAACAATTTCTTTTTTCGATGAAAAAGAAGAACCCCTTTTGAAGGAGGCAGAAAGCTATATGAATTTGAAGGTTCAGGTATTAGATTTGCCCGAGGACCTTGAGCTTTCCGAAATACTACTGGAAGACGAAAAAGAAAGACTTCACATGCCCAACGTATTTGTGAAGATTGCGACCAAGCCATCATGGCACAGAGAAAAGGACGGGGCTAAACTGAAAGCTACGCGCAAGGAAGCGCCAAAGAAGAAACGAAAAAGGTAGTTTCCGGCAGCAACAAATTTTTAAGTTTAAGCCTTACAGCACCTTGAATCGCTTCAATTCTATTTCAGCGAGTATATGTTGTCCCTCTAGGATATGTTCAACCAAGAGTTTGGCACACCATGGCGCGAGTAAATAACCCTTAGTGCCCAAACCGTTGAGTATGTACATTCCTGCGTGTTCAGGATGTTGCCCAAGTATGGGTCTGCGATCCGGTGATGTGGGACGAATACCCGCTTGTTGATCCACAATTTCGTAAGGAGCATCGATTAGGGTATTCAGTTTTTCGGTGAGTTCGAGTCGCGCCTCCTCGGTAGTATGCAAACTTGTGTTTTCCCATTCATAGGTTGCTCCCACTCTGAATTTCTCTTCACCTAAGGGCAGCATAAAACACTTTCGGTTTAACAATTCGTTGGCGTTCAATGCCTTGCTGGAAACAGTTAAAATTTGTCCCTTGGTGGTTTGTACCGGAAGTTTGCCAAAAAATGGATTTTCTCCGTTGCGGTAACCTTGACAAAATATGACTTTTTGCGTGGGGTCATGTACGGTTTTTTCCAACAACTCAGCGTAATTCACCTCGCCATATTCGATGCGTCCTGCTGCTTCAAAATGTTTTTTGGATCCGTTCAAAAACTGCGCTACATCGATGTGATAGACTTTTTTGACCAAACCACAGCCATGCGTGTTTTTTGCGTAAGTAGGTGTTGGGTCGTTAGGTGGAAATAGGGCAATGTATTTTTGAAATTCAGGCAGTTTAGTTTTTTCATCCCAAAAGCCACGTTCTTGTTCGCTGGCAAATAAACGTCGCATCGGTTTGCAACGAAGGAAAGAAACACCGATTTTTTGTTCTAAGCTGCGGTAGTTTTCAATGGCCAAATCCCAGCAGGCATCAACCATCCAAGTCTTGGTCAAACGCCTGAAAACGACTGGGTTCATGATGCCGGCTGCCACTGCTGAGGAGTGATTTTTTCCTGAATCAATGATGCGATAATCTACACCTCGTCTTTCCAATTCAAAAGCCAACATAGTGCCGGCAACTCCTTGGCCAACAATGGTAATTTTCATATTAAATCTGTTTGCGCGAAGATACATGAGAATTGCAATAGACCGTTTTTCCGGAAAAATTGAACCCTCGAATCAACCTATTTTTAGGCCATTTTTCGTTTGATCTACAGTTAAAAGCGCAACGTCGTCGTCTTCCACAGCGCCTAATACGAGACACTCGCTCATGAAGTTGGCAATTTGTTTGGGTGGGAAATTTACTACTGCAATCACTTGTCGTCCAATCAATTCTTCGCAGGAATAGCGTTTGGTGATTTGAGCTGATGTTTTCTTTTTTCCCAGAGGACCAAAGTCGATAAGCAACTGATAGGCGGGTTTTCTTGCTGCCTCGAATGGTCGAGCTTCAACTATGGTTCCCACGCGAAGGTCGATTTTTTCGAAGTCTTGAAAGCTGATCATGGTTTTACCTGTTTTTTTTATTCAGGATGGCCGTGGTGGAAAAACCCGGTTCCAGAGCGATCGTTTTGATTTGCCCACCGTTCTTTTTTACCAAATCTGAACCCACAATGTAACGTTTGGAGGAAGGGTTTGTTTCTGTTGCGTCATAATCAGCACCCTTAACCAAAACATCGGGCAGAATTTTTGCAATCAAATCGAGTGGTGTGTTGTCATGAAAAAGAACGATGGCATCCACAAAGGACAGTGCGCCTAATAATATGGCTCTTGCTTGTTCCGGGTTGATGGGACGCTCAAGTCCTTTGTTTTGAGCGCGCACGGAAGCATCGTCGTTGAGTGCGACTACAAGAAAGTCACCCAATTCAGCAGCTTGTGCCAAATAACTCACATGGCCAAAGTGCAAGATGTCGAAACAACCGTTGGTAAAAACCACTTTTTTGTCTTCCTTTTTGAGGTCTGCTCTCAACGACAAAAAAGCCTCCAAGGGCATTATTTTACTGTTGATCTTGTCCAGATTCTTGCTCATGATTCAGAGGAAAATTGCGGGATACATACAGCAAAGATACCAAGCCTAGCAGCACCAAAAACAAAGTTTGTGTAATCCAAATCATGGTTGCCAGTGCCAATGCGCTGTTATGGATACCTTCATGGTTTGGAAACACATAAAATGTAATTACTGTACCAACAAATAAGGGATAAACACCAACGCCTCCATTGGTTAGCATCACGCCGATGGTGCCTGCAATGAACGACATCAAAATGCCTTGTGCTGAGGTTTCTTTTGTTTCGTCAAGTGCTAAAAAACAAATACCGAAATAAAGAACATAAAACAGCCAAATTAATACCGAGAAGATGACGAATTTGCCAGCGTTTTTACCCTTTAGAATAGAAAACAACCCGGCTTTCAGGTCTTGTAAAAATGCGAGGATGCGCGAACGAAATTTGTCGTTTTTGTAGAGCAAGAAAATTACAAAGATTGCAACCATTGCTGCTCCAAGCAGAACGTTAAGTGTGCTGTTTCCTCCGGAATCTGATTGACCGGCTAACAATTGCTTATAGAGCAACTCAAAATCCTCAAGGCTCAGCGCTACTGTAATGAAACCAATGAGTGCAAGCATGACCAAGTCTATAACGCGCTCCGCGATGATTGTTCCAAACGCCTTGGAAAAAGAAATCTGATCTGTTTTACCCAGTACACCGGCGCGCGACGCTTCTCCGGCGCGAGGAATAATCATGTTGATGACATAACCCACCATCGTGGCGTGGTAGCGATTGGAAAACTTGGTTTGATGTCCCAGAGGTTCTAGCAAATACTTCCATCTGTGCGCCCGCATCATATGGCTCATAAGACCTAAAACCAATGAAAACAACAGCCATCCCCAATGCATACCGGAAATGGTTTGAATAAAGGATTCCGGGTTTTGGTCTTCAATGAGACGCCAAGTGTGCCAAACCAAATAGGCACCCAATACAAGGGGCAGCGCTATTTTTAGGGTTTGAAAAAACGACGTTTTCAAGACAAAGCTAATCGATGAGGTTTGTTTGATCGTTCGGGAAAACCAAGGCGGGTTTGAAGGACTTGGCTTCGTCAAAATCCATGAATCCGTAACCGATAATAATCACAACATCATTCACTTGACAACGGCGCGCTGCAGGTCCGTTCAGACAGATGGTTCCAGAGTTGCGAGCGCCTTTGATAACGTATGTTTCCAAGCGTTCACCGTTGTTGCAGTTGACTACTTGAACGCGCTCGCCTTCAATGATGTTGGCTGCTTCCATTAAGGCTTCGTCGATGGTGATGCTTCCGATGTAGTTCAAGTCAGCTTCTGTTACACGAACGCGATGAATTTTTGATTTGCAAATTTGAATATGCATAGTGTGTGTTTCGGGGCGCAAAATTAGGGAATTAACTCCATATTATCGATTAACCGAACGCCATCGCAGTAAGCAGCGATGAAGCAACGCGATCCGGGAACCCATTGATCCTTTAGTGGTTGAAGCTTTTGGGGATCACAAATCGTGATGTACTCAAGTTCCAAAGCACTTTTTTTGAAATGAGATACACAGTGCGCAACAACGGCGTCAGGGGATTCTGTGTGAGCCAATTGTTTTGCAAGCTGTAAGGTTTGATAAATGACCAATGCCTCTTTTTTGGCGTTTAGGGACAAGCGTTTGTTTCTGCTGCTCATGGCCAGACCTGTAGTTTCTCTTACCGTGGGACACGCAACAATTTCAATATTGAGCGCAAATTGTCTTGTCATTTCACGAATGATGGTCAATTGTTGAAAATCTTTTTCCCCAAAGAAAGCCATGTTCGGTTTAACGATGTCTAAAAGTCTATAAACCACATTCACCACCCCCTCAAAATGACCCGGTCTGTAAGCGCCCTCCATCACCTGATTCAATGCGCCGAAATCCATCTGAATGAACTGCGTTTGATGGGGGAAGTTTGGGTAGATAGTTTTAACCTCAGGAACGAAAACCACATCACAGTTGGCTCGCATCAGTTTGCGTATGTCCTGACCCAAAGTCCTTGGATATTTGTCCAAATCTTCAATAGAATTGAACTGTGTGGGGTTAACGAAAACGCTCGCCACCACCACATTACAGTGTTTTCTTGCTTCCTTGATTAAAGCGACGTGTCCGGTATGCAAAGCACCCATGGTAGGCACAAAACCGATAGTTTTTCCTTCTAAGCGACTAGCTTTTAGCCACTTATCCAAGGATTCGACAGTAACAAAGGATTGCAATAGCGCTGCTTTTGAGAATTGAGGCGACAAAACTATTCCTTATTCAGAGATATTCCGATATTTTTTTTATAATTTTGCATTTGTAAATTTCTATCTCGAAATATGGAGAAAAAGCGAGTACTATTTGTCTCACAAGAGATAAACCCCTTTTTGGCAAAATCAGAATTAGCCAATTTCATCAGAAAAATCTCACAAGGTATTCACGATTCAGGTAAAGAAATCAGGGTTTTTATGCCCAAGTTTGGTGCAATCAACGAAAGAAGACACCAACTTCATGAAGTGATTCGTTTGTCCGGAATGAACTTAATTGTGGATGACCAAGACCACCCCTTGATTATTAAAGTTGCCTCTGTTCCTTCCACAAGAATACAAGTTTATTTTATTGATAATGAGGAGTATTTCAAAAGAAAATCGATCGAATGCGAAGAGGACGGGGCTGTATGTGCCGACAATGATGAGCGTTCAATGTTCTTTTGTCGTGGCGTGATGGAAACAGTGAAAAAGTTGGGATGGAAGCCGGATGCAATCGTTTGCAGCGGTTGGATGTCTTCTTTTATGCCCTTGTATATCAGAGATGTTTTTGCCAATGAACCGCATTTCAGCGATACCAAACTCGTGTATTCGGTGTACGACGACGTGGAAAACTTCAAGTTTTCAGAGCGTTTTATCGACAAGCTAAAGTTTGATGGCTTCAGCGATAAGACCATCGAAGCACTTAAGGACGGAGACCTAAATGCTGTACGTGCTCTTGCTATGCAACTCTCTGACGGATTGGTTTATTGTTCAAGTGCTCAAAATGATTTAAAAAATCACGGCAGTCAAGAGCTTGACTGTCAGAAGATTGAGTTTAACACAGACGAAACACCCATGAAGCTTTTATCAGATTTTATCGATAAGCTCGTTACAGAGGAAGTATATTCCGAATAAAGATTCCTATGAACAAAACAAATCGCTTCGCTTCACTGGTTGTTGTCCTCAGCCTGGTGCTCATTGCCTCCTGCAAAAAAGTGGACAACCCGTTTGGCAAAGATCAATACGACCAAAACCTGTTGCTTGATGCTACCGGGGTGGATACTTTCAGTTTGGAAGCCTTCAGCGAGTTGATAGATTCCACATTTACCAGAAATGCCCGTTTCGCGCTTTTAGGTGCCTACAACGATCCTGTTTTTGGGAACGTTCGCACCGGTTTCAACACGCAGTTTCGCCTGGTTGCTGCACCCAATTTTGGAGACATCGCTGCAATCAACATCGATTCAGTCGTGCTGGCGCTCGAATACCGAGATCAATACGGTTTAGGTGCTGTACCGCAAAAATTTGCGGTTTACAGATTAAACGACGCCCTGAGCAAAGATTCCAATTATCTTACGTCTTCCACAAGCGCCTACCAACCCGAACAGCTTATTGTGGATGGTTTGCAAGTGCTTACACCCAACGTCATGAAAAAAGTGTTGGTGGGTACAGATACGCTGAATCCTCAACTCAGACTTCGACTCAAAAACGAATTGGGTCAGGAGCTCATTAATAGTTCGGCTAATGGGCACATGGTTGATAATGATGCGTTTCTTGCGTATTTTAAGGGTCTTAGGGTAGTAGTAGAAGACGAGTTAATCGCGCCAAGTTCTGGTGCAGTTTATTCTTTTGATCTCCTCGACCGAGATTCCAAGTTGACGATATATTACAACCAAAATGGATCCTCCCGGGTCTTTGATTTGATTCTCAACGACCGTTGTGTGTATTACAACCAAATGAAGTTTGAATCTGAAGGCTATCCGGTTCAAAATTTGATTCAAAATCCTTTGCTTGGTAAAAATGCTTTTTATACCCAGACTGGTCACGTTCGTGCGGTAGTTCGCTTTCCGGGAGTTTTGAATTTGTCGCCCAAAGCGGTTATTCATCGCGCTACTTTGATTCTGCCCTATGTGTATTTCAACGGTGATGATCGCTATCCTAGTGAGCATTTGGTAGCGTTTAATAAGCGCGGAGAAAATGACTCGCCATGGGGTCTAACCATAAATTCCTCTGGTGTGCTTTCCCCGACCCTGCACCGCTTTGTGCCTCAATTTAAACATTATTCAATTGATATTACCACGTTTGTGCAAGGGCTGATCAAGGAATCGCCAAGTTTTACCATTCCGGAGTTGATTATCTCAGGTGCGCGAACAAACGACAACGTGGAACGCATCATTTTCAATGGTGTGGAAACCACAAATAAGTATAAGCCTAGACTGATCATTAATTATACAGAATTTTAGTTATGTGTGGAATAGTTGCCTACATAGGAACGCAGGATGCGTACCCTATCTTAATCAAAGGTCTCAAACGACTTGAATACCGCGGTTACGACAGTGCGGGAGTCGCTTTGATGGATGTGAATGGCATTCGTGTTTTCAAAAAACAAGGCAAGGTCGCCGCTTTAGAGGATTTTGCGTCTTCTTCAGATGTTAGTGGAACTGTCGGTATTGGCCACACGCGTTGGGCTACGCATGGTGAGCCCAATGATGTAAATGCACATCCGCACAGTGGTTCAGCTGTCAACGACCTTGTGATTGTGCACAACGGTATCATCGAAAATTATGATGTGCTCAAAGATGAGCTTAAAAGACGGGGTCATGAGTTCAAAAGTGAGACAGATACAGAAGTTTTGGCACACCTCATCGCCGATGTGAAACACAGAGAAGGATGTGATTTAATTGAGGCTGTTCGCGTTGCGCTGCAAAGTGTGATTGGTGCTTACGCCATTGTTGTGTTAAGCAAAGATGAACCCCACAAAATGGTGGCAGCCCGCAAGTCAAGTCCTTTGGTGGTTGGTATCGGTGAAAACCACGAGTTTTTCTTAGCCTCAGATGCAACGCCGATTATTGAGTACACCAAGAACGTGGTTTATTTGGAAGATGAAGAAATCGTGGTTGTTGACCGCAAGCACGGCATGAAAATCATCGACATTGGTAATAAAGAACAGACGCCCTATATTCAAGAGCTTGAAATGGAATTGGAAGCCTTAGAAAAAGGGGGCTATGAACATTTTATGCTCAAGGAAATCTATGAACAACCGCGTTCCATCTACGATTGCTTCCGTGGTCGCTTAAACAGCAAGGAAGGCTGGGTAGAGCTCGGTGGAATCAAAGATTTTGAGCGTAAAATACTGAATGCCAATCGTTTTGTTTTTGTGGCTTGTGGCACATCTTGGCATGCTGCTCAGGTGGGTGAATATTTGGTAGAAGAACTTGCAAGAATTCCCGTTGAGGTGGAATATGGTAGCGAATTCAGATACCGCAATCCGATTATTAACGAAAATGACGTCGTTTTGGCTATTTCACAGTCCGGTGAAACGGCGGATACCTTGGCGGCTATCGAAATTGCGAAGTCGCGAGGAGCCACAGTTTTGGGTATTTGCAATGTAGTAGGGTCTTCTATTTCGCGTGCGACACATGCCGGTATTTACACACATGCCGGACCTGAAATTGGTGTTGCTTCAACCAAAGCATTCACTGCACAAGTAACCGTGCTTACACTCTTTGCCCTGCGTTTGGCGCATAAGAAAGGAACTTTGAGCGAGTCGCGCTTGCGTTATTTGTTGACTGCCCTAGAACAGATTCCTTCAAAAGTAGAACAATTACTCAACGCCATCAAAAACATCAAGGACATCTCTGAGATATACATGAATGCTCAAAACGCTTTGTATTTGGGTCGCGGAAATTGTTTTCCTGTTGCGTTGGAGGGCGCATTGAAGCTCAAGGAAATTTCTTACATTCACGCTGAGGGTTATCCGGCAGCGGAAATGAAACACGGCCCTATCGCATTGATCGATGAAAATATGCCTGTTTTCGTTATTGCAACCAAGGGAACTTCTTATGAAAAAGTAGTGTCTAATATTCAGGAAGTGAAAGCCAGAAAAGGCAAAGTGATCGCGATTGTTACGGAAGGTGACGTTCAAGTAAAAGCAATGGCTGATCACTGCATTGAAATTCCTGAAACAGATGAAATTTTGATGCCAATCTTGGCCACTGTTCCATTGCAATTGTTGTCGTATTACATCGCCACGTTGCGTGGATGTAATGTAGACCAGCCTAGAAACCTGGCAAAATCTGTAACTGTAGAGTAATAATTTGCTCAATTCGGCGTTATTAAGGCCTATGAAATGTGCATCGTTAGCGGCATTGATGGGATTTTTCTGTACACTGAGTTTTGCACAACAAACTTTTGGTGAAAAATCTGAATTGGGTCTGATGGCCGGAGGTAGTTATTACACCGGTGAATTGAATCGCTTGGGTCATTTTCAAAAGATGTCTGTTGCCGGAGGTGGAATTTTTCGATACAATTTGAATCCCAGGGTTGCACTACGTGGCTCTGCTTATGTGGGTAAAATCAAAGGGAATGACGCTGATGCGAGCAATGGTTCGTATCAAAATCGCAACTTGAGTTTTCAATCTCTTTTGGTTGAGGGTGCTTTTGGTTTGGAGTTCAATTATTTGACTTATGTAACCGGCAGAACCCATGGCGAGCGTTATTGGTACAGTCCTTACATGTTCATTCAGCTCAGCGCTTTTTATTTCAATCCTAAGGCCGAATTGGATGGCGTGATGTACGAGTTGCAACCTCTTGGTACGGAGGGACAAGGAACACCGCTTTCCACGAGAGGGAATTACCGCCGCGTGCAGCCGTCTATTCCTTTGGGTTTGGGCTTTAAAATCAATCTTACAAAGCGTGTTCAATGTTTCGCTGAATATGGTATCCGTATGACCTTTACAGATTATTTAGACGATGTCAAAGGAACATATATAGATCCTGTTGAGCTTGCAGCCTACAACGGCTCTGTAGCAGCGGCTTTATCGGATAGAAGTTTGACAGCAGTTGGTTCCGGAGGTCGCAATGTGGGTATGCGCAGAGGCGATGGTGCATTCAACGATTGGTATGCGTTTTTTGGTGCAGGCGTCACCTTCAAACTGGGTCAAAGACCCAAGTGTACGATGATGGAATAACTCCCTTTCTCAGAGATAACCCATAATCTTATAGACCAAATAGCCAGCAATCTCGTGCGTGAGTATGCTCCAATCGTCGGCTGTGGACAAGGATGGAATGATGTATTCATCCCAATGGTAGGAGCGTTTGGGACCGGTGAAGAGGTCTGTGCTGTAGCTGTCTACACGCAGTCCAAGTTTCTCGAAGCAGCCCAAGGATCTGCGCATGTGTGTTCCGCTTGTAATAATTAGTAAGCGTTTGTCTGTCAATCCATTTCGCTGAAGGATTTCAAAAGTGTTTGACGCATTTTCCCACGTGTTTTTCGACAGCGAATCAATAAGAATATCTTCTCGAGGAATACCCCAAATCACCAATTCATCCCGTATTTGTTTAGCCTCATCCAATCCCCGGTCGCTCACAAAGCCGTTTGAGCCCGAAATAAGTAGTTTTTTCACTTTGCCCCGGTGATACAAGCGAAGGGCTTGATAAAGCCTGTCAGCCCCCCGCCGTGCACTCAAGGTTTTCAGGTCGTTGTTGTATTCAAACATGCCACCTAAAACAATAGCCACATCATAATTTTCTATAGAATTCGCATCCACACCATGAACTTCCCACAGGCGCGCAACCTCTTTGAATACCAAAGTGTTGGTAAACAGGAAACTTATCACTACGGCACTAAGAAGCAATTTCTTACGCCATTTTGATTTCTTCTTCCAGGCATAAATGGACCACAAAAATAAGATCCAAAAAATAGGTTCAGTAAGTATATGCAAGGCTTTGGAGAGGAAAAAGAACATGTGTGGTTCTAAAATTTAAGTGCCAAAGTAGCTATTTTTGCAAAAATTTTAAATAATGAAAGCAGATAGCACCGATACGATTATTCCTCAAAGCATCCATACCATCGCTGAGGTGGTTCAGGATCCTTCGCAACTTTTGTCAGCAGACTTGTGGAAATCGGCTACGGACTATTTAGTGAATTTTAGTGTGAACATTACCGTGGCCGTTCTGATTCTTGTTGTTGGTTTTTGGTTGGCGAAGCGCATCAAAAAGGGTTTGCGCAGGTTCTTCGAAAAGAAAGATTTTGACCCATCTGTAAAAACCTTCATGACGGATTTTGTTGTGTGGATTTTCAGAATTATGGTCATTATCACAGCCTTGACACGCCTGGGTATTGAGATGACCTCCTTTTTGGCATTGATAGGTGCCGCAGGTTTCGCCATTGGTATGGCCTTCTCCGGCGCCTTGGGAAATTTTGCCGGAGGCGTGATTCTCCTTGTGATGCGTCAATACCGCGTGGGTGATGTGGTTATAGCCAGTGGAGAAACTGGAAAAGTGATGGATATTCAACTCTTCAATACAGTTTTACTCACTTTTGACAACAAGACCATTATTATCCCGAATGGTGAGGTAATCAAATCCAGTATCACTAATTTCACACGTCAGCACATCAGACGCGTAGATTTTGATTTCGGAATCTCTTATGGAGCCGATTATCAGGAGGCCAAAAAGGTCATCATGGAGATCATCGAGCGCAATGACATGATACTTAAAGATCCTGAGCCTTTTGTCGGATTGAGAAATTTAAACAGTTCTTCTGTTGACTTGACTTGTCGCGTTTGGACTTCCACTGAAAATTACTGGACGGTTTATTTCTATTTGACCGAAACCCTCTATGCAGAACTACCAAAAAGAGGCTTCCCTTTCCCTTTCCCGCAACTCGATGTGCATTTGAAGAAAGCGGAATAGCCTCCGGATTCAACTTTTGTGTGTTTGGTTTGTTTTACCGCACACATGGGATCAGAGGAAATCAATATTGTTTGGTTGAAGCGCGACATTCGCTCTCAAGACCATTTGCCGCTTCATGCCGCCGAGCAATCCGATTTGCCTTATTTGGTGCTCTATATTTTTGATTCGGATGTTGTTGCACATCACGATTGTTCACTTCGCCATTTGCAATTTCAGTGGCATAGCATTGAGAACCTAAAGTTGAATTTGAGCGATCAAGCGTTTCAAGTGAACGTTTGTTACGGGCAAACACAGACCATTTTTTTAGAACTTCTCCAAAGATTCCGGGTGAGACAGGTGTTTAGTTATCAAGAGTCAGGCGTTCAGCTCACCTATACTATTGATAAGTGTCTCAAACAGCTTTTTGTCAACCAAAACGTGACTTGGGTCGAATACCAGCGGGATGGCATCATGCGGGGAATAAAGAACAGAGTCACGTGGGACAAGGCTTGGTTTGCCATGGCGCATAGTCCTGTTGTGCATAATACTTACACAAAGGGCAAAACAGTACTTTGGAAACACGGATTCTTATTGCCGAACACTTTGATGGACGACGTGCGGAACTATCCGAGCCAATATCAACCTGCCGGGGAATCTTTTGCTTGGAAATATTTGCAGAGCTTCACAAAAGAACGCATCCAAAATTACAGCCGACATATTTCAAAACCTCAACTCAGTCGCATTTCATGCAGTCGACTGTCGCCTTATTTGGCTTGGGGGAATATCAACATTAGACAGGTTTTTCAGTTTGTTTACCAAGACGCTTTGGGCAAAAAGAACAAGAATCCGCACAATAATTTTCTCACGCGACTCACCTGGCACTGTCATTTTATCCAAAAGTTTGAAACTGTTTGTGCTTACGAAACCCACTGCATAAATGGCGCATTCGAGCAGCTTTGGCCCTCAAAAAATGAAGCGTTTATAGAGGCATGGAAGAACGGCACAACGGGTTATCCCTTGGTTGACGCCGCCATGCGCTGTGTCAATAAAACCGGTTGGATCAATTTCCGCATGCGTGCTTTGCTCGTCTCTTTTCTTTCACATCATTTGTTTCAGGATTGGCGACATGGTGTGTATCACTTGGCTAAGCAGTTTTTGGACTACGAACCCGGAATCCATTACACCCAGTTTCAAATGCAAGCAGGTTCGACCGGTGTTAATACCGTACGCGTGTATAATCCTGTGTTGAACAGTCAAAAACACGATGAACAAGCGGAGTTTATTAAAAAATGGTGTCCGGAGCTAGCCCATTTGCCACTGCATTTGATTCACGAGCCTTGGAACATCAATCCCATGGAGGAAATGTTTTATGATTTTAGTTTGGGAGAACATTATCCGCATCGTGTAGTGAAAATTGAGGAATCGCGAGAAAAAACAAGGGTGATTTGGGACACTAGAAAAAGTGATTTTGCGAAATCGGAGGGAGAGCAGATCGTGGCCACCTTAGTTCGCATGAAAAATCAGAAAAAGAAAACATGAAAAAAGAACATCTACCAACGAAAGTGTGTTTATGTTGCGGGTTGAGTTTTAGCTGGCGCAAAAAGTGGGAAAGACACTGGGAAGAAGTAAAATATTGCAGCGAGCGGTGTCGACGCAATAAAAACAAGAAGCTTGAAATTGTATGAAAAATATAGTCATTATCGGAGCAGGCAAGGGTATAGGTTTGGCAACAGCCAAGAAACTAAGCGTTGGTAATCAGGTTTACGCATTGACCAAATCACACGCACCTGAGTTGGAGGCGTTGGGCGTGAATCAAATGGTTTTTGATGCCAGAGACAAAAATTCTGATGTCTTTTCTCAATTGCCTGAGGTGATTCATGGGCTGGTATATTGTCCCGGGAGCATCAATCTAAAGCCTTTTCATCGACTTACACAAGATGATTTCTTGGCGGATTTTGATCAGAACGTTTTAGGAGCCGTTTCCGTAGTTCAGGGATTGCTTCCTAACTTGAAAAAGTCATCTTCTGCCGGTGTGGTATTGTTCAGCACAGTCGCAGCAAAATTGGGTATGCCTTTTCATGCCTCTATTGCTGTGTCTAAATCTGCTGTTGAGGGTCTTACAAAGACTTTGGCCGCGGAGTACAGCGCCAACGGCATACGATTCAACTGCATTGCTCCGTCATTGACAGATACACCTTTGGCCGAAAAATTACTTGCAAACGACGAGAAAAAAGAAGCGGCAGCCCAGCGTCATCCGCTTAAGGCTGTAGGCAACCCGAATGATGTTGCTGCTTTGGTTGCCTTCCTGTTGTCTGACGAAGCATCTTGGATTACCGGACAAATTATAGGTTATGATGGCGGGCTCGGTTCTTTAAAGACGTGATTCCAAAATAATTTTCTGTGGTTTTGAAATGGTGCAATGCCAATTTCGTTATATTTGCACCCGTTTTCCGAAAGATTGCCTTTCAAACATTCAAATTTCAAAGCAATAGAATTTTGGCAAAACGTGAATGGTGGTTGTAGCTCAGTTGGTTAGAGCGTCGGATTGTGGTTCCGAAGGTCGCCGGTTCGAGACCGGTCTTCCACCCCCAGCAAAGTCGATTCCGTGATTGGAGTCGACTTTTTTGTTTTTATGCGTTCTCGCCCAAGTATGACAAGGCCAGAATGTCTTACTTTTGCGGGCTTAATTTATCCCGTGAGAATATTTGACGGATTAGAGTCGGACATCAACATTCCCAACGCGCATTTGACCATTGGCACTTTCGACGGTGTGCATATTGGTCATCAGAAAATTATTGCGCGCTTGAACCAATTGGCTCACGAAAACGGCGGAGAAAGTGTGCTTTTTACTTTTGATCCGCACCCCAGAAACGTCTTGAATCCCAATGATCCCGTGGCTTTGCTTCAAACCAAGGAAGAAAAACTCGACAAACTGAATAGACTGGGATTGCAGAACGTCATACTTTTTCCGTTTACGAAATCGTTTTCCCAAACGCCTGCGGAGACTTTTATTCGTTCGTTCTTGGTGGATAAACTTAAGATGAAAGCCGTAATCATTGGTTATGATCATCAGTTTGGCAGGAATCGAGAAGGGAGTTTGGAGCACTTCCAAGCACTTGGAGAGACCATGAGATTTTACGTAGAAGAAATTCCTGCACAGGATATTGATGAAATCCACGTGAGTTCAACAAAAATCCGCTCCGCCTTATTGCAAGGTGCTGTAGATGTGGCGAATATGTATTTGGGCGAACCTTTCCAACTCAATGGTACTGTTGTACATGGCTTGTCTTTGGGTAAAAAATTGGGTTTTCCGACAGCCAACTTGAAATTCGACAACACCCACAAAATAATTCCGAAGAATGGGGTCTATTTGGTGCGGGGTACTGTGCGGGGTGGTACGCATTTTGGTATGATGAACATTGGACTGCGACCCAGTGTTGATGATGCAAAAGGGACAGGTTTATCTGTTGAAATTCATATCTTTGATTTTGAAAATGATCTCTATGGACACCACATGCAAGTTGAATTATTGGAGTTTGTCCGCGATGAACAAAAATTTTCCGACAACGCACAGCTTTCTGCTCAATTGGCTAAAGATGAGGTGTTTTGTCGCAATCGTGCTTCTCATTACAGCCGCCAACCCTTCACTCTTTAGTCAAAAAAATACCGTTTTTGATCCCCGGGTGAGTTGGGTTACCTTGGAACAAGCGCGCAAAATGGATTCCGATGATGTGCTTCATCTCAAATTAAACCGCAAGAATCTCGCGGATTTTCCGGCTTGCCTTAATGACTTCAGCAATCTTCAGGCGCTATCATTGCAGGGCATGAAACTAACCTCAGTGCCAAAAGAGCTTGCTAAACTCACCAAACTCTATTATTTGGATTTGAGTAAAAATGATTTGCAAGAAATTCAGGAGGAACTTTGTGAGATTCAAAGTCTTGAAACCCTTGTTCTGAATCGGAATCCTCTGGGTTATTTACCCCACTGTTTGGGCCGTTTGACGCGTTTGAAAGCCATTGACCTTTACGACACAGAGGTGAGCAATTTACCTGAGTCGTTGGAGCAACTTACCGGTTTAAAAGTAGTCGATTTTCAAGGTGTTCAGTTGCGCGCTGAGGAGATTGACGACTTAAAAAGGCGATTTACCGCGGTGAAGTTCTTCTTCGATCCACCGTGTAATTGCTTTCGGTAATACGTGATACAATTTCCAGATGCGGTACCATTTTCTGATGACGGCTTCGGCCGGTTTATCTTGAGGCGTGTAGTCTGAGTTTTCTCTTCTTCCCGTGAAATGAACCGGTTCGGGATACCATTTCCACAAGAAACCGCCTGCGAACCAAGGCCGATTCCAAACGGCTCGAAAAAGACCTTCATAGCTGTTGACTTGTGCCTGAAGATTTACATCGAGTGTGTCTGACACCCATTCAATTTCCCATTGTTTCCAAACCGGTTTGTTTATACTTCGGTAGCCGTATTCGGTAAAAACGATGGGTTTTCGCTTTTTGAAGGCGAATAAACCGAGCTGTTTGGCAAAAGGCAACCATTTTTCGTAAACTTCTTCAGCACTCGGTGTTACATGCTCTGAAATGGGAAAGTACGCGTCCACTCCGATGTAATCGAGCTCATCCCAAAAAGGAAAACGACGGTAATCGTCCCAATTGGCAGCATACATGAGTTTACCGGAATACAAGATTTTGATTTTTTTGATGATGGATCGCATGAATTCCGGTCTTTTGCGCACAACGGTTTTCAATTCCGTCGCGAAACAGAACATTTCAATTTTGTTCACTTCGGCATACATGGCCCATTTAAGAATAAAATCCTCGTAATTTCTTTCGAATTGTTGCCAACCCAATGAATCAAAAGAGAGTGTTCCGGCCCAACCGGAGCCTTCCACCCAAAAATGCGGCTTCAAAACCAGTTTTTTGTTGAATTTTCGTGCATCACGAATTACGCTCAGCAAGTTGTCCGGACGGTCGGCCCACCAATTTCTGTCGCATGGAAAATGGATTTCCGGGTCGGTATTGCTATTCATGTAGGCGAATGGTGTGAGTGCCACCCACTCAGCCGCGATTCTGTTCAGTGCAGGAATACCACTGTCTTTTTGAGGTCCGAATTCAGCCGACGCAAAATTGACGCCTGTGAATTTTTTGATATGCGGATAGGCATCAAAGGCAATCAATACAAAAAAGACGAAGAGGAAGCGCATTTCTTTTTTTTACAAAGAAAATGAATTTGGATGTTACCTTTGACCAAAATGCCGGCCTATGAATCCTTTTATTGAACGTTATGCCTCATGGCGCAATGTGTTGATATTGTTGGGGTGCTTCCTTGTGATCAATGTGTTTCTGATGTTGTCCTTGGGTGGAAATCCCAACCTGAAACCCCTCGATCTGGAGTTTGGCTACAACGCGGCAAGGGCCTATGAATTGTTAGCGGCGTACAACGAAAGCGAGCGTTCGGTCTACTTACTCATAGAACTGACCTTAGACATCATTTATCCGATTATTTATTCGCTCTTCTTGAGTTTTGTACTCTTCTTGTTGTTTGCGAATTATCGCTTGGCCAAATTGCCTTTGTTTTTGATCTTGATTGAATTGTTGGAAAACACCGCCATCGTTGTTTTATTGTCCAATTACCCCAACCCGCATCCAACGATTGCCAATGTGGCCGGCGTTCTGACGGCACTCAAGTGGTTGCTTGCATTGATTTGTTTGGTATTGGTCGTGTTCGGCTTTGTGAGGAAAGCAATAAATCGAGGGAGCAAGTAGTTATTAAAAGCGAATGAATCTTTAGTCCACGCCCATGAATTTGTATTCCAACAAACAAAAATGGAAAATTGCACTCCTCGTGACGGCGATTGTGCTTGTGGGTATTTCTCTGTTTTACACCAACGAGATTGTGAGCAATGTCGGCTCACGCGAGCGGGAGCGCGTTTCGCAGTGGGCGGATGTGATTAGAAAAAAGGCCGAATTGATCAATTTGACCAATTCAACCTTTGACGAGTTGCGTGTTAGAGAACGTCAAAAGGTAGAGTTGTGGGCACGTGCTACGCGTGAATTGAACCGTGTTACCTCGTTTGATACGGATTTAACTTTTGCTTTGGACATCATCAAAGAGAATGAGGATATTCCGGTGATTTTGATGGATCAAAGGAACAAGGTCTTGAGCAGTAAAAACGTTCATTTGGAATTGAAGTATTTCGAAAATACCTACGCTGATGAGTCTCAAAAACAGATTGCCGGCAGGTACTTTGATTCCCTTTCGAATTTGGCCCTGTCGTGGTCCAAGACCCATGAACCGATTGAAATCGAGGTGGTAAAAGGCCTGTATCAGCGCATCTATTACTTCGACTCTGATAGATTGCGTGAACTCGAACGACAACGCGATTCGCTATTAATCTCCTTCAATCAGGAACTTATCGACAACACGACCATGGTGCCGGTTATTTTCCTGGATTCGAGAAATGAAACACTGATTGAAACCAATATTGATTCGCTTAAGAAATACCGGGGTGATACATTGAGAGATGCAAATGCGCTGATTGTCAAAATGGTCGATTCTTTGGATATTCGATTGGCTAGCAATGAGCGCGCGAAGATCTATTTTGACGACAGTGAGGAGTTGAAGCAACTTAAATTTTACCCTTACCTGCAATTTACCTTGATTGGACTCTTTATTCTTATTGGTTATATCATTTTCAGCACTTTTCGAAAAGCCGAACAAAATCAGGTTTGGGCGGGTATGGCTAAAGAAACCGCACACCAGTTGGGTACCCCCATTTCCTCGTTAATGGCTTGGATTCAACTGCTGGAAGCGAATGGACATCCAACCGAAGAAATACAAGAAATGAACAAAGACGTGGATCGTCTTTCGACCATAGCAGACCGCTTCGAGAAAATTGGTTCCGGAGCTAAATTGGAGCCCAATGATCTGAAAGAAACGCTTACCAAATCTTTCAACTATCTGAAATACCGCATTTCGAAGAAAGTCGATTTTACTTTAGAAATGCCGGAAGGTGAAATCATCGTAATGCACAACCCATCGCTGCTTGAGTGGGTCATTGAGAATATTTGTAAAAATGCGGTTGATGCTATGGATGGCAAAGGGGTTTTGCAAATCATGGTCACCGAAAGTGGCAGAAATGTATATGTCGATATCACCGACAGCGGTAAGGGAATTCCGTCCAACAAGCTCAAGACAATTTTTAATCCGGGTTATACCACCAAACAACGCGGTTGGGGTTTGGGTCTTTCTTTGGTGAAGCGCATCGTGGACACCTACCACAAGGGACGCGTTTTTGTGTTGCACTCCGAACTCAACAAAGGAACTACGTTTCGGGTGGTTTTGAGAAAGCCATAAAGATTTATTAGCTGTTTACATCTAGTTTGATTATGCATTAATTCATGTTCTCATCGCTTAATGTTTCATGAAGTCTTAATCTAGCAAAGCAGCTTTTCTCCCTAAATTTGCCGAAAAACTTTCTCAAGCGATTGTTGTTATCAAAGCGCTTCAAAAACTTCTGAATGACCAACCAAGAATTTTTATCCCTTTTTGCCGAAAAACACGAAGTGAAATTGCTTTACAGTGCCTTGCAAAAAGACAATACAGCCGTTTATTGTCAGGGACTTACAGGATCATCTGCGGCAGTTATTTTGGGATTGGTGGCGGAAAAAACACAAGAAAACGCTTTGTTTATCCTCGATGATAAAGAGCAAGCGGCCTATTTTTACAACGATTTACAGAATCTTTTTCCAAACGGGACATCTACTTTTTTCTTCCCAGAAAGTGCCCGTGTGCCCTATGATTTTACAGAAAGCGACCAGCCCAATTTCTTAGCACGTTCTGAGGTTTTGGATTTCTTGGCTGCCGATAAAAAAGCTTGGGTGGTGACCTATCCGAAGGCTCTGGCAGAACGTGTTCCCGTGAAAAAAGACGTTGCCGATAATACTTTCAAATTGGCGGTTGGTCAAAATTTAGGCATCAGTTTTTTAAGGGATTGGTTGATGGAATATGGCTTCGACCGTGTAGATTTTGTGGTTGAACCAGGGCAATTTGCCATTCATGGTGGGATTGTAGATATTTTCTCCTTCGCATCAGAAAATCCATTTCGCTTGGAGTTTTTTGGAGATGAGGTGGAAAGTATTCGCGCGTTCAATCCAGCTGACCAATTGAGCATCAAGACTTTGAATCAACTCACTTTGATGCCGAATGTGGATCAAATTCTCAATCAACGGGCGCATGTGAGCTTGATGGAATATATGGGCGTAGAAACGTGTTTGTTTGTTCAATCTGAGGAAATTATCGCTGAAGAGTTGAAAAAACTCTACCAAGAAGCCGCCAAACAATACGACATCAAAGCTGAAATGGGCGAAAAGCATCCCATTCCAGATGATAAATTCATACATCCAACTGTTTGGTCGAAGGAATTGAAACACTATCGCCATGTGGAATTTGGAATTAGTTCATCGCAAAAGGATAGTCAAAAAATCAGCTTTGATTTTAAGGAGCATCCAGCATTCAACAAGCAATTCGACGCGCTTTTCAAAAATCTCCAAGACCGAAAAAAGAACAAACAACTTTCTTTGGTTTTCTTCAATCAATCCACACAAATAGAGCGCTTGGTTACGATTTTGAAAGATGTTGGAGGCGCCGCAGAATTCATCGCCATGCCTTATGCTTTGAGTCGCGGATTTGTATCAGATTCTTTAGGAATCGCTTGCTATACCGACCACCAAATTTTCGACAGATACAATCGTTTTCGTCTGAAAGAAGGATTCCGTCAAGCCAAACAAGCACTGACTTTAAAGGAAATTTACAACCTCAACAAAGGCGATTATGTGACGCATATCGACCATGGTGTTGGACAATTTTCTGGATTGGAAATGATTGATGTGAACGGCAAGCAACAAGAGGCCGTGCGTTTGGTCTATCGCGATGGTGATGTTTTGTATGTGTCGATTCACTCCTTGCATCGCATTTCCAAATTCACGAGTCAAGAGGGCGCTGTGCCGAAGATGAATAAGTTGGGTACACAGGCTTGGGCTACTTTGAAAAACAAGACCAAAAAACGCATCAAGGAATTGGCTTTCGACTTGATTCAATTGTATGCCAAACGCAAAAGTCAACCCGGATTTGCTTTTGCCCCAGACACCTATTTGCAACACGAATTGGAGGCCTCCTTCGAATTTGAAGATACACCCGACCAATTGAAAGCCACGCTTGCCGTAAAAAAAGACATGGAATCAGAAACACCTATGGATCGCTTGATTTGTGGGGACGTTGGCTTCGGGAAAACAGAAATTGCCATTCGGGCTGCGTTTAAAGCGGTTGCCGACAACAAACAAGTTGCGATTTTAGTGCCAACGACCGTATTATGTTCGCAACATGCCCGCACTTTCAAAAAACGTTTGGCAGATTTTCCATGCACGGTGGACTACATCAACCGTTTCCGCAGTGCCAAAGATGTCACAGAAATCACGAAAAAACTCAAAGAAGGCAAAATCGATATCATCATTGGCACGCACAAAATTGTCGGAGAACGTGTCAAATTCAAAGATTTGGGCTTGATTATCATCGACGAAGAGCAGAAATTCGGTGTTTCGGTGAAAGATAAGTTGAAGTTGCTCAAAGAGTCTGTGGACACCTTGACTTTGACCGCAACACCAATTCCACGGACCTTACAATTTTCCTTGATGGGCGCTCGCGACTTGAGTGTTTTGAATACACCGCCCGCCAATCGTCAGCCCATTCTAACAGAGCGCATCGGATTTGACCCTGCCATGTTGAAAGATGCGTTGGAATATGAGCTTTCACGCGGCGGACAAATTTTCTTCGTCAACAATCGCCTCAATAATATGCCTGAATTGGCCGAATTTTTCCGTCAATTGGTACCTGGCATTCGCGTGGCCATCGGTCATGGACAAATGGACGGCAAAGAACTAGAAAAAGTGATGATGGATTTCATCGACCACAAATACGACATGCTGCTTTCAACAACGATTATCGAATCGGGCATCGACGTAAGCAACGCCAACACAATGATTATCAACGAGGCACAGAATTTTGGTCTCAGCGATTTGCACCAAATGCGCGGTCGTGTGGGGCGTTCCAACAAAAAAGGCTTCTGTTATCTCATCACGCCGCCCTTCACCAGCATGACGTCAGAAGCCCGCAAACGCATCGAAGCATTGATACAATTCAGCGACTTGGGTTCAGGATTTTACATCGCCATGAAAGATTTGGACATCCGCGGTGCTGGAAATATGTTGGGCGCCGAACAAAGCGGATTTATCAACGATATTGGCTTTGAGATGTATCAAAAAATCTTGAACGAAGCCATGCAGGAATTGCGTCAGAATGAGTTTAAAACGCTCTTCCAAGACCAAGAAAACGACCAATTGCCAGCCCATGCTTTTGTTGGCATCGATTGCGCCTTGGAAACCGACTTCGAGATTCGCATACCAGACACCTATGTCAACAGCGTCAACGAGCGACTTTACCTCTACCAAGAGCTCGACCAACTCAAAACTCAAGAAGAATTGGACGCTTACGCAACACGTTTAGAAGACCGATTTGGCCCGATGCCACAAGCCGTAATCGACATGCTCGAATCCATCAATCTCCGCTGGCTCGCCGAAAAAATCGGCTTCGAACGGCTGGTGCTCAAAGGTGGAAAAATGCTGGGCTATTTTCCAGCTCAAACCAATACTGCGTATTTCCAAAGCGCATCCTTCGGTAAAGTTTTAGACTTTATTCAAGCCAATCCACGGGTTGGAGCATTGAGCGAAAAGAATGGAAAATTGCGGTTGGTTTTCGAGAAGATAGGCGGGATAGATGAAGCGAGGAGGGTGTTGGAGATGGTTTAGACCTTAATTAAAACCCAGAATGGTCTTACTACCTTAATGGTTCAAAAACATGAATTGTAACATCAACCCTTCAATAGGAGATTTTACAGAAAATCCAAACGATCAATGATGCGTTCGAACCGAACCGAACCATTGTCATCAAACAATTGAACTTTGAGTGTAGTTTCCCCTTTTTTCAGAGGTTTTACAATGGTTTTGTCGTTGGTTTCCCAAACCACGTTGAACGAACTAGGTTCAATATTGAGTGATTTCCTGATGAGTTCCTTTGTTTCTGCTCCTTCTTGTGTAACGACCAAAGTCACTTTTTGGGTTGTTCGCAAATCATTCAAGGCCACCAATTCAAGTTCTTTGTCTTTGTTGTCAATTTTTGGAAGAATCGCTAGGGGAGCATACAACCAAGTCAGTTGTTTGTGGGCTTCTTTCCAGTTGCCGTACACATCGCGTGTGGACCAACTCGGCGCAGGCCAACAGTCGTTCAATTGCCAGTAAATCGTTCCACCATTATACGGCGCCAACCTGTGGGCATCAATGGCAGCGCGCATCGCTAAGGCCTGGGTTTGTTGACTAAATTCCACAAATTCCTCGAAAGTTTTCGGCTTCTTGAAATAATTCAACCCCTGTTTGAGAATCATGTCGTTGCCGATGTAGCTTTTCTGGTGCCATTTCATGACGTCAGATTCAATGTCCCAATCTTTTTCGATGGAAAATTGCTTGATGGTTTCCATGTTTGGAAAAGACTGGAAGCCCCATTCTGCCATAAAACGACCCACGTATTTGGCATATTTGTCGAATTCCTGACCGGCATGCCACACACCCCAATAATGGACAGTTCCTTTTTTGAATTCCTTCAATTTCGCATAACTGAACATGGGCGAAGTAGGGGAGTAGCTGCGGTTTGGGTCATACTTTTGCAATTCACTGGGAATCAATTCTTCAAATAATTTGAGGTAATCGCGGAAGATTTTGGTGGAGTCTTCATCCGAATATTTGAAAGTCTTCTGCCATCCCCAATTCGTCCAGGCCACTTTTACCTCGTTGTTGCCATTCCAATGCGCAATGCTCGGGTGATTGCGCAATCGCAAAACGTTCTGTTTCACTTCTTGGCGCACGTTTTCCAAAAAGGCCTCATCGCCGGGATACATGCTGCAGGCGAACATGAAATCTTGCCAAACCAAAATGCCTTGTTCGTCACACAAATCGTAGAAAATGTCATTCTCATAAATCCCACCACCCCAAACACGAATCGTGTTGATGTTCACGGCTTTGGTGTCTTCGATGAGTTTGCGGTATTGTTCGTCAGTTACAGAAGGTAAGAAATTGCTCTGCGGAATGTAATTTGCCCCGCGCATGAAAAATTTCTGACCGTTCACTTTGAAGTAAAACGTTTCTCCCAATTCATCTTCCTCCTGAACGAGTTCGATGGTGCGCAAGCCAAAACGTTTGGTTTGAGCGTCTACAATCTCGTCTTTCTCAAAAATCCGCGCTTCCAGTGTGTATAAATGCGGTGTTCCCCATTCATAGGGCCACCACAGCGTCGGATTATCGATGCGCACTTCTTGACGAATTTTTTGCTCACCCTTCATGTTTTTTAAAGCAATGGAGAGTGCGCCTATGCGGAGTTCATAGTTGCCTTTTTCAGGTATAAACACATCCACTTCAACGTCAATGATGGCCAAATTGGAATCCATTTGTTTTTGGTGAATTTGCACATCACGGATGATAGGGTCGTCGTAAAATTTCAGATACACCGGACGCCAAATACCACTTGTAACCATGCGCGGGCCCCAATCCCATCCGAATTGATACGGCGCTTTTCTTACATAAGGACTTACCTTAATTTCCACGGGTTCGTTGGGTGCCGGCAAAACATAAGGTCGAGCAGCCACAAAATCTTCGAGCTTGTTAATCGGCGATTGAAATTTGACTTGAAGCTCGTTTTTCCCGACTTTCAAGTGTTTTTTTACATGGTAATCGTAGCGCAAAAACATGTTCTCGGTTTTCGCTAATACTTTACCATTCAAAATGATTTCCGCGTAGGTGTCCAAGCCTTCAAAAGTGAGCACGATGTGATCGTTGTCCAGTTCCTCTTTGCTTATTTCAAACGTGGTTTTATACACCCAATCTTTGCGCTCAACCCATTGCGCATCTTTTTCATTTAGACGAAACCAAGGGTCTTGGATTACACCGTGTCGAATCAAATCGGTATGCACCACACCGGGTACTTGCGCCGAGCGCCATTTCAGTTCATCTTGAGCGGCAAATTCCCAATTTTCGTGCAGCATTTTTTTCATAGGTAAGTTGCGTTCATAGGCATGGAAAGCGCAAGAGGTGAGCAAGGAAAGAAGAATAATGAGTTGGAGTGGTTTCATCTTGTCTGTTATTAAATTCTATGTTGTCCTGATTTATAGTATTTTCAGTCAAATTATTCTTTGATTTCTATCAATCGTTTAAGTTCCTCTTTGCTTGGAAGTATGGTTTTGTATTTGCTTGCAAAAATTTGTTCATTATTTTCGGGAAGGGAATATTGAACCAAGGCTTCGCTTTTATTTTGACAAAGTATTAATCCAATTGTTTTGTTTTCTTGAGGGAGCTTAATTTCTCGGTCGTAAAAATTAACGTACATCTGCATTTGGCCGAGGTCTTGATGTTTAAGTTCTCCAATTTTTAAGTCAATAACAACAAAACAATTCAGTATGCGATTGTAAAAAACCAGATCGATAAAAAAATGCTTGTCTTCAAAGGTGATTCTCTTTTGACGAGCCACGAAAGTGAATCCGTTACCCAATTCTAAAAGAAAATGCTCGAGTTTGTCTATTAAGTCTTGTTCTAGCTCGTTCTCTGAAGAGCTGGTTTGTTCTGGCAAACCAAGGAATTCTGAAATGTAAGGGTCTTTAATGGCGTCTTTAGGTTTCTCAACTTCAAGACCTTTTTTGGAAAGTTCTAGGACTTTTTGTTTGTCTAAACTTAAGCGCAGCCTCATGTAAAGCGCAGAGTCGTATTGCCTTTTTAACTCTCTGACACTCCAATTATTCTTGACGCATTCAATTTCATAGAAGAGTCGCTCTTCATTATCATCAATACGAATGAGTTTTATGTAGTGCGACCAACTCAATTTAAATTCTTTTTGTTTTGTTTTCCGAGACGCTGTTTCGGAAATTGATTCAGAAGAATTCCGAGACGCTGTTTCGGTTTTTCCGTAGCACATGTAAAGTCGTCTCATATTTTCTAAATGGTCTACGGAAAAGCCCTTCCCAAACTCTTTTGTCAGGGTTTTTGATAATTCTGTTAACAGCTTTTTTCCATAAGTAGCTCGCGATTGACCTCTTTGTTCTTCTTCAACTGTGATTTTCCCTATTTCAAAATAGGTTAACACCATGATGCTATTCACCGAATAATAAACCCTTTCTCGAGCCGCATGAAGCAATTGAACTGCTTGGCTAAATATGTCAGGATTCAAATTTTCGATGATCATAGATTGCTGTAAGGTAATTCAAGAACAAAATGGATGACTTTTTTTATCAACACGAAAGTACAGCATTCACCGATATGCTGATATTCAGGCAATACAAGTTTTAGTCAAAGTAAATCCGAATCCTGTTTTTGGCATCAAAATCGTGTATTCATCCAAGAAAGCCGAAGGTACACAAATTCAAAAGGGTATTTCACCCGAAATTTTTACCATTTCATAAAACGCTGATTTTTTTTCGTAAAATCTGCTATTGTTTTGTGCTGTCTAACTTTAAAAACGTTCACAATGAAAAAATTTACTCTTGTAAGCAGTGTTGCCATTTCTTTTTTTGGCGCTTCGCAAATCCCGACCAATGGCCTTTTGGATTATTGGAAATTGAATGGAAATATTAATAACGAGGTGAGTCAAGGTCAATCTTTGAGTTTTCAATCGATATATGTTTGCAGTCAAGCTGATTTAACTACACCAATTTATGCACCAATTTATGGACCACAATTTTTTGTAACGGGTCCGTCTGAAGCGAGTTCAACAGGTTATAACGTTGGAATACAGTCGTTTAACCAGAATTATCTTTGCTACAGCTTAATGAACCCTGGTGGCTATAATCAACCATTTAGTGGCAATTACCTGAATTATCTTTACACCCCTGGTGATTATAACTTCGGGACTAATAGTCGCTCTGTTGCCATGTGGGTGAAGCGCTACGCCGCAAGTAATTCACAGCACCAAGACTATGCTTTTTTTACAGGGGGAACAACTAACAATGAAGGTTTTACTATGCAGTTTAATAACAACAAGGTCTATGTGGCGACTTATGGTTCAAGTTTCACGCAAGGCACTATTCCTGTGGATACTTTGTGGCACCATTATGTTGCAATTTATCACAATAATATGTGCTACGTTTATTTGGACGGTCAACAAGTAGCATCGGGTAATGCAGGAACGAACGTTAATACAACTGCTGGACCTATGTATTTTGGTGTCGAAAGCGCAGATCTTTCCTTTGATAATATTATGGTTTACAACAGACAATTGTCAGCGTCTGAGGTTCAGACAATTTACAACATCCAGTTGAATGGCGAAAGCTCTGCTTCGATTATTGAGCACGATGCTCGTGATATTAAGATTTACCCGAATCCGGCCTCAACGCAATTCACCTTGTCGAATCTTACTGATGGTGGTCTATTGACGATTTTGGATGTAAGCGGAAAAACAGTGTTTTCAGAAATTGTAAATGCTGATTTTTACGTGGTGAACTCCGGCAATTATGTAGCAGGCATGTACTATGTTCAATTTGAGAACAACGGACAAGTGTCGCAAAAGAAGCTGATCATCAGCAAGTAGATTGTATAGTTTTATCATGAGAAAGCCTCCAAGAAATTGGGGGCTTTTGTTTTGAACCAAAGTGAATTTTTGACTATTAACTTCTCAACTCCGCCCCCAACTCTTTTTCCAATCCCTCTCTTATCCGATTCATAATCCCATCAATCTGCTGGTCTTGAAGCGTTTTTTCTTGGTCTTGGAAGATGAAACGAACGGCCTTAACCCGAAAAATTCTCAAAATTTTTCGCCCGATAGGGCTGACGATTTATAAAAACATGGTAAACAACATGTTATTGGCTTTGTAGATTTTTAAAGTAAATAAGATGCAACCCCAAATTTGGGTAAGATTGTTTTTATAAATGTCAGGGTTAACCCTGACATATCCAATTGTAAACGATTAGTTTACGATTGGATATCGTCAATTATTCATAAATCTTATGAATAAATCAACAATTTTGTTTTTCTGCTATTCCATAGAACGCCCATCTCTGTTGTTGTTTTTCTTCGAGATAGTACACTATCCCTCATAAAAACGCCTAACATCTGGACATTCCATGAAATTCTGACAACTTTCTTACATCTAACTCACGTTAAGATAATTACCTCTTTCGCGGCTAGCTGCATAGTTTAAAGCAGCAAAAACATCTTCCTCTGTTAATTCATCAAAGTCGGCAAGTATTTCCTTAACCGTCATTCCAGATGCCAACCAATTAAGTATATCACCGACGGTAATCCTCATACCGCGAATGGTTGGTTTTCCGCCTCTTTTCCCGCTTTCAATAGTTATTATCTCACTAAAATCTTTCATTTTTACGAATATTTGAATCACAAAGGCACAAAAATTGAGTGCCAATGCAGGGATACGTTCTGAATTGCTGTATTCGTCTAAAAAACAATAATTTACAGTCTTAATAACAAGTTAAACTGCTAAGTTTTTCGATATCGCTATCTGCAAACGCTAAATTTTACAAAGGTTTGTACATCAGCAATACCAATAAGAGCAAAGTACATCCCGCTTTGCAGGTTGCGAACATCTATAGAATTACTTTCATAGACTTCTTGAATGAGTTTACCTTCCATAATATAAACGCGAATCGCTTTTATTTTGAGTGTCTCGTGAATTAGAAAAGAAACAGCTTCTGTCGCCGGATTGGGAAACGCCTCTATGTCAAACCAATTGTCGGTGTTAAGACTGGAATTGTCACAATCTATGACACTCAAATTAAGGTGATTTACTGTACAAGTCATGGGATTCACAGTGTAATGTGTATAATTGCCTGGTTCAGTGAGTACTTCCCCAAAGAAATCAAAAGTTCCTCCATGACAAATCGAATCGGTGAAAAAGATTTCTTGTTCGATATCTAGAACGGTTAGATTTAATGTATGAAGCATATCACATTCATCAGGATTTTCAATGATATGGTTGTAAACTCCTGATTGGTTGTATGAAGTTCCATAAAAATCGATGCTTTGTCCTTGACATATCGAGTAGGTTACTCCCTGAGGAATAGAATTCGGTGAAAATGTCACAAATACATAAAAAGTGGAATCGCAGGTAACGTTGTTCACGACAGTGTATTTATGACTTACTGGCGATTGAATATTGGAATATGTTATATTGTTTGGTGAAACCCAGTCACTACCATAACAAACCTCTACGGTATCATGCACAGCGACAGTGGTTAATAGAGTAAAACTGTAGCTCTTAAGGCCTGAGTAACAACCATTGCCATTATAAATTGGATGGCTCACATTCAAATTTGGATTAGTAATATTTTGAATAACTTGGCCGTTGTCCATCGTGAAATTCGAATGTTTACAAATTGTAGTATGCAAGAACTCATTTTGAAGCGCATTAGGAATTAAGATTTGATGAATCAATGAGTCACAGCCGTGCTCATTGGGCATGGTATAACTTCTTGAGTAATTGCTTTCGATGGGGCCGGTTGAAAATCCATCAGGAAAAATATGTGGAATGTTGTAACAAACCGGAACAGTATCCCAAATTTCATGGATAATGCAATCTGTACAAAAATTCAATGCGGATGATGGGTTGTTTGGACAAATCGTTGCTAGGTCGTTTTGAACCAGTATGTTATAGCAAGAATTGGGATTCAGATTGCTCAGTTGAATTTCGTTAACCACACCAGTAGTGTTTTGCCAATTTAGTCCATTGTCTATACTCCACAACCAGTGATTTTGTGGTTCTATTGATGACGAAACCTGAATTGTTGCTGACAATTCAGAAACATTGCCGATTGAAAGTGTAGGCGATTGTGTGCCTTGTACAACAACAAAGACCTCCATACATGTTCCTTGAAACGAAATTCCATTTATTGCAGCAATGTAGTAACTCTGATTCACAAATGTTGACAATACAAAAACACCATTTTCAGCCGTTTGAATCGGTGTTCCCGAACAAGTATTTTCAAAAAGTCCCCACGTTATATTGTCATTTAATTCAACGAAATTCAATACTTCCAAAGAAAACGTTTCACCTGCACAAACGAAAAGCGTGTCTGCAACGATTTGCGGTGTTGCTCCAACGTTTACAGAAATTCCTGTCCGCAGCCAAGTTCCTCGTCCCCCAAGTTGAATAATTTCTGGGGTTGGGGATTCATTGATGTTGCCAACGGTGTAATGTTGTGTGCCGCTTAAATCGTAGTCAATTTCCGTCCAATGGAAAGCGCCATTTTGTAAATCATTCTTGAAATAGAAAAAACTTTGGCCGGGATAATTCTGACTTGAAGGCTGTTGGACGCTTAACTCATTGGCTAAAAAGTCCAAATCACCGTCATTATCAAAATCTGTCACAATAATTCTCCCATTCAATGGAGGATTTTGAGCAGGAAAAGACGCTACTAAAAAGGTATCCGTAAAATTGCCAATACCATTGTTTTTCAATAGGTAATAATGTGCATTCCAGGCATTACTGCTGTTGGAAGAAACGAAAAGTAAATCGTTGAATCCATCATTATCGAAATCAGCCAAGGCATATCTTGTTGCATTATAAGGCATAGTGAGACTATTGGCAGATGAAAAACTTCCGCCTACATTCTTAAAGAAGCGCATAAGGTTGTTTTCCTTTATAATAATGTCAATGCCGCCATCACAGTCATAGTCCTCCGCGGCAATTTGCGTCAACGTATTAAAAGAACCGTATGCAATAAACTCTGTAAAAGATGCAGCGGCGTTGTTATTTTTCAAGAAAGCCACCTGCCTTTGGCTGCTCGAAGTACTTGTCTTAAAGATATAAGCAAAATCCAAATTACCGTCTCCATCGATATCTTTTATAAGCATACTTTCTACGAGCCTGTTTATGGCCACTTGCGGACTACCAAAACTGCCTTGTCCATCATTGTAGTAAATCACTATTCTATCGTTTTGCCAGACATTGTTGATGCGAACATTACCAAAATAAACCAAGTCCATTGCTCCGTCATTATTCATGTCAGCTGCAAAAGGTCCTAATTTTCGAAAAACATTGACTCTATCCAATCCTATATCTTCCGAAAAAATGTTGTTGCCTAAATTCTTTTGCCAAGTTACATCTGGATAACCCGCCGGCTCAGAAGTAGTTCCATAAAGAAGGTCATTCTTGCCGTCACCGTCCAAATCCACAACACTAGGAAAAACACCAAGATTAGGCAATCGGAGTACAATTTTATGACTTTGAAAATTATATGCTCCATCATTAAAAATGTGCCAAAGCCCCCTATTTCCAGCCGCAACAATGTCTAGATCACCGTCGTTGTCAACATCAATATATTCTAAATAATTAACTGTTCCACATCTTAGGTTGTTGAATAAAATACCTTGATAAACAAAGTTTCCCGGACTCATCAATTTATACCAATGCAGTGCGTTGGATGCAGCCCAAATCAAATCTTTTTTACCGTCTCCATCAACATCTGCCCCCATGATATTCTCGGCGTTGAGTCTAAAAGAAACCGTGTCGTTCATCATGTTAGAATAGCCGTTTGATGTTTTGAGGTAGTATTGAATTCCCGTGCTAGGAAATTCATGTGGGACAACTAAATCTAACAATCCGTCATCATTAACATCTATTTCGGCAATATCGAAAATATTACTTGGAACTCCAAAATTGATAAAATTAGTAGCATTGATGGTTTGAAGATTGTGACTGTTGATTTGACCATTTTCAAAATAAATGTACTCCCAGTTTTGGTAATAGTTCGCAGGGAAAACTGTCGGCTGAACAACCAAACCTTGTATGAAAGAATTTTGACCTGAAATAGAACTCGAACTAGGCATAAACATTTTGTTGAGCAAAGAAATTCTTTCTACCTGCCAATAGGAAGTAATCTGAAAACCATAACTAAACGTTCCGTTAGCCTGATTTAAAAACCGAGCATAATAATGCCTGTTACTTGTTAAGTCGCCATTATTTAAAAGCACTGGTCCAAAATGTGAGGTTACCACATCCATATCTCCATCTTGATCAACATCAACAACGTAAAGCGTTCTTGAGGCATGACCCGTATTTGCCAAAGTGTCGAGCGTAAAGGAAAGCGAATCATTCTTCGCCATGATTAAAACGTGTGTATCACTGGTCGAACCCCCTGTCGAACTATAGGATGATGCGTAAACAATATCCAAAAAGCCGTTACCAGTCAAATCTACCAGCTGAAAATTAGTTTTAAAATTATTGACAAAAGGTTTTCTTGAAAAGTCAAAAATCACGTGCTTCATGCTGTATTCGTTATTGCCAAGACCTAAATAATAAGAGAGGTCTTCACCATAAGTAAGAATATCAATAAGACCATCATTGTTCAAGTCAACGTGCTGAATTCCTTGGGCATGTGAACTCTTAGATAGTTCTTTAACTTCAAAATTTTGTGCTCTGAGTGAAGTGAAACTAATAAAGAGTAAAGCCAATCTTGTTAATTGAATTGTCATTCTGTTCAAATTTTTGATTTGTCGTAGGACTAATGAAATCTGTGTAAAAGTAATTCAATATTCTCTATTTTCGAGTATCCCCTGCTCCGCATGATTACAACGGTTACAAATCCCGCAAAACGGGAGAATTGGGTCATAGGGTGCACGTAAACAAAGTTTGTTTTCAAGCCGTAACTCCGATAATCAAACTCATGATACATTGGTGTTCCATTATCACTTCGTTATCCATGACGTATTTTATTAAAGTGTTGATTATGATTACTAAAGAGATTTATTGTTGTGCTGGTTTCCTGCGGAGCTGCCTACGGCAGTAGCGGTATCACTTCGTTGCTATTGACATTTGTGCCCAACGAATAAAACCCCTGTGAGGATCACATTTATTTTCCTAGTAAACAATCCGTCAGGCATAAAAACAATAACCAACAAATTATGAAATATCATCTTTCATTCATTTTGTTTTTAATGGAACTGACTAGTCACAAACGTACCACTAATTTCCAACAATCGCAACAACCATGCGCCCGAAGAGTCTCTCACCGAAGTA
>JBBIIM010000004.1:290-84800 GCA_037446475.1 Crocinitomicaceae bacterium | reverse complement strand
AAAACTTCCCGTTAGCTACAAAACTCAACTGTTTTTCTATGGTAGGGGGATTGCATCAAACGGACAACAAAACACATTCGGAGGGGGAGCACATGACGCATTTTTAGTAAAGTTTGATGAATTTGGAAATCAAATGTGGGCGACTTATTACGGGGGAAGTTTAGACGATAGAGCATTTGGATGTGCAATAGATTCGGATGATAATGTTTATCTTACAGGATATACAGCGTCTCTGAATAATATCGCATTTAACGGTCAATATAGTTCATTTTTAGGTGGACAAAGAGATGCTTTTCTTGCTAAGTTCGACTCCAATGGCGCCAGAATTTGGTCAACTTACTGTGGTGGAGAAAACCTTGATGAATCATACTATTGCTCTGTTGATAGCAACGATAATGTTTACATTGTTGGATCAACAAAATCATTGAACAATATTTCTCAGAATGGTTTTCAGAATTCCAATGCAGGTGGTTACTTTGACGCCTTTCTAATGAAGTTTAGCAGTCAAGGCAGTCGAATATGGAGTACTTATTACGGGGGCTCCGATTGGGATGAATTTTACTCATGCACATCAGTTGATAACAATTTGTTTGTAGCTGGTTACTCAAGAAGCTCTGGTTTAGCGCATAATGGGTATCAAAACTCACGTGGTGGCGGTTTTGATGGATTACTTGTCAAGTTTGACACAGACGGCAGTCGCATTTGGTCGACCTATTATGGCGGACTTGGCTGGGAGGAAAGTTACATATGCGCGGCAGATCCCAATGGATACATATATTTGTCTGGCTATACCGAATCTACAAATAACATCGCTGGTGGTGATAATGCACATCAAATAAATGCCGACACAGACAAGGATGCATTTCTTGCTAAATTCAGCTTCTCTAATTGTACTGTTCTTTCACAAACAAATAAAACAATTTGTAAGGATTTATATGATTCTTGGTTTGTTCTCACTTACGCGGCTACTGGAATTGGTTCAGCAGTTGGACTACCACTAGGAATTTCGGTTCATTTAAGTGGGGATTCTATCATTTTCTCTGGAACATCAAACTCACCTGGGATATACCAATATTCTATTCCTATTTATGGATTAGAGTGTTTTAATATTTTTGCTACTGGTGAAATTACAGTTGTTGAAGATTGTGCTTTTGTTACTCATTGGAACTTAAGTTTAGGTGCAGGTTCAGGAGCTAATTCAATACAAATCTACATCGCAAACTCATCAAATGTGAATTATGAATGGGAAGAGATTAGTCCTGGAAACTCGAGCGGATCAGGTTTTTTCACTTTTGGCACAGGCTTTAAAACAGTGAGCGGCTTGCCTACTAATTCAACAATACGATTAAAAGTTTCACATGTTGGATTAAATGAGCTTACCCCTAGTTCTAATGATAAAATCAGATTAGTCGATGTAGAATCATGGGGATTAGTGAAATGGACTGGATTAAATTTTTCAAATTGTATAAATTTAGATATTTCCGCTACAGACTTACCCGATTTATCTGTTTTAAATGATTTATCTTATTCATTCAGTGAATGCACGAGTTTGACTGGACCGACCAACATTAACCAATGGGACGTTAGCAATGTAGAATTTATGACTGGGTTATTTTATGGGGCCTTAAATTTTAACCAGCCTTTAGGTAATTGGGATGTACAAAATGTGAAATCTACAGCTGTGATGTTCTACAATACCCCTCAATTCAATCAAGATCTCAATTCATGGAACACATCATCATTGATAAACGCAAATGGAATGTTTGCATTTGCTACATCTTTTAATCAATCCCTATCCAATTGGTCTTTTCCATCTAATGTTTTGATAAACCAAATTTTAGATTATTCAGGATTGGATTGTGAAAATTATGCAGAAACTTTAATGGGCTGGCAACAGAACAACCCTATGCTAATGAATCGTCAATTAGGAGCGGCCAATTTAAGTCATACGATTCAGGCTAGTGCCGCAAAAAACATCTTGATAAACCAACAAGGTTGGACAATCAATGACTCAGGAATTGGAAGTTGCGAGCAATTCGAAACCCTCTGGAACATGTCACAATTTAGTATGAATCCAGACGAGATATACTTCAATGCTGACATCACTGGATTGGGAGCTCAATTTACTTGGGAACAAGTCCCATCAGGAGCTTCTGGATCTGGCGTAATAACTCCTGGAAATGGATTGAAGGTTATTGACGGTTTGCCTTCATCAGGTTTGGTCAAAATATCTATCAAAAGTGCAAATATTCAACGGTTTTATATGGGAGCAGGAACAAGCACTTCACATTTGGTTGACGTTTTAAGGTGGGGCGACGTTCAATGGACCTCCATGGAAAACGCCTTCCACGGTTGCAACAACCTGCAAATCACAGCCCCCTATCCTCCATTCCTTTCTCAAGTGTCCAACATGAAAAACATGTTCCGTGGATGCACCTCGCTGAGCAATGTTTCCAATATCAACTCTTGGGATGTTTCTACGGTTACCAACATGGAAGGGCTCTTCCGAGACGCAAGCAATTTTAACAACGATATCACCAGTTGGAACACATCGAACGTGACCAATATGAGTTCCATGTTTCTTAATGCGGCCAATTTCAACCAACCAATAGGCGCTTGGAATACGCAAAGTGTTACTGATATGTCCTTGATGTTTTACGGCGCGACAAATTTCAATGAAGAACTGAATACATGGAATACCAACTCGGTCACCAACATGTCAGGCATGTTCTATGGTGCGAGTTCGTTCAATAAACCATTGAATAATTGGAATACGCATTCAGTGACGAATATGGCAGGTATGTTTGCCGAAGCGTCCAGTTTCAATCAGGATATTTCCCTGTGGAACACTGCTCAAGTGAACAACATGAGTAACATGTTTTACTTCGCCACCTCATTCAACAAACCACTGAACAATTGGAATGTATCGAATGTGAACAACATGGAAAACATGTTCATCGGTGCAAGCAGTTTCAATCAACCGCTTAAGAATTGGAACGTGCAAAATGTGCAAAACATGGTTGGCATGTTTGCTGTTGCTGCTTCATTCAACCAAGATTTAGGCTCATGGTCACTCCACCCCAACGTGAACATGAATGTTATGCTCCACAACTCTGGTCTCGATTGCTTCAATTACGCTTCCACCCTATCCGGTTGGGCTTCTAATAATCCTACAATAACCAACCGAATCCTAGGCGCAACAGGACTAAATTTCGCACAGTTTGGTAATCAAGCGAGAAATACGCTCATCAACTCACGCGGTTGGACCATCACCGATGCCGGTCAAACCAATTGTGGTGAATTTGTGACCTATTGGACAATGGCTCAACCGGGCGCGCATCCCAATCAACTCAACTTTAATGTCGGTTTCACGGATTCCTTGCAATACACCTGGATTCATGTAGGAGGCAATACTTCAGGTACGGGTTATTTCACCGGCCAAGGCGCACAGACGTTAACAGGTATTCCAACAAATGCTGATGTGAGGTTGGTACTACGTCCGCAAAATTTGGAACATTTCTCAATCAACAATGGACCTGACCGCAAGCGTTTTTATCAAGTCGAGCGCTGGGGCAATGCCGTTTGGAAAAATATGGAAGGCATGTTCTATGGCTGCGATGTTCCGGAAGATATCACACTTTCAGGATTTCCGAATACCAGCCAAGTGAGTTCGATGAAAAACATGTTCCGCAATTGCACCAACATGATGACCATCGGCAGTCCGTGGCTTTGGGATGTTTCGTCCGTCACGAATATGGAATCCATGTTCCAAAATTGCCCGAACTTCAACGATGAAATCGATGCTTGGGATGTCAGCGATGTAGTGAACATGAAATCTATGTTTGAAGGCGCAGCGCTGTTCAACTGGGATATTTCGCAATGGAACGTGAGCAATGTGAGCAATTTCAGCGCGATGTTCAAAGGAGCTTCAAGTTTCAACCAATGGCTCAACGATTGGCAAACGGTGAGCGCAACAAACATGTCGGAGATGTTCCGCGATGCCACACAATACGAATTTGACTTAGACAGTTGGCAAACCGGGCAAGTGACCAGCATGAGCAATATGTTTAGAGGCGCCACAAATTTTCAGGGAATGATTGCGAATTGGAATACTGAAAATGTCACAGACATGAGCGGGATGTTTTTCGGTGCCACTGCATTCAACAACAACATTTCGAATTGGAACACGGCTCAGGTCACCAGTATGTCCGACATGTTCCGCAATGCGAGCAGTTTCAATATGGAGCTGAACGATTGGGATGTAGGGCAGGTCAACAATTTCAGACGCATGTTCATGAATGCCACCCAGTTCAACAGATCTCTCCACAACTGGAACACATCATCCGGAACTGATTTTTCCAATATGTTCAACGGCGCGTCAAATTTCGACGGTGAAGTCAATACTTGGGACATGTCGGCGGCTGCAACTTTGCACGGTATGTTTGCCAACACCCAACAATTCAATCGTGAAATCGGCACATGGAACTTGCCTTTGGTGCAAGACATGAGCGCGATGTTTAAAAACACTGCTATTTTCAACCGCGATTTGAGTGCATGGAATTTTCCCACTGCATCAAACCTCAGCGAAATGTTCTCAGGGGCTTTACAATTCAATCAGGATTTGAGTGACTGGGAGGTCATTGGTGTTCAAGAACTTATCGGGATGTTCCAAGGAGCCGCGTCTTTCAACCAAAATTTGGGGGCCTGGAATTTCAACCAGAACGTCGATTTAAATGGTTTGCTTGACTATTGCGGTATAGATTGTAACAACTACAGCGCTACACTCTCCGGTTGGTCGGTCAACAATCCCTATGTATCCAGTGTCAATCTCGGGGCTAGTGGTTTGGCATATGCAACTTTGGGGCAATCAGCACGTGATGTTTTGGTGAACACACAAGGTTGGAATATTTCGGGAGACTTTTTCCAAAGCAGCAACCCATACAACCTCAACGAAGGCGAAACTTTCACAGCCCAAATGTCCTGCTATGGCGATTTGGTGCGTGATGATGCCCCTGGTGAACGGTTGATTTTACTCGACCCCAATGGGAATTCAATGGATTGGAATTCCGTTTCAGCACAAGTAACCAACACCTTTGTGACACCCGGATATCCGGATATAAACACCCACCCAAGCACCGGCAGCGGTTACTACGAAATCACAGATGGGGTGAACACCTTCCGAGTGGGGCGGCGTCTATTTAAAATTGAAGCACCCGGAAACTACACGGTGAATGGTGGTGTGCGCGTGCGTTTATACTTTGATCCAAACGACTTTACAGGTTTGATTACCGACCCTGCGCCCAATAGCATCATCACGAATTATGGATGGTTCAAATCGTCAATCAATGATTTCCAAAGTGCCATAGATGAAATGAATGCCTCACCGTTGCAGTTGCCCTCGGCGATTGAAGTATTTCCAACTTATGGCAATGAAAACGGCGCAGATTATGCTGAGTTTGTGGTTCAGAATTTCAGTGTTTTTGGCATTTTCTCCAAAACTACCAATGGATCGCTGCCCGTTTCTCTAACCGCGTTCAACGCCCATTGCCAGGGAGAAAACATCCAACTTTCCTGGTCAACAGCCTCTGAATTCAACGCATCACATTACAACATTCACATGAGCCGCGATGGATTCACGTGGAATAATTTGGGTCGCGTTGAGGCGGTCGGCATAACCAACCATACTTCAAACTACAGCTTCGAAATCCAAAACTTCGGTGGTTTGAATTACTTCCGTTTAGAGCAAGTGGATTTGGATGGGAAAACCGAAATTTTCGGACCCGTAAGTTCGGATTGTAAATCTGATTTAAATCTGATTTCTGTTTCGCCAAATCCTTCTTCGGATTTCTTCAATGTGGAAATTCAAACCAATGAAAATCTCGGACAAAATACGATTCAACTGTTGGATTTGTCAGGACGCGTGGTGTTGATTCAGGATATTGAAATCAATAATGGTAATACCTCAGTGAAATTGAACATCCACGAATTAAAGTCTGGAGTCTACATGTTGTCGGTTACGAATCACCATGATAAGTTCAATCCTCTACGTGTGGTGAAGTTGTAGGATTTTTTTCATAGTGTGGTTTAGATGAAAGAAGGCAGTCGAGAGGCTGTCTTTTTTGTTTGCTTTTTTTAGATGTCTTCAATTCGTTTACAACCAACCCGCTGATTGTCAATTCCGCAAGTTGATTAAATTCGCCCCCAAATGTGCTTGACCATGATCAAAATATTTCCCTTCCTATTGCTCCTGTTTTTCGGAATCGGGGTCTTCAACGAAGCCAATGCCCAGTGCTGCGACTACAAACTCATCATGCAAGACAGCTACGGCGACGGCTGGAATGGAGGTCAATTGCAAGTGCTCGTGAATAATCTTTCAGTAGGCACTTTCGCTGCCTCAGGTTACAGCTCAATCGCGAATATTACGGTGTGCACGGGCGACGCCATCAGTTTGATTTACTCCTCCGGCGACTGGGAAGAGGAGAATACCTTCGTTTTGCAAGACGCGTCATTCAATATGGTTTTTCAAAATGGACCCAATCCCACCGTGGGAAATTCATTCAATGGCGTCGTGGATTGCGACACGCCACCGCTCCTCGGTTCACATCCTTGTTTGGCGTTCACCATGGACACTTACGATTGCTACGCGGTTAACAATGCAAATTTTCCGGGATCGGGCATTACACCCAATTGCGCCAACTACCAAGGCAGCGATATCTGGCACAAAGTGGCCATACCTCCTTCTGGAAACTTGAGCATTGAAACTTTGGCTGGCTCCGTTGATGATACTGGAATACGCGCTTGGATTGGGAATGATTGTGGTTCATTGACTCCGGTGGGCTGCGACGATGATGGCGGGGCTGGATATTTGTCATTTTTACTCCTTTACGATTTGATTCCAGAAGATACGCTCTACATCCAATCTTGGAAATGGGGCGGTGGCGGCGGTACTTACCAAATTTGTGTCACTGAAATTCCCGATGTAAATCTTGAAAGTTCGAACCTCCCTATTGTGGTAATCAATACCCTAGGACAAACCATTAATCAAGACGAAAAAATCAATTGCTCCATGGAAATCAAATACAACGGGCCGAATAATTTGACCTTTTTAAACGGACCTTCCAACGTGTACAATGGAACAATCGGCATCGAAATTCGCGGCGCCTCATCTTCGGGTTATCCGCAGAAACCGTACGGCTTTGAAACAAGAACTTCTGCAGGCGCCAACTTGAACGTTTCCATTTTGGGCATGCCGCAAGAAAATGACTGGGTGCTCATTTCCAACTACAACGACCGCTCGATGCTCAAAAATTTGTTGGCTTACAAAATTTTCAGAGAAATGGGGCATTACAGTCCGCGTGGTGAATTGTGTGAAGTGATCATCAACGACTCCTACCAGGGCATTTACCTTATTGGTGAAAAAATCAAACGCGACAACAACCGCGTCAACATCAATAGCCTTAATACCAATGAAATATCCGGCGACGATTTGACCGGAGGATACATCCTGCAACAAAATTATTGGAACAACGACAACAGTTTTCAATCCAACTTTTCACCCATCGACCACCCGAATTTGGACGTGCATTTCATCTACGAGTACCCAAAACCTCAGGACATAGTGCCCCAACAAAAGGCCTATATCGCCTCCTTTGTGAACAGTTTGGAAACGGCCTTATACAGCCCCAACTTCATGGATCCGGTGAACGGCTACCGGAAGTACTTGGATGTGCCTTCATTCATTGATTATTTCATTGTGAATGAAGTTTCGCGCAACAACGATGGCTTCAAAAAAAGCGTGTTTTATCACAAAAACAAAAATTCCCTGGGCGGAAAATTGAAAGCCGGACCCGTCTGGGATTTTGATTGGGCCTGGAAGAATATTGCCGAGTGTTTTATCGTGACAAACAACGGAGGCTCAGGTTGGGCGCATCAAGTCAACGATTGCAATCCAGACAACAATTCCACCGGTTGGTATATTCGCATGTTACAAGACAGCACCTTTGCCAATGCACTGCGATGCAGATACGAAGCTTTGCGACAAACGAGTTTGGATACCGTTCAAATATTTGCCTACATCGACAGCATGGGCGTTCGTTTGTCTGAACCTCAAGCGCGTCATTTTCAAAAATGGCCGATTTTGGGTGTTAGTGGTCCTGCACCTGATGACGGCCCTGTGGCCACGTCCCACTTGGAGGAATTGCAGTCTATGAAAAATTGGATTTGGACGCGTTTGCAATGGTTGGATGCCAATATGCCGGGTAATGCACAAAACTGCAACCAGTCCGGCGTGGGATTAAACGACCTCGCGCTTAGTCCGCTGAGGTGCTATCCCAATCCGACATCGGATCAATTGTACATTGAAGTCCAATGGCCTACAAATGCCGAAGCCACACTGAAATTGTTCAATACCCTGGGTGCTGAAATTTTGATTAAAAAACTGGATATTTCCAATGCCCAACCGCAGCCCCATACCATTGACCTACGTAACACGCCTCCGGGCGTTTATACCATGCGTTTGGAACTTGCCGATCAAGTTTTTATGCAACGCATTTTGGTTTCTCGATAGTCTATTTGAATTTTTCTATTGTAAATTGGGTCGAATTTTGACCATGCCCTGGCATATTAGAAAAACCCAAAAGGTGCTTTTGTTTCTGATTTACCCCGTTTCATAAAACGCAGCAGTGGTTTTTATCCTAAGCTCTAATCTTTGTGGTTGATTAACACTGCAATTATGAAAAAATATTTATTCGCTCTATTGAGTTTTTTGATGTT
This sequence comes from Crocinitomicaceae bacterium, assembly GCA_037446475.1. Lineage (GTDB taxonomy): Bacteria > Bacteroidota > Bacteroidia > Flavobacteriales_D > Crocinitomicaceae > UBA6165. The sequence continues at coordinate 76,028 of JBBIIM010000004.1, read as the reverse complement.
TAGTATGAGCTCCTCAGCACAAGGAGAGTTTGTGACAGTTTGGAACCTATCCAACCCAGGCAGCGGAGCCAACCAAATCACATTTAATGCAACAGTAGCCACGGGTGGAGCCAATTTCACTTGGGAAACGATTCCTTCAGGTACATCAGGTAGCGGTACACTGGCAGCAGGCACGAGTTTGAGAACCATTACGGGAATTCCTGCCGGGGCAACAATTCGTTTGAGCATTGAACCACAAAATTTGCAACGTTTCTTTTTCAACAATGGTGGCGACAGACAACGCATAACGGATATTGAAAATTGGGGGGCAGCTGCATGGACAAGCATGGAAAATGCATTCTACGGCTGCAACAATCTCAATATCAGCGCAACGGATATTCCAAATCTGACTGGAGTAACGAGTATGGCCAACATGTTCAGAAGTTGTAGTTCCTTGAACGGTCCTGCGAATATCGGTCAGTGGAATGTTTCAACCGTTTTGGATATGCAAAGTATGTTTAGATCGGCAACTGTATTCAATCAAAATGTAGGAACTTGGAATGTGGCCAACGTGTTGAATATGTTCGCGATGTTCAGAACAGCATCATCTTTCAACCAAAATTTAGGCTCATGGACTCTAAATAACGCCGTGAATCTTGGTGGCATGTTAGAAAGCGCAGGCTTGAGCTGTGAAAATTATTCCAATACCCTCATCGGCTGGGCAGCCAACAATCCAAGTGTGACCAACAGATCCTTGACTGCAGATGGTTTGCAATTTGGATTTCATGCGGTTAGCGCGAGAAACACCTTGGTTACTTTTCGCGGCTGGACGATTACAGATAATGGAGTGACTGCTTGTGGAGATGAATATAGAACGGTTTGGAACATGGCTAATTCGGGTAGTGGCGCAACTCAGATTACATTTAATTCAACCATAGCAAGCGGCGGAGCTCAATATTATTGGGAAACAATTCCCGCAGGCACATCAGGAAGCGGAACATTAGCAGCAGGCACAAGTTTGAGAACGATTTCTGGAATTCCGACAGGCGTCATTATTCGATTGCATATTGCAGCTGCCAATTTACAGCAATTTCAAATAAATGCGGCTGATCGACTGAGACTAATTGATGTTGAGGCATGGGGCGGTTCTGCTTGGAGTTCTATGGCGGCGGCATTTTTTGGTTGTTCAAACCTTCAAATTTCAGCTATTGATATTCCAAATTTGAATAATGTGTCTAGCTTGCAAAATATGTTTTTTGGTTGTTCATCACTAAATGGCCCATTGAATATCAATTCATGGAACACGTCGAACGTAACCAATATGCAAGGCTTATTCAGGGGTGCTAGTGCGTTTAATCAAAATATCAACAACTGGAATACTCAAAACGTTACCAACATGAGGGATTTGTTTTATCAAGCATATCTTTTTAATCAGCCGCTGAACAATTGGAATGTAAGCTCAGTTACCAATATGCAGGAAATGTTTAAGCAGGCTTATGATTTTAATCAACCCCTTGACAATTGGAATACGGCAAACGTACAAAACATGTATGGATTATTCAATGTCGCCACAAGTTTTAATCAAAATATCAACTCATGGAATACATCGAGTGTAACAAACATGGGATGGATGTTTTTAAATGCAAGCTCATTTAATCAACCTCTTGACTTGTGGAATGTCAATAATGTATTAAATTTCGATAATACTATAGCAACTCCATCTTTCAATCAAAATATTGGATCTTGGATTTTCAGTTCGAACGTGAGTTTATATTTACCAAATTTTGCATCAGGTGTGGACTGTGATAATTATTCCGCTACTTTAATTGGTTGGGCGCAAAATAATCCTTCTCTGCTAAACAAAGTCCTTTCTGCTCCAGGCCGAACATATAAATCCTCAGCCCTCGCCGCTCGCAACCAACTTCTTTCACAAGGCTGGAATATTTCCGACGCGGGAATGACAGGACCTTGCAATGCGTTCAACACCGTTTGGAATATGTCCAACTCAGGTAGCGGAGCCAACCAAATTACGTTCAACGCAACCGTAGCTACTGGTGGTGCGAATTACACCTGGGAAACCATTCCAGCAGGCACATCAGGAAGTGGAACGTTAACAGCAGGCACAAGTTTGAGAACCATTGCGGGAATACCCGCCGGGGTAATGATTCGATTGAGCATCGAACCACAAAATTTACAGCGTTTCTTTTTCAATAATGGAGGCGACATGGAGCGTATTGTGGATATTGAACAATGGGGTGCAGCGCCATGGACAAGTATGCAGGATGCCTTTTATGGTTGTAGTAATTTGAACATCAGCGCAACGGATGTTCCTATTCTTACTGGAGTGAACAACATGGCGCAGATGTTCAGAAATTGCACATCATTGAATGGACCTGCCAATATCGGTCAGTGGAACGTATCCACAGTCAATGATATGCAAAGCATGTTCCGATCGGCATCGTCCTTTAACCGAAATGTAAGCACGTGGAATGTTTCCAGCGTATTGAATATGTTCGCCATGTTCAGAACTGCGACTGCTTTCAACCAGAGCCTCGGCCCTTGGGTGATGAGCAACGCAGTAAACCTCACTGCAATGCTCGAAGGCGCAGGTATGGATTGTGAAACTTACTCAAACACATTAATAGGTTGGGCGGCCAACAACCCAACAGCTTTCAACCTAACATTAGACGCGCAGGGCATTGGGTATGGTATGGATGCTATTGCTGCAAGAAATACTTTGGTGAATACGCGCGGCTGGACGATCAATGATGCGGGGATTGAGGCCTGTGGCGCGTTTGTCACAACCTGGGACCTTAACAACCCCGGCACAGGAGCTAACCAAATTGTGTTCAACACAGTAATTGCTCCTGGTGGATTGAATTATTATTGGGAAACCATACCGTCAGGCACAACCGGAAGTGGCACATTGCCTGCTGGTTCAGGTTTGCGCACGATTTCCGGAATTCCTGCGGGTGCTAACATTCGCTTGTACTTAAGCAGCACAGGCCTGCAAAGATTTTCAATACAAAACAGCTCGGTTACCCCGCCGCCTTCCTTTGGTACTGATCGCTTGCGCTTGATAGATGTTGAGGCATGGGGCAAAGTACAGTGGAATAGCATGGGCATTGCATTTTATGGAGCCTCTAATTTAAACATCTCGGCGACCGACATCCCTAATTTGAGCAATGTTTGGGACATGGGAATGATGTTCGCTTATTGTACCTCGCTCACCGGTCCGAGTAATATCAACGACTGGAACGTTTCCACGATAACCAAAATGAGCGATTTGTTCAATACGGCTACCCAATTCAATCAACCTTTGGGGAATTGGAATACATCAAATGTTACGCTCATGAATGGAATGTTTCACTCCGCTGCTTCATTCAATCAAAACATCAGCAATTGGAACACGGGAAATGTAGTGAACATGAATCGTATGTTTATGAGCTCAGGCGCATTTAACCAACCGATTGGAATTTGGAACACGAATAATGTAACCGATATGTATGCCATGTTTAATAGCTCCGGTTTTAACCAGCCTATTGATTCTTGGAATGTGTCGAACGTTACAAATATGATGTTGATGCTCAATGGCGCATTAAACTTTAATCAAAATATCGGTTCTTGGGTTTTCAATCCGGGTGTAAGTATGATTGATATGCTCTCATCCACAGGAATGAATTGCGAAAATCTTTCCACTACACTCATGGGCTGGGCTGCTAATAATCCAACGCTCAACAACAGAAATCTCGGTATTGTTTCAGGGCAAATTGCACCCTATGCACTTTACGCGAAAAATCAGTTGCTTTCGCAAGGTTGGATCATAAACGGAGCGAATGTATTGGTTGCCACTCCTGCACTTGTGGCCGCGAACCAAGTGGAAACACCAATCCATGCTTGCGCGCCTTTTGTTAGAAGCGCTAACCAAACCCAAAAACTTTTAACGATTGAAGAAAACGGCAATGCGGTTGAATTCTCGCTGTTCTCTGTTTTTGCTAGAAATGCTTTTGTGCCTTCTGTTCCACCCGGCGTTACCATGCACACTTCAGGTCCTCATAGCGGTTACTACAATTTGGATAACGGCGCAACGAATGTATTTCGTGTCAGCAGACGTATGTACACCATCGAAACACCGGAAACTTTCCCCAACAATGGCGGTGTTTTGGTGCGCTTGTATTATCATCCGAACGATTTTTCATCCATGATTAACGACCCTGCGAGTGTTCCTATCAATGACTACGGTTGGTACAAAAGCAGTTACCACAACACAGAAGCGCTCATCAGTGAAATGAGTCTGAATGAACCGATGTTGGCTTCGGCGCAAATCATTGAAAATGTGACTTACGGCGTGGAAAATGGGGTCAATTATGCGGAGTTTTTCGTGGAAAGTTTCAGTACTTTCGGGATGTTTGCCAAGCACAAATCCGGTCCACTTCCGGTTACTTTGACCGCTTTCAACGCCCATTGCCAAGGTGAAAACATTCAACTTTCCTGGTCAACGGCCTCCGAATTCAACGCCTCACATTATAACGTTCAAATGAGTCGCGATGGATTCACATGGAATGATTTGGGTCGCGTTGAGGCGGTCGGCACAAGCAACCAAGCTTCAAACTACAGCTTCGAAGCCCAAAACTTCGGCGGATTGAATTACTTCCGTTTGGAGCAAATAGATTTGGATGGGAAAACAGAAATCTTTGGGCCAGTGAGTGCGGATTGTAAATCTGATTTCAACGTAATTTCTGTTTCGCCAAACCCTTCTTCGGATTTCATTAATGTGGAGATTCAAGCGAATGAAAATTTCGGACAAAATACCATTCAACTCGTCGATTTATCAGGCCGTGTGGTGTTGACTCAGGATGTTGAAATCAATAATGGTAATACCTCCGTGAAATTGAACATCCAAGACATGAAACCGGGTGTTTATATGCTGTCAATTCAAAACCATCAAGATAAGTTCAATCCTCTGCGTTTGGTGAAGTTTTAGGATTTTCTTCTATGAGGTTTTATATTTAAGAAGGCAGTCGAGAGGCTGTCTTTTTTTTCACGTAGGAATGGATGAAGTTAGTCTCTCATTCAAAACCTGTCGATTACCCGAAGCTTTGTGTTTCCATCAAATTCGCGTATGCGCCCTGCATAGCAAGCAATTCCTCATGGGTGCCTTGTTCAATCACAGCGCCTTTTTCAATAACCACGATTTTATCGGCTTTGCGAATGGTACTCAAGCGGTGTGCAATCACCACAGAGGTGCGATTTTGCATCAAATCGTCCAGAGCCAATTGCACCAATTTTTCTGACTCAGAATCCAAGGCTGAGGTGGCCTCGTCGAGAATCAAAATCTTGGGGTCTTTCAAAATAGCACGGGCGATGGCGATGCGTTGTTTTTGACCGCCGGAGAGTTGAATGCCGCGATCACCCACTTGCGTTTCAAATTTCTCGGGAAAACCTTGAATAAAATCGTAAGCATAAGCCTTCTTAGCGGCCATTTCGATTTCTGCTTCCGTAGCATTGGGTTTCCCGTAAGCGATGTTCTCGCGGATGGTGCCCGAGAACAAAATCAACTCTTGCGGCACAATCGCGATTTGCGAACGCAGGTGCTTTACAAAAATGTCGTCCACCGAAACCCCATCGAAGGCAATGCGACCGCTATTGATGGTATAGTAGTGCAACAAGAGGGAGGCGACCGTAGATTTCCCAACTCCACTATGACCCACGAGTGCAACGGTTTGACCACTTTCAATCTCCAGATTTAATCCGCGCAACACTTCCACATCTTTGCGCTGTGGATAGGCAAAATGCACGTTTTCAAAACTGATTTTTCCGCTGATTACCGGTTTTTCGAATCCTTGATACAACTCTTTTTCAGAGTCTTCTTGAATCAGTTGCATCAAGCGCTCCGTGGCACCAATGGCCTTTTGAATCGTGGCGTAGAGTTCAGGCAACGAGCCTACCGATGCGCCCAGCATCACCGTAAAAATTAAAAACGCGTTGAATTGCGTCAAACTCAATTCGCCTTGCTGCACCATCGTCACACCTTGCCAGATGATAAACACGATGGCGCCAAATAAAAACAAGAAAATGAAAGAAACAAATAAGCCACGCCAATTGCCCGATTTGATATTCAAGCGCTTGATTTCTTCGATGGCATTTTTGTAGCGCATCAACTCAAGCACCTCGTTGGTAAATGACTTGACGTTGTTAATGCCAGTCAAACTTTCCTCCAAAATTGCGTTGGATTTTGCCGTTGATTCTTGGGCGTCCTTAGACAAGCCTCGAATGAATCGACCGAAAATAACCGCAATGACAGACATCACCGGAACCGTGGCCAACATGATTAAGGCCAATTTCCAGGAAAGGAAAAACAACCAGATGATTCCCCCAGTAATTGTCACAATTTGTCGGAAAAATTCTGCAATGGTCGTTTTGAGCGTATCTTGAATCAAGTTGATGTCGCCTGTAATTCTGCTGGTCAATTCGCCCACTTTGTTGCGGTTGAAAAAATCGAGCGGCATGTGCAACAAGCGGTCAAATGCAGCATGACGCAAATCAGCCAAGGTGTATTCGGTTACTTTCGTAAATAGAACGATGCGGAAAAAGGAGAAAAAGGACTGCAAGCCGAAAAGCACGAAAAGCGCGAGCGCAATCTGGTTGATGTTTTCAAAGGTAATGGCATCCACAAAACTTGAACCCATAGAGCCTCCGTTTTGAACCGGTGCGCCCAACAACTGTCCCAGGATGTAGGGGAAAATCAAGCCTACGGAAGAAGAAAAAATAAGGAAAAACCAACCGATGGCAAAGGTGCTGCGGTAGGGTTTCATGTACGCAAAAATGCCTTTAGCCCGAGCGTAAGATTCTTTGGTCAATTTGGGCTTGTCGTCTTCTTTTTTCTTCCTGGGTGCAAACATGATTCGAATTGAGTGTGCAAAAATAGCGTTTTCACAGGTGGACAATAGGATATTATTTGAACGGATTTTTTTTCGTTTGAATTTGGTTGCCTTCTTTCGATAGGTCGCATTTCGGTCTTTTTCTCATTCCGGATTAATGTCGCTTTCTCGTTAAGCCCAACACAGATATTTGTAATTTAGCCGCATGCAATTCAAAGACGTTGTTGGACAAAAAGAAATCGGTAAACGCCTGATTCAAAGCGTGAAGGAAAATCGGGTGAGCCATGCGCAATTGTGGCTGGGTTCTCCAGGTTATGGTGCTTTACCGACGGTTTTGGCATTTGTGCAGTATTTATTTTGTCAACAACCCGGCGAAAACGACAGTTGCGGGCAATGTGCTTCCTGTCAAAAAGTGCAAAAACTACAACATCCGGACTTGCATTTCTCCTTTCCTACGGTTTTGGCTGAGGCGAAAACATCGGATGAACTTTACACGGAGTGGCGCTCAGCCATTCAGGATAACCCATATTTCAACTTGAAAGATTGGATTGATCGCATCGACGACAAAGGGCGCAAACCGATTATTGGAACGGAAGAGAGTCAAAATATTTTGAAAAAGTTGCGACTCAAATCTTTCGAAGGCAGCTACAAAATCATGCTCATCTGGATGGCTGAGGAAATGAACGAAACCTGCTCTAACAAGCTGCTCAAAATCCTCGAGGAACCGCCCGAAAACACCCTGTTTTTCCTCCTGTGCGAGAACATAGACCGCATGCTGCCTACCACCATCTCCAGAACGCAACTGCTGCGCGTACCATCCATAGACCACACGAGTCTGTCTGCGGCAATTATGGAGAAATTCGGTTTGCATCTCACAGAGGCTGATGCCTTGGCGCATTTTTGTGAAGGGAATTGGGCAGTGGCGCAACAAATGGTAAAAACAGGCGCCCTAAACGATGCATTGAGAGAATTGTTTGTGGAAGGTTTCCGCTCGGCCTACAAAAAGGATGTCATAGCCATGATGAATTGGGCCAACCGGATTTCCAATTTGGGCAAGGAAGATCAAAAAAGTTTCTTGCGCTACGGATTGCACATTTTCAGACAAAGTATCCTTTTCAACTACACCCAAGACAAATTGGTCAGACTCAGCGATGAAGAAATGAAGTTTTTGGTGAATTTCGCCAAGTTCATCACCGGCAACAACCTCGAAGAATTGACCCACCTTTTTTCGGAGTCACACTACCACATAGATAGAAATGCCAATCAAAAAATTCTATTCACCGACTTAATATTTCAGGTGATGAAACTGATTCATGCGCATTAGTCATTCACATTATTACAGCAGTTTTTCAGGAAAATTCAGCCTAAAGCAACTTTGAAGAGCGCATTTCGTTTCAGTGAAAAATAATTGTAATAACTTTACGACCTTAAAAGCAGAAGCTATGTCATCTATGAAAAAAATCCTTTTCGTTCTTTTGGGTGGTTTCACTCTCTTTTCTTGCATCAAACACGTGGTTATTCCACCGCCGCTTCCTTTGGTAGAGCTTGACGCCTCCTTCCGTGCAGATACGAATGGCGTGCTAATCACCTACACGAAAGGCGTGAACGGCTTCGACATGACCCCATCGAACTTCAGAGAAATCAACACACCTCCACAATTGTCGAGCATCAAATATTTTTGCAGCATGCAATCGGTGAATGTGGTGGATTACTTCAAAGTGAGCATCGGTAGAGATACTTGGAACTCAACCAGTGGTAACTTCCCTGCAGTGAATCAATTCAAAGTGTATTTCGAATCGTTGGCTACGCTAAACGTGCCTTTTTCCAACTCAGCAGATGCTGGGGTGCTTTTGGAATGGCGCGATGCAAACAACCAGGTTTGGAAAACAGACCAAAACTCTCCATTGCCTCAATACTTCAAATTCTTGAGTGTAAAACAAGAGTCTGATGAATTTGGCGACTACCTCAAATTTGTGGCAGAGTTTTCCGCAACCTTCTATTCTCCGGACGGTTCGCAATCAAAAACTTTGAACAACGGTCTCTTCGTGGGCTACTTCAAAAACAATTAACAGATTCAAAACCTTGTGTTTTCCAACATTCCATAAATGTCTAGGGCAATTAAAATAGCGGTTGTCGGTGATTTCAATTTTGCATTCAATGCGCACCATGCAACCAATCTTGCCCTAGAACATTCTGCCTTGCTTTTTGAAGAAGAAATCAACCACTATTGGATAAGGCCTAATGAAGTGTTGGGGTTCAAAAAAAACGAGTTGGAAATTTACCACGGCATTTGGCTGGCTCCCGGACCTTACATCAACGACTTTCACCTCACCAGTGTCATCAATCATATTTTAGAAGCAAAAAAACCTACACTCATTACGGGTGAAGGTTTTTTTCATTTGGTGCACCACTTTGTCAATAAATTCCAACTCAATCCGAGAAACGAAAAATTCATCAGCGACAATTTGGTTTCCGGCAATCAGTTCGAATCCGTGAACATTCAAGCCGTGAGCAGCTTCGGAGAAAAGTTGTACCAAGTTCACAACCCCATTGAATTGACGGCCTCGCGCTACGCGATTTACCCAAATTTGGTTGAGCTGCTTCAGAACGAATTCATCGATATCGATGCCAAAGATCAATTCGAAGAAGTCCAGTTGATGCGTCTGAAAAACGACGAGAACACAGTGGTAACTATGTTTTTGCCTCAGATTTCTTCAACACGAGACATCCCGCATCCCTTGGTGAACGATTTTGTTAGGAAATCCCTGCAGTTGGCTGCCGTGCTCAAGTAATTAGACGCTAATAGCCCCGCTATTGTGCAATGTTTGTACTTTTGTAGTGCACAAAATCGTAACGCATGAACTTCACCTATTCCAAGGAATTTGCCGAGCAACTCGACGACATCGACCCCATCAGAAAATACCGCAAACAATTTATTTTCCCGGCTTTCACCAAAGAGAAAGTCGTTTATTTCACCGGAAATTCACTGGGGCTTCAACCCAAATCGGTGGCGAGTCACATCCAACAAGAATTGGAAGACTGGGCCTATTGGGGTGTCGAGGGTCATTTTTATGCCAAACGACCTTGGTATAAATACCACGAATTTTTGACCGAGCCTGCGGCCAGATTGGTGGGGGCTTTGCCTGTTGAGGTGGTGGTGACCCACTCTCTTACTACCAATTTGCACCTACTCATGGCGTCCTTTTACCAACCCAAAGGCAAGCGAACCAAGATTTTGTGTGAGGCTAAAGCATTCCCAAGCGATCAATACGCCTTGGAATCTCAGGTGCGTTTTCATGGCCTTGACCCACAAGAACACATCATCGAAATTGCTCCGAGACTGGGCGAACATTTGATTCATCACGATGACATCAAAAATGCGATTCGAGAGGCAGGAGAGTCTCTGGCGCTGGTGATGATTGGCGGTGTCAATTACTACACAGGTCAATTATTCGATATGAAAGCCATCACTGCTTGGGGACATGAGGTTGGGGCTTATGTCGGCTTCGACTTGGCGCATGCGGCTGGAAATGTGCCTTTACATCTTCACGATTGGGGTGTTGACTTTGCGGCGTGGTGCAGTTACAAATATTTGAATTCAGGTCCCGGAAATGTCTCAGGTATCTTTGTTCATGAGCGCCATGCGAAAAATGTCGATTTGCCGCGCTTTGCAGGGTGGTGGGGCTACGACAAAACAACGCGATTCCAAATGAAACCGGGATTTGTGCCTATGGAGGGGGCAGAAGGTTGGCAATTGTCTAACGCGCCTGTATTTGGTATGGCTGCCCACATCGCTTCTTTGGAAATATTCGATGAGGTGGGAATGCCTGCCTTGCGTGCCAAGAGTGAGCGTTTGACGGCTTACCTGGAATTTGTGATCGAAGCCATATCTGAAAAACATAAAGAAAAATGTGCTTTTGAGATTATTACGCCTAGGGCGATTTCTGAACGTGGTGCTCAACTTTCAATCTTGGTGCACGGACAGGGTAAAGCACTATTCGACAAGTTAACAGAACTCGGTGTGGTTGCTGATTGGCGCGAACCCAATGTGATTCGCATCGCCCCTGCGCCGCTTTACAATTCCTTTATGGATGTGTTTCGTTTTGGTCAAGCTCTAGAACATGCTATCGGATAATTTGGACTCATTGCGCATCGTGCTCGACACACATTTCACCGGGCAGCCCGACGATACCGTCCTTTATGTCCGTCTCGGTATGTATGCTGTTGGTGTGCTATTCACTGGCCTCGTTTTGTGGCGGATTACGGTTATTTTCCTTCAGCGCAAACTTAAACGAAAGCGCAGAACTTCAGTATTTGATAGAAAGTGGCGTTAGATTTGGCTGTTGGCTCTTGGAGGTTGGCTCTTGGCACAAATCTTTCCGGTTCTCGGTGCAGTTGGTACAATGGGTTTATTTTTATCAAGTTACGGTTGGGGATGAGGATCCGACGGCTATCGGGTTTGTGGGGTTTGTGAGTTTGAGGAGGTAGTAAGTTCCCCAACTAACCGTGGTCGCTGTGAATAGTCGCGGGCACGGGAACTAAATCAACTCATAATTCAATCAACACATTGTTATCATGCTGCTTGATGTTGAACATCTTTGACCTATTGTACGAAGCCTTGAAGCGGTTCAAATCTTTTTCAAAAAACAATTGTCAATTACTAAGATATATATACCTTTGCACCAATTTTTAAAAAAAGGATTCGATAAAATCGCTGTATGAAATTGAATTTTAAGCACTTACAAAGATCGTTCTTTACATTGATGATGGTTCTTCCTTTTGCTCTTTTCGCGCAAGGTCATGACAATCACGAAGCGCATGGAGAACATGCTGAACACAGTGGCTCGGGTCAAATCAACACGCAAGAGAAGATTGACGAATACATTGAGCACCACCTACAAGATTCACACGATTTTATCTTTTTCTCTGACGGTGAAACAGGCAGACATTATGGATTCTCTTTACCGGTAATTCTCGTTGATGGTGGATTGCACGTTTTCATGTCCTCTAAATTCCATCATGGTGAAGAGGTTGTTGAAAGCAACGGAAATTACTATAAACTATACCATGGTAAAATTTACAAGACGGATGCACTTGGCAATATTAACTACGACGAACACGGACATCCGACCAACGATAAACCTATTGATCTTTCAATCACCAAAAATGTAATTGGTATTTTACTTGCCGGTGGTCTTTTGCTGTGGATGTTTATCGGTTTGGCCAAATCGTACAAAAGAGGTCCGGTACCCACTGGTTTTGGGCGTGTTTTGGAGCCATTGGTTATTTACGTACGTGAAGAGATTGCTAAGCCCAATATCGGAGAGAAAAAATACAAGCGCTTCATGCCTTATTTGTTGACGGTATTCTTCTTTATCTGGGTTTCCAACCTGTTGGGGATGACTCCGCTGGGTTTGAACGTTACTGGCAATATCGCTGTAACTGTTGCGCTTACCATGTTTACATTTTTTATCGTTCAATTTTCTGCGAACAAAGACTATTGGATGCACATTTTCTGGATGCCGGGCGTTCCTGTTCCAATGAAAATCGTTTTGGCGCCAATCGAGTTGTTGGGGATTTTTACCAAGCCTTTCTCACTGTTGATTCGTTTGTTCGCGAACATTTCCGCGGGTCACGTAATCATCATGAGTTTGGTGGCGCTTATCGTTACAATGAAGGCTTCAATGACCGTGGGTGGTGCATTTGGACTTTCATTTGTTCTGTCGTCGTTTTTGATGTTGATTGAATTGCTCGTGGCATTCTTGCAGGCTTTCATCTTCACCATGTTGTCGGCATTGTTTATTGGTATGGCTGTGCAAGATCACGACCATCATTAAGAAGTATTTTTTGTTTAATTTAATACATATACTATTATGGGTACAGGATTAATTGGAGCCGGCTTGATCGTAATCGGAGCTGGTATCGGTTTGGGTCAAATTGGTGGTAAAGCGATGGAAGGTATCGCTCGTCAGCCTGAAGCAGCCGGTAAAATCCAAACGGCAATGATTATCATCGCTGCACTTTTGGAAGGTCTTGCATTTGGTGCAATCTTCTTGGGCAAAGCGTAATAATCGGCAAAATCAATCGGAGCAATTGGCGGTTGGCTCTTTGCTCCGATTTTTAAAATTGTAAATTACATTTAGACAAAATGGAAAAATTAATAAACGACTTTTCGATCACACTGTTTGCGATGCAAATCGTGTTGTTTTTGGTTTTGTTGCTTTTGTTGCGCAAATTTGCTTGGAAGCCCATCCTGAAGGCTTTGGACGATAGAGAAGAAAACATCTTGAGCTCCATTGAAGCGGCAGAGCGTACGCGTGAAGAAATGAAGCAATTGAAGGCGCACAATGAAGTGATTTTGCGAGAGGCTAGAGCAGAGCGTGACGAGATTATTCGCGCGGCGAAAGAAGCTGCGAACAGAGTTATGGAAGAGGCGAAAGCTGAGGCCAAAACTTTGGTTGAGAAGGAAATGGAGAAGGCGCGTGAAATGATCAAAAACGAGAAGGCTGTGGCTATGATCGAATTGAAGCAGTACGTGGTTGAGTCTTCTTTGGAAATTGCTGAGAAAGTAGTTCGCGGAGACATGGCTTCCGACGCCAAGCAAAAAGACATCGCCTCTAAATTTGTTGATGACATCAACTTAAACTAAGACCATGAAAGGAAATCAAGCAGCCAACCGCTATGCAATAGCACTTTTCGATTTAGCGAAAGAGCAAGGAGCTCTTGATGCTGCTTATCAGGATATGGTGACTTTTCAATCGGCTGTACAAGAATCTCGCGAATTTGCTGTTTTCTTGAAGAGTCCGATTGTTTCTCCTGACAAGAAGCAAGAGGTTTTTGATCGCACTTTCGGAATGTTTAATACCCTTACGGCTAAATTTATCGCTTTGGTTACGAAAAACCGCCGCGAAGATTTGTTGCCTCGCATTGCCGCGGATTTCATCGAGATGTTCAAAGAGGAGCGCGGTATGGCGGAAGTTACCATTACATCCGCAGCGAAATTGGATCAGAGTGTCATAGAAGGCATTATGGCCAAAGTGAAGCCAGCCTTGCCCGGTCAAATTACGGTTAAAGAAGAGATTAATCCTGAGTTGATCGGAGGATTTATCGTGAGATTTGGCAACACCAGAATCGATGCGTCAATTGCACATCAATTCGACTTGTTGAGACAAAGTTTGAGTAAAATAAATGTAAAATAGTTCGCCTAGGCGAATGCTAATATTAAATAAACAACTGTAACATGGCAGATGTAAAACCAGCAGAAGTTTCTGCAATTTTAAGAGAGCAACTTTCAGGATTCCGTTCGGAGGCTGAATTGCAAGAAATTGGAACGGTTCTTCAAGTAGGTGACGGTATTGCCCGCATCTATGGTTTGAACGGTGTACAATACGGTGAATTGATCGAGTTCGACGGTGGTTTGAGAGCCATCGCCTTGAACTTGGAAGAGGACAACGTGGGTGTAGTTATCTTGGGAAGTTCATCTTCCATCAAAGAGGGCGACACCGCCAAGCGTTTGGGTCGTATTGCATCCATCAATGTGGGCGAAGGTATTGTAGGTCGCGTTGTGGACACCTTGGGTAACCCAATCGACGGTAAAGGACCAATCTTGGGCGAAATGTTCGAGATGCCTATCGAAAGAAAAGCACCGGGTGTTGTTTTCCGTCAGCCGGTAAACGAGCCTTTGCAAACGGGTATCAAAGCGGTTGATGCGATGATTCCAATCGGTCGCGGTCAGCGTGAGTTGATTATTGGCGACCGTCAAACTGGAAAAACGACTGTTGCTATTGACACCATCATCAATCAAAAAGAATTCTTTGACGCAGGTCAACCGGTTTATTGTATCTATGTGGCTGTTGGACAAAAAGGTTCCACAGTAGCGGGTATCGTTAAGAAATTGGAAGACGCAGGCGCAATGCAATATACTGCTGTGGTAGCAGCGAATGCTTCTGACCCGGCTCCAATGCAGTTTTATGCTCCTTTAGCGGGTGCTGCGATTGGTGAGTACTTCCGTGATACTGGTCGTCCGGCATTGATTGTTTTTGATGACTTGTCAAAACAAGCGGTGGCTTACCGTGAGGTCTCTTTGTTGCTTCGTCGTCCACCGGGACGTGAGGCTTACCCAGGTGACGTATTCTACCTTCACTCTCGTTTGTTGGAGCGTGCTGCAAAAGTGATCAACGACGATGCAATTGCTGCGAACATGAACGATTTGCCAGCTTCTTTGAAAGGCAAAGTGAAAGGTGGAGGTTCATTGACTGCCTTGCCAATCATTGAAACACAAGCGGGTGACGTATCTGCTTATATCCCGACCAACGTAATTTCGATTACAGACGGTCAGATTTTCTTGGAAACAGACTTGTTCAACTCAGGTGTGCGTCCGGCGATTAACGTAGGTATTTCGGTATCTCGTGTGGGTGGTTCGGCGCAGATTAAGTCGATGAAGAAAGTTGCAGGTACTTTGAAATTGGATCAAGCGCAGTACCGTGAATTGGAAGCGTTTGCAAAATTCGGTTCTGATTTGGATGCAGCAACAAAAGCAGTTTTGGACAAAGGTGCGCGCAACGTGGAAATTTTGAAGCAACGAGAGGGTGACCCAATGACGGTTGAGAAGCAAGTTGCGATCATCTACGCGGGTTCAAAAGGTTTGTTGAGAAAAGTTCCTGTGAACCGCGTGAAGGAGTTCGAAAAAGAATATTTGAACTACTTGGATGCGAAGCACAAGAATGTTTTGAACGACTTGAAAGCCGGTAAATTTACAGATGAAATTACCGATATCCTTACAAGAGTTGCAAACGAGTTGTCCGATAAATATTAGTCCATAAAGATTTAGGCGAATGGCTAACTTAAAAGAAATACGTAATAGAATCCAGTCTGTTGGCTCAACCATGCAGATCACTTCAGCGATGAAGATGGTTTCTGCTGCGAAGTTGAAGCGAGCACAGGATGCCATTACGCAGATGCGTCCTTACGCTGAAAAATTGCGCGAGATTTTGGGTAATTTGAGTTCTTCCTTAGACTTGAGTGAAAACCCTTATTCTCATGTTCGCGAAGAGAAAAACGTGTTGGTTGTGGCGATTACTTCAAACCGTGGTTTGTGTGGTGGTTTCAACAATAACGTGATCAAGCGCGTGCAAGCAATTGTTCGCGACAGTAAGGCGAATGTAACCATACTTCCTATCGGTAAAAAGGTGAAAGATGCATTCAAAAACAGCGGTAAGTTGGATCAAAACCTTCCTGCTGATTTGGAAACTTTGTATGCCAAATTGACTTTCGATGCTGTGGCTGAGGTGGCTGATCAATTGATGGCGACTTTCGCTGAAGGTAAATACGACAAGGTAATTGTGGTTTACAACCAATTCGTGAATGCTGCAAACCAAGTGGTAACAGAAGAGCAATTGTTGCCTATCACAAAATCTGAGTCTGCGAACGATGCCAATTCGGGTGGTGACTATTTGTTTGAGCCATCGAAGGAAGAGATTGTTTTGGACATCATCCCGAAAACCATCCGCATTCAGTTGTTCAAAGGCATTTTGGATTCATTTGCCTCAGAGCACGGAGCACGTATGACGGCGATGCACAAAGCAACCGACAACGCATCGGCCATGCAAAAAGCCTTGAAATTGGAATACAACAAAGCCCGTCAAGCAGCAATTACAGGAGAAATCTTGGAGATTGTTGGTGGAGCGGAAGCTTTGAACGGATAGGACAGAAAATACAAAATAGACTAGCCCCTTTGACAGATGTTGAAGGGGCTTTTTTTGGTGGAGATTTTTTTGTGGTACGCGGGATAGAAAGCAGATTTTGCCTGCCCTCGGGACGGGGTGCTCGGGAATGGCATGACGCGGATTTAAACAGCGTTTTATTGTTAATTGAAGCAAAGAAGATTTTGTTTCAATCAAGTAATGAATACTTCTGCTTTGCAAAGGATAAATTTCACCCACTCAACAGTTTAATTCTAACCCATTTTCCATATTTTTCATGAAATTGTTTGGAAAGCCCGATTTATTCGTTTTACTTTACAAAATTCAAAACGAAATAAAGAACGTTTTTTCTCAGCTCTAAATCCAGTTTTATGAAAAACATCTTACTCTTTGCCGCGTGCTGTATAATCGCACAAACAGGTTTATTTGCGCAATTCAATGGGGGGGGGTAAGCCATCCTTCATATGTTGAAAATGAAGTCGTTGTTCGGTTTAATCCATCGAATATATTATTAACTAATGCAAATAACACCAACATGTTTTCGGGGTTTGTCGAAGACTTTGTGGACTCATTTGCAATTAGTGTAATTTCCGATTCACTTGGATTTGACTTTGGAAAACAGCTTTGTCAAAAAGTGTTTCCAAGATATACAAGTTTAGACACCATGATTGTTAGTAAATTCGGAAATCACATTGACTTACCTCCATTGTTTGCCACTTTTCGAGTGAAACTACCTGAACAGGCTAACGACTCATTAGTTGTTAAGACTCTTTTGTCAATACATCACCACGTGTTTTTTGCCTCTATGAATGGTTATGCGCATCTTGCTGTTGGGGCAAACGATCCACACTTTAACAATGGAAATAGTGCAGGCTTAATTTCGACTGCATTAATTCCAAACGCAAACATCAATATAGAACCGGCATGGGATATGTCAACTGGAGATAATACATTGAAGATTGGTATTTATGACACTGGTATTAATTATTCTCATCTTGACATTAGTGAAGGAAATTGGCTTACATCATCTGTTAAAGATGGATTCAATTATACAGACCCTAGTATCCCACCAATCAATACCCTTCAGAATCCAGATCATCATGGTCATGGGTCATTGATAGCAGGTATTATTGCAGCTTGGAGAAACAATGATTTCGGTATGGCAGGAATAGCAGGAGGAAATGGACAAGGCGGAGTTACCTTACATGATATGAAAATTGTTGACGGATCAGATGCTTGCCAAAATATATTTATTACAAATGCAGAAATAGCCAATGCAATTTGGGATGGGTTTTCTGGAGTAAACATGCCCATTCAAGATATACAAAATCATAGTTGGGGAACTCCTTGGGTGGATTTTATATTACGAGAAGCTTTTAATTTCGCATATCAATCTGGTGTGATTTTAGTAGCAGCCGCTGGCAACAGTGGGAACCTTTATCCAGATTATCCTTGCGGCCTCAGTTTTGCACCTGCATCTTATTCAGATCACATGATTTTAAACATTGGGGCTAATGATGCAACTGGAGCAAAGGCGAATTTTTCAAATTGTGGAGGCAACTTGGATTTGATTGCACCGGGTACTGGAGATTTATATATGGCTATGAGCATTAACAACAATATTGATTTTGACCAATTTTTAGGAAGTGCTTCCGGTTGTCCTTCAGCAAATAACGGCACATCGTTCGCGGCACCCCATGTAGTGGGAACAGCAGCTTTGATGTTAAGTTACAACTCCTCCATAGAGAATAATAATTGCAACATGGGCTTATCTCATGAAGATTGTGAAGAGTTGATGCAAATGTACGCAACGGATATAATAAGCCCACCAAATACTCCAGGATACGATGAGCAGACAGGTTGGGGAAGATTAAATGCTGGTAGTACAATGGAGCACATTAAATTTCCAGATTACTTAGTAAGTCATTACAGCTTCGACGCCTTAACGAGTAACGCGGTTCTCGTTGGAGCAAATGAGTGTGTGTTATTAGACACACCTGGTGCATTTGGAACAGGTGTGGGGGCCGCATACGTAAATCGCTATGAACTTTCCGTTACATTCAATCATAATATTCCAGAGGGTTATGAACTCATCTCTGGATGGCCTAGAGGTTCTGGATCAAAAAATCTTGTTGGAATTAGAACGGATCCAAACTGTAACATGTTAGATATTGGTTGGTGGCAGCCTTGGAGCCCAAATTTTGGTTGGCATCCATGGCTATATTCATTACCTGCTGAAACTGAGCTTGAGCTGATTAGCTTTGATGCCAATAGTGCCACCTTAAGAGGGTACATATATGAGCTTATGGACTTTGACACATATAATTTTATCAGCTGGTATCCAGCGGATTTAAACTCTACAGCAACATTTGCTTATACACTCTATCTCAAGAACTCATGTGCTGATTTACCAGGTGAAAAACTTTCAGGGATTATTGATGATGACCTCCTACCTGATGTTTATCGGATTGTGGATGATATAGAAATACAAGGTGACGTAAGTTTAGTTGGTTCTATTTTTGCGATTGATCCGAATGTAAAGATTACTGTTCCTAGTGGTCAATCGTTAACAATCATGGAAAGCCATTTGTATGGATGTCATACTTTATGGGATGGAATTGACGTATTTGAGGACGGAAACTTGGTAATTCGCAATTCAAGTTTAATAGAAGATGCAAAGGTTGCTGTGAATGTGCAAAGCTATTCAACGATGACCAATTCTAACAAAATACTGATCTCAGACGCTATCTTTAATAAAAACCTTACGAGTATAAATATAGCTGGCTACCCTTTTGAAAATCCGAATCAAGCTTTTATAATTCAAAATAATGTAATTACCTCGAGACAGATCGCCGCAAGCCCAAATAATTGGCCGAATATAACGACGCTCAATGCAACAAACCCGGGGGCAAACAACGACAATGCCAACAATCCTAGAATTAATCATTCAGATTATCCAAGTGCTAATTATCTACCTCTAATGCTTAATCCTTGCCAAATTGTTCCCGTCTTAAATCATCAAAGAATTGGAATTTCGCTAACCGATGTAGGCTTAACTCAAGGGACAAATTTTCACTCATTATTACTCGGATCTGTTAGTACACCTCTTCCTTCTGTTTTTGATAGAATGAATTTTGGTATAGAGGCAATAAGATCTAATTTGACTGTTGAAAATTGTATTTTTCAGGGGTTACACTCGGACGCGATAAGTTATGGGATTTTTGCTAAAGGCGGTGTCAATGGCACTGTCATGAGCTTATTGCCTTACGATGGTAGAATCATGGTCAGCGGTGCTGAACCTAACAACAATCAGTTCTACAACTTGACGCGTGGTTTAGATATTCGGGGGTATAGTCATGCAGTTGTGAACAACGCAAGAATTAGGACGAATCGATCGAGCCTACAACAAATCAATTTAGGTGAAGTCGGAATTAGATTTCAGTCTTATCGGGCAGCTAAATTTGAGGCGCAGAACAACCAAATACACAATGTAAATAACGGTATAATGAGTTTCGCTGCTGCGCACAATACTTTGCCATTAGATTTGAATATATCCCATAATACTATCGCACGAGGCTTACCATTAGTTACCGGGGTTATTCCTATAAGAGGTATTACTGTTCAAGGTATGGCTCCAAATAATACTTTTACGATTCCGAGTACAGCGCCTTTCAGAGTAAGTTCTAATACTATAACTTCAGTTGAAAATGGAATACGAATAGAAAGCTTTGTGAATACACCACTCATGTATGTCAAGAATAATGGAATTACGCTTGCGCCACAAAATTTTGGACCAGCTGTTTACGATGAAAACATTCGATACGACGGAATTTTACTAAGAAACATCTCTACTGTAAAGTCCTTTGTAGAAGAAAATGCTATTAGCGGTTTCCATGCCACTTTAGGAAATTCTCGAGGTATTCGAGTTGAAAATACAACTTCTATGATTTTTAGATGTAACAACACCTTCAAAACCAGAGGAGGTCTCTATTTTGTTGGGGCTTGTACTGGGCTTGTGCGCAACAACAGTATGATTGACCACAAATATGGTCTTTGGCTTGATATGAATGGTGTCATTGGACAACAAGGAAACCCGCAAGGAATTAACTCCCCAGCCAGCGTTTCCAACAACACTTGGGACGGCACTTGGAGCAATTTTTCTGGTGTGCCGCCAACAACTCCGTTTACAAGTTTGAGGATTAAAACATATGTGAGTGGTGTGAGTAATGCAAACTTCTCTCGTTTATATGCTAGCCCCTCAGTAATAACCGACCCAACAAATTCTTGGGCGTGGGAAAGTTCAGATAATATTCCATATAACGCTTCACCTATGTTGAATGTAATTCCTTTTATACAGTATTCCAACCCTTGTGTTACTGCTTTATTGCCCAATGAGGAAAATGAAATCAGCATGGAAACCGAAAAGATGCTTTTGGCTGGTTTGGAGCAGAGCATAGAAGAAGCCTTGGCAAGTAACAATTTAGAATTGGCCACTTTGATTAAAGAATATTTGACTTACGATCAATTGTACCGCGACCCCGAACTTCGCGACAGCGTGCAAGCATTAGAAGATTTTTATTATTCTAAAATCGATGAAAACATGGGCAAGCTCCGCGAAATGGAAGAAAAAATTGATGAACACGATTTCGTTGCTGCTGAAAATTTGCGTGACCAAACCATCGCAGACAACATTATTGAACAAGCATACAAAGAAGTGCTTGATTTGTACATGAAGTTTGAAAAAGGAATTTTCAACGCAGCAGATAGTGCTGATTTGTGGATGTGGGCAAATAGCTGTTACTACCTCTATGGAAAAACTGTTCCAATGGCGCAAATTTTATTCAATACCATCCATGTCAGTTGTGCTTCGTTTGAAGAAGATTGTCCTTTGAATTTGCCTAAAAACGCTGCTCTTTTCCCGACGGATGAAGATGAATTGGCATTAACACTCTATCCAAATCCGAACAGCGACAAGTTGTATGTTCACTATTTCGATGAATCCATAAAAACGGCAACGATCGAAATTATCGACATTGATGGCAAATCATTCTATTCTGGAACAATACATTTTGAACGCGGTTTGGATTTAGGTGCTTTAAGCATAAATTCAGGAGTTTATGTAGTTGAGTTGGTCATTGACATGAATGGAACACCTACCTCGGTTAAAAGAAAATTGGTCTATATCAAAAAATGACAAAGCTATTTTTAGGCTTGTTCTCTATTGGATTGGGGTTGCTGCCTCAATCCAATTTTTCACAATCTTTTGATTGTGAAATGGCTGTGCCTCCTTTTACATTCAATAATATTCAGATAGAACATGAACTAGGTGAAAATATTGAAGTTGTTTCAGGTTGGTTACCAGTAGATATTTGCTTGAATTCTGAATTCACTTCAGTTTCACCATGGGTATGGCTTGGTGCTTCACCTAATGGTAATGCTAGCAATTGGCATCCATTCGTTTATTCATTGAAATTTAACAAACCCATAAATTTTATCAGTTTCACTCTGCTTGTCGGGTCAATAGTTTATCCAGATATCGACTACGGTGCTGAAAATTTTGTATTCACAACCCCTAATTGTGGTTTAATTCTTTCCGATATTTACTCTTGTTATACGCTTATTGAGGGTGATACGATATATCTTGGCGTGGGTAATACGGGTACTGGCTGGTTCTCTGTCACTTTTGATGATCCTGTACTCGAATTTACCATAAGCGGCAAGGGTGGCGGCAATGGTTCTCGTTTTCAATTCTGCTCCAACTCCATCCAAGTTGCCCCCTTGTGGGCAAACATAACTTCTCCAGAACTGGTTTGCACCCAAGATAGTGTTTTTTTCACGGCCTACGAGGGTGAGGCTGGTGCGCACCCGCCTCCTTATACGTTCAGCTACACACTCAATGGTGTGGCGCAAACAGTCACAACAACGGGTTTAAATGATAGTATGTGGGTGCATACGCCAACAGCGTCGGGCACTTACACTTACGAGTTGCTTTCTGTAACAGATGCCAACGGAAATAGTGTAAATATCAGTTGCAACAACATAAGAACAGTGGTAGTAGAGCCGCCGCCTACAGCGCAGTTCACAGCAAGTCCAACAAGTGGTTTTGCGCCAATGGAAGTCAACTTGCAAAACCAAAGCAGCAATGCCACGAGTTATGTGTGGTTCGTCAATCCAACCGGGGGCTTCGACTCCGCTCAGCCGCCCGCCTCTACTGCCGAAAATCCAGTGCTTACTCTTAACGACACAGGTTCTTATGAAATCACGCTAGTTGCCTTCAACGATTTGGGATGCGCAGATACCACCGTGCAAGCCGTGCATGTTTTGGAAGAGTTGCAAGTAGTTATTCCGAATGTTTTCACCCCGAATAATGATGGTATCAACGATTGGTTTGGGATTACGAGTAACGTGGAAGCGGATGCCTCAATCGTAATTCTTAACCGCTGGGGGAATGTGGTTTTTGAAAAGGAGTTTGTGACCACGCCGAATGTGTTTGAACCGCTGTGGGATGGCACTTCGGCAGGCTCAGTGACCACCCCAGGCTCGGGAGAAGCAGTAGATGGGGTTTATTTTTATCGGGTGAAGGTTGGGGACGAGGACCCGAAAGCTATCGAGTTTAGCGGTTTTGTGCATTTGAAGAAATAGAACACAGACTTTTGGTGCTCGGCATCGGCATGACGTGTATAAGTCGGAATTAATCAGCGTTTATCCACGAGAACGGTGTAATCAGCGTTCTGTTATTTGGCAATCTCAAAACAAGTAACGCAGATGTACAACATGCAATCATCAACCTTACACCATTGCTTCGATTTTTATTAGTATTTCCTCAGCTTCTGCCAATTTCGCGTCAGCTGCTTTTCGATTGGTGTGAGATAGTTTGTGTGAATCGCTGAGAAGTTTGGCGTACAACTCTTGCAATTTTTCTTTTTCTGTTTTCTTCTTAAAAAGTCCGAACATGATTTTATTTGAAGAAACGTCTCAAACAGTGTTTTGGTTCGGTTTGTTTTTTTGCGAATTTGTCATTAGAGCCATGAAAAATGATACTTACAGTATTTGACAATTTTGCGGTGCATTCCATTCAACTTACGCCGTCACTTTTATCGTTTTAACCTTATCTTTGCGCCCAAATTTTGATACAATGAACAACTTTGATGTCGTGATAATTGGTTCCGGACCGGGTGGCTATGTATGTGCTTTGAGATGCGCGCAATTGGGCATGAAAACTGCCTTGATTGAAAAATACAACACGCTTGGTGGTACTTGCTTGAATGTAGGATGTATTCCTTCAAAGGCTTTGCTGGATTCATCGGAGCACTTCTACAACGCAAAGCACACCTTCGACAAACACGGCATCATTATCAATGAACCTATTGCCGACATCAACAAAATGATTGCACGAAAAAGAGAAGTTGTGGATCAAACATGTAGCGGTATCAAATATTTGATGGACAAGAATAAGGTTTCTGTCTTTCACGGACTCGGTTCATTCGTCAATGCCAATCAAGTAAAAGTGAGCCATGACGATGCTTCTGAAACCATTTTGGACGCTAAAAATATCATCGTCGCAACCGGTTCAAAACCGAACTATTTCCCGGGTATGGAACCGGATAAAAAACGCATCATCACTTCCACTGAGGCTCTGGAAATGAAAGAAATTCCCAAGCGTTTGTTGGTTATTGGTGGTGGTGTAATAGGCCTTGAATTGGGTTCTGTTTACGCGCGTTTGGGTGCCGATGTTGAAGTTATTGAGTTTGCGGATTCAATTATTCCAACTATGGACCGCTCATTGGGTAAAGAATTGATGAAAGTGTTGAAAAAAGAAGGCTTGAAATTCAACATGGAACACCGCGTGCAGGAGGTGAAGAACTTAGGGGATTCTGTAACCGTTCGTGCGCTCAATAAAAAAGGAGAGGAAGTAACTTTTGAAGGCGATTATTGCTTGGTTTCAATAGGAAGAAAGCCGTTTACTTCAGGACTTGGATTAGAAAATGCCGGAGTTCAGTTGAATGAGCGCGGACAAGTGCAAGTGGACGACCATTTGAGAACCAATGTTCCGAATATTTATGCGATTGGTGATGTAGTGCGTGGCGCTATGTTGGCCCACAAAGCAGAGGAAGAAGGTGTTTTTGTTGCAGAACAATTGGCTGGACAAAAACCGCACATCAATTACAATTTGGTTCCGAATGTGGTTTACACTTGGCCAGAGGTTGCGGCGGTTGGAAAAACAGAGGAAGAATTGAAAGCAGCAAACGTTGCTTATAAAGTTGGAAATTTCCCGATGAAAGCTTTAGGGAGAGCCAGAGCGAGTAATGATGTTCACGGTTTTGTGAAAATTTTGGCTGATGTACAAACGGATGAAGTGCTGGGAGTTCACATCATTGCAGCACGTGCAGCTGACTTAATCATGGAAGCGGTTACAGCGATGGAATTCCGAGCAAGTGCAGAAGACATTTCACGCATTTGTCATGGTCATCCTACCTACAGCGAAGCCATCAAGGAGGCAGCGTTGGACGCAACTGACAAAAGAGCTTTGCATATTTAAGAATTCCTTATGACAAACAATTTTGATTTCATTGTGGTAGGTGGTGGTATCGTCGGTGCTGCCACAATGTATAAACTACAATTGGCCTTTCCCGACAAAAAAATTGCTTTGGTTGAGAAGGAAAATTTACTCGCAGACCACCAAACGGGAAACAATTCCGGAGTGATTCACTCGGGATTGTATTACAAACCCGGGTCTTTGAAGGCAAGAAACTGTGTTCATGGACGCAGGGAATTGGTGAAATTCTGTCAAGAACACAACATTCCTCACGACGTTTGTGGAAAGGTCGTAGTGGCCACTGATAAAGCTGAATTGCCTTATCTGGAGAAGATTTACCAAACGGGTTTGCAGAATGAAATCGAGGGCCTGAGAAAAATTTCTGCAGAAGAAATTAAAGAAATTGAGCCTTTTGTGGAAGGTATCGCCGGTCTGTTCGTGGCTTGTACGGGCATTGTGGATTATCGCGCGGCCACTGAGAAAATGGTTGAATTGGCATTGGCAATCAACACGGAGAGCCGTTTGTTTCTCAAAGAGGAAGTATTGTCCATGCGCAAAAGCGGTCAAGACTCCGTTTTGACTACATCCAAACAAGAATTACAAGGACGTTACGTGATTTACTGCGCCGGATTACATGCCGATCGCTTGGCAAGAAAAGACGGGGTAAATCTCAAAGAGAAAGTGGTTGGTTTCCGAGGAGACTATTACGAATTGACCGAGCAAGGCAAGCACAAAGTGAAAAACCTAATCTATCCCGTGCCGAATCCTGATTTTCCGTTTTTGGGTGTTCATTTTACCCGCATGACAAACGGTGAAATTGAATGCGGACCCAATGCGGTTTTCACGTTTAAAAGAGAAGGCTACGGCAAAACGGATTTCAGTTTACGCGATACTTGGGATGCCTTGACTTATAAAGGCACCTGGAAATTGTTCTTCGGCAATATGAAGTTTGGTATCAATGAATACCGCCGTGCCTTTTCCAAAAAATTGTTCTTGAAGACGCTCCAGCGCATGATTCCATCTTTGACCATGGACGATATCAAACCGGGTCGCTCCGGCGTTCGTGCATTGCTGCTCAGCAAAGATGGTGACACGCGCGACGATTTCCGCATCGAGTTCACCGGAAATTCTGTGCACGTACTGAATGCACCTTCACCTGCGGCAACGGCATCCATGGCTATTGGTCAATACATCGTGGATGAGATGAAACGCGAGTTTGATCTATAATTTCAAGGTGCTCGTTCATTGCGCATGGATGCACTTATTTCTCCTATTTTTGATTCGCCCTACATCCGGTAATTAAAGCATGATTCATTTTCACAAATTCACTCTCAACAACGGCCTGCGTGTACTGTTCCATCAGGACAAATCCACGCCGATGGCTGTGGTGAATACGCTTTACGATGTGGGCGCACGCGATGAGCATCCTGACTTGACGGGTTTGGCGCACTTGTTTGAGCACCTCATGTTTAGCGGTTCAGCGCATGTCGAGAATTTTGACCAAGCACTGCAACGCGTTGGAGGTCAGAGCAATGCATTTACTTCCAACGACATTACCAATTACTACATCAATTTGCCCAAAAACCAAATTCACACAGCGCTTTGGGTCGAGTCAGACCGCATGACGCGCTTGTCGTTGTCTGATAAGAATTTGGAAAATCAGCGGCAGGTGGTTATGGAAGAATTTAAACAGCGCTATTTGAACCAACCCTACGGCGACACATGGATGGAATTGCGTCCGCTCGTATACGAACAGCATCCGTATCGCTGGGCAACCATCGGCAAAAGTTTGGAGCACATCGAGCGCGTGACTATGGACGATGCCTTGGCTTTTTATAAAAAATTCTACCACCCAAACAATGCGATACTGAGCATTGCCGGCGACTTTGAAGTTCAGGAAGTGGAGGATCTGGTGCAGCAGTGGTACGGCGATTTACCCGGTGGAAATAAAGTTGATCGAAATTTGCCCAAAGAGCCTCAGCAAAATGCGTTTAGAAGTAAAGCTATCGAACGGGATGTACCTGCTTGTGCCTTCTATTTTGCTTTTCGTATGGGTGATCGCAATTCGGATGACTATCCGGTTGTCGATTTGATTTCTGACATTTTGGGAAGGGGAAAATCGTCCTTACTTTACCAGCGCTATTTTCAGGAGAAGCAGTGGGTTTCAGAAATTTCTGCTTTCATTTTGGGTGCTGCCGATCCGGGTTTGTTGCTCATTGCAGGGAAATTGCACAAGCAGGAAATGATGGCTGCTTTACAAGATGATTTGTGGAATTTTCTTCAGCAAATACAAGCAAAGGAAATTGAACAACGCGTTTTAGACAAAGTCAGAAACAAATTCCTGACCTCTAAAATGTTTGAAGAACTCGGTCTCTATTCCCGAGCGATGAATCTGGCTTATTTTGAATGGTTGGGCGATGCGCAGCAGATTAACGATGAATTGTTGCGCTATCAAGCAATCACAACGGCTCAAGTTCAATCGCTTATGCAAGCCACACTCCAACCCGACAATTGCTCTTGCCTCATCATCAATCCAAAAACCACATGAGTCCTGATAGAAGTCGAGCACCCAAAATTGAGCCGTTGCAGACCATAACTTTGCTGCGTCCGGAGTTATTTACGGCGCCAAACGGTTTGCCCATTCACGTGTTGCGTAATGTACCCAACGAGATTTTTCACATTCAAGTAGAATTTGGTGCAGGAAAAATACAGCAAATCAAACCCTTGCAAAGCGCGTTTACTGCAGAACTCTTGTTTTCCGGAACGCCGGAAAAATCGCAATTTGAAATACAAGAATTGCTGGATGTACAGGGTGCGTTTGTCAATGTGGAAGCCGCCCTTACAAGCAGTGTGTTGAACATTTATGGCTTGGTGAACAATTGGTTTCCCATTTTGGAGGTGGTGGATGAAGTCTTGAACAAAGCGAGTTTTCCGGAGGATGTTTTTTTATTGCACAGCAGGGCTTCATTACAAACGCACCGCATCAACATGGACAAAAACAGCTATGTGGCGCGCAGAGAGTTTTTGAGCCGATTGTTCCCCAACAACCCCATAGGCAAGGTGGCTGATGACGAGGACTTTGAGCGTATTACAGCGCAAGATTGCAGGGATTTTTACCGCAATAATTGGACGAATAATG
Organism: Crocinitomicaceae bacterium; assembly: GCA_037446475.1. GTDB lineage: Bacteria > Bacteroidota > Bacteroidia > Flavobacteriales_D > Crocinitomicaceae > UBA6165. Next base: position 47,792 of record JBBIIM010000004.1, on the reverse strand, counting down.
TGCGTCAACTTAATGTTGTGGGTGCGATTGGAGAAGAAGAAATCAAGCGTCTCATGCAGATTTTTGATGCCCGTCACAATCCACAGGTTTTTGTTCCTGAGGCTCCTCAACTTGAATCCCCTCAGACGGTGTATATCGAAAAACCTAATGCCTTGCAAAGCACAATTCGAATTGGTAAAATTTTGTTCACCCCGAAGCACCCGGACTATTTTGAGATGGATATTCTGGAGACAATTCTGGGTGGCTATTTTGGCAGTCGTTTGATGCAAAACCTGCGCGAGGACAAGGGTTACACTTACGGCGTAGGCAGTGGTATCACGACGCATGAGCACACTGCGTATTTCTTTATTAGCACGGAAGTCGGTAAGCAACACAAAGACGCCGCCCTAGAGGCTATTCGCTTTGAGTTGGAACGCTTGCGCGAAGAACTCATACCGGAGGACGAATTGGAATTGGCGCGTGCTTACATTCAAGGTCAGGTGCTCAAATCCTCCGATGGGGCTTTTGCGCAAATGAATCAGTTTCTCTATGCCAAAAGGTTTGATTTACCGGAAAATCATCTGAATCAATTTTTGGAAATCCTGCAAGCCATCACGCCCCAGCGCCTCAGAGAATTGGCTCAGAAGCACTTGGATTGGAATAGCATGACGCAGGTGGTTGTCGGTTGATTTTTGATTTTTTAGCATTCTCCAAGGTTTTTACTTTTTGCGCTTCATGGGATTGCACTAAGTTTAGAGCGACCAAAAACGAAAACCATGTTTGCCAAGTTCTTACCTCCTATACTCCTGTTCGGTTTTTTCTGCCACCAAAAAGTGCTATTTCCCGAGATGGTAGTCACGCAGTTTTGGTGTTTCAGCAAAATTTAGACAATCTGCTCTATCGTTTTGGGGTGTTGCGTTTTCCTTAAACTGATAGAACCCCGTTATCGAAGCCATGACTTTGACTTTTCAACCATACGCATAAAGTTCTTACTTTTGCCCAAAATCGAAAATTGGCACCGGTAATATTTAAGGGAATGATTACGGGTTTGGTCTTGAGCTTCATGATCGGGCCTGTTTTTTTTATGCTGCTTGAAACGAGCATCATGAAAGGCATTCGCGCCGCTATGGCCTTCGATTTTGGCGTTTTACTTTCTGACATCATTTACATCGGTGTGGTTTATTTTTTTTTAAATGAAGTGGCACAAACCATTCAGGAAAATCGAAACCTTTTGACCGTCGCCGGCGGTGTGATTTTGCTTGCTTTTGGGGTTTCGACCGCCCTGAAAAAACAGACCGCCAAACTCAACACCGACTTTATTCGCGTGGTGCATCAACCCAGAGACTACGGCGTGTTGCTCCTCAAAGGTTTCTTTTTGAACTTTCTCAACCCGATGGTTTTGTTTTATTGGTTTGCGGTGCTGACCATCGATACGGAGAGTGTGGCTACCGGCGGCTTTCAGGCCTTCACCTTCATCTCGGTAATCCTCATCACGTTCTTTACTGTGGACTTGCTGAAGATTTTCGGAGCCAAAAAATTGCGGGTTTTCATCACGCCTGCCCTGCTCAAAAGACTCAATTTAATTCTAGGCGTCATCCTCATGATTTTTGGTGTGGTTTTATTGGTGCGAGGCGTAGTAACCAAATGATGAAGCCGGCGTTTATCCAATCAGCTATGAAAAGTATTGTATTCCTTCTTTGGGTGGTTTTGCTTGTATTCAATCTCGATGCACAGGAAATTCTAAAAGACAACCTGACCAAACCTTCAACAACGTATTGGGACAAGGAGAAAACCAAAATCCAAAGCACGGGTTGTTATTATAAGGACTATCGGGGTGAAACTTTTGACAAACACGGTCCTTGGCTGTATTACGACAAAAATGGTGTGCTCGAAGAAGAGCAAAACTATTTCCGTGGCAAACTGCACGGTGCAGTGAAAATGTATTACGCCAAAGACAAACCACGCACCGAAGGTTACTTCAAAATGGGTTTACAAGACAGCATTTATCGCGCGTGGCACGACAACGGTAAACTGCGTGAGGAAGGCTTTTACAAAAACGACAAACCTATCCAAGAATGGAAATATTTTTACAACTCCGGACAGCTCATGTTGGTAGAAAAATACGTGGATACTGTAGCATTGGTGATGGAGTTTTTCAAACCGGATGGCACGCAAACGGTCGTCTCCGGTGAAGGTGTGAAAGAAACGTTTTACAGCAACGGTGCGCCCAAAGACCGCTATCAGTTTCTCAACGGATATAAACATGGAGCATTTGTTGAATACCACGTCGATGGCCACAAAGAAGTCGAAGGCGCCTATCAATTTGGCTTGAAACACGGCTCCTGGACTTTTAACTACTACACGGGAACTTTGTTCAAGAGCATGAACTACCAAAAGGGCGAGCTGCACGGACAATACGAAAACTACTACGACAACGGAAAATTGAAAGTCGCGGGAAACTACGATCGCGGCAAAAAAGACGGAGCCTGGACTTGGTACACAAACACAGGTGTAATCGATATGTCCGGTTCATTTGTTCAAGATCAGCAGCACGGCGACTGGGTCTTCAATTATCCCAACGGGCAATGCAGTTACAAAGGCACTTTTGACATGGGTAAACGTTCCGGCTCGTGGACGTATTATTATCCTGATGGCAACAAACACCGTCAAGGCACCTACAAAAATGACGTAGAGGATGGCCTGTGGCAAACGTGGTATGAAAGCGGCAAATTGCTCATGTCAGGCAAATACGTCATGGGCAGAGAAGAAGGAGAGTGGATCAATTATTGGGAAAACGGCAATATCAAAAACAAAGGCAATTTTAAAAAGGGCCAGTTGAATGGTCGCTGGGAATCGTATTACCCCAATGGCATCATGAATATTTCCGGGTACTACAAAAACGGGCTTCGTGAAAAGCAATGGGTGGACTATTATTCCAATGGCAAAGGACGAGAATTGGTCACTTACAAAATTGTTAAGAAGCGTTCGGCGGTGAATAAAATGTCGCTGCCCGAAAGTGTGAAACACGGAAAATACGAGGCCTATTCCTCCAAAGACTACAAATTGACCGAAGAAGGCACTTACAAAAACGGGAAGAAACACGGCTTGTGGATTGCCTATTATCCCGGGGGTAAAATTCCTGCGGTAACGAGCGAATACAAAGAGGGTCGCTTGCATGGCGTGGTGCGAGAATACGACTTGAAAAACGGGAAAGTGCTCCGCTCTGAAACTACGTACAAAGACGGCGCTAAGCACGGCAAGATGACCGTGTATGACAAGCGCGGCAAGAAGGTCGCAGAGAAAATGTTCGACAACGGAGCGGAAGTGAAAGAAATCGAAGAAATTCCAACCAACAGAACGGTTCCCGGGAAAAAGAAATAACTCGCTTCCTACAACCCGTCTCTCGCGAACAGAATGAACCGCGGGTTGTTTTACAAACACAGCAAAAGCATCATGTCATCCAACAAATTTACCGACTGGCCTTATTTCAACGAAAATAATTTTCTGATGATCTCCGGACCTTGCAGCGCCGAAGGACCTAAACAAATCGATACAATCGCCCAAACTTTGGTGCAGCAAGGTGTCGGTATCTTGCGGGCAGGTGTGTGGAAACCGCGCACCAGACCGGGCTCGTTTGAAGGCATGGGAAAAGTTGCATTGCCTTGGTTGGTTGAGGCGCAGCAGCAATACGGTTTGAAAATCGCTGTGGAGGTTGCTACGCCCAAGCATGTGGAAGAAGCATTGAACCATGGCATAGATATCCTTTGGATTGGTGCGCGAACCACAGCCAATCCCTTTGCAACACAAGACCTGTGTGATGCCCTTCGCGGAGTGGATGTTCCCGTTTTGGTGAAAAATCCAACCAACCCGGATGCATCGTTGTGGTTGGGCGCAATTGAACGTGTGGAGAAAGCGGGAATCAAGCGCATCGGAGCCGTTCATCGCGGCGTTTCTCAATTTAAAAAGACCATTTTTCGCAACAACCCGCAATGGGAAATGGCGTTTCACCTCAAACAAGAGCGCCCGGACATGCTGATGCTCTGCGATCCCAGCCACATTGCCGGAAAAGCAGATTTAGTGCCTATGGTTGCACAAACCGCCTTAGAGTTGCGTTTCGACGGTTTGATGGTTGAAATTCATCCCACACCAACAACAGCATTGAGTGACTCTACTCAGCAATTAAACATGGAGCAATTCGGCGATTTGATGCGCAATCTACAAGTCAACAAACAAGTGGTGGATGATCAGAATTATCCCCATTTGTTGGCTCATCGTGCTGAAATATCCGAAATTGATCAAAAATTGATTGAACTCTTGGGCGAACGCATGCGCATCATTCAGAAAATTGCGGCCATCAAAAGAGAGAAAGGTATTTCCATTTACCAAGAACAGCGCTGGCAAGAATTGGTAGAACAACACATCCGCACCGGTCAGGCTCAAGGATTGAACATCAACTTTATTTTGAAAATCTTCGACAACATACACCTTGAATCGATTGACAAACAAATTGGGGTGGTGTATAAGGACAGGGAATAATGCTGCTGCTTTGAGTCAATTCCCTTACTTTTCCATAGTCTGCTGTTGACGATTCCATTTGTGAAGCTCTGCTGCTTTGGTTAACTTTGAACGCTAAATACTTTATCCATGTCACGAAAAATTGCACTTCCCCTGGTGATGATGAGTCTGCTTTTCTTGAGCACGCCGTTGCACGCTCAGAAAAAACGCCGCTCTGATTTTTACGGTCAATCCAACATCGATCTGATGCGAACAAAGGTGAAAAACCATGCGATTATCTTCTCGCTTGGAGCCACTACCTTGTTGTCTTTCGATGAAAGAAGGGCCCAAGCCTTGAACGACGGAACCAATCGCGAGTACTTTTTTGAATCCGGAAGCAGAGTTGGGAATTTGGCAGAAATTGGAATGTTGCATTTTACCAAACGCAACTCCTGGCGATTCATCAAAATTGACCACTACGATTGGGCCATTGGTGTTAAGGATTTTAAGGGTTGGGAGGAAACCTTTGTTATTTTGAGAAACGATCAAAATCTAGAGGCTTCCAGAATTACCGGTAGAGGCGATTTTTCCTTGACCTATCTCACCGGTCGCGCTTCATTCCACAACATGATTAAGTTGTCGCCAAAACTTCATTTGGACCAGTCTCTGGGTTTGAACTTTGATTACCGTGTTTCCGGTAGTAAACCCGGCGATTTATCCACCTACACGCCCATGGAAGCCGTTTTGCCACAGACGCAAAAATTTCAAAAGGATTTTATTGCGCAAGCGCACTATGAAATCGGCATTCGCTTTCGTTTGGTTGATTTGCTCTATTTAACGCCTTCTGTGCAGGTTCCTGTGCTCACCGGCTACCAATGGCTCGGAGGACGCTCATCAATTCATTGGTTTTCAACACGCTACCAACCTTTGCTCATCAAGTTCAAATTGATGATTCCTTTGGTGGAGAAAAAAGGAAAATGTCCGGCGATTTACTCCAATCCTGACGACGAGCGCCGCAACAAAGAATATATGGAAGGAAAATAATTTTAAAATAATTACGAATGTAAAGCCTTGTTAAATAGTTGTTTAGCAAGGCTTTTTTAATTTTATTTGAAAAAAAATCACAGCGCTGTAACAAATCAATCTTGAGTTCGTCTTACAGCCAAACACATCAGCAATGACTGTTCAAGAATACAACCAGTGTGTGCACGACTACTCAGATAAAATCTTCCGATTTATTCTGAAGCATATCGGTCACGTGGAGAGAGCCGAGGATATTGTGCAGGATGTGTTTGTAAAGGTTTGGATGAAAGTGGAGGACATTGCGTTTGAAAAAGCGAAAAGTTATTTGTTTCAGGCAGCATACAACACCATGATCGACACCATACGTCGTGATAAACGTGTTGAGTTGCAAGAAGAAATTCAAATCACTTCGAGCACGTATCAGCCGGACTTGGGATTGAAAGAGGCTTTGGAAATCGCTCTAAACAATTTGCCACAAATACAAAAGAGCGTGGTGTTGTTGAGAGATTATGAGGGCTACGACTACCGGGAAATAGGAGAAATTCTCAATTTGAACGAATCGCAGGTCAAGGTTTATATTTTCAGAGCCAGAAAGAATTTGAGAGCATTTTTTACAGGAAAAGAAGAATTGGTCGCATGAACACAGTGAGTATATATAACTACGAGGCAGTATTGCTGGATTTCACTGAAGGTCGCTTGTCATCGGCTGAGACGAATGCACTTTTCGACTTTTTGGCGGCGCATCCGGAGTTGCAGGATGATTTTGATGCAGCCCTTGCGATGACTACGCTGGAGGAGGATGTAAGCATCGGTTTTTCCAAGAAAAATGCGTTGCTCAAAGATGACGCTACCGATGCCTTGCAAAACTTAATCATTGCCTCTGTGGAGGGCGTTGCCAACCCTTCCGAGGAGCGCGCTCTTGAGTCGATGCTGCAAGCTAATCCGAAGTTGGCACAAGAAATTCGCGTGTTTGAGCACATGAAACTTGAAGCAGACGAAACTTTGACTTTCGCGGGCAAAAACAAGTTGATTCAGCCCGTTGTGGTGCCGATTTCCACTTGGATTTTCCGAACCACATTCGCAGCCGCAGCGGTTTGGTTGTTGTTCATAATTTTCAATCAAAATGTGGGTATCCAAGAAAGCGACACTTTGGCCAAATGGCAATTAAAACCATTGAGTCTTGGTGATAAAGTTCAATCCGACTTGACACAAGATGTTTTTCAAGTGGCTGAAAACTTCACCAAGAGCAGCGCGCCACAGGTTGTTCAACCACAAAACACGCTCAATAAAAGCACTTCCGGGAATTCGATTCGTATTGAACTGGCAGAGAATCGAGAGTTTTTCCAAAACTTAAACCCGCGTGTTGCTTCAAGTTTGGATATGGCTGACGAATCCGCATTGGCGCATGTGAATCCTGAAGAATTCATACCACAATCCGGCAAAGAAAAGTACGTAACGAGCTTCCTGGAAGAATTGGCAGCGCAATCTACACGTGTGCAAGCCACCTACGGATTCGCAGAAGATTTGGCCGGAAAGGTGAAATCGCTCGCAGAGGATTTTAGAACGTATGACGAATTGGAAATAAAAATTTGGGGAATGCATACCACAATCCGCAAGCCGTCGTGGATGAAATGGAGACGGTCAATCGATAAACTATAACACACAACGATCATGAAAAAGTTAATTCTACTTGCCGGTATGTTTCTGGCAACAAGCCAAATCATGGCACAGGAAAATGAAAAAATTACTGTCGAAATCGGCTCTGAGGGCATTAAGGTAATCAACCACAAAACCGGAGACAGCACTACGGTGGACGTGAAAATGTCCGGTGACGAGCCTGCAGATGAGGACGACAAAAAGGTGAAAACAGGAATCAGCAACAATGCAAATTGGTCTGGATTTGACTTCGGCGTAGGCATGCTCTTTCGTCCTGATTGGTCCAATAATTTTGCCACGCAACCTTATTTAGACTTCGATCCTGCCAAGTCCTGGACTTTCAATCTGAACATCTTCGAGCACTACTTCGGAATCGCAGGCAAAGACAAACAAAATTTTGGTTTTGTAACCGGCTTGGGTTTCAATCTCAGTCACTTCGGCTACAATAGGAATTACACCATCGTGTATGATGCCGATTCTATCCATGGCTTTGTGGATGCCAACAGAAACTACAAAAGAAATCGCTTGCGTGCGGCCTATTTGCAAGTGCCGGCTTTGATGCAGGTGAATTTCAAAGGCAAAAACAGCAAAGAGAATTTTCACCTCAGCATGGGGGTTGTAGGCGGTGTGCGCATCGGCTCGCGATTGAGACAGCGCTATATCGAGAATTCCAATGAGTTCAATATCAAGGAGAAGCGCGGTGATTTCTTTTTCAATTCGTTCAAAGCAGATGCCACGGTGCGCTTTGGCTATGGCGATTTTGGAGCCTTTGCGAGCTACAACTTGATTCCTCTTTTCAAAACAGACGTCATCGAACCGGTGAGTAACTTGTCTTTCGGGTTGATGCTCAATTTTTAAAAGCAATTCAAGATGTAAGTAGTTTTTTTCTTGGGTTAATTAGTAACAGGAAAAGCGATTTTCAAACGAGAAAGTCGCTTTTTTTTGGCCTCATTGAGAGGATTCCAGAAATTCAAAACGCATTAACAGCATAGAAATTTATTACTGCACATTTTCTTTTTTCTTGCCCTCGTGCCAGGTTCCGCTCACGATTTTTCCATTGGCAAAACGAATTTCTCCAAGGCCGTGCATCAAATCGTTCTTCCATTGACCACGGTAAATTTCGCCTGAGGCATAAGTATATATTCCATAACCGGAGCGCTTGTCCTCTTCAAAATTTCCCTCATACACGTCGCCATTCAAGTAGCTGTGTTTGCCCTTACCGTGACGCTTGGTGCCTTTCCATTCTCCCAGATAATTCCCATGACCAGTGTACAACCCGACACCCAGTCCGTTGGGTTCACCTTGCGACAACTGCCCGTAATACAACACATCAATTTTCTTTGGAGTAACAAAACGGATGGTGTCTATTTTGAATCGGTTGTACAATTCGCGCACACTTTCAAGCAACTGTTCCAAACTGTCTTTTTGGTTATTCAATTCAATTAATTCGAGTTTGAGAAAATGCTCTTTATGGGAAGTGTTCGATTGCAAGTTGAACAACTCCATGCGCTGATCCTCAGTCAATGCGGTAAGGCTCTCATTGATACGAATGAAATTCTCTATTTTTTGCTTGAGTGCATCGGATGTGTCAAGCGCTCCGAAGTAGATGCGGTCGAGTTGCTGAAAAACCGAAAAGTGATCGCGCTCGTTCTGTAAGTCAAGATTCAGTTCGCCAAGAAATTCATTGAAAGCCAACATAAAAAGCTCATATTCTTGTAGTTTTTGTTTTTTTTCTTGATTTTCCGAGCTCAGGGATTCAATTTTCTGTTGGGCGTTTTTGATATTATGACCTTGATACAGCAGGCCAATAACAAGTCCAAGAAAAGTGACAGCCAATAAGGAGTATGTTATGTAGCGTTTCATAATCAGATGCTTAATAGCCGAGGTTTACCGGAGGAAGTTTGTTGTCAGTTTTTCTGAAATCCATGCCAATCATGATGTTGAAACGCAAAATGTGACTTTTTCTGTATTCAAAACCAGAAGATTTTTGTCCAAAAGTCCACATGTGTCCGGCAAAAAAAGTAATGTTTGGGTTCAAAATATAGCCGATGCCATTATACACCCGAAAGTCTTCAAAATGGTTGAAAACGATGGATTCACCGGACTGCATAAAAATCTCAGCACTCGGCGAGAAGAAAAGCGTACCATTTTCAAGTTTGTTTTTATTGATAGGGATGTAGGCAAAAAGTTTGTAGCGGTAGCGGTTCGTATATTTCAAAGGAGAGTCCACCAGATTTTCTCTCTTCCATCGGTGCTCAAAACGAAACTGATGAAACAAACTGATTCTACCCATTTTAGGCATGATGAACAACCACTGGTGCCAGATACGAGGTTCAATGGTCACTTTTTCGAAATTTTCGTTGCCGGGTTGAGGGGTATAGTTGAAAACCAAAGTTGGGCCTATTACTCCTTCGAAGTATTGATTGATGTACAGGTTAATGCCTGCTCTGTTGTATATTTGACGAGGTCGCCCGTAAAAACTGCCAACGCGATCCAGACTGTTGCGCGTGCGGTAGTGATGCTCGCCGTAGTATCCAAATTTCTTGGAAATTTTGCCTTTGAAATAGGCGCCATACCAGATTCCTGTTTCCTCGAGTGCTGAAGAAAGTTGAGGTTCTTGCGACGAAGCAGTGGAGCAAAATAGGACGGCGATAAGTACGAGTAGTGATTTTGTTTTCTTGGGAACAAGCAATGACATGGTGCAAATATAACATCTGTCGTATTTTTATCGGTTGCAATTTGAAAACATTATGGGTTTAATTGAAAATTTAACACAAACCAACAGCAAGAGAGGTAAACTACTGAAAATAATGACTTTTTTCGTATCATAATAAAATATAAACGTATCAAATCGTATCGTTTTTCAATTTCAGTTTCGAATGATATTCGTATATTTGCGTATCAAATCGTATCGAAATGAACAACAATGTTTACAATTTTAAATTGAATATTGACTGGAAACTGATTAACTTAATTAGTGAAATCGATCGTTTTGATGCAAATTGGACAGCTATAGAACGAAAAGAAGGACAAAGTCTCAAGGAATTGAAGACCATTGCAACCGTTCGTAGCGTGGGGGCTTCAAACCGTATTGAAGGCAACAAGATGAGCGATGAAGAAGTTGATGCACTACTTCGAGAAATTGACATTACCAAGCTTACTGACAGAGATTCTCAGGAAATAGTTGGATATTTTGAAGTATTGGATTTGATTTCGGAATCTTATGAAGGCATCAGCGTTACAGAAAATCACATCAAAAGTTTACACAATAGTTTAATGAAATACAGTGCCAAAGACCAATGGCATAAGGGCAATTATAAGATGCATAGTAACGCAGTTGAAGCATCATATCCTGACGGCACAAGACAAATCATTTTCCAAACCACTGAAGCGGGATTTGCTACCGAAGATGCCATAAGGCAGTTAATCAATTGGTATAATTCAGAAACGGACGTACACACGTTAATCAAAGTGGCATCTTTTGTATATGATTTCCTGAGCGTTCACCCTTTTCAAGACGGAAATGGAAGGATAAGCCGTTTGATTTCAACGCTTTTGCTACTCAAAAACGGATATAAATGGATACAGTACGTGAGTTTTGAGCATGAAATAGAAAATCGAAAAAACGAATATTACCAAGTGCTTAGAAGTTGTCAGGCTCAACGTCCAAACGAATATGTAACAGATTGGATAATGTTCTTTTTGAATTGCCTGTCAAACATACAATCGCAACTCATGCTAAAACTGCAAAAAAGCGGTTTGGAAACACAACTTTCATCCAAAGAAAAATCAATTTATACTATTATTCAAAACCGTCCGAACATCCAGTCAGGTCAAATTTCCGAAAAGTTAGCCATTCCAGCACCAACTGTAAAAAGAATTTTGTCAGAGTTGCACAAAAAAGGGCTGATTGAAAAGCAGGGAAACGGACGAAATGTAAGTTACACGATAAAATAAAAATGAAATATAACAGAACAAATAGCAATACAAGAATTGAAAACGTCAACCTACTAACTGGCGTGTGGCTCACTGGCGTGTGAAGTGGTTCATTGAACATTCTAACTCACATCAACTTTAGTGGTTAATTGAAAGTTTATTACTCCGAAATCCTCCACTGCGGCAAGCGTTAGCAGCCCTATTAGGACCATTGATAAATAAAAGTTCGAACTCTTTTTTCGCTCGCATTTAGGGGCGCGTCAAACCATATCCTAGCAAACCGGCAGCCACAGCCAAGTGGACAATGAGCCATACTTTTTGCCAACGTGGTCTATCTGTCCACGATTCCTCGGTGTTGAAGGGATCGAAAATGAGCCCGATGCCCAAACTGCTGGCTGCTTCGATGAAATCTTTGTTGAAAGCCGCGTAGTAGATGGCAATCAACACAAAGCATCCGTAGAGCACGCGATTGAATCCAAAAACAAACTTTTTTGCTGTATTCATGGTCTTATTTTTTGAGAATTTCCAAGCTCCAACGTACTGCAGATGCGCCAACTTCAGGATTGTAGGCATCGAACAGTTGCTGGTATTGCTGGTTGCTGAACAAATCGAAAGCTTCTTGCATCGTGCCGGATTTCGCAAAATAATGATCAGTTAGCGGGTAGCACATCAATAGTGCATTTCCGGGATGATAATAGTTTACAGTGCGTACAATTTGTTCGTGGTCGGCTTGTGAAAAGGCTTGAAAATCAGACTCACCAAACTGTACCAATACTTGTGCTGTAGTATTTTTCCAGTGCAACAAATGTGGAAGATCCTGGATTTGTTTCCAATACTCGGCGTTTCTACTGATTATCTTTCCAGCACCATCATAGGCCCATTGCGTTCTTAGAATGCTGTCAAAAAGTGGATTTTTTGCGAGTTCGCTCAATGCTTCTTTTTGTACAAAGTAGCGGTAGTTCAGTTCATATTGATCCACGATGGATTGCTCGTATTCCAGCGGCTCCATGCCGGCCAGTAGATTTTGTGTGCGATACATTTCTATTTGGTACTCAAACCAAGATTTCGCTGTTGTGCCATAGACAATAACGCCTGCTACTTGATTTTTTGCACTCAACGCAGGAGCAATAACACCGCCCATAGAGTGTCCGAAAATGATGATTTTGTTGGTGTCAACGAAGGCTAAACTTTTCAGCTTGTCCAAACCCATTTGAAAATTTTCAATTTCATCGAGCAAGTCGCAGGATTCGCAAGCAGGGGTATTTCGGCTGTCACCCAATCCACTTTTTTCAACCCTCAGCGTTACAAATCCCGCTTGCGCGTAGGCGTCTATGATGCGCTTATACGGGTGATTATCGCTGAGATTGTCAATGGATGAACAGGTGTAGCCAGGGATGAACAACAGCGCAGGCATTTTCTCAGATTTTCGAGGCTTGTTGATGATTACGCGTAATTGTCCTTCGCGAAATGGTGCCTGATCGTAAATGACTTCTGCATGTGCCGATGTTTCCAAGGGTCGACCTTCAAAGGTGCCTTGTAGCTTCATTTTTTTTGTTCCGCGAAGCACGAGGAAATTGGCCGGAGTGCCGGAGTCTTGTTGGTCTAGAAACGCCTGAAGCGTGGATAGATCAGTGATGGGTTGTCGATTTATTTCCAAAATGATATCCTCGGCCTTTAATTTAACATTGGCGGCTGTGGCTCGTACAACTTTTTTGACCTGAACCCCTTGAGGTGTAGTTTCCACCTGCGCACCCAATTGCACTTTTCTCGGTAAGTCAATGGTTTGACCAACGACAATCCCGCTGATGACAAGCCATAAGAATGCGAGCGCGCAGCTAGCGAATAGGCGTGAGTACATAACCTTGTTTTTTGAGTAGGTTAATAACACCTTCTTCACCGGGCAAATGTGCAGCTCCTACTGCAATAAAAGCTGATTTTTCAGCTGTCATTTTCTCAATGACAGGAATCCAGTTTCTGTTTCTTCTGTTGAGAAACAACTCCGTAAAGCCGGGGCTGCTGGCTTCACTTTCTGCAGCCATCTCAAGCATGGCACCTAAATCTTCAGCCTTGTATTTGGCCAAAAGTTTTCTAAATTCTGTAAGCTCCGTGCCTAAATCTTTGAGCAGTTGTTGGTAGCCCTCTTCAATCGACATGCTGTTGATGGTTTCAAGTTGGAAGTCGATGGATTCAAGACCAACAGTTTCCATCTTGTGTTTTTTGGCCATTTTTTGGAGTTCTTTTTCCACTGCTTTTACCTTGCCCAATTGATGCAGCAGCAAATTCGAATTGATCCAAAACGGTTTTAATGGCAGGTTGCGATTGAATTTTTTCTCTTTCATTTTTAAGGTGATCAAGCAGTAATTGCGGAAGGTGTTGTACTCGTCAGGGGTCAAATAATCCTTCATGGTTTTGCCTTGTTCGAGCGTCATTTTCGGTGCCATAGCGATTGCATCTTTGAGCTTTACCACTACTTCAAGCGCCAGAATTTCGCACGATTTGATTTTGGACTGAACATTGGGATTCAGGTAGAATTCCTTTTCAGGGGCCACGTGCAAGGTGCCGTAGAGGTAGGATTTTTTCTGAAGTCCGTTGCCGGAAATTTCCCAAAGCAGTTGCGCTTTTGAACCAAAGGAAAAAAGAAATAACACGGTGAACATACCGGAAATGCGTTGCATAAAAGTCATTTTGTACGTTTTCATTGGATTCAATTTTCCTACAAAATTGGTGACAATCCATGAACATGATTTGTCAAAAATTGCTTCTTTTTGGACACAGTTTTTTACGGCGCTCCATGTACATTGGCACATTCTCAGCGAAATTGAAGATTATTGGCAGCATCTGTGTTAGTTTTACACCCGAAATGTCAAACACGCATGTAATACAACTCTCTTTTGTGGTTCCGGTGTACAACCGACCCGATGAAATGGCTGAACTTTTGGAGAGTTTGAGCCGTCAAAGCGACACGGATTTTGAAGTTGTGGTGGTTGAAGACGGTTCTACCTTGCGTTCTGAGGAGGTTTGTGAGCGTTTTTCAAGTCGATTAAATATCTGTTATTTTTTCAAAGAAAATACGGGACCCGGTTTGAGTAGAAACTTCGGTATTGAACATGCCTCGGGTAACTATTGCATTTTTGTAGACTCTGATTGCGTGCTCCCTGAGTTCTATGTAGAACGCGTGAAGCGCTTTTTGCACAAAAACCCGGTGGATGCTTTTGGTGGTCCGGATGCGGCAGGGGAGTCGTTCAGCACTTTGCAAAAGGCCATCAATTACGCTATGACTTCGTTCTTTACTACGGGAGGAATTCGCGGGGGCAGTGAGCAACTGGAAAAATTTCATCCGCGCAGTTTCAACATGGGAATCACCAAAGAAGTATACCGCAAAACCGGTGGCTTCCCCAGCATCCGATTTGCATACGCCAAGGCAGCCGGCGAGGACTTGGACTTGAGCATTCAAATCATCAAGCAAGGTTTTAAAACCGCTTTGATAACGGATGCGTTTGTGTACCACAAGCGACGCACCTCTTTGCAACAGTTTGCCAAGCAGGTTTACAATTTTGGCATTGCTCGAATCACCATCTCAAAGCGGCATCCGGAGTCACTGAAGTGGATGCACTTTGCCCCAACGGTTTTTCTGTTGGGTTCCAGCTTTTTGGTTCTGATGATGCTTCTTTACTCCGTGTTTTTTTCGCTACCGCTGTTGCTATTCGCCGCCCTCATCCTTATGGATGCGACTTTGAAAAACAAAAGTGTTCAGGTAGGTGCTTTGGCAATTGTTACCAGTTTTGTGCAGCTCTTTGGCTACGGTTATGGTTTCTTAAAAGCCTTCTGGATTCAGCGTGTGTTCAGGCGAACTATGTTTTAAATCGTTCATTAAGGGCAGAATTAAATTCTGAGTCCCCCGAACCATTTTAGGACGCGATCCCCGACATGAGGCACATGAACATGAATCAGATATACACCCCCTGCGATGCTCTGGCCTGAGAAGTTGAGTAAATCCCAATCTAGCGAAGTGGTAGGATTGTCTTTTTCAAAACTCCGGACAAGCCTTCCTTGAAGGTTATAAATGTTGATTGTGCAGCGCTGAGGCAAGTTGACGATTTTCACCACGCGCTCTTGCGGATGTAGTTCGTAGGCTGAATATGCATAATAGGGATTTGGCACTACATTAATCAATGCCAAAGACGAAACAAGAGCCTCTTTATTGTTGATTTGAGTAGCTAATTCATCCATATTCCATTCAAAAGCCGGTTTACCCACATTCCTTCCGGTCATCAAGAGGTTTTGGAAACGCTTTGCGATGCGTATTTTAATTGTAGCATCCGTTTCCAATAAACTTCGATGGGGCACGAGCATAGGATACATGACCCAAGTTACACTTCTCCAGGCATCCCTTAAGAAATCGCTGTTCTCAGAACTGCTGAACTCATGAAACCAAGCGCAACTGTCATAAACGATGTTGGACCAATGATTCAGATTGCTACCGGTCACTTTTTCTCCTATGATGTAAATCACATGTTGACCTCCAAATAAAGGATTCATCACATTGTCGAAGAGTCGTGAAGTTGGATTCCAAATCATGTCTGCGCCGTTTTGACCTCCGAGTAAAGAATTTTCTCCGAAGGCGATATTCAATCTCCTGCCGGTTTCAACATCGATAGCATAGCCAGGAAACCAACCCATACCCGTGGATGAAATTGCATCGCCCTCTTCAGCGTTGTAGCCTGACTGTCCTGCAGAGCGACCATTTTTATCCACAGAAGGGTGGGATCTCGGTCTGCCGGCTCGAGCGTTTCCTTGCGCTAGTGCCGGATCAGGACATAATTCTAATACAGTTGATCTAGTCCATTTTGAACGGTCGTTTGTAAAAACCAGATCGATGCTTGGCGCATTGGCTATCGAACCCATTTGCAGAACTGCGGGATTTAGTCCGTTAGCATGAAATGCGATGGGTGAAGCCGGTCCGCAGTTTCGAATCAGTCTGAAATGTGTAACAATGCCTCCGAGAATTTGGTCAAACCTTTTTTCATGATCTACACTTCGATTGCGATAACATGAATTTTCCACAGAAATGTCTGTTCCGGACAATATCCAGTTGCTGGGCTCAGGCAAGTCTGTGTCTTTCACACCGGTGAGCCATATTTTGCTGGAATCTTTAAAGCTCAGGCTGGCCTCAATCAGCGTGCTTAATTGATTCGAAACTGAGGGAAACAAAACCGGATTTGAAAAATAGGTTTCCTGCTGAATGCGAACAGAAATGCCCCATTCCGGTATGAGCTGTTCGTGGTTTATTGGACTAAATGCACCGTCCGAATTCAATCTGCCAATGGCTTTTTCTGATGTGATTTCCTCCAGTAGTTCACCATCTTTTCTGTCGTAGCGTTTGATAATCCATCGTGCTGTGTCAATGCCTTTTGGTGTATCGGTAAATTCGTTAAAATACAATTCGTAATGACTCGGTAAAATATTCAGAGGATCAATCACTTTGACATCTATTGGAGCGCGGTTGCTCGAGTATGTCGGACTGATATCGATTCCTGTGGTTAAGATTTTGTTGATGGTTTTGGGGTGCAAATCGGTCCCGAGACCCATATTTCCTCTTCCGTCCAAGCGTGTGATTTCCGGTTGCGTGCCGTAATCTGCAAAAACCAGTGTGCCGTTCAATCCGGGCAGAGGGTCACGGGGCGTTGCACTTACCGCTTGAATCGGTGTTTCCTGCCATGAAAGTTTAGAGGAGATGTAGGGTAGATTTTGTCCGTCAAAACCTGAGGAATTGATAATAAAAGGTTTGAACTCATTGTGCGCATAGGCAATGGCGATGAAATGGTATGTTTTGTGGTTCACAAGTCCTTTGTTTGCTCCTGTGGCAAAAAGGTCCTCTTTAATACTGAATGAATGGCGTATCCCGGTATCGCCTCCGTCCACCATAAGCTGAGGTATCAGGACGCCAAGCTCGCTGTCCCAAACGTGATTGATGATTCTACCTACACCGTTTTGAAGATCGCATTGCACGGTCAATCGAGCCAAATTTGGATTACTCAAATCTGCCACGCCTACTGAAGGATCTCGAACCTGAAAAATTTGATAGCCTTCAAAGCGATAGGTCTTGTCATAAGGTGGTTCTGAAGGATTTTGATGAATTACCAAAAGTTTGTCTTCGTGCGCATAAGTTTCGAGCACATTATTTCCACTTGGGTTGTCGATCATGAGAATCAATTCGTTTTGAAGAGCCTGTATTCGCAATCGGGGCGCATGGGGTGGCTCAATGGTGCGTAAACAATGGTCGAAAAGTGCTTGTGCTTTTGAAGACGCGTGTATGGCTTTGTCTCTGGAATCAATGAAATTCGAACCCCTGGCATAGGACACGCCTAATGTTAAGCTATTTACACTACCGGGTCTCATTGTAAACGGACCTGCCGACATAACAAAACGCCGGTCGCCGGGAGGGTTGTTGATGCCTATCTCGCTCCATGGCTCCATGGCTCCTCCTCCATACAAGCCCCAACCCATGGGATCTGAATTTCCGGGAAACATATAGTCGGCGATGACATTCTCGAATGTACCCGGTGCGCCGATAACACCAAAGCCTCCATACCGCAATCTTTGTCCGTTTTTGAAAAATCCGGTCATGTAGTTGTAGTACTCGTGTGGATATAAAGGTAGGTCATCGACGAATGTTGGACCACCAGTTCCACCACGATTCATGGCCATGAAATGCCGCATACCTAGACGTTCATTGTCCACTAAACCATCACCATAACCCACGCCTAAGCCGGAGTAAACCGTCCCTTTGTCGGCGCGCGCTTGAGCCACTGTTGGTATTATCCAAGACCCGTTCGCATCTTGAAATGGTCCAATATTGTCCTTTCCATCATCGTCCTGGTAAGGACCTTCTAGCAAATCCATAGCAATAGCCGGTGGACGATACCCTCCGGATTCGTCCCACCATGAACCATCATAGCTAAATCCATTCATTGCATAGGCGAGACCCCGAGAAACATCACATCCAACATAGTCATCTTCACTGCCACCAATATTGGGATCGGCGAATTTCGCAAAATAGGTATCAAATAAGGTCTGACTGCTGCGGTTGATGATTTCATAATGATAGAATGTCGCGTCATTGATTTCGTCATGCGCTCTAAAGGAAAATGCTTGCGCCCGAATTTCAAGACCTATTTGAGAGCCTCCTGATTCACCATGTTCATTGCCTTTGTCGTTAAAAACCCACCAATGGGTATCCTCTCCTTTGAGTGTTGTTCTTCGGTCTTTTGTGCAATCCACTTCATTGTCGAAATCGTACCATGGATAATCTCCACCGACGATTGGGTCATAAATACCATTTTTATTTTTGTCATAGAAAGGTGCAAGGTATTTGTCCTGACCTAAATTTTCATCACCGTGTGCAGGCCAATTCAGGATAATATTCAAGGTTTGTGGATTGATATGCACAGATTCAGGACATGCGCCCGGATTTTTGTTGCAGTCCCACCACCGAATAAATTCTCGAACTTGATTTTTGTTGATGCTGAAGAAGCGGTCATAGGCCACGCAGGTGGATGCATTTACAGAAGCTTCGCCATAGTCTCTTGTTACTTGTTGACTATTCGTATGGGGAATGTTTGGGTCGTAATTGCCGGAACTCGGAGTCACCGATAACGGACCCGGAAAAAAGTCGTTGCCCCGAACACCATATAGCATTGCAGCCAGTTTCAGTTGCCCGTTGCTGTCTTTTCCTCCAATCCATACTGAGCCTGCAAAAAGAACACCGGGCGGATTTATTTGGTTTGTTCCGGATAATCCTACCACATAAGCACCGCGACTCAATGTTCTGTCATACCAAAGCACACCATTCGTGTTCAGCCGCATCTTTACTGCGTTGTATGATACCTCAGTTGAGTTGCTTGGGGGAACACAACCTGATGCCCTGAGTTGCATTAACTCGTCTGTGGCGGAGTGAGCCGAAAGCATTGATAAAGACCAAAGAAATCCTATAAATACCTGAAATAGTTTGTTTTCCATCGCCTTCATTTTTTGAACTGCCCTCAAGACGTTTTTATCCATTCAAGCGTTGGGATTTGATTCCAATTTCTGAAGCAATATTATTTCTCACTTCTTCAGAATTCGCTAAATTCGCCCATCAAATCATGCTCCATGAAAAAACTTTATTTCTCATTCTTACCGCTCTTCTTGTTCTATGGATTTCTTATGGCGCAAGTGAGTGGCGGCGGGCGTCCGGTTTCTTTTGATTTGCCTTACAAAGCACTCAAAACGGCGCAAAAAGTACAGTTGCAAAAACCCAACATTGAACAGCTGCTGCAGGAAGATGACGCCAATGACCGACTGGGCAAATTGTATCGAGTGGGTCATCTGATTTCTGTAAATCTTTCCCCAACCAATGCAGGTACCTGGAGCACGTTGAGTGATGGAAGTCGCGTTTGGCAATTGGTGATTCAAGCGGATGGTGCTCTTGCCTTAGGACTCTATTTTTCCGAGGAAGTTGATTTGCCCAAAGGAGCCAAATTATACGCATTCAACAGCAACAAAAATCACATTCTTGGATCCTACACTTCGGCTACGCCCAAGTTTCAAGCCATGCAAATGGTTGAGGGCGAACAATTAACATTGGAGTATCATGCGCCTCAAGGAACAGTGGGCTTACCGACAATCTCAATCAACGAAGTGGCTTATTTCTACCGCGGGGTTGAGGATTTCGTGGCAGACTTTAGCGGAAACCAACCTTCCCGGGCGCAAAGCTGTCAGGTAGATGTAGCTTGTTCTCCGGAAAATAATGGTTGGGCCGATCAAATTCGCTCTGTGGTGCACTTTACGTTCAACCAGGGCGGTTCGACCTTTGTTTGTTCGGCAGCAACTATAAATAACACAGCCAACGATTGTAAACCTTACATTTTGACGGCTTGGCATTGCGGAGAGCGCTCTGCCGGATCGAGCATTAACTCTTGGGTGTGGTATTGGAACTACCAAAAAGCGACCTGTCAACCCAACTCCAACAGTGTGAATCCAAGCAAAGGCACCCAAACTATGACCGGAGGAAACGTTCGTGCCTCTGCAGGCAGTGGTACACTCAACAACCCGCCAGGCAGCAATCAAGTGGCCGGTTCTGACTTCTACCTCGTGGAGTTGAACGCACAAATTCCAACTACGTACAATCCTTATTTTGCCGGCTGGGACAGAAACAACACCGCAGCGACTTCCGGGGTGAGTATCCACCATCCCAATGGCAGTGCGAAAAAGATATCGACTTTCACCGCGGCCCTCACCAATACGTCCTTCAACGGGGGTGGTAATGGTCATTTCTGGCGGGTGATTTGGTCTGCCACTACGAATGGTCACGGGGTGACTGAAGGAGGTTCTTCCGGCTCACCTATTTTTAATCAAAACAAGCGCATTGTGGGCCAGTTGACCGGTGGTTCTTCTTCTTGTACCGCTACAACTTCACCCGATGTTTATGGTAAACTGCGCAGCGACTGGGATTTGAATGGAACAACAGACAATGCGCGTTTGAGTCCTTGGCTTGACCCAACGAACTCCGGAGTTACTGTACTTGATGGACACAGTTGCACAGGAGGTTCAAGCTCTTATTGCACGGCTTCGGCTACACATACTTGTGGCACGGGTGAAGAGCACATCACCCGGGTTCAATTGAATACCATAAACAACCCATCTGCTTGTAACAACTATTCTAATTTCACAGGTCAATCTACGAATTTGGGCCGCGGACAACAATTCACAATTTCAATCTCTACGGGTATTGTGGGTTCCACGAATGTCGCTTATGTTGACAATCAAATCGCGGCTTGGATTGACTACAACCAAAACAATGCCTTCGAAACCAACGAGCGTCTGGGATTGGTTACTGTGGCACAGGGCACTTCATTCCCCGTTCAATTTACTTTCGTAGTTCCAACAACTGCCAGTTTGGGCAGCACGCGTTTGCGCGTTCGCCTGAGTCACCTGCCTACCGATGGCAGCATAGAGCCTTGTAACCCGTCGTCAGGGCCATATGCCTACGGAGAAACAGAGGATTACACTGTAGTTATTCAAAATACTTCCAGTCTCGAGGATGAAGAGTTGTCGCAGATTTTGGTTTATCCCAACCCAAACAAAGGCCTGTTTTACTTGGATGCAAGTGCTCTGAATCAAGGAAACATTTCTTGGCAAGTGTACAACCTGCAAGGGGCACTCATCGAGGAGGCCTACGATGTCGCATCCGGTGTGATTCCTGTGAATTTGGGCAATTCGGCTCCCGGCATTTACTTCCTGCAGATTAGCGCAGGAGATTTTGTCTGGACAAGAAAAGTTGTAGTTACCGAGGAGTAAATCCTCGGTTTATTCCTCATAGGGCAATTCGAACAAGTAATTGTTGTATGGGTATCTGACCTGAAAAATGGTCTTCACCGCTTCATAGACTTTTTCTCTAAGCTCGTCTATATTTTGCTTTTTCTGTGCAGAAATGAATACGCAGTTGTCTTCCAATTTGGACATCCACATGGCTTTTAAATCTTCCAAAGTGGGTGCGCTTTGTTCGTCACTGACATTATTGATCACTGGCACAAAGCGCAGTGCGTCAATCTTGTTGAATACCACAATGGTCGGTTTGTCGTTCGATTTCAACTCTGCCAGCGTTTCATTCACAACGTTATAATGCTCTTCAAAGTTGGGATGCGCAATGTCTACCACGTGCAACAGCAAATCGGCTTCGCGCACCTCATCCAGTGTGGACTTGAAAGACTCTACCAACATGTGAGGCCGTTTTCGAATGAAACCGACGGTGTCTGAGAGCAGGAAAGGAATGTTGTGAATCACCACTTTGCGCACGGTGGTATCGAGCGTTGCGAACAGCTTATTTTCAGCAAAAACATCTGATTTGCTCATGAGGTTCATCAAGGTGCTTTTCCCGACATTGGTGTAACCAACCAAAGCCACACGTACCAACTCGCCGCGATTACCGCGCTGGATGCTCATTTGTTTGTCAATGGATTTGAGTTTTTCTTTGAGCAAGGCTATTTTCTGTTGGATAATTCTGCGGTCGGTTTCAATCTGCGTTTCACCCGGTCCGCGCATTCCAATCCCCCCTTTTTGCCGCTCCAAGTGCGTCCACATGCGCGTGAGTCGTGGCAGGAGATATTGGTATTGCGCCAATTCGACCTGAGTTTTTGCGTGAGCTGTCTGTGCACGTTTAGCGAAAATATCGAGGATGAGGTTGCTTCGATCCAAAATTTTGCATTCCAAAATGCGCTCTATGTTGCGAAGTTGCGATGGACTTAGTTCGTCATCGAAAATCACGAGTTCAACGCCGCGTTCATTGATAAAATCTTTGATTTCCTGAATTTTACCTGTACCTACAAAAGTTTTAGGATTGGGAGCTTCAATTTTCTGCAAGAAGCGCCCCACAGTTTCAGCCCCGGCTGTCTCCGCCAAAAAAGCGAGCTCGTCCAAATATTCACGGGCTTGTTCCTCGCTTTGGTGCTGTGAAATCACACCCACCAAAACCGCCTGTTCTGCAATTGTATCGGTTAAAATAAAATCTCCCAAAGTCTATTTGTGTTTTTTGAATCCATCGGCATAAGTAGCTACAGCCGCCATTTCAGCATCGCTTAGCAGACTCTCGAAAGGCATCATGTCGCCTTGACCCTTGCGAATTACGTGTTGTATGCCTGCCTGGTCAAGTGTTGTGTGCACCAAACTTTTGGCTCCTGCAATTCCACCGGTACCATCGGGTTTGTGGCAAGAAGCGCAATGAATGTTGTACAATCGACCCGCATCCGGAGTGCCATCGGCTTGTACCGCCGGTGAAGACTCGCACGATAACAGCGCAATTCCAAAAAGTAAGCTGACAAACTTTCTTAGAACCATGTGGTAACGCCTAAATTTGTTCTGAATGGCCATGGAATACTCGCCAAAATGATGATGAGTGCAAAGGTGTAACCCATCATGATGATGCGGTGTTTTTTGTTCGCGTCGTCCATTTTCTTCGATTTTGAATGAGCGATGGTCACGAGAATCACCGCCAACAACATCCCGAAGAAATGTTCCAAACCGAAAAAGCGATTGGCTGGTGAGGAGAACATTTCTGCAAAATTCACTTTGTTGCTAATTACATAAAGCACCAAGCCAATCACCAACTGGATGTGGAGTGAAATCATTGCGAACATGTTGATTTTTCGATCTGTAGGCTGGTAAGCGCCAGAAGCTTTTTTTGTCATCGCGTTGACAATCGCAACGAGCATTAAAGCCAAAACCACCCAACGCAAGCCGGAGTGTGAACGTATCAAAATCGTGGTAAATGTATCCATGAGTTATTTTTTGCTGCAAATATCTAAAAAAGCATGGATTTGACGGGGTTAAAGCCTGCGATTTGCGCTTCACGCTTAGCGCTAAAATTGTACTTTTGTCGTTTCACGTAAAATACACAAGACAATTCTATGAGTTCCCACATAAAAGTCGGCATTACCCTAGGTGACATCAACGGAATCGGCCCGGAGGTAGTCATCAAAGCCCTTCAAGATCATCGCATTTTGACCCATTGCACTGCCATTATATACGGCTCAACGAAAGTTTTGGCCGCCCACAAGAAAACCATCGAAGGAGAATTTGCTTATCAGTCGATCAAAGGAGATGAACAACCTGACCCCAAGAAAATCAACGTGGTCAACTGCTGGTCGGAAGACGTGCCGGTAGAGTTCGGTCAAAAGACGGCACATGGCGGACAATGCGCGTTCAAAGCGCTCGAAAAGGCAACCGCCGATTTGGCTTCGGGAAAAATTGATGTGCTCGTTACTGCACCGATTTCAAAGGAAAATATTCAGAATGCGGGATTTCAATTCCCCGGACACACTGAATATTTGGCCTCCATTGCTCATGAAAAAGAGGCGTTGATGATGATGGTGTCGGACAATCTGCGAGTGGCTCTCGTGACGGCGCATATTGCGTTGAAAGAAGTGGCCGAGCAATTGACGCAACAAAAAATCATCGATAAGACCATGGCTGTGGTCAATTCGCTCAAGAAGGATTTTAAAATCGTGCGCCCGAAAATCGCGGTTCTTGGGTTGAATCCCCACGCCGGTGAACAAGGCAAACTGGGCAAGGAGGAGCAGGAAATTATCGTGCCTGCGCTGAAAACCTTGCAAAGCCAGGGTGTTTTGGCTTATGGTCCTTATCCTAGTGATGGATTTTTTGGTTCGTCAGCAATCACGCAGTTCGATGCCGTATTGGCCATGTACCACGATCAAGGACTTACACCTTTCAAAGCGCTGGCCTTTGATACCGGTGTGAATTTTACCGCCGGATTACCGATTGTCCGCACTTCTCCAGACCACGGAACGGCCTTCGACATTGCCGGTCAGAACAAAGCCCACGAGCAGTCCATGCGCAACGCAATTTATTTGGCGGTGGACATTTATCAAAACCGTCAATTCTACAAAGAAATAAACGCCAATCCACTCGAAGTGCAACCCCAAAAAAAGGATAGAGGCGAAGAGCGCTAGTCAAAACCTAGATTTGAAGACATGAACAAGATTGAACATATCGGCATTGCAGTGCGCTCCTTAGAGGAAAGTATTCCTGTGTATGAAAAATTGTTGAACACGCCATGCTATAAAATTGAGGAGGTGGCCTCAGAGGGTGTGAAAACGGCGTTTTTTCAGGTCGGAGAATCAAAAATCGAATTGCTCGAAGCTTCGAATCCGGAGAGCCCAATCGCAAAATTCATCGAAAAGAGAGGTACCGGCATGCACCACATTGCTTATGATGTTTCAGATATCGATACTGAAATTGAACGCCTCGTATCAGAGGGATTTGTTATGATTCACCAAACACCGAAAGATGGTGCTGATGGCAAACGCATCGCCTTTTTGCATCCGAAGTCTTCAGACGGTGTCTTGGTCGAACTGTGTATGGATAAACCTCAGCACGAGTCTTGAAATTGATGCTTTGCAACAACGATATAGCGGTGCTTTGTAACCAAACGATGAGAGTTTCAATTATTTATAATCCTAAATCCGTCTTATGCGTCTAAGGCTATCCGTTGTTTTTATTTTAATCAGCGCAATCGCAAATTTCAGCTCAAGGGCTCAGCAGAGTATCGACGGTGACCTCAAGGCTTACATGTATCACGTGGTCATGAAAAGTCCTATTTTGATGGAAAACATTGGGCGCTATTTCGAGTATTCCGGTCCCATGATAACCTTGACGAACGGAAGTGTGAACTACGACTCAATCGACGTGCTCATTGCCAACAAACCGGATTATTTGTTTATCCGCAGTTCCGAAATTGCCAAACGATCGCCGGGCATTATCGCTGAATTGGCCAACAAAACTGCGATTTGGGAACTGAACAAAACCATGATGGCTTACATCAGCGGGGATGAAGTTGAGCTCAAACGCAATCAGGTGCATTTCGACAAGTTTGAAGCCTTGCTGGTGGCCAATCTACCTGAAATGTTTGTCAAATCGGTCAACAGACAACAAACCTTCGATCCAAAACTTAAAGAGGTCTTGAACCCAAGTGTTTCTTTCAACCTCAAACGCGACATTCTCCTGGGCTATCGGCAGGTAGATGTTGAGTTGGCCAAGCAAGTTTTGGAAGCCATTAACCTGAGCGTAGAGACTTGGGTGGAAGACCGCACCTATCAAATTTTTTACATGCTTGGCGGAAGTACAAAACGTTTCGAAAATCTGCTCATGGCGGCAGGCGACGGATCCTTTACCTCGGGATTATTGAATGAACGCGAGAAAGATGCCCGAGGACGATTTTCCAGAGGTTTGCCCAGAGCCATTGGCTTTTTCCCTTATCAGATGTACATCAAAAGCAATGAAAAAGGGGAACAGGAATTAAAATCCTACCATTATCCGAGTGTGGATTTGCAAACGTCCGGCAAAGGCAGAGTGACCAATATTCACCCCGATGTCTGGGGCTACAACGATAAAAAGCAGACCACTTTGGTTATTGAGAAAGCCGGGCGTCAATACTTACTCTTCGGCTCACAAGAAACGCGCTTCCTTTCCCCGGATTCGAGTTTTGTGGCCGGTGGCACTTTCGTTTCTGTAGTGAATGATTTGGAATTCCGATTAATAGCCGACTTGAGGGATAAAATTTATGGCAAACAAGGCTTCGAGTATTGGATCAAATACAATTTGGCCGAGGCGGAAAAAACCAAGTACGAAACGATCAAAATTGAGTTGGACTTGAAAAAATACCGCTCCTCAAACAGCAGAAACACCAAATCCGGTAAAAAGAAAATTCAACAACTTCAAGCCAAGTTTATCGCCAAGCAAAACTACATCGACAAGTGCGAAGACAATGTCAAAAAACTGACCAAGCAGCAGCAAATGGCCCAGGATTTATTGGATCAATATGAAGCCAAACTCAGTAAAATGAAACAGTTGATCGGCACCAATTGGGTTTCCTGGAAGATGAAAGACGGCTTTTTTGTGTTTGAAGATGGAACCACTTTCGATATCAAAACCCAAGATTTTCGCTTTCCGCCCACAGCAGAACCGGAGCCTTTTGAAATTCGTCTTTTGGCCGTTCCTTTCTCAGCTAAAAGCAATGAAGTAGATGAAGTGATGTTGCACATCTCGCTTTCGGATATGCCTCGGGATTTTGACAAAAAATTTCAACTCAGTCGCGCAGATTGGTTCGAATCGAACAGTTTTCAGTTGACCCAACCGATATTCAGTCCGGAAGATACCGTGGTGGTGAGAGACTTACTCGATGCGCTGACGACTAAACTCAAACTTGAATTTTCAGCTGCCGGTTCCGGCGTGGGCATGTGGGTGGACAGTCAGTTGGTGAAAAATCCGGCTCCTGTTGAGGAAACGAGTTATCCGGGTAATTCTGCCGAGGAGAGAATCCTTGCAGCAAATAGCGAGACCTATAAAACTCTTCGACAAACTGTTTTGGCTTTAGATGTGAAACAGACGATTTCCATTGAAGTAAATTCTTTCACCGACCCTGTTAGTACCAATTTTACACCGACCCATGAAGGTTTGGCGAAGTGGCTGAGTCAAGGGAAAATTTCAAACAATGAAGCCTTGAGCGTTTACCGATCTGCGGCTGTGCTCAAGGCTTTGAAACAGGAGTTGATGACTTATGCAGGAGAATACCTCGATAGAGAAAACGCAGCCAAAGTCATCGATCATTTGGAAGCGGAATTCAGAAAAGCCAAAATCAGTGTAGGCTCGCTTTCTGTAAAATTGTCGGAATTGTAGTTACTTCAAAGGCAGTTTAGTTCCCTTCCAACAACTTCATCAATTCGTCCAATTTTGGAGACAAGATAATTTCTGTTCTTCGGTTTAGTGCTCTGCCTTCAGCAGTGTCGTTGGATGCTTTTGGCATGAATTCACCTTTTCCTGAGGCTGTTACGCGCAAAGGAGATATTTTGTAATCCACCGTTAAAACACGCACAATTGAAGTGGCACGCACCACACTCAAATCCCAATTGTCTCTGAATTGAGCAGTGTTGATCGGCAAATTATCCGTGTGACCTTCAACCAAAACGTCGATATCAGGATTTTTGTCGAGAACGTCTGCCAATACTTTCAAGGCTTGTACACCCTTGGCTTCCACGGCAGCACTCCCGGAGCGGAACATCAATTTATTCGACATAGAAACATAAACTTTTCCGTTTCTTATTTCAACCGTCAATTCATCGGCATTGAAGCCCAAAAGCGCGTTGCGAACGATGTCGTTCAAACGCTTGGTTATCGAGTCTTGACGTGCAATGATGGCTTGCATTTCTCTCAGCGCAGCTTCGCGCTCTGCCAGGAGTCTTTCCTGCTGCTTCAGTTCCTCAGATTTTTGTCGCAATGCAGCGTTGAACTGATCGGATTGAGAAATATTTTCATTAATCAAGTTGTTGTATCGACCTCTCAAATCGGTTAGGTCATTGTTCAATTGCGTGTTTTGTTTTCTGCTGTCTGCGAGTTTCTTGCTGAGGTCTTCGTTCTCTGAAACTTTGGTCGCCAGATTTGTACACAACTGATCGCGCTCTTCAATCACAGCTTTCAAGCGTTTGCCACCCGGTTTTTTCTCGGGTACCGCATCGCCACATTTGTACACCGGTGCACAAGAGGTTGCCAGAAAAACCAAGGCTCCGGCGAGAAAAGAATACATTTTCACTTGTTTCATGCGTTTAAATTTTGCGACAAATGTATTGCTCAGGCGATTGCCTAAATCCAAAAAAACGTTAATCACTGAAATGGGGTTGAGGTGCCGTGCCAAATAGCCTATTAACCCACTGATAATTTTGTATGTCGCTTACGATTAAATATTTATCTTTGCAGCCCAAAAAAACCGTTTCGCCGTGGATATTGCAGTAAAAATTTTCTCTGGTCGCGCCTCCAAGCACATCGCTCAGGAGATTGCCAATCGTTATGGGACTCCCTTGGGAGAAGTGATCGTCACCGATTTTTCGGATGGTGAATTTCAGCCCTCTTTCGAAGAAACCGTGCGCGGCCAAGACGTTTTTCTGGTGCAGTCCACGATGATGCCGACTGAAAATTTGTTCGAATTGCTTTTGATGATTGATGCCGCTAAAAGAGCATCCGCGAGAAAAATTATCGCGGTGGTTCCTTACTTCGGCTTTGCGCGTCAGGATAGAAAAGACAAACCGCGGGTAGCAATAGGAGCTAAATTGATTGCCAATATGTTTGCCGCTGCGGGTGTGAGTCGCGTAATCACCATGGATTTACACGCCGATCAGATTCAAGGTTTTTTTGAGGTTCCGGTGGACCATTTGTACGCGTCTACTTTATTCTACGATGAAATTCAGAGATTGGACAATGGCAACCTCATCATGGCTGCTCCGGATGCAGGTGGAACCAAACGCGCGAACTCTTACGCTAAAAAGTTGAATACAGGCTTGGCTATTTGCCACAAACAACGTCGCGTGGCCAACGAAGTAGCTGAAATGACTGTGATAGGCGACGTGAAAGGCAAAGACGTAATTCTTGTTGACGATATGTGCGACACTGCTGGTACTTTAACCAAGGCCGCAGACTTGTTTTTGGAACAAGGTGCGAATAGCGTACGTGCATTCTGCACACATGCCGTTCTTTCCGGTCCTTCTTATGAAAGAATCGAAAAATCTGGTTTATCGGAATTAATCGTAACGGACACCATTCCATTGAAACAAAAAAGCGACAAAATCCGTGTGGTTTCCACCGCTTCATTGTTTGCTGACGTGATCAGACGATTGGTGGCCAATGAATCCATCAGTTCACATTTTATAATCTCGTAATCAATTAAACACAAATACAAATGAAAGCAATCTCGTTGAGCGGTGTGCAGCGCGCACACGTAGGGAAAAAAGATGCTAAAGCAATCAGAAACGCCGGAAGAGTGCCTTGCGTACTTTACGGAAATGGTACACAAACCCATTTTTCAGTAGACAGCATTGCCTTGGGCAAAGTGGTTTACTCTCCGGATGTTTACCAAGTGGATTTGGACATCGATGGCAAGAAAACTCGCGCTATCATCCAAGAAATGCAACAAAATCCTGTTACTGACAGAATTACACACGTTGACTTTTTGGAAGTGACTGATTCTAAGCCAGTAAAAGTTGCTTTGCCTGTTCGCACAAAGGGAATTTCTCCGGGTGTGGTACGTGGTGGTAAAATGCAACAGGTTTATCGTCGTTTGCAAATGGTAGGTTTGGCGAAAGATATGCCGGCTGATATCACTTTGGATATTTCTGAATTGGAAATCGGTGATGCAATTCGCGTGAAGCACATCGAAATTCCAAATGTTCAGCTTTTGGATCCTGCGAATTCAGTAGTAGTTTCTATCAAAATGGCTCGTGGAGCTAAGAAGAAAGAAGCTGAAGAAACAGGCAAGAAGAAGTAATCGTTTTTTCATTTTTTCAATCCCCTTGTGTCCTGCGATGCAAGGGGATTTTTTTATGATTTATTGGGAATTGTTCAAAAATCGATGAACTAAAATTGGCTAATTTCGTTTCCTACAAAAATTCAGAAAATCAAGAGATTATGAGGCTGGGGCACAATCTTGTAACAGGTATCGGTTTGCTTGTGAGTACTTTATCAAACAAAAATGTGTATGGTCAGTACCAGTACTTTGATGAGCACGACAGAACTTTTTTCAATGCTACCACGTTCCTTTTCGGCGCTCATTTCAACAAATTTGAACCGCAATTTAACGCGCTGAATTATCGACTTCTTGAAGAGACATCGGTGTACAATTTTGCAGGAACGTTGGTTGCGGATAGCACCAATTTTGTGCGTCGCAGCAACTTTTTCGGACTCGGTTTTAATTCTAACAACATTCAATTTTTAATTTCGGGAGGATTCAGACGCTCGAACCCGCTGCGTATTTTCAATTTCGGATTTGGATTAGGGTTCAATCAGGTGCTACATTTCAGCTACGAAACCGGGCAACCCAAGGTATGGTTTGAGGGTTTGTTGAACTACAATTACATCAATTCGAAAATTCGCCTGGCAAGTTTTGATATTACCCAACCGCCGATGGCCTATTTCAATGGTACACAATTTCCGGACATTCCGGAGGTCGTTGGTGGAAAATATCACTTGAGTATCGATGCTAACCATCACATCGTAGAGCCGGTCTTGGCGCTCAATTTTGCGTTGACAAAATCTCTGGGACTCCGTTTTGCTGCGGGATATTCGTTGCTCCGTTTTTCCTCTGATCCCAAATTGGCCCTGCGCTTTCGCCCCGATCCGGCTGAGACTTCCACCAATGCACGCGCCGATAAGTTGATTTTTGAAAATACCTTGGAGCAGATCAACCTGGACGACAAGGTCATGGACCGCTATCCCTTAGACCTGAAAAGGTGGAATTTTAATGTGTCACTCGTATTGAGAATGTTCCCGGAGAAGGAGGCTTCAACCCGTCAAGAATTTTACTAGAGTTTTTTAGGATTGACTCAAATTTCGAAAGCGGTCGCCTATATTGGCGTTCCAAACTTCGATGTAGTTGAGTAGTTTTTCCCTACCGAATTTCGATTCTGCAGAGGTGGTGAAGATAGGCGGCAGTTCCTCCCAATATTTGAGCATCTCTTTCCGGTAGGCAGCCATGTTTTTTTGCAATGCGGAACTCGAAAGTTTATCAATCTTGGTAAATACCATGGAGAAGGGGATGCCTTTTTCGCCGCACCAAGACATAAACTCCAAATCGATTTTTTGCGGTTCTAATCGGGAGTCGATGAGCACAAAGGTATTCACCAAATTGGGCCGGTTGTTGAGGTATTTTTGGATGAATTCTTCCCATTTTTGTCGCTCGTTTTTCGACGCTTTTGCGAAGCCATAGCCGGGCAAATCCACCAAATACCAAGATTTATTAATCAGAAAATGATTGATGAGTTGTGTTTTTCCCGGTTTCCCCGATGTTTTCGCTAGCGTAGTGTACCCGGTAAGCATGTTGATTAATGAGGATTTACCCACATTCGATCGGCCAATAAAGGCATATTCCGGCAAGTCGGGTTTGGGGCAGTTCTCCGGTTTGGAGTTCGAAATCACGAATTCGGCTGATTTGATATTCATAGGATTAATCCTCCTTGTATTTGTTGCGTTTAATTTTCTCCTCTTTTTCTTTTCCGGCCAACACGACTACAATTTCTCCTCGTGGTTCGTGTTTATCAAAGTGTGCGTAAACCTCAGAAAGACTGCCGCGCACAAATTCTTCATATACTTTGCTGATTTCACGGGCCACACAAACTTTTCTTTCTGCACCACAATATTGAATGGCCTCCTCCAGAAACTTTTTCAAACGGTGCGGAGATTCGTAAAATATGACAGTGCGCTCTTCCTCTACCAGTTTTTGCCAAGCCGTTTGTCGCCCTTTTTTGTGGGGCAAGAATCCTTCAAATACAAAGCGGTCGCAAGGGAATCCACTGGCCACCAATGCAGGAACAAAGGCTGTAGGTCCGGGCAAACAACTCACCGGAATTTGTGCATCAATAGAAGCGCGAACCAACAAGAACCCCGGGTCTGAGATGGCCGGTGTTCCCGCATCGGAGATGAGTGCGGCTTTGGATACGTTCGCAATTTGCTTTATGGCGTGCTCCAAAGCTTTGTGCTCATTATGTGCATGAAAGGGGAAGAGTTTTTTATCGATGTTTAGGTGACGCAACAGTTTTTGGCTGGTACGGGTGTCTTCCGCAAAAATCAACTCCGCTTCTTGCAGCTCGCGTATGGCACGCAACGTGATGTCTTCCAAATTGCCAACAGGCGTAGGTATGAGAACTAGAGAGGCCATGAATGTCGTGGACAAAGGTAGGTATTATTTGTCGCCTAGTGTATGGATCGGTCGGTATGCTCAGGAGCAAACGGTTCTATTGCTCTGAAAAACAACTCTTTTCAAGTGTCATGTATACTGTCAATCCTTACCTTTGATGCATGAACAAAACTTTGTTTCTGGATGCGCACGAGAATGCCTTGAGGTTTTCATCATTTGACAACTTCAACGGTGAAACGAGCTTCAAACAACTCGCAGCGAAGTTTGTCATTGAAGGCAGTGAGACTTATGTGATTGGCGGGAAAAAGTTCAAAGTGCATTCCGGGGAGTATATTCTGGGCAACAACAATTTGCTTTCTGAGGTATTGATTCAGGAGAAAACAGTTGGATTGTGCCTGGATATTTCCAACAAGATTATTGATGAGGTGATTCAAACCTTGTATGACAACCCCGATTTCAGCAATTTCCTTTTGGAAGATAAATTTTTGGTGAATACCTACAAAGCGCAAAACACCTCTTTCGGTCACCGGCTGCAATGGCTGACCAAAGCTGTGGTAGAGTCTAACCGCGACGATATCTTGATGACGGAGTTGTTCTATGCTATTGGTGAAAATATCGTAGTGGATCAGGCCCTAATTTTCGAGCAATACGCGCGACTAAATTTTAAAAAGCAGGAGGTGAACGAAGAGCTATTTCGCAGTCTTTTGAAAACCAAGAGTTACATCGATGATTGCTTCCTGGATCAACTTACTTTGAACAAATTACTGGAAGTGGCTTGTATGTCGAAATTCGCGTTTATTCGCTTGTTCAAAACGACTTTTGGAGTTTCTCCCTATCAATATATTTTGCAAAGAAGACTATTGTTTTCAAAATCCAAATTGGAAGCAGGATGCGCTGTGGCTGATGTAGCGGAATTGTCCGGTTTTGCGGATCAGGCTGCGTTCAGTAAGGCCTTCAAGAAATATTTCAATGTGCCTCCTTCAAAAATACTCAGAAGATAGACTATGAGCTTCTATCTCACGCCTTTCTCCAACATTGGAACAAAGGCACAAGCCCCAAAATTTTCCTCCTGCAAAGTACCGTCTTCATTCTTGGTAAAACGAAACATGGTTTGAGAACTGGTATCCCCGATGGGAATAACCAAGCGTCCACCGGGTTTGAGTTGTCCCACCAATTTCTCGGGTAAAAAAGGTGCCCCGCAAGTCACTAGAATTCCGTCGTAGGGAGCGTAGGAGGGCAGCCCTTTGTAACCATCGCCAAAGAAAAGTGTTGGTGCAAATCCCAATTCTGTAAGTATCTTTTTGGCGCTGACGAAGAGATCCTTTTGTCGTTCTACACTGAAAACTCTTGTACCCAAAGCCGCAAGTACGGCCGTTTGAAAGCCAGAGCCAGTACCGATTTCAAGGATCTTGTCTCTTTTCTTCGGATTCAGCAGTTGGGTTTGAAAGGCCACCGTGAAGGGTTGAGATATGGTTTGTCCGGCAGCTATAGGAAAGGCCATGTCTTGGTAGGCAAAATTCAAAAAGGAAGAATCTAGGAACAAGTGTCTGGGTACCAACATCATTGCATCTAAAATGCGTTGATCAAAGCCGCCTTTTTGTGCCAATTCCTCAATGAGTTTGCGTCGCATGCCTTGGTGCTTGAAGGTGTCTTTCATAGGTCACAAAAATATTGCAATGACAAAAGCCCGAATTTTGAGTCTTCGGGCTTTTATTAACAAAAGAAATTCAATGATTAGTGGTCCTCGTGTTTTTCTTCTTTTTCAACCGGGAACATCTTTGGCGCATCAGGCACACCTTGAAGCCGATCTAAAAACTCCTCAATCTGACCCAACGAAAGATTCTTAGCTATGATTTTTTTGTCTTTGTCTAGCACGAAAATTTTGGGGTTTGCATAGACGTCAAAATAGTCTTGGTATTGCAGCGACTGTACGTTGGTGAACTTCGGAATAAATTGCCAAGGATCTTTTGTGGCTTCATTGTAGAGCCAAGGGGTGATGGCCACATTGATGAAACTCAGGTTGTGTTTTTGGATGAAGGCTTTCCATTTTTCAAAGTCGTCGCCGGTGGCTTTGCCCACTGCAAAAACTTCCACATTTCTCGCTTTGAGCTTTTCGTTGTAGAGCTGCGCCATGCGTGGTGTGTCTTTTTTACAATGCCCGCAATCCGGATCCCAGAAATACAAAATGGTATAATCGGCTTTCACATCGTAGAGCGAACGCCATTTCGTGCTTGTTGAATCCACCAGCGAGATGTTGTGGGGTCGAACCCCCACCACCAAGTGCTGCAGTTTCCATACACGCTCACAAAAGGGTTTCAACTTTTCAGCGCTCAACCAGGTCACCTCCGGATTTGGGTTCCCCATTTTGTCGCAATAGTATTTTACACCGAGCATCACATATACCTTGTCGTGGCCCATTATTTTCGACTTCTCATACTTTTGTATCAAGTATTCCAGGGTAAAGCGAAACATATCCGATTTCTTGTCGAAGCGTTCCAACAAGTCGATGGAATAGTGCAAAATCGTGTCAGGCAATGGAATCATCATTTGCTGACTGAAATACAAATCCAAACGCTGCTCAAACACCCCAAAATTGACCAGACGATCGTCTTTGAAGTCGATGTTGTCGAAGAAATGCGCGCGGTAGTAATTGAACGCAAAATTGGAATCTACCAAAGAACCATCCGCATTTTTCGGCGTTTCCGGAATTTCGATTTCGATACCCATTTTCACGAATTTTCCAACCAAAGTATTTTTGTTGTCCGAGGCAAATTTGTTCAAATACACCTTCATGCGTTCGTTGAGGTCTTTCAACTTTTGCTCGTCACGACCGTTGTCTAGAATTTGCTGTCGCTCTTTGCTTGCTTTGGAGAGTTCAACCAAATACGAGAAAAACAATTTGTTCTCGTTGGATTTTTTAACGACTGCTGTTTCCGGAGCCATCGTATTGAAATCCGCATGAATTTCTATTTCCTCCTTAACTTTCAGAAAATCCAGCGCCTTGGAGTTTACAAAATACAAGGTCATCAATCCGTCTTTGTGTTTGCTTCCCTCAAAAACAGCCATATCCTTCACGATTCGGGCTGTGTCTGCATAAAACTTTTTGTTTCCAAAATGCCGCACCAGATAAACAGTGTCGCTGGGTGCATTGGTGATTTTGAATTTGATTTGCTGTGCATAAAGCGGGCTGAAAACCCCGACGAAAAACAAGAAAATGAGTTTGTTCATAGTAAATCCGATTTTGGAATAATGCGACTTTTCAAATTGTGCGCCAAAATTATACAATCCTCAAAAAAGTTAAGTTGACTTCGTGTTCAACGGTCAAACGTCTCGGGGTTAAAATGGGTTGCGTCTGCGCATTTGGTCTTCACAACAATTTAACAAACCGTGCAACTTTCTCCGAACGCCCCTTCGAAACTTGAGTAGATATTGCGCAAATTTGATTATTCTTGTAGGTCAAAACGCACAGCATGAGATTGATATTACTTTTTTGGGTTACCTTTTACGGGTCAGCAATTTCGGCTCAATTTTCAGACAATTTCTCCGATGGAAACTTTACTTCGAATCCAACATGGATTGGTGAAACCGGGAAATTTTTGGTGTCACCCGAGCAACAGCTGCGCTTGTTTATCAATCCGCTCACTGCGGGCACTGCCTATTTAAGTACCAATAGTCAGAGTATTGAAAATGCCACCTGGGAATTTTTTGTGCGCCTCGACTTCAATCCATCCTCAACCAATTTTGCACGCGTCTATTTGGTTTCGAATTCTTCCGTGCTCGACGGTCCTTTGAACGGCTATTTTGTGCTGATTGGTGATACGCCTGATAAAATCTCTTTGTTTCGACAGACTGGTACGACGCGCACGGAAATCATCACAGGGCAATCGGGCACAGTGAATCTGAACAATGTTTTGGTAAAAATCAAAGTGACGCGCGATGCACAAGGCAATTGGGAATTGCTCCGAGACGTGAATTTAAGCGGAACGTACACCAGCGAGGGTACGGCTTTGGACAATACACACATTCAATCTTTGTTTACAGGAGTGTATTGTCAATTTACGCAAACCCGTTCCCAGCATTTCTATTTCGATGATTTTGTAGTGAGTGGTCAACCCTTTGTGGACAATGACCCGCCGGTATTTATGAATTTGGCTTTTCCGAGCAACAACCAATTGGTGCTCACTTTTAATGAGGCGCTTGCGACAAACGCTGCTAGTGTGGCGAACTTTTCAGTAAACAACGGTATTGGAAGTCCAACAAGCGCATACATCAATCCGCAGAACAACACACAAATTATCCTTGATTTTGCCGGAGTTTTTACGGATAACACGAACTACTTAATCACCATCAATAACGTTGCTGACTTGGCTGGAAATATTGTGCCGAGTTTCATTCAGCCTTTTCTCTATTATGAACTTAGCATTCCTCAATTTGGAGAAATTCGAATCAACGAACTTATGGCTGATGAAAATCCGAGTGTGGGTCAACCGCTTGCAGAATACGTGGAACTATTCAACACCACCAACAAGACCTTTCAACTGCAAGGATACCGCATTTGCAACGACAACAGTTGCGGCACAATTCAGAGCGCCATCTTGCCGGCAAACGGCTATTTGATTATTACCGCAACCTCCGGGCTTGGACTTTTTCCTTCGGTAAATTCAATCAACGCGACATCCTTTCCAGGCCTCAAAAATACCGGAGATCAAGTCAGTTTAAAAAATCCCACACAGACCTTGATTATCGATCAAATGAGCTATAATGTAAACAGTTATCAAGATCCGAATAAATCCGATGGAGGCTATTCTCTGGAGTTGATTAATCCCTTCAACCCGTGTCTTGGAGCCGACAATTGGCGCGCGACGGACAGTCCTACCGGTGGAACTCCGGGTGCTCAAAACTCTGTATTCAACAATGCTCCGGACGTGATTCCGCCTTTCGTGGTTTCAGCATTTGTTACCGCTTCGAATGTTCTGGAAATCACATTCAATGAGAGCATGGAGGTCAATGAGTTGTTGTCCATGAGCATCGTTGTTGATTTTATGGGTAATATTATTGAGATTCAGGCTGATAATGAATACACCAACAAAGTGCAAGTGATTTTTGATCAACCGTTTTCACCCAATGTGCTCTACAATTTTACCATTGAGAATCTCACGGATTGTTCAGGCAATACTACGACAATTAACAGTTCTTTTGTTTTAGCAGACCAAGTTTCTACCAATGATTTGATCATCAATGAAGTGCTATTCAATCCGGTAACAGGAGGCGCTGATTATGTGGAAATTTTCAACCGCTCTCAGAAATTTGTCAATTTGAAAGATTGGAAAATTGCCA
The DNA here is from genome assembly GCA_037446475.1 of Crocinitomicaceae bacterium. Taxonomy (GTDB): domain Bacteria; phylum Bacteroidota; class Bacteroidia; order Flavobacteriales_D; family Crocinitomicaceae; genus UBA6165. The sequence continues at coordinate 10,138 of JBBIIM010000004.1, read as the reverse complement.
ATTTGAGCAATGGCGTACCGTCCAATATGTGCACGATTGCCTCTCAAAATTTGATTCTTGCACCACAGGCTTACATCGTTTTGACAACAGACAGCACCCAAGTGAAGCAAACCTATGTCAATCATGGCGTGGGAACTTTTATCCAAATGACCTTACCCACTTTTGCCAATGCCGAGGGTAATGTGTATTTGTTGAGTGAAACAAGCATGGTGGTGGACAGTTTGAGCTACAGCGAAAAATGGCATTTCAGATTGATCGATGACCGCAAAGGCAAGTCGCTCGAGCGCATCAATCCTTTTGGACCCACACAGAATCAAGACAATTGGCAAACGGCCTCTGAAACGGTAGGCTGGGGCACGCCGGGCATACAAAATTCCCAGTATCTCAACCCTCAGGCATTGGGGGCTTTTACAATTCAACCTACGGTAATCTCTCCCGACAATGACGGCTTTGAAGATTTTGCTTTTTTCAAATATGAACTTCCCGAATTGGGCATGTTGGGCACCATCAAAATTTATGACGAACAAGGAAGAATGGTTCGCGAATACCTGAATAACCACTACTTCGACCAAAGCGGTGAATTGAAATGGGACGGTCTGGATGACAATGGTATTAAGTGTCGCATTGGGCGTTATGTGGTGATTTTCAGTGCTACGGCTATTCAAAGCGGCAGTACTTTGAGCTTCAAAAAAGCGGTGGTCATAGCCGGTAAAGTGTAAGCCTAAGCCCCAATGAACAAACTCTTCTATAATGCCTATCGCTTGTATGCTTACACGGTATTCGCGCTCAGTCTGTTGCCCTTTTATCCTGTCACAGCACTTCTTGTAATCCACCCTCGCACCAGAAAATTGAGCACAGCTGTATTTTGGATTTGGAGCATGGTGTTGAGCCTGTTATTTTTGATTTTTGTCAAGAAAAATAAAATTAAACTACCAGATGAGCCACTGATCATTATTGCCAACCACACTTCGTATCTGGATATTTTTTTGATGTATCAAATCTTGCCGATGCGGCACATTGTTTTCATGGGTAAAAGCGAAATATTGAACTATCCTCTGATTAAGACGTATTTCAAATTCTTGCATATACCGGTCAACCGCAGCGATAAAAGACAAGCTGCCCAATCGATGCTTCAGGCTAAGCGAAAACTAGAGGAAGGGTGGAGCATTGTGATTTTTCCCGAAGGCGGAATTCCAGACCATCAAGCGCCAAAAATGCTGAATTTTAAACCCGGAGCTTTTGTTATGGCGCAGAAAAATAAAGTTGCTATTCTGCCGCTTACCTTGAAAAATCATTACAAGCTTTTGGCCGAACCGCAAAATGTGAAAGCCTCATCACGGCCGGGTATGGCTGAGGTTCATATCCATGAGCTCGTTCCGGCAAAGGAGATACGAGCGTCTGAAATTGAGCAGCTGGCCGCACAACTAAGAGGTGTTATCGAGTCAAAATTGTAGTGCTCAAAAACTAAAAAATGACTTTCATAAACCCAAAAGGGGAGTTCATGTGCAATCTGCTGGTTTTCATAGTTTTCTCTAAATTGTGAAAAAGCCAAGTGCTATTTTTGACACAAATATTTGATGTATGTGTGTCCGTTTTATGAATTTTAATCGTTTTAAGTATATCGCATTTTTGGGGTTGTTGCTCCTGGCTCTAACCCCGAATCAGGCATTTGGATATGTTGTTCGAGACTCGAGTTTGGTACAAGCCACGGATCAGCAATATAGCCATTCATTTGCGGAAACGAAAAAATCTGAAACGACTTTATTCGAATCAAAAACGAAGTCGAATAAGGCCAAGCGGAGAAAAGCGGCCAAAACAAAACTCAACGGCAAAGGCTGGTGTAAATACTGATATTTCGGTCTTCTTTTTTTTGAAAATTAAAGAGACTTGTGTGATTTTTAGCGCAATCGACAATCGAATTTTAGCTACTTTTGCGGGCTATGATTTCAATAGATCCCAAGTCGCTTCCCGTACCTGAATTACACAGTTATTTGCTTGGTGCCGTTGGTCCCAGACCGATTGCTTTTGCCAGCACAATGGATGAAAAGGGCAACCACAATTTAGCGCCATTCAGCTTTTTCAATGTCTTTTCGGCCAATCCTCCGATACTGATTTTTTCTCCTGCGCGCAGTGGTAGAAACAACACGACGAAGGACACTTACGAGAATGCCAAAAAGATTCCCGAATGTGTAATCAATGTGGTGACCTACGACATGGTGCACCAGATGAGTTTGACCAGCTCACCTTACCCGTCTCACGTGGATGAATTTGTGAAAGCCGGATTCATTCCTGTGCCTTCGGAGACGGTTCGTCCGTTGCGTGTGAAAGAGTCTCCGGTTCAATTTGAATGCAAAATCATTGAAGTTAAGGAGCTTGGAACGCAAGGTGGAGCCGGGAATTTGATTATTTGTGAAGTAACGCGCATCCACATTCGCGAAGATTTGTTGGTCAACGGAAAAATCGACCAGCGCAAAATTGACCTCGTAGCCCGGATGGGTGGCGATTGGTATTGTAGAGCACATGGCTCGGCCTTGTTTGAGGTGAAAAAGCCGCTGACTACTATGGGTATCGGTTTTGACCAATTGCCCAAGGATGTGCTAACCAGCAAAATCTTGAGCGGCAACGAGCTCGGTCAGCTTGCCAACGTGGAGCAGTTGCCCAATGAGACAGACGTCAACGATTACAAGTTGATTGAATTGAGTGATCTGTTTATTCAATTTGAAGATGATGCAACGCAGTTGGAAACGGAATTGCACTTGAGAGCCAAACAGTTGCTCGCTGAAAATAAAGTTCAAGAAGCATGGCTTACCCTGCTTTCTTTCAATAATTAACCTCAAAAACACAGTAAGATGTACACATTAAATGGAATCCTTAAAGTGATTAACGACACCCAAGTGGTATCGGATCGCTTCAAAAAAAGAGAAATTGTAATCACCGACAACACGGGTCAATATCCTCAAGATATTTCTTTTCAGTTGACGCAGGAAAAGACCGACGCGGTGAATGATATGAAAGTAAACGACCCGGTTCAAGTGTCTTTCTTTATTCGTGGTCGCGAATGGACCAGCCCACAAGGCGAGGTGAGGTATTTCAACTCTTTGGATATTTGGTCCATCAAGAAAATGGATGGAACAGGAGCCGGTGCGCCACAGATGGGCAGTCAGCAAGAGCCGCCAATGCGAACAACTGACCAAGTTCAATCGTTTACAGCATCCGACGACGACGATTTGCCATTCTAAAGCAAGCCTTCAAGCTCATTGCTGATTTTATATCAAGAAAATTAAACCACTATGGAAATATTCATCATCACCTTTCTTTTTATGTCCTTGGCTTTTGCCGGTATTGCCATAAAAATCTTGGTTAAGAAGAACGGTAAGTTTGCCGGTACTTGTGCCAGCAACAACCCTATGCTTCAAGAAGAGGGTGCCACGTGCGGCTTGTGTGGTGCACGCCCTGAAGAACAATGTAAAAACAACGACTGATGCAAATTAACTGGCAAACGGTAAGAGAATTTGAGGACATCACCTACAAGAAATGTGGTGGTGTGGCGCGCATTGCTTTCAACAGACCTGAAGTAAGGAATGCATTCAGACCGAAAACGACTGCTGAGTTGCTCGAGGCTTTCAAAGACGCGCATGAGGATACTTCGATTGGCGTGGTCTTACTTTCTGCGGAGGGTCCATCGCCTAAAGACGGCGTTTGGTCGTTCTGCAGTGGTGGTGATCAACGCGCTCGGGGTCATCAGGGCTATGTGGGCGAAGATGGCTACCACCGATTGAACATCCTCGAGGTGCAGCGCTTGATCCGATTCATGCCCAAGGCCGTAATTGCTGTTGTACCCGGCTGGGCTGTTGGAGGCGGTCATAGCTTGCATGTGGTTTGTGATTTGACCCTAGCCAGTAAGGAACACGCGATATTCAAGCAAACCGATGCCGACGTAACGAGTTTCGACGGTGGTTATGGTTCTGCTTACTTGGCGAAAATGGTAGGTCAGAAAAAGGCCAGAGAAATATTTTTTCTGGGAAGAAATTATTCCGCACAAGAGGCTTTTGAGATGGGTATGGTGAATGCAGTGATTCCGCATGAGGATTTGGAAAACGAGGCCTTTCAATGGGCCCAGGAAATATTGGCGAAATCACCAACGAGCATCAAAATGCTCAAGTTTGCGATGAATTTGACAGACGACGGCATGGTGGGGCAACAGGTCTTTGCCGGAGAAGCCACACGACTTGCCTACATGACCGAAGAGGCTATTGAGGGAAGAAATGCCTTCCTGGAAAAGCGTAAACCGAACTTTGAAAAGAAGTACATTCCCTAAAATGTACAATGGAAATACGCAAACCCCGATTCATCATCTGAGTCGGGGTTTGTTTTTTATTGCTAAATTCGCCATCTGTTTCACCGACTTCGGTCAGAAAATTTTTCCTCATGAGTAAAGGCAGCAGCGCAATTCCTTTTGGTTTGAAAAAGGACAATTACAAATGGATTGTCATCGGTTTGGTAATCAACATCATCGGATTCGCATTGATGATTGGTGGCGGTTCGCCTGATAAAACACAATTTTTGGAATCAGAACTGTTCAGCCACAGACGGATCACTTTGGCTCCGGCACTTGTTGTTCTGGGCTACGTAATTATCCTTTACGCCATCATGAAGAAGGACAAGAATAAATCTGCACGAGCTCAAGAGCAGTCACAAGCAAGAGTAAAATAATCTAAGCCGGAATTATGGAATATTTCGAAGCCTTAATTTTGGCTATTATTGAGGGTTTGACAGAGTTTTTACCCGTTTCTTCTACCGGTCACATGATTATCGCGTCCACCTTCATGGACATTGCACAAGATCCTTTTACAAAAATGTTTACTGTGGCCATTCAATTTGGCGCCATACTCTCCGTGGTCATGGTGTATTTTAAACGGTTTTTTCAATCCTGGGATTTCTATACCAAATTGATTGTCGCGTTTATTCCAACAGGTATTTTAGGACTTCTGCTGAAAAAGCATGTGGATGCATTGTTGGAAGAAATTTGGGTGGTGGCTGTAGCACTTTTGTTGGGAGGTATCGTATTGCTTTTTGTTGATAAGTGGTTCGCAAAAAATGAAGAGGAAGGCGATGAAGAAGTCACTTACAAAACCGGGTTTATCATCGGCTTGTTCCAAAGTTTGGCCATGGTTCCGGGTGTAAGTCGCTCTGCCGCTACGATTATCGGTGGACTTACACAAAAATTGAAGCGCAAAACGGCCGCTGAGTTTTCTTTCATACTGGCGGTGCCTACGATGGCTGCTGCGACGCTGAAAAGCATGTGGGACGAAAAAGAAATGCTGATGAACTCTTCCGGGAAAGAGTGGATGTTGTTGATTCTTGGCAATGTGGTGGCTTTTGTGGTGGCGTATTTGGCCATCAAAACGTTCATTGCTTTTTTGAACAAAAATGGATTCAAGGCCTTTGGTTATTACCGCATTGCACTGGGTTTGGTGTTAATCATTTTGTTGCTTTCCGGCGTCGATTTGGCGATGATTGATTAAATCATCCATCGTTTTTAACAAGTTTTAATTCCTCTTTTGAACCGCTGAATCCGCTTTGGCATAGGTTTGGTTTTGGAATGGGTAAACAATGTATTATGTTACCCATCATTCTCAAAGAAAGCCGTGTCGCGATAGTGATACTTTTCGCAGTCTTCTCATTTTCCGTTAGGAGTTTGGCTCAAAGTCAGTTGAGCGTTCAAATGAGTCAGCCCGGTTTTTATACCGTGGAAATGAATGGTCAGTTTCACTACTTCAATCAACTGTATTACACAGTCCCAAACGTTTGGCCCGGCGTGCATCAGGTGCGTCTGCATCAGTGGGTTCAGGGATTTGCTAATCAAGGATATTGGAGTGTCATTTACCAAGGTCAAGTCAATGTTTTGCCGATGCAAAATGTGCTTTTGGTGCATCATCCAATGAATGGCACACAGATTCAATACTTGCCTGTTGTGGGTTTACCGCATCCGAATCAACAGAATCCGATCCCCGTAAGTGGCACCTGGACTATGGGCATGGATGCAGCCGCGTTTCAGCATTTTGTAAACGAATTGGGTCGCATGAGTTTCGACAGCAACCGACTTCAATACGCGCAGTTTGCTATTCGGAAAAATGGCATTTATGTGCATCAATTGCAAACAGCGCTGAGCAAATTCAGTTTCGACAGCAACCGCCTCGAGTTGGCTCAATATGCGTATCCTTTCACCATCGACCGCCAGAATTATTTTATGCTTCAAAGTTCATTCAGTTTTCAAAGCAATTTTAGAAAATTGATGGAGCTTATCTGAGTGGCAAATCAAACCACAGGGTCTTGAATCATGGAGCGTCCGCCCTTTGCATAGCATTGGGCGGCTTTTTTGATGTCCTAGTGGAGTTATTGGATTAAACAGAATCATGAACCACTAACAGCCAACAGCCAACAGCCAACAGCTAACCGCCAACAGCTAACCGCCAACAGCTAACCGCCAGCCTCACTTCACCAGCCTCACAAATTTGTCTTTTTCAATTTTGTAGGTATTTCCATCAATTTCAATGGTCTGACCGTCTTTGAGTTTCATCATGTTCAAAATGTCTGATTCTATGGTGTGCACCGAACCACCGGTAGCTCTTGCCAGTTGTAAATACTCCACATTGACAAAACTATGCGCTCCACAGATAATAACTTTCACGGGTTTTTTCAATTCTTTCAACAAACTCAAATCGCGACAGGGCGAGTAATTATCGGCTATTAAAACAATATCGCTGCACTCCGGGCAGGCTATTATTCCGGCCAACAATGCCTCTAGATCATTTTCCTGAATATCTCCGCCGCTGCCGGCCTGCATGGCCTCTTTGGCTTTGTCTGCAACTGCGGTGTAGGCCTCGGCTACTACGTGATAAATGCCGCCTGTTTTCCCCACTTCTTTCTTGTCTGTGGGCAATAAATTGCCATCATTGAAAAACGTGAAATGTTTGAAGCGCTTGTCGTCGGTATTCAATTTGAGCCACAAAATTAATTGTGCAGTATAAGGCGACATGCTTCCTGTGACATCCATCACCACGAGCATGTTTTTCCATACTTTATTTCTGTCAAAAACTTTATAAATCAAACTGTCTGATTTCACCGGACGACCATAGAGCGCGGCATCGATGCCTGCCAATTCGGTTTTCAAATCATAGGGTCGATAATACACCACAAAGCCGTGGAAATAGGAATTGATATTTCCCGTTTTGGCCACTCCCGTTTGCACCACAACGCGCCATTGGATGTGTTTGTCGTTGAATGCGTTGGGCACGAACTTCGACAGTTCCAGAAATCGTTTGCGGTTGAGTTCCGTAAAATCATCTCCAACCGGGTAATCTGAATACACCAAATCGACAGCCACAATGTGTTGCGTGCGCAGGGCTTCCGCTTTGATCACATCCAAAATGCGATGATCGCCGGCATGCATGTCAATTTTTTGAAAACTGAATTCGTCAGAACTTGGTGAATAGCGATCCAGCCGCAGGGTGTCTCTGACGCGAAAGATTTCACGTAGAACGGGTTGCGCACGATACAAATGCAGACTAGAAACTAATGCATAGAGCAACAAAATTCGCGTTTTCATGGTATTTAGATTTTAGGGGTTCAAGGCGAGTTAATTGCACACCACAAGATGTGCTTCAATGTGTTAATGTCAATACGTCCAATAGGTTACCGATTGGCTACCAAATACTTTTCACTCTTCCTGATCAAACCGCGCCTATTAAACCAACCACCAACCGCCAACCGCCAACCGCTAATAGCCAACCACCAACAGCTAATAGCCAACCGCCAATAGCTAACCGCCAATAGCTAACCCTCCAATAGCTAACCACCAACCGCCCAATCAAATCACCGTCTTGAGTCAAGAGAAAAACTTTTCTGATTCTCCGCCGTTTAGGCTGAATCCTCCTAACTTTGTGCAATGGAAAAAAAGTCTTCATTAGACCTGAAAATCTTCTTTCGCTTATTAAAATCTGCAACGCCTTACCGCACTTTATTTGTTGCTGCTCTGGTGGTGACGGTGTTTTACGCCGCAGTGAGTGCAGTTCGTCCATTGCTCATCGGTGAATTGGTTAAAAAATTTGTGGGACCTGGCTACGAGCCGGATGCGCTCACCACTTGGACCATTTTTCTTGTAATCTTGCTTTTTGCTGAGGCTTTACTCCAGTTTTTGTCCTCTTATTTATCCTCTGTTTTGGGGCAAAGAATCATCCGCGACGTGCGCCAGCGCTTGTTTGATCATGTGGTGGGATTTCGTCGCAAATTTTTTGATAAAACACCCATTGGCTCATTGGTGACGCGTGTGGTTTCGGACATCGAGGCCATGGCTGATGTTTTTTCCCAAGGTGTGTTGAGTATCATCGGCGATATTTTCATGCTTTTTGGGGTACTTGGTTTGATGCTTGCGGTCAACTGGAAATTGACTTTGGTGATGTTGATACCATTCCCTCTTTTGTTCGTGGCTACACGAATTTTCGCGCGGGCGATGAAAAACTCGTTCATGCTTGAGCGTCAGGAGGTCAATCGTTTGAATACTTTCGTTCAGGAGCGCATTACCGGAATGTCCATTGTACAACTTTTTAACCGTCAACAGCGGGAGGCCGAGCGTTTTCGTGAGATCAATGAGCGCCATCGCGAAGCGCATATCAAAGCCATTTGGGCGAATTCTATCTTCTTTCCGGTGGTGGATTTGCTAAGCTCCTTGTCGATTGGACTACTTTTCGTTTGGAGTGTATTGCAAATCGAATGGTTGCGCTCAGATGCCGATATTTTCTCAGAAGTGGTACGTTTTACCTTGTGGATCAACATGTTGTTTCGTCCGGTGCGCATGTTGGCAGATAAGTTCAATACGCTTCAGCGCGGTGTGGTGCGTGCAGAGCGTGTTTTTGAGTTGTTGGATATGAATGAATTCGTTCAGGACACCGGGAAAATTGAGTCCTGCAACTTCAATCAACAGATTAAATTTGAGCACGTGTGGTTTGCCTATGAAGAGCAAAAGTGGGTCTTGAAGGATTTGAACATGACCATTGAACCGGGAGAAACCATTGCTATTGTTGGTGCCACCGGTTCGGGCAAAACATCAATCATCAATTTACTTGGACGCTTTTATGAATTTCAAAAAGGTCAAGTGAAAATTGGAGATACAGATTTGCGAGACCTGTCCATTGCCTGTCTGCGCTCCCACATTGGTATCGTGCTTCAGGATGTGTTTCTATTTTCTGATACCATCCACAACAACATTACTTTGGGTAACGAGAATATATCGCGAGAGCAAGTTATTGCCGCGGCGAAAGAAGTTGGCGCGCATGATTTTATCAGTAAACTGAAGAATGGTTACGATTATGAGGTGGGCGAACGCGGGGGCGGACTTTCAGTGGGTCAGCGCCAGTTGATTTCATTCATTCGGGCTTATGTCTACAATCCTTCAATTTTAATTCTTGATGAAGCCACCTCAAACATCGACAACGAGTCCGAGGCGCTCATCCAAATGGCTACCGAAAAACTTACAGCCAACAGAACATCGATTGTCATTGCGCACCGTTTGACTACAATCAGCAAAGCCAATAAGATTTTCGTGCTTGAAAAAGGCGAAGTGATTGAGCAGGGAAGCCATGAAGCGCTTATCGGACTCGACGGCGCCTACAAGAAACTCTTCGAGTTGCAGTACAGTCAAAGTTAGACTGTTCCATCTTCAACCCTGTTAGTATGTAACCTTTTTTGCAAAGGCTTTGCTCCTCAATGATACAGGAGTATGTATCAACTTTGGGCTCGAACCAAGGACCCATCCCGATTGCAATATCGGGATCAGATGCTCTAACCAA
>JBBIIM010000004.1:0-190 GCA_037446475.1 Crocinitomicaceae bacterium | reverse complement strand
GCTATTTGAGCCACGAAATCGTGATGAGATAATGACAAATAAAGGCAAAAAAAAAAGAGCTCATTTTCATGAACTCTTTGCTCCTCCTCGCTGACGTTTTAGTCATCGCGGGCCCTGACGTTTCAGTCAGGACGCGCTCGAACCAAGGACCCATCCCGATTGCAATATCGGGATCAGATGCTCTAACCAA
>JBBIIM010000003.1:36867-95772 GCA_037446475.1 Crocinitomicaceae bacterium | reverse complement strand
TTTGAAATCATAATGAAAGGTTTAAAAAATGAAACAATTTGATTACAACACACACCTGCCTTACATCAAGCAAGCAGTATGCAAATGGAATGAATTGGTTGGAGAAAGCCCGAAAAATGAAGTGGACAAAAAGGTGGACAATGAAAAAATATAAAATAAAGAACTGAAATACAGTTGTTTATTTTAGTCTTGAAGATGATAAGATTCTATGAGCTAGTGTTTGCCGTAAACAATATGAGAACTGGTAAATGAGATTTCTGTTGCTAAAACAGCAATGGACTTAAAAAGTTCAGAAAATTTCAAATAGGAAAAATATCGGTTTTACTTTACACCTTCACATAATCCTGCTTCACCACCAACGTAATCCAATCGTCATCCAGTTTGATGTATCCTTGGTCGTAGCAGAAGTAGTATAAGTTACCTGATTTGGTTTGGTAGGTGTTGGTGTAAAAATGAAAATTAAATCCTTCTTCGGCGAGTTGTATAGCACGCACCTTTTCTTTGCCTGATTTATTCAGTTTGCTCAACACGCGTCTGTTCTTTCTTAAAATGGCATTTACGCGACGCACATAGGCATTGTCGGCTTCGTTTTCCTTGTTGTGGAAGGCATTTCTACAATAATCATTGCAAAAGCGTTTGTCCTTTCTTCCCATAATTGGGCTGCTGCATTCGAGGCAAAGTCTTTCGGCCATTTTTGAGGGTTGAAGCATTAACATAATTTAACGGGCGAAGAATTTCAGGCCCATTTGAAAAAACGAATTTTGCTCAACAAATAAAAGAAGAAAATTGGAAACTGTCAATCAAAGCGAAGATTTACGCGAACTACTCGACAAGATTCAACACGAATCGGCGTACTTACAACTTTTAAGAAATGAAATCGGGAAAGTAATTGTAGGTCAGCAATATATGGTTGACCGACTATTGATCGCCCTGCTTGCCGATGGCCACATCCTCTTGGAAGGGGTGCCGGGATTGGCAAAAACGCTTGCCATTCGCACCTTGAGTGATGCCATCTCCGGAAGTTTCAACCGCATCCAGTTCACCCCCGACTTGTTGCCTGCGGATATCACGGGTACAATGATTTACAACCAAAAAACGCAAGATTTTACGGTTAAACAAGGGCCTGTTTTCGCCAATTTCGTCCTTGCGGATGAAATCAACCGTGCCCCGGCCAAAGTACAGGCTGCTTTGCTCGAGGCTATGCAAGAGCGACAAGTGACTTTGGGCGACACAAGCTATAAACTCCCCGAGCCGTTTTTGGTGATGGCTACACAAAACCCAATCGAACAAGAAGGAACCTACCCGCTTCCTGAGGCGCAGGTGGACCGTTTTATGCTGAAGGTTTTCTTGGATTATCCAAAAAAGGAAGAGGAGAAACTCATCATCCGCTCCAATGTGCGTCGCGAGGGCATGGACAAGGCGCAACCTGTCTTGAAGCCCGAAGACATCATGCGTTTGCGCAATTTGACCCGCCATGTTTATCTGGATGAAAAAATTGAACAATACATCGTGGATTTGGTGTTTGCAACCAGAAACCCGGCTGCCAATAAACTGGAAAAATTACAAGGATACATCAGCTATGGCGGCTCGCCAAGAGCAAGTATCAATTTGGCCTTGGCGGCAAAAGCTCATGCCATTTTGCAAAAACGCGCTTTTGTGATTCCGGAAGACGTGCGTGCCATTGCACCCGACGTGTTGCGCCACAGAATTGGTTTAACCTATGAGGCCGAGGCGGATAATGTAACGGAAAGCGATATCATCAAAGAAATTTTGACCAGAGTAGACATTCCCTAATGGACTTGAAAGAAATCTTCTCGAGAATCCACCGGATTGAAATCAGCACCCGAAACATTACCAAGCAAGTTTTTTCCGGGCAATATCAATCTGCTTTCAAGGGGAGAGGAATGTCCTTTGCCGAAGTACGCGACTACAGCATTGGCGATGATGTGCGTTCCATCGACTGGAACGTGACGGCTCGCTTTGATACGCCTTTTGTGAAGGTTTTTGAAGAGGAGCGAGAGCTGGTGGTGATGTTGCTTATCGATGTGTCCGGTTCCATGAAGTTTGGTTCCAGAGAACAGAACAAAGAAAACACTGCACTCGAAGTGGCAGCCACTTTGATTTTCTCGGCTTTGGCGAATCACGACCGCGTAGGTGCAGTATTTTTCACTGATAAAGTCGAAAAATTCATCAAACCGGGGAAAGGCCGCAATCACGGTATGCACATTCTCAAAGAACTGATGACTTCCAAACCCAAATCCAATTTCACCTCCATTGAGGAAGTGTTGCATTTCTACAGGGGCATCATGAAAAGAAACACCATAGCATTTATTTTGAGTGATTTCAATACCCCGGAGGATTTCCATCACCCGCTCAAAATCACGCGAAAAAGACACGACCTGGTGGGCATTCAGATTTGTGAACGTGCCGAGGATCGCATGCCCAATTTGGGATTGATTCATACACAAGATTTAGAATCCAAAAGCACCGGTTGGCTTTGGCTGGGCTCTAAGCACACTCGTGAGAAACTGGCACAAGCGCACCGCAACTTGCTCAAAAATGTGGACGACCAAATGCACCGCGCCCGCGTTGATTTTGTGCGCATACACACCAATGAGCCCTTTGTCAAAGATTTGGTTCACCTTTTCCAAAATAGAATCAAAAAATGAGATTCTGGATAGCATTAACGGTTGTATGTTGGTCCCTTCAGTCGTGGGCTCAAGCGCTCAAAATTCAACCTGAGCGCCAACAAATTCTTTTGGGTGAAGTCAATGTATTGAAAGTGGAACTTGAGGCACCCGTCAAACGTGAAAATCTTGCACCGTTCTCCTTACTTCCTGCTGTGAAAATGTCGAACAAAAAGGAAAAAGACTCCGTGGAAGTTGAGGTGTTGTCGTACGAGTTGAACGTGAATGAGTTGTTGCTCAAGGTAACCGCTTGGGACTCAGGATTGGTGGTGATACCGCCATTTGCGATTGACAAGGCGGGTGAGTTAGTTACCGAAGCCACGATGTTTCGTGTAGATTTTCCCAAGGTCGATGAAAATGGCGAAATACTCGACATTTATGAAATGAGCGTTGACCTGCCTTGGTATTCAGATTTTTCTGAAAAATATTGGTGGCTGATCGACGCTTTGATTGTATTCGCCTTTGTATTGGGATTGATTCTTGTGCTGCGCGAGAAAGACGATATCCCCGAAAATGTAGAACCGGAAATCCTCGTTGCGATTGATGAAATTGCCAAAAACGCATTGGAAGCGCTTTACAAAAAAGGTCAATTCGGCATTCAAGAACAAAAATTGCACTTTGCTGAATTCTCAGACATCCTGCGCAGCTACATTGCCTCAAGGTACCATGTGGTGACTTTCGAGAAAACCACATCGGAGTTGCTCAATGCACTTCGATTGAAGAGTACGCCTTTGGCTCAGCGCGAACAGATTGAGCAATTGCTTTCTGTTTCTGACATGATTAAATTTTCCAAAGCATCCACCGATGATGTGGAGATGCAGCGTCTCAAAATACTTGCTTTTGAATTTATTGCGATAAGCACCACTTGGTACGAAAACGAAGCCATCGTGCAGAAAGGAGAGCCCAACGATGCCTGATTTTGATTTGCGTTTTTGGACCTATTCATTCACCACACCCGAAGCATTTTGGTTGTTTGTGCCTTTGTGGTTGCTTTTGGGCTATTGGATTTTCTCCAAACGCGGCATTGGCCTGAAAATGAATTTGTCCCAAGGAAAAAGCGAGCGATTGGCCTCGGGTTCTATCTTGCCCTACATCTCAAAATTGCTGATGATGCTTGCTGCTTCTAGCGTGATTGTTGGCATTGCTGGACCTCACCGTTTTGAGGAGGATACCTTGAAAAAGATGGAATACACTGAGGGCATCGACATCATTCTATCCTTAGATATTTCGCTCAGTATGTTGGCGCGCGATTTTGAACCGAATCGCCTTGAATCGGCAAAAAAAGTGGCAGCCGAGTTCGTAAAGGGCCGTCCTAACGACCGCATCGGTTTGGTGCTTTACGAGGGAGAAGCATACACGGCTGCTCCTGCCACCACCGACCACGCGATGTTGCTCAAGAAAATTTCCGAAATTGAAGCCGGGAAATTAGACACGCGTCAAACAGCCATTGGTATGGGGCTCGGCCTGGCAGTAGCTCGTTTGCGCGACGACAACATCAAGAGCAAAGTGATTATCCTGATGTCGGACGGTGTGAATAATGCAGGTGATATAGACCCTTACACCGCTGCCGAAATGGCCAAAGCCAAAAATGTCAAGGTCTACACGATAGGCATAGGCTCCAAAGGTACAGCACCCTTCCCGGTGCAGACGCCTTTTGGCACGCGCTATCAGCAAATGGAGGTGGAAATCGATGAAGAAGCCCTAACTTTTATTGCAGAGACGAACGGTGGAAAATATTTCCGTGCTACCAATGAGGCTGCATTGGCAGAGATTTATGCCACCATCGACCAAATGGAAAAAACTGAAGTTTACAGTGAGTTCACGCGTTTGGAAATACCTACGGAGTCGGCTCAGTTTTATTTGCTCGGGCTCTTGCTTATGATTTTGTCTGTGGTTGTTTCGAAATTGCTTCTAAGAGGAATTGCTCATGAATAGTGCGAATTTGAAATACAATTTTGTCAAGTTAATCACTTGGTCCCTGCTTCTGGAAGCATTGTTTTGGGCTGTCTTTTACTTCGGTCACCTGGGCATTGCTCAAGCCAAAAATGAGCCTTTGGGCAGTGCGTTCGCGGTGTATGAGCGCCCGGATTATTTTTGGTTTTTTCTTTTGATTCCCCTGTTGTATCTCTTGTATTTCTCGAATTTGAGTTGGAAAAACAGGGTGTTGAGTCAGCATTTTAGTCCGCGCTTACAGAATGTCTTGCTCCAAACGCCTACACTATCTAAGAGCTTTTGGCGTTTTCAGGTGCTGCGTTTGGCTTTGGTATTTCTTGTAATGGCGTTGGCCAATCCTCAAGGTCCGCCGAAAACCGTGGCCATTGATACGACCACAGGAGAAATCGTTGTGGTGGTTGACGTTTCGCGTTCCATGTTGGTGCGTGACATGGAGATGAATCGCTCGCGTTTGGATGCTGCGAAAAATGGTTTGAGCAATTTGGCGAAGAATATTCCAGGAACATCTTTGTGCATCGTGGTTTTCGCAGGAACTGCCTATGCCCATCTGCCCATGACCAGAGACTTGAGTTCAGTTTCGACTTATATCGAGGACATTTCAACAAGTATGATCAGCGAGCAAGGCACAAACATCGCAGAGGCTTTGCAAGTTGCTGCGCGCGCTTTCAATGTGCAAACGAAACAAAAAGCCATCTACCTGATTACAGATGGTGAAGATCACGAAGGCGGCGTTGAAGACGCTATTCAACAAGTGACGCAGTTGGGTGTTTCTATTCATGTGATTGCCATGGGAACGGAGAAGGGCGGACCTATTCCCGAACCCAATGGCGGCGTTAAGCGCGACAGCAACAACGAGATTGTGATTTCTAAGCCAGATTTTGCGCTATTGGAATCGATTGCCAACCAATCGGGGGGCATCTTTGTCCAGGAAAAAAGTGCTTACCCGAATTTTGTGCGCATCATCGAAAAGACATATCAGGCGGAACAGGAAAAGTCAAAACAGGAAAGCACCATGCGCAAAAGTCACGGTGGTTTTTATGCCTTACTAGCCGTGATTTTGATCATGGTCTACCTGACGATGATGGAGTTTAACTTAACCTCAAAAGCAGAGCAATATGCGTAATTTTCGTTTTCTCATAGCACTGTTTTTTGTCGTTTCCTTGCCGGTTTTATCCCAGCAAAACGATTGGAAGCGACTGTCTCAATTGGGCAAAGCGTTTTACGAAAAAGGTGAGTTCGAATCGGCTTACCAAGCTTTGGCCAAAGCACGCGAAACTGCCCCTGCAGATGCCAATTTGGATGCGTTTTTGGCGCAAGCAGCCTACCGCGCAGGTAAATTTCAGGAAGCCGCAGAGGCATACAAGCGACAAACTGAAAAACAACCCGACACCTGGAGCAACTACAACCAAGGCAATGCGCAGTTCAAGAATCAAGATTTGAACGGAGCCATTCAGGCATACAAAGAGGCACTGCGCAAAGACCCCAACAATGAAGTTGCGCGCCACAATTTGGCACAGGCACTTAAAAAACAGGAGCAACAAAACCAGCAAAACCAGCAGAATCAAGACAAAAACAATCAAGATAAAAACCAGCAGAATCAAGACCAGCAGCAAAATCAGGACAAAAATGATAAGTCCGATAAAAACGAGAATCAGGATAAAAACAACCAACAGCAACAACAACCCAAAATGGGCAAGGAGCAAACCGAGCAACTGCTGGAGTCCATGATGCAGGCAGATAAGAAAGCCCAAGAGAAAGTCAAGGACAAGGAAAAGAAGGGCGTAGGTTCAGGAAAACGAGAAAAAGATTGGTGATATGAGAAGCGTGATAATTTTGATTTGTAGCATGCTGTTGGCTACCCTGGCGATGGCTCAGGATGCCAAAGTTACGCTCAAGGCCTCGAAGTCGGAGGTGGCCGTGGGTGAGCAGTTCAGGATTATTTTGTCTGCCGACGTAAACGGGAATGGCGATATCAGCGTGCCTCGCGAATTTCAAATCATCTCACAAATGAGTGGGAGCAGCACGAAGATTTTCAACGGACAACACAGCTTTGAGGTAACGCGCACTTATGTAGTAATTGCCAATGCCAAAGGAGAATTTACCATACCTGCCGCAACCTGGACCTACAATGGCAAGACAGCAAAATCAAACAGTTTGAAAATCAAAGTAGTGGAGGGCGCAGGTACGCCGCCTAACCAACAGCAGCAGCAATACTACGACCCTTTTGGAAGTTTTTTTGGTACGCCACAACAACAACCTCAAACCCCAAGCTCCGAAAAGCACTTTGGGATGTTCGCTACTTCGAAAAGGGAGGTGTACGTGGGTGAGCCGGTAATCCTCAGCGGTAAAGTGTATTTCGATGGTCAAATTGTGGACATTGCGGATTTTGAACCTTACAAAATTGATCTGATGGCCCACAAAACAGATCTGCGTTCGGATAAGGTGAATATTTCTGTCGGTCGTGAGGATTATGGTGGCAAAACCTACCAAACCGTGCCGCTTTTTGAGGATTTGATCATACCACAGCAGGCCGGAGCGTATACTTTCACACCATTTTCAATCAAAGTGGGTTACCAACGCGGCTTTTTTGATCGGGGCTACAAATTGATAAAATCCAACGAGCCATCTATCACTGTACTTCCTTTGCCCAAAGGAGTTCCCAGCGGTTTTGATGGTGCTGTGGGTACTTTTAAAGTGGACGTGAAATACGATGCCAAAGCACAAATGCAAGCCGGAGACGTGTTTGGAATTACCGTGAAAATTGAAGGCACGGGCAATGTGCATTTGTTGAAAGCCCTTGAACTCAATCTTCCGGAGGGGTTGGTATTGTACGGGGATCCCAAGGTAGAAAACAAAGTGAAAATTTCTCGAAAAGGAGGTCAAGGAACCATTGCGTACGATTTCATTGTTCAGGTGGTTAAGGGCGGCGAGTTCAATTTCAAACCCTTGGAATTTGCTTACTTCAACCCGGAATTGAAACGCTATGAACAAGTGAATGTCCCGGACTTGAAATTTGAAGCAACCGGAGAGTTGATTTCCGAACAAAAGGCCGCTGAATTGGCACAAATCCAAGAAGAAGAGAAAGTGTCCTCTCAAGTTTGGAAGAGCATTACTTTGGGTTTGCTCGGACTATTATTTCTGTTCGGGTTGATTTATTTCTTGCGCAAAAACTCCAATTTGTTCAAAATAAAAACCAAAAAGCGCAAAGTGGATGCTCACGCTGTAGCGCTGAAAGCCTTGGGAGCACTCCACAGCAACGATGCACAAACCTTGGATGCTGTTGAGAAAATAATCCTTCAATTCTTCAAAGATTTTACCTCCAATGAGAAACTGCTCGTGAGCGTAGTTTGGTTTGAGCAAGAGGCCTCGCAACACAAAATAAACACAGAACACGCACAGCTCTGGCGCGCACATTTTTCAACCATCCAAGCGATGAAATACGCCAATTTCGGACAGATGAGCAGCGCCGAGTTGATTGGGAAAACCAAAGAGTTAGTTGAGAAAACAAGATCTTGAGTCAGCGGGTTGTTCTCGATTATCCGTGATTTTCAGAATACCTATTTTTGACAAAATATAGTCGCACGCTACAAGGTGAATTGACACAACTCCTCCTGCGCTGTTCTAAATTCCTCGACCAAATCTCTCACCACTTCACCGGCTGTTTTGATTTCGCTGATGAGTCCTGAAATTTGTCCGATTTCCAGTTCCCCCTCAACCATATCACCTTCAAACATGCCTTTTTTCGCGCGGCCTCTGCCCAGCAATTGATTCAATTCTTCTACACTGGCTTTGTTTTGATAGGCTTCTTCTACTTTTTGGTAAAACGGATTTTTAATCAAACGAACCGGGGTCAATTCTTTCAGGGTAAGCATGGTGTCGCCCTCTTTGGCTTTCACGATCTCTTGTTTGAATGCCTCGTTAGCACTGCTCTCCACCGTAGCTGCAAAACGACTGCCCAACTGTACGCCGTCTGCACCCAAAGCCATGGCAGCGAGCATGCCGCGACCTGTGGCAATCCCACCGGCTGCAATTAACGGAATTTGAACCGCTTGCTTGACCATCGGAATCAAACACAAAGTGGTTGTTTCATCCCTACCGTTGTGACCCCCTGCTTCGAAACCCTCAGCAACAATCGCGTCCACACCGGCTTCTTGAGCTTTAAGCGCGAACTTCACCGATGCCACAACATGCACCACCGTAATTCCGTGCTGTTTCAAATAAGCTGTATAGGTTTTCGGGTTGCCGGCACTTGTGAACACAATAGGCACTTGGTGTTTGATAATTGTTTCGATGTGTTTGTCGATGTCAGGATAGAGCATCGGGAGATTAACGGCGTAAGGTTTATCGGTGGCTGCCTGGCATTTTTGGATGTGTTCGTCCAACACTTCTGGATACATCGAGCCTGAGCCAATGATGCCCAATCCACCGGCGTTGGAAACAGCGGAAGCTAAGCGCCATCCGGAACACCAAATCATTCCGCCTTGCACAATAGGGTATTGAATTTTAAAAAGTTGCGTGATTTTATTTTCCATGATTGTCTTTTAATTTTTCGGATAATTGATGTTTGTACCAATGTCTATTTTCACTTTAGCGTTTCAAATGTATCAAAAACTCTTTGTTGCCATCCCCTCCCAAAATGGGGGAGTCCATAGAGCCCATAAACGTGAAACCGAGATTTTCCGCCACACGGATGATGTGTTGCAATACGTCGGCATACAGTTTAGGTTCTTTTACCACACCTTTCGCATTCAGATTGGCTTTTCCAACTTCAAACTGTGGCTTGACCAGCGCGATGATTGCTGTTTTTTCTGCCAACAATGGAGGTAAAAAAGGAAGCACTTTTTCAAGCGAAATGAAGGATACATCAATCACACAAACATCCGGTTTTTGAGGAATCAATGCGCTGCTCAAATCTTTGACATGCGTTTTTTCCAAATTCACCACATGAGGATGGTTTCTTAATTTTTCAACCAATTGTCCATGGCCTACATCCACAGCGTAGACTAGCGCTGCTCCCCGAGATAAAAGTACTTCTGTGAATCCCCCCGTAGAGGCACCTAAATCCAGGCAAATTGTATCAGCAATGGAGACTTGAAATTCTTCTAAAGCGGCCATTAACTTTAGCGCACCACGAGAAACCCAGGGAATCTCTTGTTGTAAAAGTGTAATTTCAGCATCTTCGGGAACCAATTTACCCGGTTTGTCAACAGGCTGTCCCTGAACCAAAACGTGTTTGTTTTCAATGAGTTCTTTGGCACGTTCGCGTGAACCGGCCAAGCCTTTTTGAACCATCAATTTGTCTAAGCGCTGCTCCAAAAAATAAGATTTTCTACAAAGAAAATCATTCTCGATGGAATTGCAGTCCGAATGCGATTCAGCCTCTCAAGAGTAGTTTCAAATAACTATCTTCGCGACCTCATTTTTGTTGAGCAATGACCAAAGAAAAACAACTGCGTTACGATCGGGTTTATCTGCAAATGGCTTCTACCTGGGCATCGCTGTCTCATTGCAAGCGCAAACAAGTCGGTGCACTTATTGTCAAGGACGGCATGATCATTTCTGATGGTTACAACGGAACACCTTCCGGCTTCGACAATTGCTGTGAAGATGAACACGGCAACACCCATTGGTATGTGCTTCATGCTGAGGCTAATGCCATTCTGAAAGTGTCAAAATCTACGAATAGCGCACAAGGCGCCACGCTGTATTTGACGCTATCGCCTTGCAAGGATTGCGCGAAACTTATTCTTCAGTCGGGTATCCAACGCGTGGTTTTTTCCAATCAATACAAAGATGACAGTGGAATAAACTTTTTGCGCGCTGCAAATGTTGACGTTGAACGAATCGACCTAAATCATGAATAAACCCAGTGCGCTTCCCTTTGTTGTTTCTATTGCCGTGGTGATCGGTTTTTTGTTGGGTCAAGGTCTCAATACCGGCAACAACCAATTTGTAAAATCAACGAGCAATAATTTCGGTAACAAATTGGATAACATCCTCGATGTCATTGAAGAAAACTACGTGGATACTGTAGACCGCAATGCGTTTATCGACGATGCCATCAATGAGATTTTGCACAAATTAGACCCGCACTCTTCCTACATTCCGGCTTCCGAAATGAAAGCCATGCGCGAATCCATCGACGGCGAATTTGGCGGCGTTGGTATTCGATTTTCCATCATGCGAGATACCTTGTGTGTGACGCATGTGGTGAAAGGTTCTCCCTCTGAAAAAGCAGGTGTACAATCCGGCGACCGAATCCTGAAAATTGACGATATTCAACTCGGCAAAGACAATTTGAACAACGCTTTTGTGATGGATCATTTGAAGGGCAAACCACGCACAGAGGTAGCCGTCGAGTTGCGTAGAAAAGGCAAAACAATCAAGACGAAAATCACCCGTGGCGTGATTGAATTGGAATCGGTGACCGCTGCATTCATGCTAAGCAACGATGTTGGCTTTATCCGTTTGGAGCAATTTACCTTGAAGTCGGCTGAGGAATTCCGAAAAGCAGCGCTGAAATTGAAGGATCAAGGTATGAAAAAACTTATTTTCGATTTGCGCGATAATGGTGGTGGCGTTTTGGGTTCAGCCATCGAAATTGTGGATGAGTTTTTAGAAAGAGACCAACTGATCGTTTACACCAAGGGTGCCCACAAAAAAGAAAAGCGCTACATGTCCACTTCCAGAGGCGCGTTGAAAGAGATTCCTGTGGTTATCCTGATCAATCAAAACTCGGCATCTGCTAGTGAGATTGTGGCAGGGGCGTTACAAGACAACGACCGCGCGACAATCATCGGTCGTCGCTCCTTCGGTAAAGGATTGGTAGGTGAGGATTTTTCGCTCAAAGACAATTCCAGCGTGCGCCTGACTGTGGCTCGATATTACACGCCCACCGGGAGAAGCATTCAAAAACCCTACGGTGAGGATATCGATTACAACGCTGATTTTATGGAGCGCTACGATCGCGGTGAACTTTACAAAGTCGATTCAACATTTTTTGTAGATTCGTTGAAATACACTACGCCTAAAGGCAAAGTGGTTTATGGCGGTGGTGGAATCATGCCCGACATTTTCCATCCGCAAGATTCGAGTGGCTACACTTTTTACTTTTCTGAATTGCGCTACCTAGGCGCTTTCTCACAGTTTGCCTTCTTCAAATGGGATGAACTCGGCCGAACCAGATTCAATTCCTTGGATGCGTTTGTGAGTGGTTTCGTTGTGAATCAAGCCATGGTCGATGATTTTGTGAAATACGCGGAAAAAACCTTGAAAATCAAACGCAATGAGAAGCAGTTGGCACACAGCAGAAATTTGATCGAGCGTCATTTGAAAGCTGAGTTGGCCCGACAAATCTGGATTGAACAAGGGTACTTTAAAGTACTGTCCTCCGACGACAGCGACATTCAACTCGGATTGCGGTTTTTCAAAACCGGAAAATAAAAAAGACGCCTCAGCAATTTTGAGACGTCTTTTGGGTTGACTTATGAAAAAACGCGTTAATTCAGTTCAATTTTCATCCAGTTTTGCATCAGTCTGTGGTATTCCTCGTAGAAATGACTGAGCAGCTTGTCTGAACTATCTTCACTGAGTTCTTCTGCATTGTGGATGGCTGTAAAACAGTTCCGAATCCTTTCCAAAATATCCGAATTCATGAGATGCTTCGAGGTCTCATCGTCGTAGTTGAAATGTTGGAAAAGATTCGCGATTGCGGAATAGTTTTGTCTGTCCTGCCGGTCATGAAGTCCGGAAACCTTGAGGTCGGCAAACATGGGAAGCAAACGTGCACTGCGCTGAACAAAATGTCTCAAAACCAAGTTGGCTTCGTTGTATTTCTGTATGTCCAATGCGTGGCAGATCATTTGACTCAAATTTGCTTGTAAGACGAAGTTCAACGCGTTTTGGTTGGCTTGTTGCGAAAATTTTTTTAGTTGAGTTACAATTTTGAACATTGATTGTTAAAAATCACCTCTTTATGCTTTTTCGGAGCGTTTGATAATCTGGTCCAAGTCGTCAAAAAAGGTTGGATAAGATTTGTCCACCGCTTGGCTGTTCGTGATTGCAATGGGCTCAGACGATACTGAAGCGAAAATTGCGGTTGCCATGGCAATACGATGGTCGTTGTGTGAATCCACTTGTCCGCCAAGAATGGTTGACTTTCCGATACGCATAAAATCCCTTTCGAGGTGAACTTGAACATTCAATTTGGCAAATTCCGTTTGGATGCTCAGGGCGCGGTTACTCTCTTTGTTGGCCAATCGCGATACGCCTTTTATTATCGATTCTCCTTCACAACTGGCTGCCAGCACGGCTAATGGAGGAAATAAATCGGGACAATCGGTAGCATCGAATTGAAAGCCAAGAAGTTTATTTTTTCTGACCGTGATTTGATTGTCCCCAACCACTACCTCGGCTCCACATTTGCGAAGCGCTTCCATTATCGCGCGATCGGCCTGAGACGATTTTGCATTCAATCCGTAAAGTGTAATGTCTCCTGAAATTGCTGCACCCACGAGGTGAAAGGCTGCACCGCTCCAATCTCCTTCACAGGAATAATGCGTCGCTTTGGGTGTTTGTCTTCCGGGAATGTGGAAAGTTTCAAAATTTTCGTGATTTATTGCTATTCCGAATTTGGCCAACAAATCCAAGGTCATTTGGATGTAGGGTTTACTTTTGAGATTACTGACGATCAGCACGTTATCCTCTTCTAATAACGGTAGTGCAATCAACAAGCCTGTTAACAATTGGGAACTTTCAGAACCATTGATTGTGGCCTTTCCACCACGCATTTTTCCCTGAAGAGTAAGTGGTAAATACCCCGATTCAGATTGCGTTTCTACGCCGAATTGACGCAGCGCATCTTCAATCATTTGAATCGGACGCTTCAACAACGAACCCGACCCTTTGATGATGGTTTTGCGGTCAAACAGCGCTGCAATTGGACTGAACATTCGCGTGCTCAACCCGGATTCTCCACAATGGAGTTCAACTTCGTCCAAGTTTGTTATTCCTTTTTTAACCGAGATATTGTTTCCCTGAAGTCGTATATCTGCGCCCAATTTTTGAGCGATTTGTACAGCTGCCTGAGCATCCGCGCTTGGGTAATAATTCTCGATGCTGCAAGTTTCCTCACACAGCGAAGCTATGGCAATCGCGCGTTGCAGGTAACTTTTGGATGCGGGTATTTGAAGTGAACCACGATACCTGAACGGTTGAACCGTTTTGCTTTGGGATTCCATGTTTTCGTCCATTGCTACAATTTTATCAAAGACTGAATCTCCTGAAAATCGAGAGGTACAATTTCAGCGCGTCCAATGTCGCGCAGCAGAATCAAATCAATTTTTTTTCCTGCACGCTTTTTATCTTTCACAACCAAATGCATAGAATTTTCAAGAACCTGTTTGCTGAATTGGGTTGGCAGCCCAATGGAATTCAACAGTTGCTCTATGCGTTGACTTTTTTTGGACTCGAGCATTTTGAGTTTGCATGCGATTTCGTTAACCACCATCATTCCTAGGCTTACTGCCTCTCCGTGAGGTATTTGCATGGATTTCTCGATGGCGTGACCAAAGGTATGACCGTAGTTGAGCATTTTGCGAAGTCCCGCTTCCAGTTCATCACTTTCCACAATTTGAGTTTTGATGCGAACTGAATGTAAAATCATGGTTTCAACGGCTTCGATTTGCAAGGAAAGAATCTCAGAACAGTGATGCTCCAGAAATTCGAAGTAGCTCCTGTCCGCTATGCATGCGTGTTTGACAACTTCAGCCATACCGCTAATAAATTCTTGCTTGGGCAAAGTTCCGAGGAAGTTAAAATCAATCAGAATAAATTTTGGTTGATTGATGGTGCCAATCATGTTTTTATAAGCGCCCAGATTGACGCCGTTTTTTCCTCCAATGGATGCGTCCACTTGCGCCAGAAGTGTGGTTGGCACAAACCCGAAACTGATGCCCCGCATGAAAATCGAGGCCACAAACCCGGTGATGTCGCAAACCACACCGCCCCCAATGCCCACCAAAATACTGTTTCTGTCAAGTCCGAGCTCGATGAGTTGACCAATAATTTCCTCCACTTTGGCGATGCTCTTTGATGATTCACCGGAAGCAATTGAAATGCAGGAATATGCGTTGAAATCATAGTTAGGGTGCGCAAGTACGTTTTCATCAACGAGAAGAACGACTTGAGATGCGTGCGCAGGAAGGTATGACTCCAAATTGTTGAATTCCTCGCCTATGCGTATAGTAGTTTGATGGTATGTGATGGTCTGCAAAACGCTGAATTTTTGCTTGATGAATGAGCCACAAGTATAGCAAAAACCCGCAAACATCAGGTTTGTTTTGCGCTTAAGTTTGGAATTGATTTTCAAGGAGGGTTGAATCACAATCTCTATTTCGTTTGAATCATTAAATCTTGCGGTACACGATTCATATTGTTTAAGATTTTCTATTAATCTTGCTTTAACATATTGCGTTGGCTAATCTTTAAATTTGCCCCATGAAATTCAGAAATCCAGAGCTGAGCTGGTTGTCGTTCAACCACCGCGTATTGCAAGAATCACTCGACAAAAGAAACCCCATACTCGAGCGTATCAAGTTTCTCGGAATATATTCCAACAATCTCGATGAATTCTTTAAAGTGCGCGTGGCCAACATCAAGCGTTTGATGTTGAAAAAAGTAAAATCGGTGTACGGTTTTAATGGTTCGCCTGAAGATTTGCTCAATGAGATTAAAGGTGTGGTGTTGAAGCAACAGCGTTTGTTTGAATTGTCGTATCAAAAAATTCTCAAAGAATTGGGTCAGCAAAATATCCGATTGATTGACGAAACAAATGCAACAGCAGAGCAAAGAGCTGAGATTCAAGAATACTACATCAACGAAATCAAGCACTTGGTGATGCCGATTTTGTTGGACAAGAAACAGAAATTTCCAGAATTGCGCGACGATGGCATTTACCTCGCCGTAAAAATGAATTATTTCGACAAATACAAAATTCGCTATGCGCTGATCGAGGTGCCGCCGAAAGCACCACGTTTTTTCCGTCTCAAAGAACACAATGGGGTGAATTACCTGGTGATTTTAGACGACATCATCCGCATGCATTTGAAGGACATCTTCAGAATATTTACAGCAGATTCGATGGAAGCCTATACCTTCAAGTTCTCCCGAGATGCCGAAATTGACCTGGAGGAAACGCAGGTCATCTCGCTGGTGGACAAAATGAGTAAGGGTATCAAGGATCGTAAAAAAGGCGACCCGGTGCGCATGGTGTATGACGGCCACATGCCTCCGGATTTAGTGGATTATCTGATGCGTATGTTGGGTATGCGCGAACACGAAAACGTGATTCCCGGGGGGAAATACCACAATTTCAAAGACTTTATGAACTTCCCGGATTTTGGAAATCCTGCGCATCATTTTGCGTTTCAAAAGCCCAATGACCATCCTGTTTTGCAGCAAACCAACCACCTGTTCAAACACGTGGTCAAACATGACGAATTGTTGCATTTTCCCTACCAGCGCTTTGGTTACATCATTGATTTGTTGCGCGAAGCAGCCATCGACCCGAAAGTGGAAAGCATCAGTATCAATATTTATCGGGCTGCCCGCGATTCAAAAATTTTGAACGCTTTGATTGCTGCACTAAAAAACGGAAAAAAAGTAACCGTGGTTTTCGAGTTGCTGGCTCGTTTCGACGAGGAAAACAATTTGTTTTGGTCGAAAATTCTGGACGAATTGGGTGCAACTATCATCTACGGAGTTCCCGGATTTAAAGTGCACTCTAAACTGATGTTGATTTCACGTATATCCAACAGAAAACGTCAGGAGGTGGTGTATGTGGGCACCGGAAATTTCCACGAAAAAACTGCGCGTGTCTATGAAGATTTGGGATTGTTGACCGGCAATCCAATGATTGTTAACGAGGTCAAGAAGATTTTCCGCTTTTTCGAAAACAACGTAGATCGTGGTCGTTTTAGCACATTGATTGTTTCGCCTTTCAATTCGCGCCGCCGTTGGGTGGAGTTGATTGATGAAGAAATTGAGAAAGCCGAAAAGAAACAACCGGCCGCTATTTTTCTCAAGATGAACAGCTTGGTTGACGAGAAAATGATTTTGAAATTGTATGAGGCTTCACGAGCGGGAGTCAAAATTCGAATTATTTGCCGAGGTATGTGCAGTTTGGTGGCAGGTATTGAAAATCAAAGTGAGAACATCAAAGTGCGGTCTGTGGTTGGGCGCTACTTGGAACATTCACGTGTATTTATTTTTGGCGACGCGAAAAAGGAACAGCAAGTGTTTATAGGTTCAGGAGACTGGATGGCGCGCAACCTCGACAAGCGCGTGGAGGTCGTAACTCCGATTTTGGATAAAAACCTTAAAAATCAACTCAATAATTTTCTGGAAACCATGTGGAAGGGCAATCAAAAAGCACGCATTATTGATGCTCTGCAGAAGAATGAGTATGTTCGCTCGGATAGTGAAGCCATCGAGGCACAGCTGGCAATCTACGACTATTACAAAGGTTTGACCTCTAGTGCTGTTTCTTTGGATTCAGCGACTGAAAATGCTTAGATAGCAATCTAAGACCTGTAATTTTTTGTGGCAATTTGGTACAGAAGATTGCATTGCTCATTGAGTTTTACTACTTTCGGCAAACTTAATTTGTGTCACATGAGAACGTTTTATGCCATCGCCTTGTCTGCAATTGTCTTAATCCCGGTTACCTTATTGGCTTCGAAATGGGAATGTAAATCTGCCCAAAAGCAAGCGATTGTCATGATGTCCGAAAAGACTCCGACCGCAAAAATCTACCTTTGTGGCAAATCGAGTCAAGAAGTGATAAGCGAGTCCTGTACGACATTGCAAGTACTCACCGACGTAGGTTCAAAAAGCGGCTTTACTGTAGTTGAATGGGAATATCACATTCCTGAAGCCGAATTCAGCAGCCGAGGCAATGGCGCTGAGGTTGATAACTTTCCTGCTATTTTCGATAGGTTAGGCTCCGGTGCCACGATTTATTTCACGGTTGCTTACAAGGATGCTAAAGGCGACGTTCAAAAAATTTCGGAGAAGTTTGTTGTAAAAAAATAGCGTCAGTTTTTTATTCTCTGGTTTTTGCTAACACCAACAAGGACAGACCTCCAACTGATTTGGAACAGAATCTTTTGTTAAGTTTAAACAAGAGATTTCGAATTGCGAACACTATTTTGGCTTTGGCGCCATTGGGTTTGTAATTCGGCAGGGTAAACTGCTTTTCCATGATTTCAAAATCCATGTCTTCCAATACCGAACAAATGAAATCTTCTGTAAAATTGTGGATATGACCCACGCGATCTTTCGACTCCAAGAGCATTTTCTCTCGAAATAAGGTCCACATACTCATGTCGAGTGGAATATGAAAAATCGCATAAGTGCATGACTTTTGAATTTTTCGCAAATACTCGAAATAGTTTTCCAAATGTTCGATTAAATCTATGGTCAGCAGTAAATCGTAGCGATGTTTGAATTCAAAATTTAAATCAAGGACGTCCGCATTTTCAAAAGAGCATTCTTTTTCTTTATTACGATTGGCTTGTTCTATAGCGCGTTGTGAAATATCGACCCCGTAAAGGGTTGCTTCGGGTAATTCAAACCTAAGCGTTTTTAGAATTTGTCCGTTACCGCAACCTACTTCACAAATTGAATTTGGCTTGAGTTTATGTTTTTTAAGCATCAGCACAATCCACGAGGCTTTTAAAGCTGCATCGGGTTCATTCCAAGATGGGTTGTTCAACTCGTATTGACCGTCGTTGTAAATGTCCGAGTATTTTTTCATGGATTAATCGTTACAGTTTGCCTAGCCAGGTCCTAACATTCTTATCCCAAATGTCATTATGATCCTGAGCGCTGATAACATTCATTTCACGGGCTTGGTCAATCACTTTTCCCGGATAACAACCCGGTACGGTTTCCATTTCGCCCAAGGGGTAGGGGTCGTCTAGTCCTGCTACCAATTGGCTCACTCCCGCTCGGTTCACTAACAGTCGGAAGGTTTCTGCGTCGTGAACAAGGGTGTCAAAGAAAATATTCGGGTGACCATTGGCTTCTGCCGGATTTTCGGTGCCTACGAATAAATCCGGACGTCCGAGATAGCCTTGCATTCTTCTTCCGAAATTGGCTTGTCCGAGCATGTTAGCATGTGCAAAACAGGTGCGTATGTGGGGAAACTTCTTGTAAATCCCGAGAAGCGTGTACATGTGATGTGTATCTGCCGTTTGGGCGCACATCCAAACGAGGTGGAAACGCCAAAATTTATCGTCCAGATTCACCATTTCGTTCCCGTCGTAAGGGTGAATTTCAATGGCTAAATTGTAGTGGTTTGCCAATTCATAAATTGGAAAAACAGATTCGTCTGCAACGCTGGTCCATTTTCCGTTGTCCGCCACGTAGTGGGTTGGCAGGCACAGCAAACGCAAGTTGTTTTTTGTCACATTGCGCTCGATTTCTAACAATGCTTGATCAACAAAGCGCGGTTGCACGACGAACCCACAGGTAAATTTATCCGTGTTTTGGTATTGCACTTCTGCCTGAAAATCGTTTTGGAATTGAATTACATCTCTTGTGTCGTATTCATTCAAGTTGTTGCAATACAATTGAGAAAGCGTCAGGAGCACAGCATGATCAATCTGGTGTTTTTCCATCCAATCCAGTTTCTCATTCAGGAAAAAGCTGGGATCGGTAATGGGTCTCGACCAGTTGCCCTGGCGCATGAATTTTTTGTCGTCATCTACCCAAAAGAGCTTTTTATCCCGCATGAATCGCGGAATTTCAGTGGGGTAGGGGAGTAGATGTCCGTGGGCGTTTATTTTGGTCATGGGTGGTCTTTGATTGTGGTTATCCGGAAAAGAATCATCCTAATCGCCAAATATAAAACTTTTCAGAAAGCCCCACGGGGTAGGGTGTGAGGTAACTCAATACGCCAACGGCACTCGGATTGTGCAAATGAAATTGAAGCCCGGCTCGGTGATGTTGAGCAAACGATAGCGACTGAGGTGTTTTAAATAGGGTGTGTTCAAGAGATTTCTGAAACCCAAATTGACCTGAATGCCTTGAGGGAAATGAAACCTGCGCAGCGCTTTTCCTTCTGCCATCCGGAAGCCCAAATCTGCGTTTATGAGGAAAACGCCCGGTGTTGTTTTTTCGTTGATGTCCACCAAATTCTGCGCGAAAATGTAAGTGAATGACGGTTTGAAAAAGCTTCGGTTCAATTTTGCGAAACCATTGAATTTGAGTTCTGGTTCGAGAGAAAACTCCAGCGGTGGAATGAAGGGCAGATTGCGCCCTAGACTCAAGTTGTAAGCAAACACATATTGGGATTTTGCAGTGATAAGGAAAGTGGGACTAAAGGCTTGCTGAAACAAAATTTCTGCGCCGGTGAGCAGCGCATTGTGTTGGACATAGCGGAAAATTTGACCTGCATCCGGCAAAGGAGAAAATTGAGCGGTTGGGCGCAGATAGATAAAATTGTTGTAGTAATTCACAAAAGGTGTCACCGTCAAAAGACGCGAATCGGTGTGGTATTCATAGAGTAGATCAAATTGATAAGCCGTTTCGGTTTGCAGGTTTGGATTTCCAATTTCGTGTCTGAAAGTGCCGTGATGCACGCCGTTCATGGCCAATTCTACCGCTCTTGGAAAACGATAGGATCTAGCGAGATTGACTTTAAGGATGTGGTGGTGGGTGAATTCGAAGTTGATTCCGATTTGTGCCGCCCAATTGGAAAATTTGCGATCAATCTCCGGCGCCAATTCTTCGTTTAATGTTTGTCCCTGTTGCTGAATTTCGCGCAGTTTTCTCTCGGTTTGCACGCGTGAAATATCCGATCTCAGTCCGTAATTTAAGGTGAGCCGTTCGTTGATTTTTTGCTCAGATAAGGCATAAATTCCTAATTCAAGCGTGCTGAAATTGGGCAGCAAAAACTCAAATCCCTTGTGGCGATTGTCTTGATAAAGACCGGTTAAACCATAACTGATTTTCGATTTTGCGGTCAGCGTTTTTTTTATTGTAGAACGCAGTTGGAGGGTTTGCAGCACAAAATGATGCGCAGTATCGGACGGCGTTGTTAGTACGATGCCGTGCAGGTGTGCCAAGGACTGTTCAAGCCTGTCGTTGCGTTGGTAGCCTAGGTCGGTGCTCCAAATACCCTCCTTTTTCAAACGTGAAACATGGTGAGCATCCAGTTTAAAATGCTTTACGTCTTGCGCAGGTAGTTCGATGTTGCGATAATCATTTTGATGTCCCAAGCCATAGGCATTCGGTACGCCAATGGCACCGGAGAACAATCCTTGATGCAAATCATACTGACTCGCTCTCACCCAGAATTTGGAGTTTTTCGTTTTGTAACCTAACGTCAAAGAACCGTTGTATTCTTTGCCGGCGGTATTTTTCAAACGACGCTCGTAAATTGGGAGATTGAAAGTCAAATAGGTGAAAGAGTCGATAGGCACGCGCATGTCGGAATAGGTTTTCGCGCTCAAGCGGGCGTTGAAGTAAAAATTGTTCTTCAAGCCTTTCACCCCGACCGACTGAAAAAAGTGTGCGTTATTGGTTTTGTATCCGGTGACTAAGTCAGCTTTTACGGTATTTTGCTCCGGCCAGATGTCGTTGAGAATATGAACCACACCAGCCATCGCGTCAGGGCCATACATGATGGTTGCAGGACCTTTGATCAATTCGACACGCTCGATACCATATTGGTCGAGCTCCAAACCATGGTCGTTGCCCCATTGTTGCCCCTCTTGACGCAAGCCCATGTCGGCCACATAAATTCTCGTTCCCGATAAGCCGCGAATCACCGGTCGTGCAATGCCCACCCCGACGTTGTTTGAACTCACCCCTGGTATGGATTCCAAAGCCTCTGCAAAACTGCTGGGGTTGTTTTGGAGCATTTCTTCACGGTTCAACATACCAATGGCCACAGACGAGCTTCTTTCGGAGTTACTAATTAACGCGTGTTCAATCAAGGTTTCGCGCATTTCCAAAGCTGTAGGGTGCATGAAAACCACTACAAAAGTGTCTCTACTCAAATCCAAATCAAGTTCTTTCACTTCGTAGAATGTGGCCTCAATGTGCAAATGATGAAACCGTCGAGCCTTTTGAATTTGTAGAATACCGTTTCGCGCAAGTGCGATTTGCCCTTCTTCGGTAAAATGCACTTTTACTCCGAGAATCAATTCATTCGATTGTTCATCCCTTATCTCTATTGTGGTTTTAAACTGTTGAGATACAGCGAGATTTGCTAAAAGAAAAAAGGCGAGGAGAATACTTGATTTCAACTTAGCTTTTGCAATTGAGTTGCAAAAATAAGGATTTATTCTCAAATATTTCATGAATCATCACTGACTATGTTCAACGAAAATCGACCTGATACAACCTATTCTGATTGAATATCGTTTACTTTACAGTGAAAATTATAAACTCTTGAAGCAGATTATACTTCTTCTTTTGATTACTTTTTTTGAGCTCTTTGGAAGCATTGATACGTCATTTGCCCAAATGACTGTCAATTTTTCAGCGTCTCCACTTACAGTATGCGTTGGGCAGCCGGTTCAATTTACCGACTTGACGAATTCTGCAAATCCAATCGTATCTTGGGCTTGGGACTTTGGCGATGGCACATCAAGTAACATCCAAAATCCTTCGCATACTTATGCAACCGCGGGCAATTTTACCGTAATTCTAACCGCAAGCAACGGAATCAATGCCGTATCTGAGGTCAAAGCAAATTACATTCTTGTCAATCCCTTACCTCAACCAAGTTTCACGCTTTCAACTCCGCCTTGCATCCTTCCTGCTAATTTGAGCGTGACCTCAGTTTCTCCTCCAAATGGCATGAGTTACAACTGGAATTTCGGCAATGGACAAACCTCAACCCAAGCCTTGCCTTCAAATATCTCCTATTCAACCGCGGGCTCTTATACCATCAATTTAACCACAACCAATACTTTAACCGGGTGCTCCAATTCAACTTCACAAAACATCAACATCAACAATTACAGTACCTCATTCTCGTCGAGTACAACCACTGTTTGCACCGGAAACCCTGTGACTTTCACACAGACTTGTCCGCCGGGAACCAATCAATTCAATTGGAATTTCGGCAACGGTCAAACCTCTAATCAACCGAATCCTGCTATTCAGTTCAACAGTGCCGGAACTTATACGGTTACCTTAAACAGCCAAAATACGACCCTCGGATGTTCCGGTCAGGCCACGCAAACCATCACCGTAATCGCCGCGCAACAACCCTCTTTGACGCCTTCTTTGACCATTGGATGCAATCCGCAAACGATTTCTTTCAACAACACAAGCGGATTCAACGGCACATTCAGTTGGAATTTTGGCAATGGCAACACCTTCTCGGGCACTAATCCCCCTCCACAAAGCTATTCCATGCCGGATTACGATGTTTTTCCTTTCCCTGAAAGTCAATCGTTTAGTGTAACTATTACATCGCTTGACGCCAATGGTTGCGCGTCCTCTCAGCATTACCCTAACCTCATAACCATCTACAATATTTTTCCAGAATTTTCCATGAATGTCGACGAAGGTTGTGAAACGCTATTGGTTTCATTTTCAAATACATCATATTCTCCAATACCCGGTTTTCCCATTAACTCTTGGTCATGGAATTTTGGTAATGGACAAACCTCAAATCAACAAAATCCACCAACGCAAGCTTTCAATCTCGGCGTTTACAATGTTTCTCTGACTATCACAACTGCCAATGGATGCACGGAAATACTCGATAGCATTCAGGCCATTCAAGTGGGAATCCCTCCTTTGGTGAACTTCACTGTGGGTCCCGACACTATTTGTGCGCGTCAAAATCTGACCTTTGTGAATTTGAGTGAAATCACTGTACCCCACCAACCGGATGAAGTGAGTTATCAGTGGTTTATTGGTAGCCAAGGACCTTTCTCAGATTTTGAACCCAATTCACAACCCGTTTTGGATACCGGAGCAATCGACATTATGCTTGTTGTTGACTTCAGAGGCTGCAAAGACACACTTTTGCTCCAAGAAATCATATATGTTTGGGGTCCTTTAGTGAATTTTACCATGCCTCAAGTGCTCTGTAATCCCGACATTCCGGTGCAAATTTCTGTTCAGGATCAAACAATTTTAGGACAAGAAAATGATCAGGTTGCCGTTTTTTGGTGGCTTGGCGATGGGACAACTCACAATTACAACACGAGTCCTTTAGCCTGGCAAAACAACCAAACTACCTTCCCCCATACCTACAATACTTACGGTGATTATGTGATTAAACAAAAGGCTTGGAACTACACCAATGGCTGCATAGACTCTTTGCAAAAAATCATCTACGTCAACTCTTTTGATGTGACCTTGAATGTATTGAACGATTCTGTTTGTTTTGAATCGGCGTCTTTATTCAATTTCACACATCAATCCATGGTGAACCATGGTGTTTCCACGTTCAATTACTACGCTAACGATTTTTTCATGGGGCATTCGCACTTGATGCAAGTGTCCAATCCGGATGATTATATTTTTCCCAATGCAGGTGTCAATCAAATCGTTTTGAACGCAATCAATGGGCTCGGATGTCCTGCGAGCGACACACTTGCTCTCTATGTGGCTCCTTGGCCGCAAGTGTCTATTGACCTTATCAATGTGGTGGGTTGTGTGCCAACCCAAGCTACCTTCCAAGACGCGAGCACAAGTTTGAGCGGCGTGGCCTTTGTCAATTATGAATGGACAACAAGCGGACCGGCAATTTCACCCAACGGAAACCCTACTTTTACATCAAGTGTGCCTCAAGCGGGAAATTACACCACAAATTTAACAGTCACAGATGCCTTGGGTTGTTCAAATTCAGGCACTTTGATCACCAATTTCGTGACACCCGTTGCCAATTTTGACGTTCCCGAGGTGGTTTGCAACAACACGCCGTTTTCTCCAATCAATTTGTCGCAGAATTACAGCAATAGTTTTTGGTATTGGAACAACCAATTGATTTCCAGCGAAAACAATCCCGAAATCACCTTAAATCTGCCTGTTGATCCTAATGTTTTGTCCTACAATGAAACGCTAAAATTGGTGGTATCTGATGGATTTGGTTGCACGAGCGAAATTGAAGTACCCTTCGTGGTTTCTTCGCCGAATGCCAATTACAGCTATTTACTAACGGGTGCAAACACCGATGAATTTGGCAATTTTTCTTGTCCCTCCGTTTTCGGGCAATTCACGGATTTGTCTGAATCCTACGGCGATATTGTAGGCTGGAATTGGGTTTTTGGAGATGGAAAAACTTCCATTTTTCAGAACCCGAGCAACACTTATGTCTTCGCAGGAACCTACACTTCGTCGCTCACCATCACGGATGAATTTGGCTGTCAGAGCAGCATAACCTTCAATAATTTCCTCACAATCAATGGGCCTTCCGGTGTGTTTGGCTGGGTAAACGGAGGAACAGCTTGCGACCCGAACATCATGTTTGAAGTGTATCAAACCAACAATGTAACGCAGATTCAATGGTTTCCCGGAAATGGAACAAGTTTTAGCTCATTGACTGGCGGCGAATACCTCTACCCTGCTGCAGGTACTTTTGCGCCGTTTTTGATTATTTCGGACGACAACAATTGCACGGTAACTTATCCTCTCGATACCATAACCATACAATTTGGCAATCTAAACGCAGCATTTGAAGTGAGCCCGACAACACTCAATTGGGGAGAAAATCTAAACGTAAACAATTTATCTACAGGTGGAATCGGAGGAATCGTGAGCAATTCTTGGACCTTCGGAAACCACAATTTCGTGAACAACCAAAACCAGTTCAATTACTTGTTTAATGATGCGGGAAACATCAACATCATGCTTATCGTTACGGATGCTCAAGGCTGCACAGACACTGCATACGCCTCTGTATTTGTGACCACCGAGCTCGCATTTCCCAATGTGTTTTCGCCCAACGGCGACGGCACGAATGATATGTTCACCTTTATTTTCAATGCCTACCGGGAGTATGAAGTGACAATTCTCAATCGTTGGGGCAATGTGATGGGTCAACGTTACATCATTGACGACAACTACCTTTGGGATGGTTTGGCTCCAAACGGAAAACCAGCAGCTGAAGGCGTGTACTACTACATCGTAAAAGGCATCCTGCGAGACAATACGCCACGAGAAGATTATGGCTTTTTTCATCTCATTTTAAAATAGTGAGAATTACCCTTCAACTTTTTTGAACCATCTAAAAATCTATTGGAACGCATTAAAAGAATTAAGGGGACTTAATTTAAAAACTTTACATCTTAATGACGCTCAACTTCTTTTCCGATAGATATCGGCGGGTTAAATTTTTTCCTTTTATCGATACTGTTTGACTTTTAACAAGCCTAATAGTAAGACTATTTTTGTTGACCTAGAAAATTAAAAACTGAAATAATATGAGTTTTTATCAGTTTTACTTACATTCGTCCAACGTTCTTTTCGTTTTGAACGTTTCTTTTTTATGAACTCTAAATCTCAGCTTATGAAAACGAGAAATTTTATCCTATCCTATCCTATCCTATCCTATCCTATCCGTATTTATGCTGATAATTTTCAGTCATAAGGCATCGGCGCAAAGTTTTTCCCAGTTCTATCTTTCTGAAGTTTGGGACAAAGAAGGCGGGCAAATGCCTATGTTTTACCGAAATGCCTCAACGACCGACAATTTAAACAACGTTTATGTTGTTGGTTCTACTGTAACGATCACAAACGGTTACGACATTTTGGTGCAAAAATTCAATCCCAAAGGTCTCTTAATTTGGGAACAATCCTTCGATGGAGGGGCGCTATTAGATGACTTGGGTGTTGCCATTTTTGTTGATGACAATTATAATGTTTTCGTTACCGGGGCAGCCACACAGAGTATTGCAGGCGATTTAGACTTGGTTGTGCTCAAGTTCAAAGAAGACGGTGATTTGCATTGGACTTACTTCTACGACTTCGGTGGTTCGCCAATTCCTTATGACGGAGGTACAGCAATAACTGGCGACAACAATGGTGGAAT
The DNA here is from genome assembly GCA_037446475.1 of Crocinitomicaceae bacterium. GTDB lineage: Bacteria > Bacteroidota > Bacteroidia > Flavobacteriales_D > Crocinitomicaceae > UBA6165. Next base: position 69,069 of record JBBIIM010000003.1, on the reverse strand, counting down.
TTATGTAACAGGATCGAGCGCAGGAGACACCACCATGATGGATTTCATAACCATTAAATTGTACGCACTTGATGGTGCTGAAATTTGGACTGACCGCTATGATTATGCACAATTCAACGAAATACCTTCAAAAATTGCCTTAGGAACTAACACCTTATTAGTAACCGGAGCGAGTCAAATTGGTATTTTTCCAAATAACAGCTGGGAGCTTGCAACCATTCGATACACAGCAGCCACGGGATTTAACAACGGCGTTTCGCGCACCACGGGAAACAGCATCAGTGGCGTGGATGAAGCCAACGATTTGACTATTGATGAAGATGGAAACATTTATGTGCTCGGAACAACAGTGAATACTTCATCTGGTTTCGACATCAGTTTATACAAATTCAACGACGATTTAGACTTACTTTGGGAACAACATTTCGACAGCTATGGCCTCGACGACAAAGGTTATGGCGTAAAAACCGATGACCAAGGCAATGTTTACGCTGTGGGCTATGTCACAAATCCGAATCAAGGAAAAAACTACTCCATTCTAAAATACAACAGCAGCGGCAATTTACAATGGTCCAGAGAATTCAACGGCTTAGCCAACCTCGACGATGAAGCGGTACAATTGGTCGTGCGTGGCGATCGGATTTTTGTGACAGGAGCTGCTCGAAACAACGCCAGCAGCCAAATAACCACGATGGGCTTCGCAGCTGACGGACAAATTTTCTCGGTGAAATCTTTTGACAGTCCGTTTGGGCAAAACGACAAACCCACAGCAATGGGCATTGATTTGGATGACAACCTGATTATCGTTGGACAAATACAAGAAAACGACACAACTTTTAGGAATAGGACTGTGAAGTACAATGTGATGGAAAAGCAGATTGTGCCGGTTTATGTGGATAGCGTTCCCGCCTACAACGCCCGCGAATTGATTGTGCGCTTTGATAAAACTGCCATGAATTTGGAAGCCGTGGACAAAAAGAACTTCGATGCAGGTTTGTTGAAAGAATTTGTTCTTGAGCATGTTATCGACTCTTTAAACACCAAATTCCCTTTTGATGCTGGACGTTTAGAGACTTTCAAGATTTTTCACCGAATGACTACCGCGGATTCATTATCAATCACACGCTTGGGTGATACAGTCAAAATAGATGACTTTTGGGCAACAATCTCCATATATATGCCATCAGATGATGATAATCTTAATGCAGTAATTGACACATTAAACAATTTATTCCCTTTGATTCATTTTGGTGAATTAAATTTTTTTGGTGAATTTTTCAATACTCCTAATGATGCACTTTACCAGACAGGTCAAAGCGGTTTATACGATTCCGCCCACGGAATCAATTTGGAACAGGCTTGGCAACGACAAGTAGGTCAAAATTTCGTTAAAGTCGGGATTTTTGATACTGGTATAAATTGGCGTCATGAAGATTTTGGAGACGGGACATGGAGTGGTTCAAAAGTTAAAGGCGGTTGGGATTATTTTAGGCATGCCTTCGTTTCGAATCTAACAAACCCAGACTCAACAGGACATGGCACTCACGTCGCAGGTGTATGCGGTGCGCTTAGAAATAATCATGTTGGTATTGCAGGTGTTGCTGGTGGAGATTATTTAACTGGCAATACAGGTTGTCAGCTTTATTCCTCTGGAATTCCAATTTTTTTACCTCCACAGCAGTTAGGGTCTGATCAAATGAATACATTGTTTTCTTTGGCTGTTCCAGCAATTATTGAGGGTGCTGTTAACAATCCTTACACAGGCTATGGCTATGGTTTCCATATACAAAATCACTCATGGGGCTCATATTCAAACTCAATATTTCTTAGAAATGCTGTAAAAACATGTTATGAACAAAATTGCATTTTCGTTGCTAGTAGTGGAAATAAAGACGAGGGTAGCGCAAGATACCCGGCTTCTTATAATGATAACTGGGTTTTAAAAGTTGGTGCAAGTGATGCTACTGGCACGAGAGTGCTTTGGTCAACTTATGGAAATAACCTGGATATATTAGCTCCGGGAACTGCAAATACAACTACTTCACTCGATTTCTCAACTAATTCATCCTATTTGTCCACATGGGGCACTTCGATTTCTGCGCCTCATGTTACAGGCGTTGCAGCGCTTTTATACAGTGAGCACAATCTATTAACAAATATAGAATATCCAAATAGCCTTGCTCCAGATGATGTTGAAATGATATTGAAAAAAACAGCATTTCCTGTAACAGTAAATTATCCTTATAATATTAATCTCACTGTTCCAAATCAATATGCAGGTTATGGACGATTAAATGCAGGAGACGCCATGACAATTTCAAGTTTGCCACATCGTGTTAGACATTTTGAACGTTTGGTAAGTACATCAAACTCTGTGTTACATTCATCTAATCAATTAATACAATTCCCTGAAAACATTCAAAACTTACCCATTAGCTTTACACCCGGGTTTACAGATATATATAGGCTTGAAGTGACATTAAACCACAAAATTTCTTTTAATGAGACATATTTAGACGGATGGGTTCGTAATTCTTCTTGTGATTTATTCGGAATCACAAATTACCTGTTTAACCCACACTGGAGTGAAGTTACAATGCTTAATTCCAATCACAATTCTGCAACACTCGTAGGTTATATTTATAAAACAAAAATACACAACGCTATTGGTCAACATGTACAGGATAGATGGTTTCCAGTTGATCTAAATAGCAGCGTTAAATTCTCATATAGTATTCATACTATCGATAACGATTCTAACGTTGGTTTGAATAGTTTACTTGACGTGGTGGGTTTTAAACTGTTTCCAAATCCAACTAGTGGTGAACTTATTATCGCTTTCGACAAAAAGCACAATGATTTCACGATTGAAATTTATGATGTTTCAGGTCGTAATATTGAGACTTTTTATTCAGATGAATTCAATAACCTTGAATATTCTCAGAAAACCATGGATATATCCAACTATCAATCAGGCATATACATATGTATGATAAAGATACACAACAAACTATTTACACGAAAATTCATTAAAAATTAATAGATATGACACAATCTTTTCATTTCAATAGAATCACGCTTTTGTTGTTGATATTTTTAGTTTTTTCCTCCTGCAAAAAAGATAAAACCTGCGAGTTTCTCGACGATTGCGGTAATCAGGTGGTTTGCGAGGATTTTCCCGATATGTACAATACAATTTTTTCAGAAACTGAAATACAATTTAAGGCACCTCAATTCAATCCCAACAATCCCAATGAATTCATATATGTTTTTAGTGAAATTAATCTCGGTGTAAGTCAGCTTGTTAAATACAATATAAATACACAAGAAAAAACTGTTCTCGTGGAAGGATTTGGAATAAAGGGACAACCCAAATGGAGCAAAACGGGTTGGATAGCTTTTAACTCAAATTATCACATCTACTTAATTCAGGATAACGGAGAAAGTTTGACTCAGATAACTACAAATACGTATAATCACAACCCATTCTGGAATCAAACAGGTGATGAGCTTTATTGGACATATACACCGGTTTTAGGTTCACAATATTCAATAATCAGACAAATTCAGTCCAACATGTCAATTGATACTGTTGGCAATATCCCCATATTTATTGGAGGTGATATTTTTGAGAATAAAATTCTACAAATTATTAGTTGGTCAGCGGAAAGTGCTCCAAAATATGGTTACTTCAAAAGCGATCAAATTCCATTGAATCAACAAAATTTCCACATTATCGGCACATGCACTCTTCAAGGAATGGAAGGTATTTGTTGGCATCCTTCAGGTCAAAAGTTTTATGTAGCGCATACGAATAGTGGTAAAAACAGCGGTTTGTACAGTGTGAGTATGCTTGGAATTACAACAAGACTAAAGAAAAATTGTGACACCAGAAGGCATATATTCATTTCTTGTTCAGCTGACGGCAAAAAGCTAATTGCTGAAAGAGTGGATAGTGAAGTTATGCGTTATCAAAATGGCAACCCAACTGGACAAATTCTACTCACTTCGCGAATAAGTTTAATTGATACTCAAACACTCGAAGAAATTATACTAGATTTAGATTGATGGGGAAATATGGGCACATTTTGATTTCGATGGCTTTTGTTAGTCTAATTTCCTGCAAAAAAGACAAAACACCATTCCCTCTCGAACCAGCGTTCAACGATCTTGAACATGGCTGGTACACTGAGGATTGCTCCAACAGTTGGCCTGACCATTGGGTGGATTCTTTTAATCTTTATCAACTTATCTCATTAACACAGAATCATGGAAAGAAAAACAAGTAATTTTTGTGTAATCTTTATGATAATGCCAATTATCCCTAAAATCACAAACCATTCGTTGATGTGTCTCATTTCTAGTCAAACAAATTTTTTATTCACTTGCAATTATTAATAATTGTAGTACCTTTGCCGTCCAATTTTTCAATAGTGAAGAAAGAATTTCGTGATTTCGTCGTGCCTTTTAGCAGCCTAAAGCATGGTGAACACAAGTTTTCATTCACTTTGAACGATGCGTTCTTTTCACATTATGAGCATAGCTTGATTCAGTCAGGCGACATCCAAATTGAGATGGTTTTGCGCAAAAGTGAAACCATGTTGAGCACCGATTACGAAATCGATGGTGTAATCAACACGACTTGCGATCGCTGTAATGATCCGATTCAAATCGACATTTCAGGAGATTTTAAATTGGTTTTCAAATTTGGTCATGAAGAATCGGACAATGAAGAATTGGTCATCCTTCCACCGGAGGCATACCAATTGGAAATGGCGGATTATTTTTATGAATTTGTCAACGTACTCAAACCCAATCGCGTTGTTCATCCGGAAGGGGAATGCAACGAAGAGATGGTCGAAGTGTTGAAAAAATATATGCTTTAGAAAAGAAAATTGATTTTGTAAATTGTAGATTAAAATAAATAGAAGATGGCACATCCTAAACGAAGAACCTCCACCACGCGTAGAGATAAGAGAAGAACCCATTTCAAAATGACTGCGGCCAACTTGGCTACATGTCCTACAACGGGTCAAGCACACTTATTTCACCGTGCATTTTGGCACGAGGATAAGCTTTACTACAAAGGGAGAGTAATTGCTCAGAAAGAAGTTGAAGAAGTAGCGGAGTAATTCGCGAAAACATATTCCTCATGAAGATAGGAATTGACATCATGGGAGGAGATTTTGCTCCGGAGGCTACGGTTTCCGGGGCTTTTTTAGCTTTAGACAAAATGGATAGCGCCCACCAACTGGTGCTCATTGGCGACGAAGTACTCATCAAAGCTGAAATTGAAAAAATCGGTCGCTCCTCCGAAGAAGTTCAAATTGTGCATGCGCCTGATGTGATAACCATGAGCGATCACCCCACGCGCGCCATACCTCAAAAACCCAACAGCAGCATCGCTGTAGGTTTTGACTTGCTTGCCAAAAAACAAATAGATGGTTTTGCATCTGCAGGAAATACAGGTGCCATGCTCGTGGGTGCAATGTACAAAATTCATGCTGTTCCCGGTGTGATTAGACCTTGTATTACATCTGTTTTACCCAAGCTCTCAGGAGGAGAATCCATACTGTTGGACGTGGGCTCCAACGCAGATTGCAAGCCTGATGTGCTCTATCAATTTGCTGTGTTGGGCTCGCTTTACATGAAACACGTCTATGGTATCGAAAATCCGAGAGTAGGTTTGCTGAATATCGGTGAAGAGCCTGAGAAAGGCAATCTCCTTACCATCCATACACACAAATTACTCGCCGATTCAGACGAAATCAACTTTGTGGGCAACGTGGAAGGTCGCGATCTTTTCTTTGATGACGCAGATGTCATTGTTTGCGATGGCTTCACGGGAAATGTCGTGCTCAAAACCGCAGAAGGCTTTTTCAAACTCATGAAAATGCGTCGCATGCAGGATGAATACTTCGACCGTTTCAACTACGAAAACTACGGTGGAACGCCCATTTTAGGGGTCAATGGCGTGGTCATGATTGGTCACGGAATTTCCAACGACATCGCCATCCATAATATGATTTTACATACTTTAGAGGTCGCAAAAAAACAGCTTCCCGAAAAAATTAAAACCGCTTTCGAATGAGTTCCAAAATTACCGCCGCAATAACTGCTGTTCAAGGTTATTTACCCGAACACATCCTCACCAACGATGATTTGGCGAAATTCGTTGATACATCCGACGAGTGGATTACCTCCAGAACAGGAATCAAAGAACGCCGAATCATGAAAGATGGTGCAACGTCCGACATGGGTGCAGCGGCCGTTAACAAACTGCTTGAAAAAAAAGGCATCGATCCGCTAGATATTGACCTCTTGATATGCGGAACAGTGACTCCAGACATGGTTTTCCCAAGCACAGCGAACATCATTTCTGATAAATGTGGACTCAAAAATGCTTGGAGTTTTGATGTGAACGCAGCGTGTTCAGGGTTTATCTACTCTTTAGCAACTGGAGCACAGTTCATTGAAACAGGAAAATACAAGAAAGTTTTGGTTGTTGGGGTTGACAAAATGAGCTCAATTATTGATTACCAAGATCGCACGACGTGTATCATCTTTGGTGATGGAGGTGGTGTCGTATTGCTTGAGCCGAATACAGAAGGATTGGGTGTTATTGATTCTATTTTGCACAGTGATGGATCGGGACGCCAATTTTTATACCAACCTGCCGGTGGCTCAGCCATGCCCGCTTCACATGAAACCGTTGACCAGAGACTACACTTTGTGAAACAAGAAGGCCAGCAGGTTTTTAAGTTCGCAGTTACCAATATGGCTGATGTATCAGCTAAAATTATGGAGAAAAACAACCTGACCTCGGATGATGTGGATTGGCTCGTTCCTCATCAAGCCAATTTAAGAATCATTGATGCTACGGCGAATCGAATGGGCCTCTCTCCGGAAAAGGTCATGATCAACATCGAAAAATATGGGAATACAACGGCCGGTACTCTGCCTTTGTGCTTAGCCGACTGGGAACCCAAATTGAAAAAAGGTGATAATATTATTTTGTCTGCTTTTGGAGGTGGTTTTACATGGGGCGCCGTTTATTTAAAATGGGCGTACAACTCATAATATTGTATACTTTCGCATAACTTTTTAAATCCGTAGATATGAAACTAACTGAAATTCAGGAGTTAATAAAATTCGTTTCTCGTTCTGGTGTTACAGAAGTTGAAATTGAACAAAAAGACTTCAAAATAACCATCAAAACCGAGTCGAAAAAACCGCGTGTCAATGAAACCATAATGGTCCAAGCAGCTCCGGCTCCGACGCAAATCCAGGCAGCTCCTGCAGCAGCCCCAGCCCCAGCTCCCGCTCCTGCAGCCCCTGCGGCTCCTGCCCCTGCAGCAAGTGACGAAAGCAAGTATGTAACCATCAAGTCGCCGATGATCGGAACATTCTACCGCTCTCCAGGTCCAGGAAAAGATGTTTTCGTAAACGTGGGCGACAGCATCCAAAAAGGCAAAGTGCTTTGTATCATCGAAGCGATGAAATTGTTCAACGAGATTGAATCCGAAATTTCCGGTAAAATTGTGAAAGTTTTGGTGGATGATTCTTCTCCTGTTGAATACGACCAACCATTATTCTTGGTAGATCCTTCTTAATTGAATGGAAGTTTCACTAAACTCAAACACCATGTTTAAGAAAATATTAGTTGCCAACCGCGGTGAAATCGCCCTGCGTGTAATTAGAACATGCAAGGAAATGGGCATCAAAACGGTTGCTGTGTATTCCACAGCCGACCGTGACAGTTTGCCTGTTCGCTTTGCAGACGAAGCCGTATGTATCGGTCCTGCGGTAAGCTCAAAATCATATTTAAATATCCCGAACATAATCGCGGCTGCGGAAATTACTAACGCAGATGCTATCCATCCGGGATATGGTTTTTTATCGGAAAACGAGAAATTCTCCAAAGTTTGTCAAGACCATGGCATCAAGTTTATTGGTGCTCTGCCTGAACAAATCGCAGCCATGGGTGATAAGGCAACAGCAAAAGCAACGATGATTGCTGCGGGTGTACCTTGTATTCCCGGGTCAAAAGGTTTGATCAAAGATGTAAAGGAGGCGAAGAAAATAGCTGCAGAAATCAAGTATCCCGTGATTCTCAAAGCTACTGCAGGCGGTGGTGGAAAAGGTATGCGTATCGTTTGGAAAGAAGAGGATATTCAGGCCGCTTGGGACTCCGCCCGTCAAGAAGCAGGAGCCGCTTTCGGTAATGATGGCATCTACATGGAAAAATACATTGAAGAGCCGCGTCATATCGAAATTCAAATTGCCGGCGACCAATACGGGAACGCCTGCCACTTGTCTGAGCGCGATTGTTCCATCCAACGTCGCCACCAAAAATTGGTGGAAGAAACGCCAAGTCCATTTATGACCGACGAATTGCGTGAGCGCATGGGTGAAGCTGCCATCAAAGCAGCGAAGGCCGTTCGCTACGAAGGTGTTGGAACAGTAGAATTTTTGGTGGACAAAAACCGTGATTTTTACTTCATGGAGATGAATACCCGCATTCAGGTAGAACACACCATCACTGAGGAGGTGATTGACTACGATTTGATCAAAGAGCAAATCAAAATCGCGGCTGGAGAAAAAATTTCCGGTAAAAATTATTACCCGACGATGCACGCAATTCAATGTCGCATCAATGCCGAAGATCCTTACAACGATTTTAGACCATCTCCGGGTAAGATCACTTCTTATCATTCTCCGGGTGGAAATGGTGTGCGCATCGACACGCACGTGTACGCGGGTTATACCATTCCGCCGAACTACGACTCGATGATTGCCAAATTAATTACCGTGGCTCAAACACGTGAGGAGGCTATCTTAAAAATGAAACGTGCCTTGGAGGAATATGTAATCGAGGGCGTGAAAACAACCATTCCTTTCCACATCAAATTGATGGATAATGAGAACTTCCGCAAAGGAAATTTCACCACTAAGTTTATGGAGGACTTCGATTTTTAATAGGATAAAATCATGACGTAACAACTCAAGCCGCGGCATTTTTGTCGCGGTTTTTTTGTGTGTTTCTTCAAACGATGAGTTTACAGATTCTTGGATTCTCTTGTTGGATAAGTCCTTGTGTTAAAAATTGATTTTTACAAGAGCATCGTTGTGAATTCGCTAATTTTGCATCGCAATTTGTTTAAGAGCCATGAAATACAAATGGGTTTATCTCGCTATTCTTCTCATCTTCATCGTCGATTTCTCTTTTGGCCAATGTGCCATGTGTAAAGCCAATGTAGAGTCCAATTTGGAGGAGGAAGTTTCTTTCGGCCGCACCATCAACACAGGTATTATCATGCTCATGGTGGTGCCGTATATTATACTCTTCTTGCTCTTCAGGAAAAAAATAAAGGGGATTTTCAACGCACTTTTCAAAGGTTAATCCCCAGTTATTCACCAAAGTTGTAGTCAAACTTGATTGCAATATCCGGATGTATGCTTTTAGCAACCGGACAAGCCTCAGCTGCCGCTTTGACAGCTCTCCGTGTTTTCTCATTCCAGCCGTTGCCTGAAAAATCCAAATGCAACTCCAATGCAGAAATTCGTCTCGGTTTGTCTGCCATGATTTTGATAACTGTAATTTTTGCATGATGAAAAGGCAAATCATGCTCCTGACAGTAGATGCCCACTATCGTTTCCATGCAAGCGCCCATTGCAGCGGCCACCATATCAGTGGGAGAAATAAATTCTCCACGTCCCTTATTGTCCAATGGAGCATCCGTATTGAAAGAAGTCTGTGAACGCAGGTGTGTGATTTCTGTCCTAAGCTCGCCCAAGTAACGTATTTCTGCAGTCGCCATAAACCAAAATGCTTTAATTTTGTAATTCGATAGTCATCAACAAAGATATACAATGTCCGCAATCACCGAAAAGTCCGAGCGCATCCCAAAACCAAAATGGTTAAGAGTAAAATTACCGACCGGCGAGAATTACCGCATGGTGCGCGACATTGTGGACAATCACAAACTGCATACGATTTGTCAATCCGGCAACTGCCCGAACATGGGTGAATGTTGGGGAGAAGGCACGGCGACATTTATGATTCTTGGCAATATTTGTACGCGCTCTTGTGGTTTCTGCTCCGTGGCCACTGGAAAACCACTGGAGGCTGACCCTTTTGAACCGGGTCGCGTGGCTAACTCTGTCAAATTGATGGGAGTAAAACATGCCGTGATTACATCGGTGGACCGCGATGATTTGAAAGATGGTGGCTCCGAAATTTGGGCAGCTACTGTGCGTGCCATTCGACATCAATCGCCTCAAACAACTCTTGAAACTTTGATCCCTGATTTTGCAGGTAATTGGGATAATTTGCAGCGCATTATTGACGTAGCTCCTGAAATCGTGTCCCACAACCTTGAAACTGTGAGACGTTTGACAAAACAAGTTCGCATTCAAGCCAAATATGATCGCAGTTTGGAAGTGCTCTTCAGACTGAAAAAAAGTGGCATGCGTACCAAATCCGGAGTGATGCTAGGCTTGGGAGAAACAGAGCAGGAAGTCTTGGAAACCATGGAAGACTTGCGCAGCGTTCAGGTCGATATTTTAACCTTGGGACAATACTTACAACCCACACCCAAGCATTTGCCGGTTGCTGAATTCATTACCCCTGAGCAGTTTGAAAAATACAAAGAAATTGGACTTCAAATGGGCTTCAGGTATGTAGAAAGCGGACCTCTCGTGCGATCTTCTTATCACGCGGAAAAACATATTTTTGATTTAGACTAGTTATTCAATTTTGTGTTTTGTGATTTACGGTCCCGCAATTCTGAAATAAGGACGTATTTTTGACAAACAAAATTTCTGTCGTTTTTGTTATGCCAATGTGAAATATGGCTAAATTTACACGCTTAAATTTTGAGTAGTTGTCAATGATTGAGACTGATTAAAACCATGCTACAATCTTGGCATAACAACAAAAAGTGCTTATTATGAAAAAAAACAAACTCATTCTCGGAGGAATTGCACTCGGAACACTGGCCGTTGGTTCTTTGGCAATTTCTAAACTAACTGGAGCTCAAAGCAAATATGCGCACCAAGAAATTGCTGTGGCTGACAAGTTCCAAAAGCCTGATGGCGCAAAATTGTGGTGGGAAGCTCACCACATCGACGAGGAAACCGGACAGGTTGCTACCCAAGAGAAAATTCGTCAAGGCTTGGAAGAGGCTCGTTTGATTCGTGCTTCTCAACCGAGATTGAGTGCTCTGGCCTGGGAAGAGCGTGGTCCTGATAACTTTGGTGGACGAACGCGCGCCGTGTGCGTGGACAGAACCAATGAGCAACACGTATATGCAGGTTCGGTTTCGGGTGGTTTGTTTGAAACTTTCGATGGCGGTAACAATTGGCAGAAAGTTCCGGATTGGGACGCCTTCATGTATATCAGTTCCATTGTTCAAACGGCTGATGGCAATGTATTTGTCGGTACCGGCGACGGAAGTCCATTTCAAGAGTCTTTCTCAGTTGGCGGTAAAGGTGTTTACTACAAAAACCCGAATGTTCCCGGTTCAACTTGGACTTTGGTTCCTGGAACTGGAGATTGGAACATCAATGAATTGGCTTCTAATCGTGTGAATAACAAGTTGTACATCGCTGGTCAGTCGATAGGGCTCCGCGTATGGGATATTGCAACAGGTGGTACACCAACATCATTGAACGTTGGTTCCGGCTCATGCAGCGAAGTTGAAGTGTCCGGCGATGGTCAAGTTATTTTGTGCAGATTTGGTACGAACCCGGCTAGTGGTGCATTCTCTTCTCAAGATGGAGGTAACACATTTGCTTCGATTCATGGATCTGCCAATGATGGCAAGATTCCAGGGGGTTCCGGAAGTCGATTTGAAATGGCCATTTCTAAAAATCGCGTGAACGGAGAATACATTTGCTATGTGAATGGGACGAATACTACTGCAGCTGAAACATTTAGATCTTCAAATAGTGGCGTGACTTGGGCTCAAATTGCACCAGGCACCACCAATGAGGAGTCTCCGGTTAACTTTTACAGAAACCAAGGTATCTGGAACTCTACGAACGTAGTAGATCCAACCAACCCAAATCGTTTGTTGGTGGGTGGTATTGATATTCACGAGTGGACGATAGCTACTGAGAATCCCGTATCAGGCGGTTGGGCGCAATTGTCTTTGTGGTTTGTACCTCAACAATCTCCACTTTATGTGCATGCCGACAACCACAGAATGGTATTCGACTCCAACAACAAATTGTACATTGGAAATGATGGTGGTATCGGAATTTCTACAACTCTTGGTAATACTTTCTACGCTGCAAACCGCGGCTATTCAACCATTCAGTTCTATTCCATCGCTGCTGACGGGAATGGCCGTTTGCTAGGTGGTTCTCAGGACAACGGTACTATGTACAACAATCTTCAAAATGCGACGCCTCGCGAGTTTAGAAAAGTAATGGGTGGTGATGGTTTTGATGCAGCTATTTCATTTTATAACCCGAGCATCATGTTTGGTTCCGTTTATTACGGTTGCGTAGAGCGCTCTGGTAACGGTGGTGCTGCATTCGGTTCATTCACGCCAAATTATGTGGGTTATCAACCACCATGCGCACTTACGAGTGGAGGTGATTTTCACTTCAACACCAAACTAGGTTTGGGCGAATTTTATGACACAAACTCTCAAGACACTGTAATTTATTCTCCGACTTTTAGTGCAACCGCGGGTACTCAGATTCAGGTGCCAAGCTTCGCCACGGGCAACTTGATTCCTTTCACGTTGGCTACCAATGTGTATTTCGATGATACTGTATTCTACAACCCTGCGTTGACTATCACGGACTTTGAAGTTCAGGATGCTACCACAGGGACTACTTACCAGCTTTATCCATTGACTTGGACAAATGTTACTGCTCCGGGTCAGGCGCCTGCTGTGGGTCATGTATTGTCTGTAACAGCACCATCGGTGTTTACAATTAACGTACAATCTGTTTCCACGTACAACAGATTGTTTGGACAGAATGCCTCTACAGGTAAAATTCTTGACATGGTAACGAGCGAGTTTATTACTAACGTGGCTTGGGATACATTGAAAGTGGCTGATCCATATCAATCCATTTTCTTGACGCATGCCAGAAAGAATGGTGGCGAGTTGTATATGACTCGCGATGCTCTTCGGTTGGCTTCATCGAATGTTCAGTGGTCACGCGTGGTGCAAGGTATCGGCGAAATGTTCACTGGAGAAATTGCCTTCTCAGCGAACTTGGAGCACGTATATGTTGGAACGAGCACAGGTCTTTGGAGAATTGACGGTATCCGTGATGTGTATACAAGCGATCCTCAATTTGGTGTGAAAACTGACTTGCGTTTGGGTAATGCACCAGCAATTACTAAAACTTTGATTTATCAAGGTGCTGTGAGCGGTGTTTCAGTTAATCCAAACAACAAAGGTGATGTTTTGATCACACGTGCTGGTGTTGGTGGAACAGGTCGAGTGTTCCGCTCCACAACTGCTGATGTAGCAACAGGTACAGGTACTTTCAACAACGTATCCGGAAACTTGTCAAACAACGTTGCCTGCTATGACGTGCTTGTAGACCGAGCGAACCCTAATATGTTGATTGTGGGAACTGACTTTGGAGTTTGGTTCTCCATGAACGGGGGTACAACTTGGACTTATTCTTCTGATGGTTTTGGTGAAGTTCCTGTATATAGAATTGTTCAAAACTGGAGAGAAGGTCATCCGAATACTACGCGTCCGGGTGAAATTTACATCGGGACACACGGTAGAGGTATGTTTGCTTCTGACTCTGTGCTTGACGTACAAGATTTCTCCGGAAACATGAGTTCGAACAATACATTTGATGTGACGGTTTATCCAAACCCGCTACAAAATAACGGTTCTGTGCGCTTTGAGTTGAATCAAGGAGCAGATGTTTCTATGGAGATTTACAATTTGGCAGGTAGAATGGTGTACAGCGCGAAAGAGTATCACAATGCTGGTGTTCGCAATATCGCCTTTGATGCATCGCGTTTTGATAACGGTGCTTACATCATCAATATCACCGCCGGAAGCCAAAGAGCGACTACCAAATTCATCAAGCACTAGCTTGTTGCTGAAAAACTTCAAAGACCGTCCGAATTTGGGCGGTCTTTTTTTTGCCTTATTTCTTAGGTTTATCTTGCTTTTCTGATATCGTCATTGCAAATACTTTTTCTGCTGATTGAAGTCGTTATCTTTGTGCGAGCTATGTCCAAAAAAAGGAAAATCTTTACTGTAGTTGGTGCGCGACCCCAATTCATCAAGGCTTCTGCCATTAGTCGTTGTTTGACTTTAGATTTTCCGAATATTTCTCAATACATCGTACATACCAACCAACACTTCGATACGCAAATGTCTCAGGTATTTTTCGATGAACTGTCCATGCCCGCGCCCAGTTTTACCTTCGTCAGAGATGGTAATTATGAAGCTGGTGTTGGGCAAATGATTGATCGATTGAATCAGCTCTTCTTGCATCAAAAACCTGATGCTGTTTTGGTGTATGGTGATACAAATTCGACTTTTGCTGCGGCTGTAGCCTCGGGATACTGTTCAATACCGCTTTTCCATGTAGAGGCAGGTTTGCGATCGTTTAACAAGTCCATGCCGGAGGAGCGCAACAGAATTTACACCGACCATGTATCTACTTTGTTGTTTTGTCCGACTGTCACCGCTGTTGAAAATTTGAGTAAAGAGGGAATTCAGTCTGTCAGGAATGGCAACTTTACAGCTGATAATCCCGGTGTTTTTCTTACCGGTGACGTGATGCTCGATACTTTAGAACATCAAAAGAATCGCAAGCATGATGCAATACTGATGAACATCGGAGTAGGTGAAAATCCTTTTGTTTTACTCACAATTCATCGACCTAAAAATACTGACGACATTTCCAGGCTTCGCAGCATACTTGAAAGCATGAGTCAACTTGTCCATGAAATGGGTTTGAGATTGGTTTTTCCCATCCATCCAAGAACCCGCAAGGTATTGGAGCTTGAATTGCCTGATTTGTGGCAAAATTTGATTTCTAATCAGGGTATAATCATGACTGAACCGCTCTCTCATGGCGATTTGATTGGTTTGTTGGTTTCTTGCCATTTTGTGGTGACCGATTCAGGAGGTTTGCAAAAGGAAGCCCATTTCTTGAACAAACCTGTGGTCATTTTGCGGAAGGAAACTGAGTGGACGGAAATTGTGAACGACGGAAATGGGATTCTTGTCGATGCAGATGCTGAAAAGATACTGGGTGTCTCGCAATGGATTAATCACGGTGCGAGCGGAAAATATACACCACATTTCGGCGATGGTCAGGCTGCTCAAAAGATTTGCAACATCATCCAAAACTATTTTGACCAAAAGGCATGAGCAAATTATTGATTTTCACGGATTTTGTTTCGGAGCGCTTGGTGTACACCTTTCAGTTTATTTGTAAATCAAGGGGTATTGAGTTTCACTTTTGCAATGACCCGCAACGTTTTGAATCGGATTTGGCTGAGGCTAAATTTGTTTATTCTGAATATCCTTTTGAAAATTCATATCCTACTATTCTTCCAGCAAATTTGATTTTTGAAGAAGGAATTAAAGTACAACAAATAGCTCAATTTCACGAACAAGATTTTTCATACTTACAGTTCGCCAAAGTTCCCGACCTATTGGCGTCCATCTTTTTTGTCATTGCCTGTTACGAAGAATATTTGCCTTACTCCCCGGATGAACATGATCGATTCACGGCTCAAAACTCTATCCTAAACGAATACCAATGGCTCAATCAACCTATTGCAGATATTTGGGCCGAAAAGTTGTTAGACTTTATTCAACTTGGATATCCTACGTTCAGCTATAAAAAGCCGAGGGTTTCATTCACACTTACTTTCGATATTGACAATACTTTCGCATTCAAACACAAGAACACCCTTCAGCTGCTTGGCGGCAGGGTCAAGGATTTTCTTCAGGGGAATTCGGAAAATCAAATTTTGCGCGGGAAGGTATTGTCGGGAGAAGTGCAAGACCCGAACGACACTTTCGATACCATTCTTGATTATGTCAAAGGTGGAATAAACACGAAGGTTTTCTGGCATTTGGGTGATTTTAAGAAATTCGACAGGAACATAGCCTGGACCAATGCTGTTCACCAGCGTTTGATTCAAAAGTTAGCGGCTCAAGTTCAAGTGGGTATTCATCCGAGTTATTTTTCTTACTTGAATGAGAGCCTGGTCAAGCAAGAGCGGGGTAGGCTGGAGCATATTCTGAAAAAACCGGTCTTCCATTCCAGACAACATTTTTTAAAAATACGCTTTCCGGGCACTTTTCAACTCCTCCATAACATTACAATCAAACATGATTACAGCCTTGGATTTGCAGATGCTGTGGGTTTTCGTCTGGGCACGGCGCAGGCTGTTCCGTTTTTTAATTTGATTACTGATGAGGTGACAGATCTGATGCTGCATCCTTTTATATACATGGATGGAACCTTGAATCAATACATGAAAAAATCGCCTGAGGAAGCCAAAGAAATTGTTTTGAACTTGATTCATCAGGTCAAGACACACGGCGGCGAATTCATGTGCATTTGGCACAACGACACCATCAATAACCTAGGCCAATGGGTCGATTGGAAACAAGTTTTGGATTTCACCATTGAACAATTTCAGGAAGCATGAATTTTCGAACGACTTTCGAATTAAAAGAAGCCGAAAAACTGCTGAATTTAGGCGATCGCGTGATTTTTCTGGGTAGTTGTTTCTCGGAAAATATCGGTGCGAAATTGCAATATTTTGGTTTCGATGCGCTGATTAACCCATTTGGCACTTTATTTCATCCATTGGCTATTGCGGAATTACTCGATGAGCAGGACAGGCCATTGCGCATATTGAATAGAGAGGGATTGTTTTTCACGTACGAAACACACAGTGAACTGCGTGCGAAATCGGAGTCGGAATTGTGCGAAATGTTTGAACAGAAGCAGGTTTTACTTAGGGCATATTTGCAAAAATCAAAACTCCTCGTGATTACTTTCGGCAGTGCATGGGGCTATTATTTGAATGGTTCAATTGTGGCCAACTGCCATAAAATGCCTGCGCGATTTTTTGAAAAAAAACTGAGTGCTTTGGAAGAAATGCATTGCCATTGGCGCAATGTGCTTCGTGCTCTAAAAGCAAAATTCCCTGATTTGGAGGTCATGTTTACTGTGAGTCCTGTGCGCCATACAAGAGATGGTATGATCGAAAATCAGCGAAGTAAGGCACGCCTATTGGAGCTAGTTCACACTTTGGAAGCATCGTATTTTCCTGCCTATGAATTGATGCTCGACGACTTGAGAGATTATCGTTTTTATGAGGCAGACATGATTCACCCCAATGCGCTTGCGGTTGATTATATTTTCGAGGCTTTCGCTAAACAAAGGATTAATGAATCGGCGCGAACACATTTTCCGAAAATTCAGAAATTTAGGCAATTTGAAGCGCATCAAATAAAACCTTTCGACCAAGACCGTTTCGATCAACATCAAGAGGAAGTTGAATTGAAACGCGGACTTTTGCGCTGTCAAATTCCGGATTTGAAAATCTAGCGGTGCATTCGTTTTGAAAACTGTATTTTTGCGCCAAAATTTACAGAAATGAGCAAGCATCCAGAGAGTGAAATGATGTCGTATGGTTACGAACCCAAGCGCTCCGAAAATTCAATCAAAACGCCGGTGTTTTTAACATCAACTTTTGGTTTCAATACCGCTGAAGAAGGCGCCTACTTTTTTGAAAATTACGGCAGCATTCCACCGGAGGAGCAGGGCTTGATTTACTCGCGTTTCAATCACCCGAATTTGGAAATCGCCGAATCGCGAATGAAATTGTGGGACAAGGCCGATGATTGTTTGCTCTTTTCCAGTGGTATGGCGGCTGTGTCAACTTTGTTTTTGACCTTTCTCAAACCCGGTGATGCTTTGTTGTTTTCCAATCCGATTTATGGTGGGTCGGATAATTTTATCCGCAATTTCTTGCCTCAAATGGGTATTCATATCATCCCCTTTGATCTCAACAACGGTCGTGAGGAGATTTTGAATTTGGTTCATCGTTCCGGACACGCTGAACGACTTAAAATGATGTATATCGAAACACCGGCCAATCCGAATAATGAGGTCATAGATATTGCGATGTGTCGCGAAATTGCGAACCATTTTTCTCAGGAGAATCAAGTTATTTTGGCTGCTGATAATACTTATCTCGGCCCAATTTGGCAGAACCCTATTGAACATGGTGCAGATGTATTGGTATATTCGGTGACTAAATACATCGGAGGACATAGCGACTTGATTGCTGGCGCTTGTTTGGGGCGTCAGGATTTGATTGCTGCAGTGCGCAATTACAGAAATATTTTGGGCAACATGGCTTCTCCATTCACGGCTTGGTTGATCCAGCGCAGTTTGGAAACTTTGAAAGTGCGCATGGATGCTCAGGCTCAAAACGCCAAGGTTGTCGCAGACTTCTTGCATACCCATCCTAAAGTAGAGAAATTGTATTATTTGGGTTATCCCCAAGACGAGCGTCAGCGCAAAATTATTCAGAAGCAATGCTCGACCTACGGCGCCATGATTGCCTTCGATATTCAAGGCGGACAACAAGCGGCTTTTGAGTTTCTCAACCGTTTGAAATTGATTAAGTTGGCTGTAAGTTTGGGGAGCACGGAAAGCTTGGCCGAACATCCTTATACCATGACTCACAAATCGGTTAGTGAATCGGATAAAAAATTATACAACATCTCCGAAAGTATGATTCGTTTGTCTGTGGGCCTTGAAAACCCCGAGGACTTGATTGCGGATTTAACGCATGCATTCGGAGAATAGCATGAAATCTGAGAAAGGAGTCTATTCCAATCCGAACAAACTCAAGTTCAAATCCCTTACCAGATAAGGTTTGTCTTGAATGTTCCAAATGAAAATCTGGATGTGCTGAGCCTTTGCGTCAAGATTCGGCAAAACCAAAACCTGATTGAATGGCTTTTCATCCTTCCAATCATAGCGCAACCAGTTGAACGTGAATCCTTCTTGTGACAACTCATTCCAATCTTTATCTTTTTGTGAAATGATGAGTTTGCCATAGAACGGACTGTTGGGCGCATGAAAAATACCGGATACTTCCAAAAGTAGCGGTTTGTTTCGAAGATTATCTTCTACCGGTAATTCAAGCAAATTCCAGAATTCAACTTTTTGATGTGTCCAATTGGTGATGTTCGTTTTCTCAACGATTAAGTTGCGTTTGAGTGCAGCGTTTCTTTTGTACAGGTGCAATTCGTTAATGGGTTTGTTGCTCAAGCGTTGGTAATTGTCTTTAAAATGCTGAGGCAATTTTGTTTTGATATTCAGTATTTGATAGTCACACAAGGTGTCGGGATAACTGGAAAAGAGCATGGAGTTTTGTTGGCCGCCACGTTGATAGTTCATGAAATACCAACACAAATTTTGTGTGGTGTAGCCGCCCACGGTTGGTTTGAATTTCATCCCTTGACTTTCGCGTTCAATGCGGTTGAAGAATTCTTGTGGTGCGCGTTCCTCCATGGAAAAAGAGGCTTGACTCAGGTCGATTTTGAAAACAAAAAAAATAGGCACATAGGCCATGAGTAAACCCGCAATGGGTTGAACATAGTCGGATTTCCATGGTGTTACTTCGGCCGCATTCGCCAGTGCAAGGATGAGCAACGGATACAAATAGAG
The DNA here is from genome assembly GCA_037446475.1 of Crocinitomicaceae bacterium. Lineage (GTDB taxonomy): Bacteria > Bacteroidota > Bacteroidia > Flavobacteriales_D > Crocinitomicaceae > UBA6165. The sequence goes on along the minus strand of JBBIIM010000003.1, from coordinate 49,353 downwards.
CGCGGTTCTGTCCTCTGGAAAATTCACGTCCAGCAAATAACGCGTGGCAAAAATCGCGGTCAAGGAGCCGAAGAACAGTGTGGAAAAGAATAGTTTTTCTTCCAGAATTACTCCAAAGAGATTTTTGAAATTGTCTTTTAGCTGAACTATGAAAAAAATCAAAAGCAAAATACTCATCATGATGATTAAGCCCAGCACGGCCGGATGTTTACTGCCTAAAATCAAATCGCTGAGTGTGCTTAACGTGTATTGGATAAAACTGGATTTTCCCCCGTAGTAAAGGGCGCCTCTGGCTTTCAATTCCAGTGAAAAATGAATGAGTGGAGCGACAATTGCTCCGGATAACAGCACCAGCGCTCCGGATTGGAGAATCTTTCTCAAAGCTGATTCTTTTTGCACCATAATTCCAACGACCAAAATGGTGAGTACCATCAGGTAGATATACACAATTGTGAGGTTTGCCGCAACGGCTAGAAACAAGCTCAGCATGGCAGCCAGGCTGAATTGAAATTTAGACGTTTTGAAAGAAGTTATCGCAAAATACAAGCCGACGATCAGGAACGCCATCGATAAACCGTAGCCTCGAGTCTCTCCGAAATACTCAAACATATAATGACACATGACCAAGGCCAAAAAAGACGACCATTTCAATCCGATGTGTTCAACAGCACGGAGCAATTTCCAGGAAAACCAGTAAAAAATCGGAAAACTGAGCACATTCGGCAATCGCAACGCCCAAGGCTCAGAACCAAAAACCTTGAATGACCAGTGGGATAGTAAAGAATTGAGGATGTGGTTGTTGGCATCCCAATGCGCTTCTGGTGGAAAAAAAAATCCCGTCTGGATGTAATAGTAGAACGTGGCTATTTCATCGTGAAGGATGGGTGTGTAAATTGATCTTAATGCAAGATAGGTGAACAAGGCGCCGAAGAGCACCCACAAAATACGACTTTCACTGTTTTTGAGTATGTGGTTGGTGGCAGTCAAAGTTTACCCCTTCCTAACAGTCCGTTTTTCGATGCGTTTTTCGTATTTGTCTCCTTGGAAAATGCGTTGCACAAAAATTCCCGGAGTATGAATTTGATTGGGGTCTAGGGAGCCCGCCGGCACCAGTTCTTCCACTTCTGCGATGGTAATTTTGCCCGCCATAGCCATCATTGGGTTGAAATTTCTGGCTGTGGCTTTATAAATCAAATTGCCTTCCGTGTCACCTTTCCATGCTTTCACGATGGCAAAATCTGCTGTTAATGCAGATTCTAAAATGTGTGGCTTACCATTGAAAATGCGCACTTCTTTGCCTTCGGCGACTTCTGTACCGTAACCCGCAGGCGTAAAAAACGCAGGGATTCCGGCCCCACCCGCTCTGCACCGCTCAGCCAAAGAGCCTTGGGGTATCAAATCAACTTCCAATTCTCCGATCAACATTTGTCTTTCAAACTCGTCATTTTCCCCAACGTACGAAGAAATCATTTTCTTGATTTGACGATTTTGAAGCAACAAACCAAGTCCGAAGTCATCGACACCGGCATTATTCGAGATGCAGGTCAGATTTTTCACACCCATTTTCACCAATTGCGCGATGCTGTTTTCCGGAATACCACACAAACCAAACCCGCCCAACATCAAGGTCATGTTATCTTCTATGCCCTTCAAAGCCTCTTCTACGTTTTTAACAGTTTTATTCATAGTGTCTTATGATTAAAAAATTATTTCACCGGGCATAGACCCACTGCGTATGTCACCACGATCGTCGTATTCAGGATTTACGCAGAACACGTTGTATTTGCAATTTTCATAGCCTTCCGGCACCTCAAAATCCCCCTTGGAAATTTTCACTTTGGGGTTGGCGTAAAGTTTCTGCATGTAGTAACCGTAGATCGGCAAGGCCATTCTTGCCCCCTGACCCCATTCCATAGAGCGGAAGCGGATGGCGCGGTCTTCTGCACCTACCCAAACGCCTGTCACGAGATCAGGTGTTATACCAATGAACCAACCATCTGAGTTGTTTTGCGTTGTTCCGGTTTTTCCCGCAGTTGGGTAAGAAATGCCTCCCCAAGGACGACTGGAACGCAAACTCGAGGCAGTTCCCCCTTGTACGGCACCCTTCATCATTGTCACTGTCGTGAAGGCCAATTCTTCGCTCATGGCTTCTTTGGTTTCAGGCTCGGGTTCGTAGATTACTTTTCCGAATCGGTCTTCAATGCGCATGATTACGGTTGGTTTGATGAATAAACCTTTGTTGGCAAAAGCTGCTTGTGCGCCCACCATTTCGAAAAGCGACAAGTCCATTGATCCCAAACACATGGAAGGAGTCACATCCTCCTGGCGCAACTCTATGCCCAAATCGCGCATCAACTGAGCGACGGCTGCAGGTCCTTGCGTGGCTCCCATTTTCGACATCAACAAGACCGTGATAGGATTCGAAGAACTTGCCAAAGCACCTTTCACGGAAGAACTTCCACCTGTTTGCCCGCGCGGACACCATGATTTAAAGCCTGCCCCGTGCGGAATTTGGATGCAATATTGCTGCACCGGATATACCGAACAAGGCGTGGTCACTCCAAAACGAATAGCAGCACTGTATATGAAGGGCTTAATGGTAGAGCCTACTTGACGTTTTCCTTGTTTCACTTGGTCATAAGCAAAATGGTCGAAGTTGATACCGCCAACCCATGCTTTCACAAAGCCCGTCTGGGGTTCAATAGAAATTAATCCCGCTCTGAGGAAAGATTTGTAATAGCGAATTGAATCGTTGGGAGTCATTACGGTGTCTTTATCACCTGACCAACTGAAAACGGTCATTTTGGTGGGGACATCGAACTGCTTCATGATTTCCTCTTCAGACAAGCCCATGGATTTTCCATTGGCATAGCGCGTAGAGCGTTTTCTGGCAGAGCGCATCAACAATTCAACTTGATCCTCCTTGATACTGTTGGAAAATGGAAAGTTCTTGGTCGATTTGTTGTTGATGTCAAATTGGGGTTGAAGTTGTTCCCTCAAGTGTTTCTCAACGGCTTTTTCCGCTGCGAGTTGGTAGTCCAAATTGATCGTGGTGTAAATTCTTAAACCATCTTCATAGAGGTTATATGGCGTTCCATCTTCTTTGGCATAGAGGTATTCGCCATTGTCATTTTTCTCGTTGAGTATTTTGGACAAATCCTGACGAAGAACCTCTCTGAAATAGGGTGCCACACCGCGTTTATGGTCTGCCACTTGATAATCCAACACAATCGGTAGTTTTTTCAGGCTGTCGCATTCGGCTTGACTCAGTTTCACCGTAACACCCTCCGCATTGCTGAATCTAACCCATTGCTCGAGCACTGTATTTCTTCTATCTAGGGCGCGCTCCGGATACTTTCTCGGGTTGTACAAATCCGGATTTTTTAACATACCGATGAGCATGGCAGCTTCTTGCGCATTCAGTTCTCCGGCGGTTTTGTTGAAATATACTTTTGCTGCTGTGCCGATGCCCACCGCATTGAATAAGAAATCCATGCGGTTGAGGTACATCGTCATGATTTCTTCTTTAGAAAACTTGCGCTCCAGTTTAGCAGCAAGAATATTTTCTTTGACTTTTTGCCAGTAGCGCTGGATTTTGGTTCGGGCGGGTTTGGTGAAAAGTAATTTGGCCAACTGCTGAGAGACGGTACTCGCACCACCGGCATCACGGCCGGTTAGCCCTCCTACAATCGCACGTCCCAAAGCACGAAAATCAATACCATTGTGGCTGTAAAACCGGGCATCCTCGGTGGCAATTAATGCTGAAAAAACGTTTTGAGAAATCTGGTTGTAGTCCATGCTCACCCGATTCACCCGCCAATATCGCCCCATCTCTGTGCCGTTGTCAGCATAGATGATAGAAGCCTGAATATCCGGTGGATTCTCTAAGGTCTTAGAATCAGGAAGGTCCAAGGATGCAATAAGTAGCATGATGGTCAAACTCGCAAAAGGCAGTAATCCAATAATCCACAGGACTTTAATCCATTTTTTGAAAGTGGTTGGACTTTCGTTTGAGGCTTTTTTCTTGGCCATTTTTAGCGTTATAATTGAGTGGTAAAAGTAGAAATTTCTGAGATACGTACAGACTTCCTACACCGCCAAGGTTTCTAAAGTTTCATAACTGTGCAACTTTAGCTTTTCAATTTCGTCTGGAGAAAGTAAATGGTAAAATTTCGCTCACATGAAACTTTACTATCTTTGAATCATTAAAACCACAGGAAATGAAAAAGTTACTCGTTTTGTCAATGTTCTCTTTGGCTTTTGTTGCCTGTAAAAAGGAGACTTCAAATCTTCAAACGACACCCACTTTGGATGTTGAAATGAAGAATATGGGCGTTTATGGTGTTCGTACTGCTACTTGGTGTGGACCATGTGGAAACAGCATGAACGGTACGCATCAAATTTTTGAAAATGTGAAGGGCTATGCCGTTGCAATGTCTTTTAAGGATGCTTTCTCTGAAGCGCAATCGCCTTATGGAAACTATCTTTTCGATAAAGTTACTGAGATGTTTGATTTGGGTAACTCTGTTCCGACATCTTTCCAAAACTTCAATGCGGACTTTCCTGCTTCGATCAATGAGCATTTGGATACCACAGTAATTTTGGGGGGTAATTACGAAATCGAGTTTAATGGCAATGAAATGACCATCAACACGACCACGAAGTTTTTCATGGATTACTCCGGAGAAGTGTTTGTTGCCCCATTCATCATCGTTGACAATATTGTTGGTTATCAAAATGGTCACCCGGACTCTCCCAACACGGTTCACAAAAAATATGTAGCGGATATCGCTTTGCCTACAACAAGATTGCCTGAAAACAAATACGAGTGGGGTTATTTGGTGTCCTATGGTATGGTTAAAAATGGTCACACTGTGAATTTGAAATTTACAGCACAGAAAAACGCGAATTGGGCCAATAATAATATTTCAATCGGTTTGATCTACTACAGAAAAGTAGGAGATCGATTCAAATTCTTGAACGCTTTTACAAAATAAGCTATGAAAATATTGCGTGTAGCTAGTCTAACAGCCTCCTTATTGGCGGCTGTTTCTATTTATGGTCAGGTAACAGCCAAGTTCGGTTTCACGGCTGGCGGAAATCTCAACATGCCGTCTTATTCGATGTCCGGAGATTCTCTCAGTGGTTCAGATAAAGTGAGCAGCCTTGGAGGTCATGGTGGTTTCTACAGTTTCGTGAACCTTTCCGGGAAAAGCATGGCTTTTGGTGTGCAGTCGGAGTTGCTGTTTTCTGCAAGGTCGCACAACACGAATTCAAAGGAAACCATTCTGGCTCATCAAGATATTACCTATTATAGAGAGTCTTTCGCCTATCAACAAATGATGTATTTGGATGCGCCCATCCATTTTCGTTACAACATCAATTTTCAAAAAGGCCGTTATGGTGATGTGAATTCCTTATCTATTCTTGCGGGTCCACAAGCCTCTTTTGCCGTGGGTAAAGCATATTCCGTTGAACACACGTATGTGACAACCGTTTTGGATCAGGAAACCATACTCCGTGAAACTTCAGACAAGGCTACTTTCAAGTACAAACCGTTTGAAGTGGGTCTGAGCGCCGGTCTTCAGTTTGAGTTGCAATCTGGATTCAGAACAGGAGTAAGGTATTACCGTTCGTTCATGAATCTTGCGGACCATGAGTCTTTAAAAATTCATAACTCAATGCTCTTATTTTATGTCGGATTTAACTTCGCCACGCTGAAGAAATCAAGATAGAGTAAGAAAATAGATAAACTAAAAAAGCCGACAGATTCTGCCGGCTTTTTTTTGAATACACCAAATCTCGCTTTACGCGTTCACGAATTTATAACCTACTCCTTTAACCGTTCGTATGCAGTCGTCGCCGATTTTTTCCCGGAGCTTTCGGATGTGAACGTCAATGGTTCGATCGCCGACTACGGTTTCATTTCCCCACACCGTGTCCATGATTTGTTCGCGTGTGAAAACATAGCCCGGTCGTGAAATCAGCAAGTTGAGCAATTCAAACTCTTTGCGAGGCAATTCAATAGATTCACCGTTTTGAACAATTTGGTGACTGCCTCGATCTAAAATAAAGTGCCCTGTGTCTAATTCTATGTCTTCACCCAGGTTGCTGGAATTGCGTCTCAAGATGGATTCAATCTTCGAAATGAGTAGTCTGGGTCGAATAGGCTTAATGATGTAATCATCCGCCCCGGACTCTAAAGCGGCCACCTGAGAATAGTCTTCGGCGCGGGCGGTTAGAAAAACAATCAGCGGCTGGTAGTGTCCTTTGCGTTGTCTGAGCTCAGTACACACCTCGATGCCATCCATCCCAGGCATCATCAAATCTAAAAGAATCAGATCGGGCTTGTATTTCTGTACCATTTCCAAGGCTTCAACCCCATTATTGGCTGTGATGGCGTTGTAACCTGCTTGTGTCACATTGTAATTCAAAAAGTTTAGGATGTCTTCGTCATCGTCTACTATAAGTACCTGGAATTTTGACATGTTCACTTGCTTTTGATTTCGTTGCGAATCTAGTCGTGCTGCATATTCTTTATTTTACAGAAGCATTATGACTTTGTTAATTGGGCTGATTTCGAGAATAATTTTTAAATCATTGTTTTTCATTGGTTTGCGTTTTCTACTGCGAATTTTACAGTTAACAATTTGTTAAGTTAATTTCATACAAGATTAACCCTGAGGGAAAATCAGAATAAACTAGTCGGAGTTACTTTGCAGCAACAAAAACGATAATTGGATATGAAAAAGATTAAATTAAGTTCCATCGCTTTAGTTGCTCTTATGGCAACTGCTGCAGTGAGTACCTCTTGTAAGAAAAAAGGGTGTACAGATCCAGAGGCTATCAACTACGATGCTGATGCCAAAAAAGATGACAATTCTTGTCAGTATGACGCTCCACTTGGTACTGTCACAAAAAGCGGTGTGATTTCAAGCAATGAGACTTGGACAGCAAATAACATTTATTTGTTGGAAGGTAAGGTGTATGTGGCTTCAGGTGCTACTTTGACGATTGAGCCCGGAACAATTATTAAAGGTAAAGTAGGTCAGGAGTCTTTGGCATCTGCACTTATTGTTACTAGAGGTGGTAAAATCAATGCAGTAGGTACTGCAGAAAACCCGATCATTTTCACTTCAGAACTTGATAATATTCAACAAGGCCAGAAAGTTGGTACCAACTTGGCAGCTACCGACAACGAGAAGTGGGGTGGTTTGGCTATCTTAGGTAAGGCGCCAATTTCTGCACAGAACGGTGATACAGAAACCAACTTGGAAGGTATTCCGTTGGATCCAGCAAACCCAAACAACAACCTTGGTTTGTACGGTGGTAATGTACCTACCGACAATTCAGGTGTGATCAAATATGTTTCCATTCGTCACGGTGGTATTTCTATCGGTGAAGGGAATGAGTTGAACGGTTTGACACTTGGTGGTGTAGGTTCAGGTACTGTTGTTGAGAATGTGGAAGTTTACGCTACTTTGGACGACGGTATCGAAATCTTTGGTGGTACTGTAAATGTGAAAAACGCTTTGGTATACGCACAAGGTGACGACGGAATCGACACAGACCAAAACTGGTCAGGTACACTTGAAAACTTCATGGTTGTTATGATCGATGGCGTTGGTACTGACAAAGGTTTGGAAATGGATGGTCCTGAAGGTACAACAAACACAACCGGTCTTTTCACTTTGAAAAACGGTTTGGTGAAGAAAATGGGTACTGAAGGTGTAGCAGCTGATTTCAAAGACAAAGCGCAAGGAACAGTTGAGAACGTAACATTCCAGTTTGGTGCTTCTAAAATCAGAATCCGTTCAAACTGGGATTCAGCGAACTCTTGTGCACTGAAAACTGATGCTTACTCAAAATTGATGGAAGATAAATTGAAGTTTGTGAACTGCAGCTGGAACACAACTACTTGGGAAGTTTATACAGGTGTAGCTGCTTGTGCAGACCAAGTGCCCGGAGCGCAAACGCAAGCTTTGACGAAATTCACTTCAGGAACAGGTTCAACAATCACAACAACGCCATTCGCTTGGACTTGTGCAGGTACACGTGGACAGTTATAATCAAAACATGTAAAATGTACTTTACCCTGGGCTCTTTTGGGCTCAGGGTTTAGTTGTTCAATGAATACAACAAAATTTTTATGAAAACTTTTCTTATTTCCTTATTCTCAATTTCGTTTTTGTTCAATTTATCAGCCCAAGACAAGGGCTTCTTGAGAGGGAATATTGCAGACGGTGAAGCAGGCGGTGGTTTATACTCCGCGAAAATTCGCATTAAAAATCAGCCATTCGGAACTGTGTCTGATTTTGACGGAAATTACTCTTTGGCTTTACCGGCTGGCACTTATTCGGTAGAGGTATTGGCGCCATTATTCGCAACTCAAATTTTTAATGATGTGCAAATCAAACCGGGTCAAGTAACCGTATTGGATGTAGTGATGAAGGAACAAGTGACTGAGGTGGGTCCAGTGGTTATCGAGCACGTGGTGCGTCGAGATAACGAAGTATCACTTTTGATGGAAAGAAAAAATGCGACTACCGTGAGTGACGGACTTTCTGCGCAATCATTCAGAAAAACCGGCGATTCAGATTTGTCAGGAGCCATCAAAAGGGTGACAGGTGTAACTATCCAAGATGGGAAATATGTGTTTGTTCGTGGTTTGGGCGACCGCTATACGCAGACTACGTTGAACGGCTTGGCTGTGCCCGGATTGGATCCTGATGTAAACGCATTGCAATTGGACATTTTCCCTACATCAGTTTTGGAAAACGTGTCTGTATATAAAACAGTTTCACCGGAATTGTACGGTGATTTCACAGGGGGATTGGTGAATATCGTAACCAAGAAATTTCCTACCCAAAAAACAACACAAATTGGTTTTGGCGCTGGTTTCGTGCCGGGAATGCAATTCAACAAGGATTTCATATTGTACAATGGTGGAAAGTTTGATTTCTTGGGCTTTGACGATGGTTCAAGAGCTTTGAACTTTAATCCAAGAACAAGAATTCCGGATGAGGTATTGGCCGATCCAAGATTGGAGCAAATCACGCGTTCGTTTAATTCTCAATTGGCGGCCAAAAGAAAAACTGCGCTGCCAAACGGAAGCTTTTCAATCAATCACGGGAATCAGATTAACAAAGAAAACGGTAGAACATATGGGTATAATGTTGTTTTCAACTACACCAACGATAACGTGTTTTACCAAGGTTATGAAACCAATGAATTCTTGACCAATACAGACCCCAATGTGACCACGCTTGTGAATTTCTCTAAGCGCTACGGTTCGGTTGGTAAGAATATTGTCCTATGGAGTCTGTTGGCATCAGGTTCTATGAAAAAAGGAAACAATACCTTGCAAGTTACTTTATTGCAAACGGTGAATAGCGAGTCCTCAGCATCCATCAGAACCAATGAGGATTTCAATCAAAATGTATCCTTGTTGCATGAACACGTGCTTACTTACACGCAGCGCATGTTGACAACAGCCATGGTTTCTGGAAGCCACAAGGCCAATCGCACGGAAATCTCTTGGGCCAACGCCTTTTCACGCTCACAAGTGGACGACCCGGACCTCAGAGAAACACGTATTCAGGAAAAACCTGATGGCACCTTCGACTTGAATACCGGTGCAGGTGCCGGTATTGACAGATTTTGGAGAGAATTGGAAGAATTTACAAACTCTTCCAAACTCGATTTTACCACACCACTAAGAGATAAATTTGACTTGAAATACGGCGCTTCTGCTATCATCAAAATGAGAGATTTTGCTACGTATTCTTTCAAGCACAGAAGAAACAATTTGAGTAATATTGATACAGATCCTGATTGGTTTTTACAACCTGAAAACGTTTGGTCATCCGACCCATCTTCCAGTTCATACCGAAATGGAACTTTCACCATTGGTAATTTCCAGCCGGCGAATAGTTTCAGCGCACAACAACGTATTTTGGGGGCCTACGTTGGTGCATTCCAAACGGTATTCAAATCCTTGAAATTGGCTTATGGAGTGCGTGTTGAGAAAACAGACATGTTCTACACCGGTCAGGACAACTCCGGATTCATCAAGTACAACAATCAAAAGACCTTAGACGAACTTAACGTGTTGCCGTCCTTCAATGCGAATTACGTTTTAACGCCAAAGCAGAACATTAGAATTGGCGCGAGTCGCTCGGTTGCGCGTCCATCTTTCCGAGAAAAATCCATTGCTCAGATTTATGACCCAATTACGAAGCGTACTTTTAACGGCAACATCAATTTGCAGCAAACGAACATCAACAATTACGATGTGCGCTATGAATTTTTTATGTCACCGCGTGAATTATTCGCGGTATCGGCTTTCTACAAACAATTCTACGGACACATTGAAATGGTATCTGAAGTGGTTGCCCCAAACAACATTTCTGCCAGTAACTCAGGAAAAGCTGACCTTTTGGGTGCAGAGTTTGAGTTGAGAAAGGCGTTCGGAAACAAAGAGCAGAAAATCTTGAATCGCTTGTTCTTGAATGTGAATTTCTCGTTGATTCACTCGAGAGTTGACATGAATACTGTTATCGTTAGCTCTTCCGGACAAACGGAGTACGAAATGCGCTTGCAGAACTTGAGAGCGGGCCAAACTTTGGGTCAATACCGCCCAATGGCTGGTCAGTCGCCTTATGCCATCAACGTGGGATTGTCGTATGAAATTCCTGAAACTGAGACCAATATTGCGGTAAGCTATAATGTGCAAGGAACCCAGTTGAACGTAATCGCCTCGGGTCGTCAGCCAGATGTGTACACCGATCCCTTCCACAGCTTGAACCTAAATGCCTACAGAAGTTTCGGCAAGGACAACAGATCGCGTATCACTTTGGGTGTGAATAACCTGCTCAACGACCGCATCGCCTTGATTTACAAATCTTACGGTTCTGCTGATGAAATTTATTTGACCTACAGACCGGGTGTTCAATTCAATGTGAAATACAACTACACCTTCTAATTGAGAGAACTAAGATATTGGAAATGGGGCATTGTTGAAGTGCCCCATTTTTTTTGCTATCGACTAAGCTAAGGTTGCAAACAATTGTAAATTCGTGAAATACAGATTTCGTAATTTTGCGCAATCATGTACGCCAAGTTTGTATCCTTACTTTTCTTGTTTTCTTCTACCGCTCTACTTTGTGCACAGCAAGATTCAGTGAAATACAGGCATTACAACAACAAAATCACGATTTACTCACTCACCGGTTACAATGCCACGAATGTGTCCCTAAATCCAAAATACGGGGATTACGAAAGACAGCGTTACATGCTCAATCCGCCTTTACTTCTCGGATTCGGATTGGTTTACAAAGGCATCGATGTGGGCATCACACGACGCTTGCCTTATCACTTGATGAATACCTCAAAATATGGCAAATCCGATTATTTTGACTTCAAATTCAAATATTCTATTTCAAGATTGCATTTGGCATTTCGTGCCCAGCGTTATCAAGGTTTTGCTTTGCTGAATCATCAATATGGGGATTCAATTTCACCGTTGCCACATTTTCCTCTGGACAATTTTTCCACCTTCTCGCTTAATATAGATGCGCGCTATTTTTTCAAAAAAGATTTCAGTTACAAAGCAGCGCTAGGCTTCTCAGGAGAGTATTTAGAGGATTATATTACGCCTTACATTTATGGCTACACCGGGGGCTCGAACATCAAGAATGCCAAGGATGCGCTATTGCCTGCGTATGCACAAGATCCAATTGCCAGCATTTCTTACAGTCAACGCATGGGGTGCTTTGAATTTGGCGCTATTCCCGGAGTGGCTTTGGTCAAGCGACACAAAGATATTCAGGGCACGATTCTTCTGGGCTGGGGACCTTTGATACAAACCAAATGGCATGCAGGAGGAACATCGGCGCGCGCTTTCTTCGGATTCAGCAGTCGAACAGACTTGCAATGGTCTTTGGGGTATCATCAAACGAAATGGTTTGTGCAACTCATCAGTGAAGTGCAATTCAGAAGAATGAATTTCCGACAAATCAGAGCCCAACAGTACTACTATGATCTGCGCATTTTCTTTGGTTATCTCATTGGCGTAAAAAATGACCCGAAGATCGTCAAAGACATGGAAAACAAAGGGTGGTTATAGCCTTTTATGACATCCGTTCCACCGTTCATCTTTTTCTGCAGAGTTTACCTGGATTATTCGCTATTTTTGCAGCTCCAATCTCAATACCAACATAGCATGCAACTGTGGAACACGTATAGCAGAGAGGAAATGGTAGAACGTTTGCGCGAAAAAAACGTCAAGTTCGTTACAATTTCCTTTTATAAGTATCATCATCTGGAAAATCCGGAAGCATTTCGAAACCAGTTTTTTATGACCCTAAACGCCCTCGATGTTCTGGGACGCATTTACGTAGCCAAGGAGGGTATCAACGCGCAGATTTCTGTACCAACCGAGCGCTTGGATGAATTTCGAAACGCACTCGATCAAATCGATTGGCT
>JBBIIM010000003.1:25383-36857 GCA_037446475.1 Crocinitomicaceae bacterium | reverse complement strand
CATACGTTTGAATTTTGCCGTTGAAGAATCAACAGAATTCCCGTTTTTGAAATTGAAAATCAAGGTGCGCAGCAAAATTCTCGCCGATGGTCTGAACGACGATACTTTCGATGTAACCAATAAGGGAAAACACCTTTCTGCTGAAGAATTTAACCGACTCACGGATGACCCGAATACGCTTTTGATTGATTTTCGCAACCATTATGAGTCTGAGGTGGGTCATTTCAAAGGGGCAATTACCCCGGATGTGGATACCTTCCGCGACTCTTTGCCGCTTATTGAGGAGACCATCTTGAAAGGCAATGAGGATAAAAATATTGTTATGTATTGCACCGGAGGCATTCGTTGTGAAAAAGCGAGTGCATGGTTCCGACATCGCGGCTTCAAGCATGTCCATCAGCTCGAAGGAGGCATCATCAAATATGCACACGATGTGGAGCGTTTGGGTATCGAAAATAAGTTTGTCGGGAAAAATTTTGTGTTTGACGAACGACGTGCCGAAAAGATTTCCGACGATGTGATTGCACAATGCCACCAATGCGGAACGCCATTCGATGTGCATACCAATTGCGCGAATGAAGCTTGTCATTTGCTCTTTATTCAGTGTGATGATTGCAAGGTCAAATTGGACAACTGTTGTTCAAAAGAATGTCAGCAAGTGATTGCGCTTCCTGAGGAGGTTCAAAAAGAAATGCGCAAAGGCAAAAACAACAGCAATGCCATATTCAAAAAAGGACGATCAGAAAAATTGAAATTCAAGAAAATTGGACAGCCTGAAACTGTCATAGAACATTAAAACGCATACAACATGCTCATGTACATTGTTTGGGATGTCACCCCACAAATCATTCCAGGTTGGAACACACCGAATTACTACAGTTTATTGTTTGTCACCGGAATTGCTCTTGGATTTTTCACCATCAAGAAGATGTTCAAAAATGAAGGTGTTGATGAGAAAATTTTGGATTCATTGCTCATTTGGATGATTGTATCCACCATTGTGGGCATGCGCTTGGGGCACGTATTTTTTTACGATTGGGACAAATACAAAGACAATCTCATCGAGATTTTCCAAATCTGGAAAGGAGGCTATGCGAGCCATGGTGCCGCAATTTTGATTCTTATCGCAATGTACTTTTTTGCGAAGCGCGTAGCTAATAAATCCTATCTGTGGGTGCTGGACAGAATTGTGACACCCATTGCGATTGCAGGTTGTTTTATTCGTTTGGGCAATTTGATGAATTCGGAAATTGCAGGTGTGCCTACCGATTTGCCCTGGGCGTTCAGTTTCACCTATTACATCAATGACTTAACCGGACAATACGACCCAACACCGAGACACCCAACACAAATCTACGAGGCGTTGGGCTATTTGTCGATTTATTTACTCATGCTATACATGTACTGGAAAAAGAACGCCTACAAAAGAGAAGGTTTGCTTTTCGGTATCTTCATGATTGGCATTTGGGGCGTTCGCTTCTTGGTGGAATTTGTGAAAGAAGGTCAAACCGCACGAGATTATACCTCTGCTTTGAATACGGGTCAGCAACTGAGCATTCCCTTTATCATCATTGGAATTTGGTTGGTGGTTAGGGCGCTCAGAAACAAGCCGCAAATGGCTTAAGAGCGCACTTTTTTTCCTCCGGTATAAGCCAGAAAATTTTTGTTGATGAGCTCCACAACAACGGTTTCACCTGAAATGTAGAAATCAACCATCTGCTCATTGGTGATGTTGATTACTTGACCGTCAATCACGCAATCTGCACCGCCCAATTGATTCTTGAAAACCACAATACCGTTTTTAATCAACCAACGTTCCGGCTTGTAGTATTCGGCAACGACTTTTCGAATGCCGTCCCATACGAAGAATTGTTCACCTTCTCCCCAAACCACACAATGGTCGTTCGCATCCCAATAGTCCGGTGAATAATTCGACACCATGTTTTTCTTACCGCCTCGGTAATACCAAAGGTTTCGATTTTGATCCAAATAGGTCACGCACGAAATTCCGGCGATGAATTTTACAGCGTGCATGTCCTCTAAATCGAAAAATTGTCCTTTTTCATAGATGGCAAAAGTTCGCGTCAGTGGATCATTGAAAGCGGCTATATCACGACCGCATGAAAATTCTACCGGCTGGCGGTAGGTATCTATTTCATACATTTTTCCACTGTGGAAGATGTAATGTGTGCCGCCTATAACCTCGAAAGCAAGCAAATTGTCACCAACGTACTTCGGTAGATAAATGTCACCAATCACGGTGTATAAATCTTGTGTGGTGTTGTTGTACCATACTTTAACGGAATTCATCTGCGTGTCTTCATAAACCAAAAGGCTGTCGGACACGATGTAGCGCTTGCCAAAATTCGTCAACCACTGACCTTTTCCATTGTTCCAAACAGAAAGTATCGGGCCGTTTTGTAAAGCAACGAAATTATCCGAAACACGAAAGTTGCTCACAAGTCCGGAAAGCGTGGTTACTTTCTTGCCATCATAGACCTTCAAGTCGCGGTTGTTTGAAATGTAACCCACTATATTATCACCCACCTGCACTTCAAGAGGCGCCAAGTGTTCCAGTTGTTTGACCATGCCGTCTTGAAAAATTTTGAAAATGCCTTGCATGGTTACGAACGGACCGCAGCCCCAGGTTTTTTGAGACCAAGTTGGGGTGTAGGTGATTCCTATAATCACCACCAATGTGAGCGTAGTAAATTTCATAAGTGCTTAAACGCAATTAATATGCCATTAGTATGGGGTCTTTCTCTCAATCACTATGAGAACAAGACGCTTTGCCCGTATGGTGTTTCGATTGGATTGACCATGAGCACCGGTATTTGGGCGTCATTGGTAATCATGTATTGTTCATAATTCGATCCCAAAAGACCGAGGATGCTATTTTTCTGAAGGTTCATGATGGCTATCAAATCGGCATCCTGAGCCACAGCGTAGCGCACCACTTCTTTGTCGAATCCGGCAGAAGGTTGTAGGGAGATGACCAATTCTATGTCGCGTTCTTCGAAGAATTTTTTCGCAAAGGCAATATTGGTATTCACCTTATTTCTCAAAAACTCATCGGTCTCATCGGGAATTACCACGTGCACGCGAGAGTTAAAATAGCTCGCCATATTGGCCACGAGAACCAATTTTTGTTTGGTTTCTTTGTTGAAGTCAAGTGGTACTACGATGTCATCATAGCCCGTATCTAAAGGCTTTTTCTCTTGAACGACGACAAAAGGAACGGTTGAGTTTGTGATTACTTTGAGTGCGTGGCTACCCAACAAATGTTGCAAACCGTGTGCTCCGTGCGTTCCCATAAAAATCAATTGCGCATGATGTTCGGCGGCAAATTCTCCAATATCTTCGAAGATGTTTCCAACACGAACAGCGGGAATAATGTTCAACCCTTCATTATCAGTCTCAGCCAATAATTTTTGCAGATTTTGTTCTGCTTCAGCAATTTTTTTGGGCTTGCTAACCACATGTAAAACATAAATATCGGCGTCAACGATTTTAGCAGTTTTTATGGCATGCAACAACGCGCAGTCGGCAACTGGGGTGAAGTCATGGGGTACGATAAAGCTCTTGCGTTGCATAAGAATCGGGTATAGGGTTTAACATGTTGACAAACATACAAAAATTATTAGTTGTGTGTTTTTCGGTACAATTTCGTTCGCTGTAAAATTTCTAAAATGTATGTCAAATGCGACTTGCCGGGCATACTGGGAGATGTTGCGCAAGGGTGCTTAATTTTTTCTACAGGAACGCTGGTGGTCTTCTGAATTCGTATTTCAGGTCTTTCAACATATTCGCATTGGCTGCAATACGGAGCATGAAACTTTTGTTGAAACCCACTGGAATCCAGAAGAAGGACATTTTCCAGCAGTGCAAATTGCGATGCAAATCCAGTGATAATGTACTGAATTTCATCTGTTTGGCGTCGAATGTACCTCTAGAAGAAACCATCCAACGCGGGGTAAGTGTCAAGTCCGCTTGATACGTGACGGTTTGTACCAGTGTCCCAGAAACAGGATTGGTTGCTGAAATATTGGTGTTCCTATTCCAGTCTATGTTGTAAGATAGATTGACCCGCCACGGAATACGGAAATCCATCACCTCATAGGGGCGCAACATGAAATATTGGTAATCTTGATTCCAATTTTCCTTGAGACGCTGGTCGGTTTCATTGATGATTTTTTGACCTTCTTTGCTGGAAAACGTAAATGTGGAGGCTACATTAAAACGCATGGTTCTGCCTAGGGTGGGGTTGTTTGTCCGACCCAACGCGAGTTGATTTATTGGTCGTCCTGTACTGCTATCCCAATCGTAAAGGCTGAAATTATTCGTGGCAACGATGTTCCATTTTTCCAACGGTTTAATGCGCATTTGCATATTGATGTCTGAGAGTTTGAAGGAGTCTCGCAACATGTCGTAGGAACCATTCAGAGAGAATCCTTCGATGATATTGATTTTTTTAAATCCTGTACTGTCGCGTTTGCTGGGCATTTTCATGTCTGCCACGTGGGTCAGTCCAAAATTAATCAAGCTTTGGTCGTTGGTTGATGCGCCTCTGTATAGGGATTGGTCATGCACCGTGTAGCGAATGGGTTGTTGCGCTGCAGTGAATATGGTATTGACGCGGTTGAGGTTGGGTACAAAAGCATAGCCTAGGGAGGGTCTGGTGACGTTGCGGAAGCGTACATTTTTGTTACCAATCAATTGAAACATGCTGTAAACGGTGGTTGTTGCATTCACCCGAAGTGCTGCATTTTGACCCAAAAATACCCCGCGTGTGGAGTCCATTTCAATTGTTTGTGTGGCGTTGTTCCAAACCTGTTGAACCGATTGAAAGTTGACGAAATTGCTGTAGGTCAAATTCGGTACTACATTCAAATTGCCTTTAAAAAGCTGCACATTCGAGGTGAGCGTTAGTTGATTGTTCATACCATTCAAAAAGCGACTGGGAAGCAAATTGATGGAGTCCATTTTGAGATAAGAATTCGAAAAATCGGCTTTGTTTTTCAACTCACCGGAGTAGGTCAGTCCAATTTTTTCGAACCATTTTTCAGGACCTATGGCCGTTTTGCTTCGGAGCGCTTTCAGTGGCTGCACACGACTCATGTTGAAGTTGATGGTAGGCATGTCCACCGACATTTTTTGTGTTCGCGAGTTTTGGTTTACGCCTACGCGCATGCCCAGGGTGTATGGTTTTCCGGGAAAGTTTCTATTGAGTGTGATGTTGGATTGCACGGCATTGCTGAATACATTTTGCTGTTGTGGATTTAAGGTAACTTGCGGATTGTTATCCGATTGAAAATTAACACTTCCTGAAAAGCGCCAGAAGGGATTGGCTTTGGGGTCTTGGTTGTGCGTCCAACGGATACCCACTTTCTGTAACCTGCTGGTGTCTGCCGGAAATGGTCTTCCAAAATTCATATAATCCAAACGCAAACTCCCGTTGAACTTATAGCGTACGTTGTAATTGGTTTCGTTGGATGCACCAAAACTTCCTCTCGAGAAAATCGTCCCGAATACAGAAGTGTTTAAGCGATCATTAATCGGAAAATAGTAACCGAGATTTTGAATACCGAATCCATTGGCTGAGGCCGGGATGATTTCAGGAAAGAGCAGTCCTGTTTGTTCGCGGTTTTTGGTTGGAAAGTAGGCAAAAGGCAAGGTGAGTGGGGTGGGCACACCGTTGATCCAGAGGTTGGATGGTCCTGCCACAATGCGCTCGTTGGGTACCAAAACTGCTTCGCTGAGTTGAAAATGAAAATGTGGTTCATCCAAATCACAGCTGCTGAATCGTCCTTTTCTGAAGTGAATTTCTTCGTTGGCCTGCCTTTTGGCCACCTGCATGAATAGAGAGGTTTCATCTTGCTTGATGCGTGTTTCTTCTATCATGGCGCGTTTGCTCTCGAAATTGAAGCGCAAGGATGCGGCTTTCACTTCTTCAGCACCATCTTTAAAAACAGGCTCTCCGATTCTTTTACCCAGTGAATCCAAGGTGTACGTTGCCTGCACTTCTTTTTTATCCAAATTGACCACCATGTAATCGGCAGTCAGGACTGTGGTGCCATATTCCAATTTGCTATTGCCATAGAGGTACAGCATTTTTCCACGTATGTCGGCAAGAATGGAATCTCTCGCACTGCAAAATAAGGTTTCTCCCATCAAATCTTTCGTGTAAACCACTCTGGGCTTTTCAGGGGTGGTTCCGTTACTGTCCGAGATAGAATTATTGAGCGTATCTGCCTGTCCGTACGCAACATTTTGTCCCATACTGAATGAAGTAATTATCAACAAGATAACTTGAATAAATCCTAATATGGAATGGTTATTGCGAGGCACGCAAAAAGGTAACTTTGTAAATTATCGTCGTTTTAACGAACACAAAACTATAAAATTACACCGAGCGATGAAGAAATTGTTGGTTTATGCGGTTGGGTTGATGCTGTTTGTCGGGCTGTCTTTTGTGGTTCGTGCCAACGAGAAACCCGTGAAAAAAGAGCCTACCGGTCACACGCTGAAAACGGTTGTCATCGACCCCGGCCACGGTGGCAAGGACCCGGGTGCCATTGGCAGGGTGTTGCGCTTGCAAGAAAAAGACTTGGTGCTCGATGTGAGTTTAAAGCTCGGGAAAATGATTAAAGAGCAATTTCCGGAGGTGAAAGTGCTTTACACAAGAAGCACGGATGTATTTATCAATCTTTTCGATCGAGCCAAGCTGGCCAACGCGAATAACGCTGATTTATTCATTTCAATCCACGCCAATTCAGCTGAGGGCTCGGCGGCTTTTGGAACAGAGACCTGGGTTTTGGGTTTGCACAAAACAGAGGCGCAAAAGGCTGTTGCTGATAAAGAAAATGCCACCATCTACCTAGAAGATGATGGCGGCGAACAATACAAAAATTTTGACATGTCGCCCGATGCGATCATCATCCGTTCTTTGATGCTTGGGGTATTCATGCAACACAGCGTGAATTATGCGGCCATGGTTCAACAAGCCTTTAAAAGCAAAGGGCGCAACGATCGCGGGGTAAAACAAGGCGGATTGTTGGTGCTTTACACGGCTACGGTGCCTGCTGTTTTGGTTGAACTCGGGTTTTTATCCAATCCAGCAGAGGAAAAATACATGGCTTCAGAAGAAGGCAAAAAGGAATTGGCTCAAAGCATGCTTGAAGCTTTTGTGAAATACAAGAGTCAAATTGATGGTGTGGCCTATCAGGTGAAGGGAGAAAAACCAAAGCCTGCGGAACAGAATAAGCCCGCGGAAGCCCCTAAAGTTGATAAAACAACACCAGCCAACACCGAAGTTGCCGAGCTTAAGAAGGAAGATGTTGTGTTCCGTGTTCAAATTTTGACCAATGCTTCCAAGTTGCCCGCAAATAGCCCGAGATTTAAAGGACAAAAGAATGTTTTTGAATATCAACAAGACAATTTGTTCAAATATGCAGTCGGCCAATTTGTTAATGACTTTAAGGCTGCCAACGACTATAAAAATCAGCTGCGCGATGAGGGTTTTGAGTCGGCATTTGTGATTGCATTTATCAATGACCAACGTGTCGATTTACAAAAAGCTATTACCTTAGCGTCGAAAAATTAAGCGACCTTGAAAGTATCAAAGGAATTTAAAACCGGACTGTTGGTGATCCTGTCATTGGCAGTTCTTTTTGTTGGCGCCAATTTCTTAAAAGGCGATAACGTATTCGGACGCACACCCACCTACTACGCGATATTTGAATCCTCTGCATTTTTGGAGCCATCGAGTCAGGTGTTCTTTAACGGTGTTGCGGTGGGTTTGGTGAAAACGATTGAAAACCACCCTGGCGATTTGACAAAAGTGGTGGTAAAATTTACCGTTACAAAATCGGGCTTGCGTATTCCTAAAGGTTCATTTGCTGAGATTGCCAATCCAAGCATCTTGAGCAAAGGCTTGATTTTGCATTTTGATTATTATGCAAAAGAATTTTACAACGAGGGAGATACCATTCCCGGTCAGGTGCAGCTCGATTTGCAAGATGCTGTTTCTCAACAGATTCTTCCGGTTAAAGAAAAATTGGAACGCTTAATGGGCTCCATAGAACACATGGTAGTTTCCTTGAACTCGTTTTGGGATACAACGGCTGCCCAGTCGCTGGATCAAAGTTTGATTGAAGTGCGCGTGGCTATTTCCCGTTTTGGAAATTTGGCTAAGAATCTGGATGAATTGGTTTATTCTGAACGCGTTAGATTGTCCCAGATTCTGAACAACGTCGATGATATTACCTTGAACCTGAAAAAATCCAATGAACAAATTACTAGAATCATTGGCAACACTGCAGCCATTTCGGACTCTCTGGTTTCTGCTGATTTCAAAGCCACGGTAGTTAAAGCCACAGCTACTTTAGACAAAATAAACTCGGCGCTAGCCAATGCTGCAGAAGGCAACGGTACCTTGGGCAAGTTACTCCACGATGATGCTTTGCACAATGAATTGATTCAAACAAACAAAACACTCCAAAGTCTTGTTACCGATTTGGAGACTAACCCACACCGATACATTCATTTCTCGGTGTTTGGGCGCAAGGAGAAAACGGTTAAACTCACACCGGAGGAGGAGAGGAAGCTAAAACAACTACTTAAAAACTAGTACAATGGAATGGATTCAGATGGTCGTATTCGGACTTCTGCTGGCAGTAGGTTTCGGACTGTTTACTACGCGCATCCTGCAAATCAGAAAGAATATTCTCTTGGGGCGCGACATCAATCGCAGCGACAACCTAGGTGAGCGCTTGAAAACCATGCTCTTGGTGGCCTTCGGTCAAAAAAAAATGTTTCAAAATCCGATTCCCGCTTTGTTGCATTTGGCGATCTATGCGGCATTTGTGATCACCCAAATCGAGTTGATTGAAATTTTCGTGGACGGTCTCACCGGCAATCACCGCATCTTTATGCCGGCCTTGGGAGGATTCTACACCTTCATGATTTCGTTGATCGAGATACTTTCTGTGTTGGCGTTTTTTGCGACGTTGGCATTTTTGGCCCGACGCAACATGCTCAAAGTTCCGCGCTTGGTGAAAAGTGAATTGAACGGCTGGCCGAAATTGGACGCCAATCTCATTCTTATTTTTGAAATCGTGTTGATTGCGTTTATCATGATGATGAATGGTGCCGATGAGGTACTGTACAACCTTGGTGCTACGCATGCCAATGGTGTTGACGGGCAGGCTGGAAGTTTTGGTTTTACCATCAGTCAGCATCTTGGACCTATTCTTTTCGGCGGTTTGGATGAAGGTGCTCTACACGTGGTTGAGCGCATCGGTTGGTGGGGGCATATTCTTATGGTTTTTCTATTCTTGAATTATCTTCCATACTCCAAACATTTCCACGTGGTGTTGGCTTTCCCGAACGTGTATTATTCCAATCTGGAGAAAAAAGGACGTTTTACGAATATGGAAGCGGTGACGAATGAGGTTAAGCTTATGCTCGATCCAAACGCAGATCCCTATGCTGCACCGGCTAATCCCAACGCGACACCTCAGCGCTTCGGGGCACGTGATGTGCAAGATTTGACTTGGAAAAATTTGCTGGACGCCTATTCCTGCACGGAATGTGGTCGATGCACGGCTGCCTGTCCGGCCAATCAAACCGGAAAATTGTTGTCTCCGCGAAAAATCATGATGGACACGCGTGATCGTTTGGAGGAAGTGGGCAACAACATCAAAAAACATGGTGCAGGCTACGATGACGGTAAAGCACTTTTGGGCGATTATATTACGGATGAGGAAATCTGGGCTTGTAACACCTGCAATGCTTGTGTTCAGGAATGTCCGGTGAATATTGACCCATTGAACATCATTATGGAGTTGCGTCGCTACAGCGTAATGGAAGAATCAAAAATGCCGACCGAATTGACCGGTATGTTGACCAATATTGAAAACAACGGAGCGCCCTGGCAGTTCAGTCAGCAAGACCGTTTGAAGTGGAAGGATGAAGCATAATAAGAGACAATCATGAGCAACGCATTACACGTACCAACCATGGCCGAAATGATGGCCGCAGGAGAAAGTCCAGAGATTTTGTTTTGGGTAGGCTGCGCAGGCAGTTTCGACGACCGCGCCAAGAAAATCACGAAGGCGGTGGTGAAAATTTTGAACGCCTGTAATGTGAAATTTGCTGTACTCGGCACAGAAGAAAACTGTACCGGAGACCCAGCAAAACGCGCCGGCAACGAGTTCACTTTCCAAATGCAAGCCTTCATGAACATTGAGGTATTGAATGCTTATGAAGTGAAGAAAATCGTGACGGCTTGCCCGCATTGTTTCAATACTTTGAAAAATGAATATCCTGAATTGGGCGGAAACTATGAAGTCATTCATCATACCCAGTTGATTCAAGGCTTGATCAACGAAGGTAAATTGGCTCTGAAAGATGGAGGCATTTTTAAAGGTAAGAAAATCACTTTTCACGACCCTTGTTATTTGGGAAGAGCCAATGATGTGTACGACGCGCCCCGTGAACTCATCGAAAAGCTCGATGCGGAACTGGTTGAAATGAAGCGTTGTAAAACGAAAGGTTTGTGTTGCGGTGCGGGAGGTGCACAAATGTTTAAGGAAGCTGAAAAAGGGAACAAGGAGGTCAACATCGAACGCACAGAAGATGCGCTCGAGGTGAAGCCGAACATTATCGCCACAGGATGCCCTTTCTGCAATACCATGATGACCGATGGCGTGAAGAATTTCAACAAAGAACATGAAATTCAAGTCCTCGATGTGGCCGAGCTAATTGCAGGCGCCGGGGAGTTGTAGGGATTTCCTTTCGCTTTTTGAATGCTAACGTGTTGATTTCTAAATATTCTGCGCCTTAATATTGCGCTTGTTCGAAATATTACACTTACCTTTGCTTGCACAGATTTTGTTATAAAAGTTTATTTGTGTATTAAATTAAGTGAAATGAGTGTAAAATTTATCTGCTTATCTCTTGTGGTAGTCCTGTCTGCTACAACTTTGGCTCAAGGAATAAGCATAAGTGAATCAGGAGAAAATGCTGATCCATCTGCTGGCCTAGATGTTAATTTTACGGACAAGGGATTCCTTCCACCCAGGCTGACAACAACCCAAAGAAATGCAATTGTCTCTCCCGCCACTGGTTTGACAATCTTCAACACGACGAGCAATTGTTTGGAATGGTTCGACGGTATAGGTTGGTGGAATGGTTGTACAGGAGTGACCTATGTAGCAAATGTTTGCAATCCATCAAATATGACGGTGGTCAAAGATGTTACCAACGCCTTCACTGGAAAAACATGGATGGATCGAAATTTAGGGGCCAATCGTGCTGCGTTGAGCCCAACCGATGTAGAAGCTTATGGTCACTTATTTCAATGGGGTCGCGGATCAGATGGTCACCAGTGTTTACACAGGTATAGTGGAGACGGTGTCGTTACTTCTGGAGTCACAGCGATGAATGCCACTGTGAATACAGATACCCCATCC
>JBBIIM010000003.1:0-25373 GCA_037446475.1 Crocinitomicaceae bacterium | reverse complement strand
AGATTTCATTATTACCAATACGAGTCCTTATGACTGGAGATCGCCTCAAAACAATTTGTTGTGGAATGGACCATACGGAGTTAATAATCCTTGTCCGAAAGGATATCGCGTTCCCACAGAAATAGAGCTTAACGAAGAACGTGCAAGTTGGTCACAGCTGCCTAATAACAGCGAAAATAATGGTGTTACAGCTTTCAACTCACCAGTGAAGTTGCCTCTAGCCGGTTCCAGATATTTTAACACTGAGGAAGTTGGACTTTACGGTGTGTATTGGTCAAGTACAATTTCTGGTACAAACGCTAGATATTTGGTTTTCACCGGTCCCTCAGCCATATTATTCTCGAATTACAGGGGATACGGATTATCTCTTCGCTGTATCAAATTTTGATTCGATTTTTTGAGTCATTTCGAATTAAAGCAATGTCGTTTACTTTTTAAGTAAGTCGGCAATTTCCTTTTCCTGAATATGTCGTCTTTAGGCAATTCTTCGAACATCAAGTGGGCTAGGCTGTTACTTTTGCAAAAAAAATCCGCAATGATACAGGCTTCTCGTTTTTTCGTACGATTGAGTTGGGTTACTTTAATTTCCATTTATTTGGTGATTATAGCCGGTAGTTTTGTGCGTATTACGGGCAGCGGCATGGGCTGTCCTGACTGGCCAAAGTGTTTTGGTCAATGGGTGCCACCTACTGAGGCGAGTGCTCTTCCAACAGATTATAAGGACATCTACGCGGAAAAGCGCTACAAAAAAGTTCAGCGTTTCCAGAAAATGTTGCGCGGTGTTGGTTTAGCCGGAGAGGCGGATAAGATGGATGCTAACATGGAGCAAATAATGATGGAGGAAACGTTCAATGCGCGAAAAACTTGGACTGAATATGTGAATCGCTTGCTGGGTTTCATTGCAGGAAATTTAATTTTACTGACCTTTCTTATCGTTTTAGTGCGCTACCGTACTCGAAAACTGGTGCTGGTAACGGGGTTTAATTTAATTGTTTTGGTCTTTCAGGCATGGTTTGGTTCGATAGTAGTGGCTACGAATCTATTGCCTTGGACCATCACCATTCACCTGCTGCTGGCCTTGCTCATCGTCTTTCTACAACTGTATGTGCTGCGACTCATCGCGCCGAGTCAGCAGAAAAGCATAAACATATCCAAATCCTATTATTGGGTGATACTTGGCATTTTCGCAATCACCTTTTTTCAGATGTTTCTGGGTACTCAGGTTCGAGAAGAGATTGATTTGTTGAGAAAATCCGGTGTTGCGCGTGAAATGTGGAGTGAAGTGCTGAGCGTAGGGTTCATCATTCACAGAAGTTTCTCCTGGATTGTCTTGTTGGTGATGTCGTGGATGATGTTCAAGAATTATAAAAACGATTCACTTCGCGTGTTCCATTGGGCTTATGGCATTCTGACGTTCGAATTATTTTCCGGGGTATTTCTAAATCATTTGAATATGCCTGCGGTTGTTCAAACCTTGCATTTGTTGTTGGCTTGTGTGCTTTTCGGTCAGCTCGCTTTGTTGGTGTTGCGCGGGAAGAATGTAGCAAATTCTTAATCATAAGAAAGCCGCGCTGAAGTCAACGCGGCTTGTATGTCGAAGTATTGTATTTTAGAATCTATCCAAATACCTGAAGTTCATTCCGGGATAGTAGGCCATGCTGCCCAATTCTTCCTCGATGCGCAACAGTTGGTTGTATTTTGCAACCCGGTCGCTGCGAGAGGCTGAACCTGTTTTGATTTGCCTGGTGTTCAAAGCAACAGCCAAATCTGCGATGGTCACATCCTCTGTTTCGCCGCTTCGGTGACTCATCACTGCGGTGTAGCTGTTTGTCATGGCCAATTGCACAGCGTCGATGGTTTCTGTCAAAGAGCCAATTTGGTTCACTTTCACCAAAATTGAGTTGGCAATGCCGTTGTTGATTCCTTGAGCCAAGCGGTCGGTGTTTGTTACAAACAAGTCATCGCCGACAATTTGTACTTGGTCGTCCAAGGCCTCAGTCATCAAAGCCCAGCCGTTCCAATCGTCTTCTGACAAACCATCTTCAATCGAAACGATCGGATACTTGGCCACCCATTCTTTCCAGAAATCAACCATTTCAGAAGATCTGCGTTTCTCACCGGTGGAATGGAAGATATATTCCCCTGTTTCAGCGTTGTAAAACTCCGAAGCAGCAGCATCCAAAGCGATAAACATGTCTTTTCCAGGTGTGTATCCGGCTGATTCAATGGCCTTTAATACCACTTCAATACCTTCTTGGTTCGATTTCAAATTGGGAGCAAAACCGCCTTCATCGCCTACATTGGTACTCATACCCATGTCTTTCAACACTTTTTTCAAATGATGGAATACTTCGGTGCCCATTCTCAAACCTTCGGCAAAGGTTTCGGCACCAAAAGGCATCACCATGAATTCCTGAATATCGATGAGGTTGTCTGCGTGGGAACCACCATTTAAGATGTTCATCATGGGTACGGGCATCGTGTTGGCATTAACACCACCTACATAGCGATAAAGCGGCAAACCTGTAGCATGAGCACCGGCATGCGCACACGCCAAAGATGCACCTAGAATGGCATTGGCACCAATTACTGATTTGTTGTTTGAACCATCGAGCGCAATCAAGGTAAGGTCGATGGCTTTTTGATCAAAAATGCTCATGCCGTTCAAGGCATCGTTGATGGCAGTATTCACAAAATTAACCGCGTTGAGCACGCCTTTTCCCAAATAGCGCTTTGGGTCGGCATCGCGCAATTCTACCGCTTCGTGAACACCGGTAGATGCACCCGAAGGAACAGCCGCTCTACCAAAGGCTCCATTGGTACAGAAAACTTCTACCTCAACCGTCGGATTCCCGCGTGAGTCCAGAATTTGACGTCCAATAACTTTTGCAATTTGTGTCATATTTCTCGTTTTAATTATTTCGGTTTAGCCTCTCGCTTGTTGCATGTTGTTTACAAACTGATCAAACAAATAGCGGGAATCGTGAGGCCCTGCCGAAGCCTCAGGGTGATATTGCACGGTGAAAACAGGTTTATTTTTCAATTGAATCCCCGCTATGGAGTTGTCGTTGAGGTGAATGTGTGTAAGTTCAATATGCTCGTTGTTTTTCAAGCTTTCGTGACTCACTACGAAGCCGTGGTTTTGCGAAGTTACTTCACATTTTCCCGTCAGTAAATTTTTTATAGGATGATTGAGCCCGCGGTGTCCATGGTGCATTTTTTCAGTTTGCAACCCTTGACTCAGGGCGAAAATTTGATGGCCCAGACATATCCCAAAAATGGGAATGTTCAATTCAACGAGTTGTTTCACCAAATCAATTTGAGGCGCCATGGCTGCAGGGTCTCCCGGACCATTAGACAGCATAATCCCATTCGGATACATGCTTTGGATGGTGTCTACATCAACATCCATTGGAAATACGCGCACAAAGCAATCACGCTCCAACAGACAGCGAATGATATTTCGTTTTACGCCAAAATCGATGAGCGCTACTTTGAAAGGTGCTTCAGGATTGCCGTGGTCTTCAATTGATTTCGAAGCCACCTTGGAAGAGAGCTCCAATCCCGCCATTGATGGCACCCTGGACAATTCCTTTTTTAGAGCGTCTAAATCCAAATTTTCAGAAGAAATGATGGCATTCATCGCACCTGCATTTCTGATGTGTCGTACCAAAGCGCGGGTGTCAATGTCTGAAATA
The DNA here is from genome assembly GCA_037446475.1 of Crocinitomicaceae bacterium. Taxonomy (GTDB): domain Bacteria; phylum Bacteroidota; class Bacteroidia; order Flavobacteriales_D; family Crocinitomicaceae; genus UBA6165. The sequence goes on along the minus strand of JBBIIM010000003.1, from coordinate 21,675 downwards.
CCTACGGTTTGATTGGTCTCGAGAAAATTCTGCAAAGATTCTGATGCCGAAGGTCTGGAAAAACCATTCGAAAATTTCTTGGTTACCAAACCTGAAATCATCACCTTATCGGATTCGATTTCACCCGGATGAGCCCCGTAGTTGCCTATGTGAGCGGTGTTCATGATGAGAATTTGACCGTAGTAAGAGGGGTCTGTAAAAACCTCTTGATAGCCTGTCATTCCTGTATTAAAGGCAATTTCACCGGTTGCAGTGCCTATTTTTCCGCAGGCAAGTCCGTTGAATACAGTGCCATCCTCAAGAAGCAATACTGCAGGACGCAAATCTGACATAGAGAAAATTTTTGCAAAAGTAGTCGGTTTTCTCTTAAATGGGGTCGAAATTCCCATATCGCTCCTAACTTATTTTGCCATTCTTTAGCATGCTTATCAGTGGCTATGTAGATTGGAATGATGTGACATTTTTATGATTTAGTTCATGTAATTTGAACACTAATGTTACGAACGTAGCTTTTTTTGTTCTGAACGACCTGAAAATACCGTTTTCAAGTGATACACTCCACGTACTTTTGCAGCGCCGTTGAATGGTTAGGAAACTTTTCTCTACAGACGATACGCGGAGTTCATTTCTTAACCATTCACAGGTTGTGTATTTATTAACTAACTTGTGTTTTATGAAAACTTCTTTGCGTTTTAATTTGCGTTCGTTTGTGCATTTCTTTTTTGGTGTTATCTTTTCTTCAATGGTAACTCACACCATTTCTGCCCAAACTTGTACTATGCCAAACAATACCGGTCAATGCTCCGGTGGTCAAGGCCAGGTCGCTGTTGCCGGACACAATATTGGCAATGGCGAAAATTTTTGGTCCACAATCAATCGTACAGTTACGGGATCCCTCAAAATCAACAATGGCGGTCGATTGACTGTTTGTAGCGGAGTGCTTACGCTGAACAATTTGGACATGGCCGGTGGTCGTTTGGTCATATTGCAAGGCGCAACAGTGAATGTTCAGAATGCCGTAACCTTGACCGGGGCATCTGAAATTTTCAATTACGGGACCATTAATTTCAATAACAACATTACCCTGCAAGGAGCTGATTCACGTATTTACAACCAGAGCACAGGAATAATCAATGTGTCATCGCCTTACCAATTGTTAATCAACAACAATGCTCAGTTGATTAACGCCAATGTGGTTGTTGTTCATACCATAAATCTTAATGTGAACAACCCGAATCCGAATGCGGTTTGTATGGGAACGAATTCGGTGATGATTGCCACCAATGTTATCGACCAAACCAGCAATAACAACGGTATTGTCGGATTGACGAACTCTTGCGTGTCTATTGGGAACAGCTACACTTTATCCAATACTTCTCCAACACCGGCTTTGATGGTTTGTTACAACCAGAATGCGACAGGTTCAGGTTCTTTCGGTCAAGCCACGCCTACACAACAATGCACAAGTTGTGGTGTGCTTCAAGCTGCCAATGTATCCTTAAGTTTGACTGGCGATGCTAATAACATCTGCTCTGGTCAAACAATCACATTGACGCAAACGAATGGTTTTCTGCCTTATGGGATGACTTACCAATGGGGTACAGGAACGGTGGGGACGAACATCATCAACGGTGCTAACACGGCGTCTATCAGTGTGTCACCGAATTCAAACACTACCTATTGGGTGAGAATGGTGGAAATCGCGAATCCAAACAACGCAGGTTCCTCAAGTGCAACTTACAGCGTAACGGTTAATGCACCCTCGGTTTCGCAGTCTTTGGTGAACACAGACATGGTTTGGACAGGTCGTGTGAGCAACAACTGGAATAATACTTCAAATTGGTTGATTTTCAACAATGGCGTAATGACGCAAGCTGCAGCAATTCCCGAGCTTACTCAAAATGTAATTATTCCAGCATTCCCGCAAACGTGTGTTGCGCGCATGCCAACGATACAAGCAGGAACTAGAAACGCGAAAAGATTGATCATCGAAAACAACGCCAGCTTAACCATGACGGGAGGAACGCTTCGTGTGGATGGCGACTTTATCAACAATGGCACTTTCACGCCCGGAACGAACTTAGTTACGTTCAACGGTGCCACCAATCAGTCTATTCAGATGGTTGGCACTTCCAATACCTTCTACAACATGACAGTAAACAAAACCGGTGGAGAGGTTATTTTGAACAGTCCAATTAAGGTGTCTAACGATTTGACCATGACTGCAAGAAATATCAAGTTGAACGGAAACTACATTGACCTCATGACTACAGGAAATATCGTGAACGAAAACGAGTCGAGCAATGTGTATTGTTTTTGTCCATCTGCTTATGTGCAACGAACTGCTACAATTGGTAGTAACGTCACAACGCAGCCGGGTAATTTGGGAATCACTTTTACGACCAATGGAAATGCTATGGGGAACACAGTGATTCGACGAAAGCACTACGAGGCCGGTACCAATGGTGTAACAGGTGTGGGCGTTTTGGAGGAAACGAGTATCGCCAGAATTTATGAAGTAATCCCTCAATACAATGGTATCGACTACAACGGTAATTTGAATGTTGATGTAAATGTTCAATTCTTTAATTTTGACGCGCAGAACGTTTCTCAAACCAACAATTTGTCGCTCTATCGCTCACAGAACACAGGTATGTCTTGGGAAAATTTGGGTTACACTACTACGGCATCAAATAATGTTCTCCTTCAAGGTGTTACAGGATTTTCTTGGATTACGGTAGGTCCGAATGACGGAAACGTGCTGCCGATTGAACTGATTGCATTCAACGCGTCCGCTGCGGGATCTGAGGTTCATTTGAATTGGTCCACAGCTTCTGAATTGAACAACGACTATTTCACCGTTGAGCGTTCAAAAGATGGTTTAAGTTGGGAGGAAGTAGTGCGCGTTGATGGTGCAGGAAACAGCATTCATCGCCTGGATTATTCCTCAGTGGACAAAAGACCATACGCAGGTTTATCCTATTACCGCTTGAAGCAAACCGACTTCGACGGACAATACTCAATATCCAAAGTTGTTTCTGTGGTGGTTGATGCTGTGGACAAGCATTTGTTGTACGTAGTAAACACAATCGGTCAGAAAGTAGATATTCACACAAAAGGCATGGTCATTTTGGTTTTCAGCAATGGTGAAACCACGAAGATGATCAATGAATAATGATTTCGTTATTGTTCACCACAAGAAAGGCTGTCAGCAATGGCGGCCTTTTTTTTGACCTAATTTTGCCGGAAATTACAAAACCAAAAATATGAAAAAGCTGGTAGTGCTCTCCGGCGCGGGCATAAGCGCTGAAAGTGGTCTTGGAACTTTTCGGGATTCAGGTGGATTGTGGGAAAACTATAAAATTGAGGAGGTGGCCACACCGAATGCATGGCGGGAAAACCCAGGTTTGGTTTTGGAGTTTTATAATATGCGTCGCAAAGTGAATAATGAGGCAAAACCCAACGAGGCGCATCAAATTTTAGCTGAATTGGAGCAATATTTTGACGTTCAAATTATCACGCAGAATATTGACAATCTCCATGAGCGCGCGGGATCTTCAAACGTGCTTCATTTACATGGCGAGATCACCAAATCCAAAAGTTCAGGACCCAAAAAGGAAGAGGCTTACTACGATATTATTGGTAATGATTTGTCCTTGGGTGAATTGTGTCCTGACGGCTATCAGTTGCGTCCGCATGTCGTATGGTTTGGCGAGTCAGTTCCTATGCTGGAAATGGCCCTAGAGATGGTCTATAGAGCTGATATTTTTGTGGTCATTGGTACTTCGCTCAATGTTTATCCTGCGGCAGGGTTGATTCATGATGTCCCAAGGAATTGTTCGTGTTATGCTATCGATCCCAATGACATCCCTGTAGGACAACGCTATGTTCACATTCGCGAGGATGCCGCAATCGGCATGCGCAAATTGAAAGAGTTGCTTTTAGCGCAGTAAGTTGACGTGCCCAATAAATTCATATTCCTCCTCATCATTGATGGAGTTGAATGTGATTTTCCAGACATAAACGCCATCCTGACAAACGTTACCGCCATAGGTTCCGTCCCAGCCAACCTCTTTATTCAAGGATTCGAAAAGTACTTCTCCCCAGCGGTTGAAAATCAACAGACGGTAGGTGTAAATATCAACCCCTTCGGATAGAATAGGCAAAAAGATGTCATTTGTTCCGTCGTTGTTCGGCGTAAAGGTGTTCGGAACGTAAATCAACAGGTCTTCGAGCAGTTGTATCGAAGAGTAAGTGGTATCTGCACAACCAAATTCATTCATCGCGACCAACATGATTGGGTAAATTCCTGCGGGAGCGTTGTAAGAATGCGATGGATGAATGGAGAAGGATTGGGTTCCATCGCCGAAGGTCCACAAGTAAGTCAGGGCGTTCAGACTGAGATTTTCAAAGGTGAAAAGATTGTTGTTATAGGGTTGGGCACTTTCGGTAACTACAAAATTGGCCACGGGATTGGGCAATATGCACACCATATTTTCGAGCGTTAGAGACATTTGACAACCACTTTCAGCAGTGAGATTTAGGGTAATGTCGTAACAACCGGATTGGGTATAAACATGGTTGGTTATGAGCGGGTCGAAGGAGAATTGCCCGTCGCCGAATTCCCAATACACGTTAGAGAACACACCCGGAGTTTGATTTGTGAAAGTAAATTGACCATAAGCGCAATGTTGGGTGGTGTCAACCGTGAAATACGGTTTGGCAGGCACGTGAAAGGTTTGCGAGGTCTGTGCCGTACAGCCCGTAAAACCATCTGTGGTTTGTAGCGTTACTGTGTATTGTCCGTTTTGGCTGTAATAATGCCAAGGTGAAAATTGGAAGGAGGTGGTACCATCACCAAAACTCCAGGTGTAGAGGTTGTTTTGATCCGACAAATTGTTGAAGTAAATGGTGTCGGATACACAAGGGTTGCTGTGATCAAATGCCACTTGTGGCAAGGGTTGAACCACCACTGAGAATGTTGCAATACCCCCCGGACATCCTTGAGGTATCAGGAACGACTGAGCAGTGTATTGCTGGGTTTGCGCAAAACCGGTCAAGTTAAACAATTGATCATTGACTGTGCTCGTTGTTTGGTTGTTCACAGAGGCTCCACCGATAGCAGGATTTGGAATGCCGCTCCATACAAAGTTTACATTTTGATTGGAACTCAGCTGGATGCTCGCGGTTTCTTGCGAGCAAATGACATCGTTTGGCGCAGTGGTCGAGGGAATTGGCAGTACCAAAATACTGTAGTTGGACTGACTGCTACAACCTAGGGGTTGAACGACCGCAGTCACCGTAAAGTTTAGTGTTTGTGGCTGAATCAATGCATTGCTCAAATTGTATTGAGGAATAAACGAAGTTCCTGAAAGTGTATTTAGCCCGGTCAAACCAGTGGGTGGAGCCGTAGTTTGCCAGGTAATAACGGCGCCGTTTGTTGGCGAACCGATGAGCACTGTGTTGGTATTGGCATTAGAACAGATTTCCTGATTAGGCAGGTTGAAAACAATGGTAGGGTTGGGTACAATAGTAACCTGCAAAATCTGTGAACTTCCCGCACACGAGCCGAGCATGGGTGTTACCGCGTAATTCAAGGTGTAACCATCTGTGCCTGTGTTCGAGATAAAGGCCCCGGGTATGGCGCCAATTCCGGAAGGAGCAGGATAGCCACTCACTGATGTCGGAATAGTCGCTGCGCCACTTAGGCTCCATTCATAATTGATGCCCGGCATGGACGATGAGAACACTGAGCCATTGAAAAACGCTCCTGAACAAATACTTTGTGCCAAAGGTGCGTTCATCTGTGGCGTTGGATTGACCAGAATCGTGTAGATGAAAACAGGACCGGTGCAGCCTGCAACAGTTGCTGTAACTTCGTAACTGATGCTTTGAACGGTGTTTGCTGAATTGATCAAGGTCATTGTAGGTAAACTTCCAACACCATTCTGCAGTGCGCCTGAGATGTTGGGATTGTTATTTTGTAAATTCCAAGTATAAGAGGCAACGCCACCCGTTAATACATTGTGCTGCCAATTCGCCACTTGAGATTGTTGCCCCGTGCAGACCGTCTGATTGTTTGGCGCGTTAGTTATTTGGGGAAGCGGGTTTACAAATATTTGGAAGTTCTGAGTACTACCAGGGCATGAATTGATTGATCCTGTGACACTGATTTGTGTCGAAATCTGGTTGTTGGAGTTGTTTAGACCTGAAAAAGAAGGCAGCGTGTTTTGTCCATTCAAAGGTGCAAGGCCCGCTGCAGGATTGCTATTCGTCCAAGAGAATGTAGCGTTGTTCACGTTGCTTGTAAAATTCACCACTTGGGTATTTTCACCATGACAAACGGTTTGATTTGGAATCGGATTCACGGCCACAACCGGAGCAACTGTTATTGTGAAATTTTGGGACGCTCCAGGGCATGCCAATGTAGAGGAGTTGTAAATACCGGTAACGTTGATTGTTGCAATCAGTTCATTGTTGGTGTTGTTGCTTGCCGTAAAGGTCGGGATGTTTCCGCTGCCACTTGCCCCTAATCCTATGGCTGGTGTTGAGTTGGTCCAGGAAAAACCGGTCGCATTCAAGCCGGTGAAAGCAGCCGGTGAAATTGCCGTTCCGGAGCAATGGCTGTAATTTTGAATCGGATTTACTTGAGCAATGGGATTAACCGTAATGTTGTAGGTTTGAGGTTGAGAAGGACAGCTCACACCTGCGTTTGTAAAATTGGCAATCACGGAAATCGTGGAGGTAATCGTTTGATTGGTAGAATTGGTTGCAGTAAATGAAGGAACGCTCCCGGAACCGGAGGTCAATTGAAGTCCGGTATTCAAGTTGTTGTTGGTCCAGGTGTAAGTAGTATTTCCCAATACATTTTGTGTTGAGAAAGCCACACTGGAAACTGTTTGACCGGAGCATACCTCCAGATTGTTGAGCGGATTGACTTGCCCGTTTGGATTGACAACGATTTGTCCATTGGTCGGAGCGCCCGTACATGTAAGTCCATTCAAGGTGAAGATCGGAGTAAGTTGCAGTTGGCTCGTTAAAGGAAAATTGTTCGTGTTTTGTGCTGTAAATGCCGGAATTTGAGTTGCATTGGTTCCCGAAGCAGGCAAGCCATTCGCGGGATTGCTGTTTGACCAGTTGAACGCAGTGTAAACGCCGTTTGGTGTGGTAGCCTGAAGGTTTTGGTTCGGGCAGGCGACAGTTTGCGTTAAAGAACCGATGCTTGGTATTGGGATAATATTTACCGTGATTGGATAATTGTCGCTCGTACAGCCTTGATTGTTGGCAGTTAAGACAACGTTGTATTGTACTTGCTGCACAGTACCTGACACGTTGGTCAACTGATCAACGATTGCGTTTGTGTTCTGAATAGCAGTCGTTTCCCCGTTAACGTTGCCGTTCGGCACGGCAAACCACGAAAATGTGCCCGGTGTATTGGCGGTGAGCAAAACGTTTAATTGTCCCTGAGAACAAATCGTGTGCGTATTTGGACTTGTGATTACCAATTCCGGATAAACCAACACATTGATGACAAGCGCCGAACCGCTGCAATTGCCTACGACCGAAGTGGGTATGACAGAATAAACCACCTGCTGAGGGGTTGAGGAAGAATTGACCAAAACATCATTGATGATGTTGCCGGTATTACCTGCCGTAGATGCGCCTGAAACGTTTGGATTAGCGGTGGCGAACCAGCTGAACGTTGCCGGAATGTTGGAGGTCAAAACGGCATTAAACAAGGTCCCGCTGCATACTTCAAAACTGGTTTGTGAAGCAATGGTGATTTCAGGTTGCACCGTGACCAGTATGGTGGATGGGGTGCCATAACAGCCTTGTGGATTGGAGATGGGTGTAATGGTGTAGCTCACGACCTGAGGTGTGTTGCTCGTGTTGGTGAGGCTGTCCAGAATTCCAGGACCATTTTGCACATTGGTGGTTACGCCCTGCACTTGCGGGTTTGCTGTCCCTTGCCATGCAAAAATACTGGGCACATTGGTGGCCGGAGCCAAAAAGAGTGAGGTGTTGTTGCAAATAATGGTATCGCTTGTCGAGAAGATTGCCGGAGTTGGATTGACCGTAATGTTGAACGAGGTTGATGGACCGGGACAACTCAATCCTAAATTGGTGAAGGTTGGTGTAATCGTTACCATGGACGTGTTTGCCGTGGTGCCGCTGTTCAGACCGGTGAATGATGGCGTAAACACAGTGACGCCACCTGCAATCAAACCTGTCGTGGTGTTGGAGTTCGTCCAGGAATAACTGTTTGTTCCGCCAAAATTCGTCGAAGTGAAAGGCACGCTTGCCACAGTTTCCTGATTACAAACTGTGATATTTTGTAATGGGTTGATTTGCCCTGAAGGATTTACCGTAATGTTAAAACTTGTTGGTGCACCTACGCAATTGACACCGTTGAGCACGAAAGTTGGTGTTGCCGTAATCGTCGCTACCAAAGTTGTTGCTTGGGTATTGATGGCGGTGAAAGAAGGAATAGTATTTACGCCACTGGCAGCCGTGCCGATGTTGGGCAAATTGTTCGTCCATAAATATGAAGTACCCGTACCGTTGAAAGTGATGGGCGCTGTGCCTGCTCCGTTGCACACCAATTGGTTTGACACGCCGTCTATAGTCGGACCGGGGATTACTGTAATGCTGTAGTTGTATACATTTCCGGGACATAAAGCATTGTTTATGGAATTCACGGCCTGCACGGTGAATTGTGTCTCCAAGCCAATATTTGTTGAGTTATTCAAATTATAAGCAGGAATGCTGGTTGTTCCTGAGAGAACATTAAAACCTGTGACTCCGGCAGGAATTGTTCCAACCGACCAGTTGATGACAGCATTGGCAGCATTAGATGTGAGATTCACAATTTCCGAAACCGAGCCGTCACAAATGGTTTGGCTGGGAAGACTGAAAAATACTTGCAACTCCGGTTGAATGGTCAGCAAAAACTGCTGCGGAATGCCGCTACAACCGTTGGCCGATGGCGTGACTTGATAGTTTAAGGTTATAGCTGATGGGGATGTATTGACTATGGTTGTTCCCGAAATATTGCCGTTACCATTGGGTTGTGGATAACCAATTAACGTGCTGGGCAGGTTGGTATTGGTCAACTGCCAGCTGTAACTGATTCCTTGTATTGTGGAGTTGAATTGGGTTGTGCTAAAGCTTGTTCCACTGCAAATCTCTTGCGTAGCGACAGGACTCATGTTGGGACCCGGATTCACGTGTATCGTGTAATTTACAGGTGAGCCATTACAGCCCAAATAACTGGGGGTTACGGTATACACCACCTGCTGTGTCGCATTGCCGTTGTTGCCTAAAGTCATAGAAGGAAGAGAGCCGTTGCCACCTGGGAGCGCCCCCGAAATGTTAGGTCCGGTATTGAGTAAATTCCATGTATAATTGGCAAGCAAACCGCCGCCAAGGTTACTGCTCCAATCTACTTGTGTGGTTACACCCGGACATAAGGTTTGCTGCATAGGTGCTGTGGTTATGCTCGGAGTTGGATTCACAGTGATTGTGAAAGTTTGAGTGCTTCCTACGCAAGAGATTCCATTCAGATTGAGCGTTGGTGTAACCGTTATTGTGGCTGTAATTGGCAAATTGCCGGTGTTTTGAGCACTGAAAGCAGGTAAGTTGCCATTTCCGCTTGCCCCCAATCCGATCTGTGTGTTGCTATTGATCCAAGTGTAGGTCGTTGTTCCTAGAGTATTGGAAGTGCTGAACACGGTTGATGCAACATTGGTTCCATGGCAAATTTCCACCGGGGAAACAGCATTCATTTGAACCGCAGGATTTACATGAACCAAAAATTCAACGCTATTTCCCGGACATGAAATTCCATTCATGGCATAGATTGGGGAAACCGAAATCATAGAACTCAGTACAGCTGAAGTTGTGTTAATCGCATTGAATGCGCTGAATTGTTGGACGTTGTTTGCAGATGCTGCAATTCCTGTACTTGTATTATCATTGCTCCAATTGTAAGCGGTGGCAGTTCCGGAAAATTGAATGTTCGAGCTGCCCGCGCCGGCACAAACGGCAACATTTGATACAGGATTCACCACAGGGACCGGCAAAACAGTGATAGTTGCGGTGCTGTTCATACCCGGACAGGCGGTGCCCTGCGTTGAGGCAGAGGCGACAATCTCAACGATTTGTGGGTTGTTGCTTAAATTGGTCAAAGTGAACTGAGGAACTTGACCCGAAGCACCGGTACTTGGATTTGCACCGCTGATAGATAAGGGTGCATTTACCGACCAAGTGAAATTCAAATTCGGTGTAGGCGAGCTCAGGTTGATTGGCGTGCCTGTACCCCCTGAACAAATGGTCTGGTTTGCCAAATCAAAGTTGATTTCAGGTACAGGCAAAATGGTCAAATTGAAAACTTGTTGAGAACCTGAGCATAGGCCTTGAATGTTTGGTGTGACGGCATAAGTCAAAGTGAATGCTTGCGTCCCACTGTTCATGATAGGAGCTCCTGTGATATTTCCTGTTCCGCTTGGACCTGGATACCCCGTAACGCTTGTTGGAATATTTGTCGAGGTCAATTGCCAGGTGTAATTGATGCCTTGAACTGAAGAACTGAATTGTGTTGTCGTAAAACTTGATCCGCTGCAGATTTCCTGTGGGCTAATGGGATTCATCGTCGGACCCGGATTGACCACTATCGTGTATTGCACAGGTGAGCCCACACAGTTTCCAAAACTTGGTGTTACTTCATAAAGCACTGACTGAGAAGAATTTCCGCTATTGGTGAACACCATTGCGGGTAAATTTCCCGTTCCGTTTTGCAAGTAACCGCCCAAGTTACTCCCTGCGGTAACCACTTGCCACGTGTAGTTAATCGCTAGTGACGAAGCAAGATTAGAGGTCCAGTTTACCGCACTAGAGGCTCCCGGACAGATGGTCTGGGTTAATTGCGTGTTTGTAATCAGCGGCAGCGGATTGACCGTGACGCTAAAGTCGATTGGTGTTCCCGAACAAAAGGCTGTGTTAGGCGTGACCGTGATTACAGTACTAGCTGAATTGTTTCCTGCATTTACTCCTGTGAATGAAGGTACTTGATTCGTGCCTGTAGCTGCATTCAAGCCCAATGAGGTATTGGAGTTTACCCAGTTGTAGGTTGTCGAAGGTAGATTGCCGGTGAAATTGACCGCCGAGGTGTTTTCACCCACACAAATGACCTGATTACTTACCGGATTTACGGTTGGCGTGGGTTGAACCACTACCTGAAATGACGTTGAACTGCCAACACAGGTTGTTCCATTAGAGGACACCTCAGGTGTAACCGTGATTTGAGAATTGATTGCAGTCAAACCGGGGTTGCTTGCTGTAAAAGGCGCGAAAGCAGTAACGTTGTTCGCTTGATTTGCGATTCCTGTGTTTGTATTGTTGTTGGTCCAATTGTAGCCGGTTGCAGTTCCGTTAAAATTGATGCTCGAGCTGGTCTGTCCGCCGCATATGGTGAGGTTCGAAATGGGATTGATTGTTGGTGTGGGCAGCACTTCTATCATCGCAACTGCTGATACTGCGGAGCAATCCGAAGTACTCGCTCCCGCCATATTGACTTGACAATAGTAGTAAATGGTTCCAACCGTACCTATGGGCGGGGTGAAACTTGAGTTGGTGCCTCCGTTCGCTGCGGAAATGGGCGTGCCTCCTGAGTTGGAATTCGTTGTATTGCTAAACCATTGGTATTCATAACTTGAACCTAGACCACCGCTTGCAGAAACAGTTAGTGGGTTGGCTGAAGCTGTCCCAAAGCAATAGCTCGCACTTTGAGGACTGGTGACAACCGGCCCGGGAACAATATTGATGCTTGCCGTTGCCGAGGTAACCTGACATCCGGTAGAAGCCGGAGCAATGGATACGATGCAATAGTAAGTTCCGTTAACCGATGGTGGCGTGTAGCTTGGATTTGTTTGTCCGGCAATTATGCCAGAACTGTTGTACCACTGATAACTGTAGTTGGTTGAAATTCCACCACTTGGACTTACTACCAAGGGCTGTGCTGCTCCCCCTGCGCAAATGGTCTGCGACTGTGGTGCGGTAACTGCAGGGTCGTTTACCACAGTTATCGTTATTGCATTGGAATAATTTTGACAAACCGTGTTTCCACCTACTGAAGCGATAGCGGTTCGTCTGTAGTAGGTCGTTGCGCTCAGTACGGGCGGGTCATACGTGTTAGACGTAGCTCCGGGAATGTTGCTCCAGTTGATGTTGTCTGATGATTGTTGCCATTGGTAGCTAATTGAAGTGCCCGATGAAATTGCATTGGACACAGAGGAAAGTGGGTTTGGGTCGCCGCCTACACAAATGGTCTGATTAGCAGCAATTGAGCCGGGAGTTAGGTCAAACACACTGATGGTGACCGGTGATGCAGTCGTTGAGCAAGAAACGCCGTTCAGTAAACTTGTCACTACCGCGGTATAATGGGTTGTGTTGCTGAGCGCGGGTGGCGCATAAGTTGCATTCACTTGACCCGGAATATTCGTCCATGGGCCACTGATGGAAGTACCCGATTGCCACTGATAAGTCAATGTGCCGGATCCACTGGCCGCGTTCACGAAGTTCAAGACATTGGGGGTTGTACCGGAGCAGATATTTTGGTTTGTACCTAAGGTGCCTGCGTTGATTACATTCACTGAAATCGTTACCACATTAGAGTTCGCTGCACATGTAACGCCGTTTACAATATAGCTCACCACTCTTCTGTAATAACGCGTAGCACTCAAAGTTGGCGGGCTGTAGGTCGCGTCTGTTGCACCAGGAATATTGGACCAGTTTATGTTGTCCGTGGATTGTTGCCATTGATACGACAGTGTACCTGACCCGGAAGGCACAGTTCCAGTAAGTGTGTTTGGTGCAGTGCCGCTGCATATCGCTTGATTGCTAGAAATGGTTCCGGCGTTGATTACATTCAATGTTACTGTAAAAGGTGTCGGATCGCCAACGCAGCCAAGATTGGATGTCGGTGTTACCGTGTATGTGACTGTTTGCGCTGTTCCACTGGTATTGTTGAGGTTGTTGCTGATGGTTGAAGTGGTCTGCGTTGTGGTGGTTTCACCGGTCACATTGTTGTTGGCGGCTGCTGACCAGGTAAAGGTGCTGATGGGTATGTTGGTGTTGGTTTGTAAGTTGAGATTCAGCACATAGGGATTGTCACAAGTGGTGATGTTTGTCGGTGAATAAATGGGTTTCGGATTCACGGTCACCGTTTGAACACTCGTGGTGCTACAATTCGGGTTGCCGAAATTTTGTGAGGGGTTGTACGGGTCTTTGGGTGATGCAACTAAGGTGATGGTGAAATTCTGCGGGCTCGAAGTGTTGTTGGTCAAAGTCAGCGTTGGCGGAGTTTCTAGTGTGCTGGTCGTGTAACTGGCAGAAGTTCCGCCGGGTGTGGAAACGGTCCAGGTGTAACCCATGGGCACCGGTGTTCCGTTGCATGGCGGAGGCACCGTGTTGTTCACGAAATTCACGGTTACCGGGGAACATGTTGCATTCGCGTTCATGGTGAAGGCACTTACAGGAGGGTCAATCACACAAATGTTTCGAACTTTTGTCTTGATGCCACACAAGTTGTAATAATGCTGTGTAATGGTGTAATACCCTGAATTTAAAAAAGTTAAAACCAGAGTGTTTGAACCATTCGAAGCAGTGCTACCATAGTTTGTGTTGAAGAATCCTAGAGTACCGCTTAATGTGTAATCGACATCCTGAACACCGCCTGTGATGGTCCAATAAAATTTCCCCTGTCCTGTGCAGTTGTAGGGTGGGCTATTCCCAATTACACTCCCCGCAGTTCCTGTATTGGTGACTGTTACACTTTGCCCTACGCATACGGTCGAATCCGATACCGTAAAGTTTGCCACAGGAAAATCATTCACAGTAATCGGAGAAACGGTACTTGAAGTTTGTCCACAAAAGTTCTCTGCGGTTACCTGGGTGTAAAAGGTGTTGGTGGGGTAAAATCCACCGGAATAGGACATACCACACGAGGTTGTGTTGTACACATGATTGACCGTCGTCGCGCCGGGTAAATCGGTGAAGTTGTCAGTCACACCGGGTGTGTCGCTGTAGGTTACGGTGTACGTGGTGCCCGGCGGATTCATTTGACCGTTGGGCGGGGTAGGGTTGATGGTAAAAGGAAGCGAGGTGCCCGGACAAATACCAATGGAGTTGCTCGTACCTAGAGAAACAAAGGGGTTTGAGCCGAGATAAACGTTGGCATTGAGCGTTTGGGTACAGCCCTGAAAAGTTGCGGTGATCACAAGTGGGTTGTTGCCATAGACTACATTGCCGGTTACTGTACTTGGAAACGGTGCTGGTGCGCTGCCATTGAGTGAGTAAGTGTAGGTTACCGCATTGGGATTGTTGCCCAAAGGTGGTGCATTGTTGTTTTCAATGGTCACGGCGCTGTTGCTTACACCTAAACACACCGGGATGATATTTGGGTTATTCGGCATCACATTAAAATAGTCGCCTCCCACTTCTATGGAAGGCGCACTCAAGGTAAAGTTCGGAAGTGAAATATTGGCTGAGGCGGATGTCGCAGTGCAACCTCCGGCGTTGCTCGTTGCGGTCACTGAAATGGAGTTGTTTCCTCCATTGTTCAAAATAAATGTCGGATTGGCCGAATTCAGTCCGGTGCTGTTGCCATTCGAGGGAGTCACAGTCCAAGCATAGCTTACGCCCGGTTGAGGAGTAAAATTTGACGGACTGAATGCCACACCTTGACAACCATTTGAAGGAATCGTGAATGTAGGTGTATTTGGAATGAGGTTCAATTGTGTGGATAAAGTTGAACTGCAGACTGTGTTCGATCCGCTCATGATGTTCACAACTACCGAATAAGTCCCTGCTTTGCTCGAGCCAAATGCTGATACCGTTGCAGTAGCTGTATTTGCGGAATAGGTACTCGGTCCTGACCAACCGTAGGTAGCACTTAAATTACCCGGCAGCGCAGGATTGAAAGTAACAGACATATTTGCAGTAGCTCCATTGGCAATACACTGATTCGGTGTTACAACAGGATTGATGGTCAGCACTTCTACTGTATCGGTTAATACCGTGTTGTTGGCTAAAGTTGCTGTGCATACAACGACTTGCAAATTCGTGGGTGTGACAGCTGGAGATACAGATAACGTGCTGGTTGAGTTTGTGAGTGTTGTACCATTGATACTCCACACATACGAGGATATATTCCCAGTTCCTGCTCCGCTAGCATTTGCGGTAATGGTTGTGGGTCCATTGCCGTTGCAAAGAATCAAGTCAGGACCCAAATTCAAACTTTGAGCAGCAACAAAGGAAGGAAGCCCAACGAAGAGCAAAAGGAGTGTTCGCAAAAAACTTATACTACCGTAATCAACAAAAATCATAGCTCTATATTTTGAACCAAGTTTTGTGGTGAACATTGGTGTCAAAGTTTCATCCCGAGTATGACGTTTTACATCGGATAAAAGACGCCTATCCGAAGCATGATTTTTTAATTCTTTATTCGAAGACAAATTCAACACATCACAAAAACTCATACTCGAGTTTCAACGGTCAAAAGTAATGTAATTATTTCGTTTGAACGAGCAAAACCCAAACTGCAATATTTTGAAAATCAAGACAACATTAAAAAATACGCATTTTTACGTATTGAATTCAATGAAAATTTGAGCCAAGGATCGAACGACTTCAAATTCTAATGGATGGATGCCTAAAGGTACACAATCAAAAATGGCGTAAACGCGTTGAAAAATCATTCAGACAATCAACAAGTCTTCTTGAATAAGTTTAGATGATTTGTATTTCTTTTAGCATGAACTTGAGTAATTTTAGAGAATAATTTTCGGAACCATATGATACTCTCAGAACCCCAAACATTACAGGAAATTGCTCAGTTTTTAGGTTGTCGTTTTGTGGGCGACCCCAATCATTTGATTCTAGGAATCAATGAGATACACAAAGTAGTTCCCGGTGATTTGGTATTTGTGGATTTTGAAAAATACTACAAAAAAGCGCTCCATTCGGCTGCCACAACGATTCTAATTGATAAAGAGGTTGAATGTCCGGAGGGCAAAGCTTTGTTGATTAGTGAACATCCTTTCGACGACTTTAACAAATTGACAAAACGTTTTCGTCCTGAGGCACCTAACACGGGTCACATGCGATTCACCGAAGTTCATCCGACTACATGGGTGGCTCCAACGGCGTCAATTGGCGATTACGTGCATATTGGTAAAAATTGCAAAATTCACCCGGGGGCGGTGATTCAATCGTACACCACGATTGGCGACAATGTGATTATCGGACCAAATTCCGTGATTGGACACTATGCGTTTTACTACAAGAAAAGACCGGAAGGTTTTGAACAAATGCATTCCTGCGGTCGCACTATCATAGAGGATGATGTTGAAATTGGGGCGCTCTGCACCATAGATAGAGGAGTTTCCGGAGACACCATCATCGGTAAAGGAAGCAAACTGGACAATCAAGTCCATGTGGGTCACGACACCGTCATTGGGCAACATTGTTTGTTTGCGGCACATGTTGGAATTGCAGGTTGCGTGACCATAAAAAATCGTGTGACGTGTTGGGGGCAAGTGGGTATAGCCTCCGATGTAGTCATTGAAGATGGTGTGACAATTTTAGCACAATCCGGAGTGAATAAAAACTTGGACGCCGGAAAAACTTACTTTGGTTCTCCTGCAGCGGATTCTCGATTGAAATTCCGGGAGATGGCTGCGCTTAAAAAATTGCCCGAAATACTTGAAAGTTGGTAATGGATTTGAGTAGAGAGCAGTTGTTGGAGGAACAAATTGGGTTTGGTGATCTCAAACTGCAAGCACTGTTGGAGCTAACCCATGCCATTAACAACAATTCGAATTTTGAGCAGCTCATCCAGTTGTATGAGTTTATCCTCAGACAGCAACTGAACCTGCATAAATTCATGTTTATCCTGAAAAGGGATGATTGGGAGGTTGCTTTAAAGTCGGGTGTGAAATTCAAACACAAAGAGTTTGACTTTGAAAAGGAGCTGTTTCGTTTTGAGGAGGTGACACTGTTGGCTTCGTCTCAAAATGAATTACTCAACGAATTTCAATATGTGATTCCCGTTGTTCACAAAGACCAAAAATTGGCCTTTCTTTTGGTTGCCAATGAGCCAACGCTCGCAGACACTACAGCGCAGCCCAGGCTTACGAAATTCTTGCAAACGATTACGAATATTTTGGTTGTAGCGCTCGAAAATAAAAGGCTCACCAAAGCCATGTTGCGTCAGGTGGAATTGAGAAAAGAACTCGAAATCGCCAAAGAGATGCAGCAGTTTTTGTTTCCCTCTGTATTGCCGAAAAACGAACGTATGGATATTTCGGCGAAGTACCGCACACATCGCGAAGTAGGGGGTGATTATTATGACTTTTTTGAAATCGCTGAAAACGAGTATATATTTTGCATCGCTGATGTGTCAGGCAAAGGGGTTTCTGCGGCGCTTCTAATGGCTAACTTCCAAGCCTGCGTTAGAGCCTTGGCTACCTACAACAATTTTTCACCGGAAGAGTTGGTCATAGAATTGAACAAAATTGTTTTCGCGAACGCACAAGGGGAAAAGTTCATCACGTTTTTCATCGGTCATTTGGATTTGAATTCTCGCTCTCTCCAATACATAAATGCCGGTCACAATGCACCCGTATTGACCAATGGAAAAAACAAAGTAATGCTCGATCAAGGCACAGTCGGGCTAGGCATGTTCCAGAATTTACCTTTTCTGACAGCCCCAAAAATCGAATTACCGAAAAACGCTACTATTCTTCTCTACACGGATGGCGTAGTTGAATTGCGCAATCGGAAAGGTGAACAATTCGAGATCGAGCGGGTGATTAACATCATTCACGCGTATTATCCGCTCAAAACGGATGATTTGAATGCGTTGATTTTCTCCAAACTCGACGAGTGGCGCGACCAAGAAGACTTCGTCGATGATACTGCTGTTCTAACCTGTCGATTTTTTTGATTTATAAATTATTGATAATTAGCGCAATGTGTTGCCTTAGAAAATTTTTTCTAATTTTCTCAATCTTTCACTTGCTATTATCAAAAATACATCTACTTTTGCACCCACGTTTGAACAACGCAACAGTGTTAGCAAACGGGCTCTTAGCTCAGCTGGTTCAGAGCACCTGCCTTACAAGCAGGGGGTCACTGGTTCGAATCCAGTAGGGCCCACAAAGCCTCACAGAGATGTGGGGCTTTTTAATTTCGTCCATTTGAAAGCATTCGTATACATATTGCATTCTGCTCAATTGGGAAAGTACTACGTTGGGGCCACTGAGGATTTGGAGGGTCGATTGCGCCGACATTTGAGCAATCACGATGGGTTCACGTCCAAAGCCAAAGATTGGGTTTTGGTTAAGAGCGATCACTATTTTCCAAGTACGTAATTCTGGATTAACATTCCCTGAAGTTCAACGATTCAAAAGCATTATTTTGCCTCTATTCTTCGTCTAAATAGACCCTAATTTGAATCGAAATATCCGGAATTTTATTTTTGACAACATCCCAAACGATATGATAATTGACTCCTAAATAGTCGTGAATGAGTCGATCTCTCATTCCAGCCATGTTTTTCCAGGGAATTAGATCCCATTTCAGTTTTGCGTCAATGGGAATCTTCTTAGTGGCTTCACCAATAATTTCTAGGCTTCTGACTACAGCTCTTTTTAGTGTTTCGTCTTTTATGAACTCCTCAAAAGAGATCTCCTCACCTATAGGTAGTAGGTATTGACATTCGTCAAATATGTGTTTTAAAAATTCTTTTGGAATTTTAGACATATCGAACGTCTCGTAAAATCATTGGACCTATGTGTGGACTTAGTCCATTTTTCGTAACCACTTCCACTTTCTCATTGCTGAACAATTGTTCGAAGAAATCATATACTGCCATAAAATTGTCAAAATTTTCTTCCTCTGGTTCAAAATCTACGAGCAAATCTATATCACTGTCCGGAGATTGCTCATTTCTCACATACGACCCGAATAATCCAACATTTCTGATGCCAAATTCTTTCAATTTCATCTTGTTGGATTTCAATGTTCTCAATATGTGCTCTCGAGTAGTCATGAATAACTTTTTTCAAATTTAAAAAGAATTTATGCTTGTCATGTTCCAAAAAGTTAAATGATTGGGATTAAATCCGCTAAATGAGACCAAGCGACGAGAACGTCAAATTAAGGTTTGGAAGAGTTCGGTTCGCATTCGGGAATTTTTTCCGATTACTCGGATTGGAATGATTCCTGCGAATTGGGCTGATGCCGGATTTCATCGAGTAAAGAAAGAGGTACCGCAAAATTTCCTTGCCGAGAATTTTGCCTACATTTAGCACTCGGTTTCTTCAATGAAGCCAATCGCGAAACACCGCAGAATAGAATCTATGCACAAAGTCATTCATTTTTTTACTTCCGGTAATCAACGCGAACCCGCTTTGGTACTTGCGCAAGTATTGAAGAAGTTTTTGACAGCTGCTGCAAATTCAACATACAAGACGAATGTCATTTACGCTCAACCCGGCAGCGAAAAAGGGAGTATAAACGAGGCTTTTGTGCTCATTGAAGGGGAACAAATTGAATCCTTCCTTTCAACTTGGATAGGCACCATTCGCTGGGTTGGTCAAAGTAAATTCAGTAAAATTGAGAAAGAAACGAGTTGGTATGTCGGTATTCGAACTTGGAATCAAGAGGTGTCGTTTGACTTTAAAGCATCTGACGTGAGTTTTCAAACGATGCGCAGCGGGGGACCGGGTGGTCAGCATGTGAACAAAGTCAGTACGGCAGTTCGCGCTACGCATGTGCCATCCGGAATTCAAGTCAGCGCATCCGACTCCCGTTCGCAATCCAAAAATAAAGAACTTGCATTACAGCGCTTGAAAGACAAAGTGGCGACACATCAAATGACGCAATTGGTTCAAGCCTTGAAAACTACGCATCAAGCTCCGGGAGTACTCCATGAAAATCATCCCATCAAAACATTCCGCGGGACAGATTTCAAAAAGGAAAGCACAAAAAAACCGATCAAAAAAGAGCGCCAAACTGCGAAAGTTGAAATCAAAAAACGGCGCTATGAATTGGATGATTAAGTTTCGATTGGCCTTCCTTTTCACCTAAATTTTGCACAACAGCAATTTTCATTCATGAATAATTTACAGGGATTCGAGTTGCTAATCGAGTGATTCATAAAAGCATGATGTTCTATCGCCCGTTTCATAATTAGCTTTGGTTGCTACGACTTTTTCTCATCAAAACTAAAGGATTATGAAAAATTTTATTGCATCGATTTTTGCTTTTGGGATTACTTTTTTGAGTTGGGGGCAGAATTTATCAGGAAGATCCAATATGCAACTTGAAACTACGACGAGTTTAGACGAAAAAGTTGATTGGAATAACACAAACAAACAATCAACTTATTTCATTGAAAATAAGGGTCAAATAAAACGAATTAATGGACAATCGGCATCTGATGTCAAATTTTTGTATCAAAAAGGAGGAACCAATATCTATTTACTAGAACAAGGAGGCATCGCTTTTCAGTTTCAGAAAACTCACTTTCCACAAAGTTGGGATAGTATTATGTCGAATAGATACAAAGAGTCCGATCAGTTGGATAAAATACTTCAACTTAACAATGAAATTCGATTTGAATCTTATCGCATGGACATGGTATTGGAAGGAGCAAATCCAAACGCAACCATTTCAACCAAAGGGAAAAGTAAGGACTACTTCATTTTTAATCAAAACAATCCTATTCAGGCTCATCATTATGGTTGGGTGGTTTACGAAAACATCTATCCACATATTGATTGGGAAATATATGTTAACAAAGATGGAAGCATAAAATATGATTTTCATGTACACCCTGGAGGTGATCCATCACAAATCAAATTGAAATTCAGTAATCATGAAGCGTTATATATTGATGAAAATGGAAATTTAATTCACGGCAATAGGATGGGGCAATTTATTGAAAATGCACCAATCAGTTTCCAAGAAGAAACTTCCATCCCCACAAAATTTGTTCTGAAAAGCAATATTTTATCTTTTGAGCTTGCTGATTACGATAGAAAATCAACCTTAATCATTGACCCTCTGAGAGTTTGGGGTACGTATTACGGGGGGCACGGAGACGATAGGGGTATGTCTTGTGCTGTAGATAACGACAACTTTGTTTACCTTTCAGGCTATACTTCATCAAATAGCGCAATTGCAAATTCAGGTTATCAAAATACATACGGAGGTAATTTCGATGCTTTTCTCGTGAAGTTTAATGCTAGTGGCGTTCGTCAATGGGCAACCTATTTTGGTGGCAGCGATCTGGACTTTAGTTATTCTTGCACCATTGACAATTCAAATAATGTTTATTTAGCAGGATTAACAACTTCAACCAATCTAAATTCAAATGCTGGCCATCAAAATACTTTCGGAGGTGGAGGTGTAGATGCTTTTTTGGCCAAGTTCAACAGTAGCGGCGCTATACTCTGGTCAACTTATTATGGTGACGCAGGCAATGATGTTGGAAGGCATTGTATTGTGGATGGACAGAATAATGTTTATCTTGCTGGGTACACAAACTCTTCCGATAATATTCTGACTAACGTTTTTCTTTATTATTCATAATCAACTTGTTACAAATCC
>JBBIIM010000002.1:101630-103267 GCA_037446475.1 Crocinitomicaceae bacterium | reverse complement strand
GCGTGCGCATCGTCGACGATCAGGGACAGGCGGTACCCGAGCGGGTCGAGGGACCACAAAACTTGGGGAATTCAGATACAGGTCAACCGTTGGGCCGTCGCGATCTACAATGCCGTTGGGATCCACACCACCAACCTTGAAACGGGTTTCCACCGATGCACCGTCTGTGGTATTGTTGTAATAGAACAGGCTCATTTTTCCATTTCCAAAGCTGTAATCAATGTCTTTCGGCACCACAAACTCAAAACTGAATTGGCCGGCGGTCACCGTTGATTTTCCTCTGAAAACAATATTGCGCTGTGTTTCGAAATTCATTACCGGAGAATTCGCATGTTGGCCCAAAGTCTGATTCAATTTTGGTTTATCAAAAACAGTAGGGACAACAAAACCGTTGGCCTGGTTCAAAACATCACCATTCTGGTCCTCCAAATGACCAACTACGCGCACACGCCCAAGGGATTTCATGGTGTCCTGCACCAAAGCCGGAGCAAGACCATTGATCGAATCAATCACTATTTTGTGTTCCACGCCCGGAAGCGCTAGGCGCAACATGGGATCTCCCAAAAGCATGAATGCTCTTCTGTTGACATCACCACCGGAGGTATTGGATTCGTTCAGCGTATTTTGGATAATCTCTCCCAAAGTGATGGGGCGATTCTCAGTATCCCTTAAAAATACATTCTCATAAAACTTAGCACCCACGCGTGAGTTCACAGAGATAAAAACTGCACGTGTGGTGGTCATCATGGCAAAAGCCCCACCTTTTGGAGACAGATACATCAATTCTCCAGCGGACTCACGTGCGAAGTCGTCAAATCTGGTGAATTCGCAAGTCGCAGAAACGAAGAGCATCAATTTGTCAATATTCGTCCAGGATTCAAGTTGAGGAATTGTCAAAATGCGCTCTGCGGCGAGGCCTGTTTCTCCGCCATGCCCCACATAATTCATGATTAAGTTGCCACGTTGAACACGAGAATCTATCAATGGGGGCACGTTGGGAAAACGTTTTCCACCGGAAGTTACAACCATAGGATACGCGTCCAAGTAGATCTTTTCAGAATTGTACTCGGGATGCAACGGTGCGTAGTAATTCACATAGCTCTCATGGTCAACCACAAATTGTCCAAAATCCTCATCATCGGCAATGTGCGTAACTACAAGTTGCCAATCACCGCGGTTGGGCTCACTGCTGTTTTGACAGGCTAATTGTTGTCCGGAAAACAACGATGATCCGTACTTCTTATAATGCTCCACTTTATCCACCAACAACTTTGCATGTACCGGTGTGGTTGCTATGAGGCGCCCAACACCCATATCCATACCATCGGCTGGGTTAAATCCCTCTGAGTCATCCAACAAAACAAAAAATCCATCGCTGGTAATTGACCCTGTGTAACTCTCAGAATCGTCAGTCTGATAAGTCACGATTTTATTGTTATTGTTCGCATTTCGTCCTTCCAATGGATCATACGAACCATCGCCGAACAGCGCCAAATTCAAAGGGGGGCGTTGATTGTTGATGAGCGCTCTGTCGTAGAACATTTTGGCAAACCAACGTATCGCGACAGGGTCTTGCATTCCGGATGAAAATTCATTGTACACCTGTTGCACATCAACCACATGAACCACCCAACCAT
>JBBIIM010000002.1:79372-101620 GCA_037446475.1 Crocinitomicaceae bacterium | reverse complement strand
CGCCCGGTGCATATCAGCAAGTCGATTGGCTTCTGTCACAAAATCAGCATGGGAAACAATCAGGTAATCTGCCCTCGGGAGAGCATGCAGATTCTGATTGGGAACTTTTCCCTTGGCGACTGGTGTCAAAGCGGATGCATCTGTGAATGCAACGAATTGTCTCAAATCATCTCCAACAAATTTGAACTTTGCCTGATTGCCTTCCACATTGAAATTTACTACTTTACTTGCTGTTACGTCGGTAACCTCCCAAATTCTCAACGCATTCGAAGCACCAACCAAACTTACCTCAGAGACTTGACCAATCGAATTCTTATCCCGCAGAACATATTGCCCTCCGGTATATTGGAGACTTCTTCGATAATAAATTTCTATTTTATCCAAGAAAACCCGTAGCGCCGGGTTGGTACGATCCAAACGCAACTGCATGGACAAATTGCCGGAAGACAAATTGTGCGAGGAAACTAGAGAATTGTACGTTGCAAAAGAGTTCATGGGAATTTCTTGTGCAGCACTTGATGCGTTATTCAAGAACATACGCAGAAAACCACCGGCATCAGCCCCTGATTTTGCGAAAACCGTGCGAATCTCTATCGGCGAACTCGTTTGCAACCCGGACAAATTAAAATTGAATGCATGTTGTAAAACGATATCAAAAATTTCCCCATACCAACGTTTACCACTGGGAATGGTAATGTTTTTGTCGTTGATGAACTTCTTTTCGTCGCGCTCATGCACCAAAAGTTGATCAGAACCTGAAACAATATATGAGGCATCCAGACTGGTCAGCTCTGCTGCCGTCATTCTGCGAGGCGTCTTGGATGCATCAATACATATGAAGTAATAAGCCTGCTCGGTGTATATGTTTTTGAAATGCCTGTATTCACTGCCAACATAGCGTGTTTCATCCGGACCTTGAGCATAAAACAACAAGTAATCGTTAGCATCGAAAGAACCATCACCATCACCAACAATTGTGATGTAATTGTTTATTAAGTCATCAGGTCGTGGACTGAAATTGTTCTCAGGAAGCATGCCTCGACCGTTTCCAAAGATATGAATATGATTGGGATTCAAACCACTAACATTGACTCCCAAATTCTTCAAAAAAGTTTGGTCAATTTTATAAACTCCACTGGTTGGAACGGCTATTTTATACCACTGACCCAACGACATTGCGGAATTCGTTACAAATTTCAAAGGAACAGCACTCTGCATGGTCAAAACGCGCTCAACTGCAAAATCAACGCTCTTGACACGATTCAAAACGCCATTCAACATTACATATGGCTCTATTTCTAGTGCCAAATACTCCTTATTTCTGTCCCTGGAAACTCTGAATGAAAATTTCAAACCCTCTGCAACCTCAAATCCTGCTTGCTGCATAAACTCTTTGTCAAAATTTGAAGATGCCGCATATTCGACATGCGTTGGTGTCAATTTTACCTGAAACTTTGAAAGTCCTTTTTCATAAGTCTTGTGAATATAATTAGGCACACCATATCCATTGAATTCAATAGGCAGCGCCGGAAGAAGAACTTCTTGCCCAAAAACGGATCCCTGCAAACTCTCACCACTCCAAGGCAAAGTAACTCGAAGATTATTATCGAGTTGACCAAGAACTTGATTTGAGGAAATCAATCCAACAAGCAAAGTTAATAGAAACCGAACTGTCATAACTGAATTTTATTAGCGTTTCGAAAAACGCGATTACTCCTACGATATTGCAAACAACTGAACAAAACTTTTCGAATCTAGGTAACCAATCCCGTGATTCGCCGTTCAATCGCACTCATGAAACAAAAGTACGCAATGTTAAATCGTTCTGCTTCAATAAAAATATTTTTACTTTTGCACAACGTCCACTCAAACCACCACAATGAATAGAAAGAAACTCCTATTCTCTATTTCCATCATCTCAGTAATCTTCTCGAATTCAGTTCGAGCACAAGACCCAATATTTACTCAGTTTTACGCAAATCCATTGTACTTAAATCCTGCCATGGCAGGCTCAAATATTTGCGCCCGCTACAGTTTGAATTACCGCAATCAATGGCCAGCCCTTAGTGCCAATTTCGTAACGCAAAGTTTCTCCTACGACCAAAAATTCCGCGCTATCAATGGAGGATTCGGCGTTTTGGCCATGCATGACCAACAAGGTTCTAACACCATTCAGGCGTCCAGTCTTGCTCTTATTTACTCCTATCACCTGAAGGTAAACAGAAAATTTACCATGATGTTTGGCGGTCAGGCTCAGTTTGCGATGAAATTTTTGGATTGGGACAAACTTACTTTCGGAGATATGATCGATCCACGTCGAGGTTTCATCTACCAAACAGGAGACGTTCCGCGCGGAGGAAGCAAAGGATTTTTTGATGTGTCTGCCGGATTCGTAGGATATACCAAACACTTTTATTTCGGCGGTGCTGTCCATCACCTGAATCGTCCAAACGAATCTATGATTGTAGGCAACAGTCCACTGCCAATGCGATTCACAGGACATGCCGGTGCTGATATTCGTTTAGGCAAGAAATCTGTTTTCGGCAACAAAACCAGTCTTTCACCCAACATCATCTATCGTTACCAAAACGGCTTCATGGAAATGAATATTGGTACCTACTTCAAATACGATATGTTCACCGTAGGAGCTTGGCTTCGCAACAGAGATGCGTTCATCTTGTTACTGGGCATTCAAACGCAGCGCTTCAGAATGGGCTACAGTTACGACATTACTGTTTCGAGAATAACCAATCAGTCCGGTGGTTCACATGAAGTCTCTCTCGCTCTTACTCTTCCTTGTAAAGACAGAAAGATGTTATTCAGAACCATCTCCTGTCCGTCATTTTAAAAAAAATGTAACCATCAAGCGCTTGCGCCGTTATTGTCGTATATTTGCGGTTGATTTTTAATAAACAAAAGGTCAAAACATGAAAAACCTTAAGTTCTTATTTCTATTATCTGTTGGCACAACAGCCGCGTTGGTAAGTTGTAAACGCAACGATACCTCCAACGTCACAGGCTGGGAATACAACAAGCAAACCAACGGTGGTTTCCAGCGAGTTCCTTATTTCGAACAAGCAACGGGACCTAACCTCGTTCTCGTTGAAGGTGGTACTTTCACCATGGGAAGAACAGAGCAAGACGTAATGTTTGATTGGAACAACGTGCCTCGAAGAGTTACAGTTTCTTCTTTCTACATGGACCAATTTGAAATCTCCAATTTCAATTGGTTGGAATATTTGTACTGGATCAAAAGAACTTACAAAAGCTATCCGATGATCTATAAAAATGCGCTACCGGATACCAATGTTTGGAGATCGCCACTTGGCTTTCATGAGAAATATGTTGAGTATTATTTGCGCCACCCTGCATACCGCGATTATCCGGTGGTTGGTGTAACTTGGCTTCAAGCCAATGACTTCTGCAACTGGAGAACAGACCGGGTAAATGAATTAATCTTGATTAAAGAAGGTGTTCTACGTGAGAACCCGAACCAAGATGACGATCCATTCACAACTGAATCTTACATGGTTGGTCAGTTCGAGAATCCGCAGAGTAAAGGTGTTCCTATGTTGGACTACGACCCGGACAATAAAGGTCCAAAGAAAAGAGGTCGTGGTCGCTATGGTGAGCGATTGGTGCGCATGGAAGATGGAATTCTTTTACCGAGATACCGTCTCCCAACTGAGGCGGAATGGGAATTTGCCTACTACGGCTTGATCGGAAATATGACCAACAAAGAGGTGATCTCAGACCGCAGAACTTATCCTTGGAATGGACACTGGGTTCGTCAAGATGATGCAGCCTTCAGTGGTGACATTCGTGCCAACTTCATGAGAGGACGCGGTGACTACATGGGTGTGGCAGGTCACCTGAACGATAACGCTGACGTAACTGCACCAGTTGATTCTTACTGGCCGAACGATTATGGACTATACAACATGGCCGGTAACGTTTCTGAGTGGGTACTTGACGTTTATCGACCACTTTCATTCGAAGACTTTGATGATTTCAGACCATTCAGAGGGAACGTGTTCAAGACTAAAGTTTTGAATAATGCCGGTATGATTGACACGAAAAATACACAGGTAGAATTCGACGTTCACGGCTTGAAGCAATATGTAAACGAATTTGAGCGCGTTCGATTCCAAAGAATCAGTGCCGCTAAGCACGACCCGGATGACCCGAGAATTCCTACCTACATCTCTTCACAAAATGCTTCTAACCACAGAGTCACTGACGAAGGTGACAATGCAATTCGCGCCTACTCACCAGACAAGTATTTCATTTCTAATGGTAGAAAGAAAGACGAAGTTGAGTTAGACATTCTGAAGCGTGTGAACCAATGGCTTGATTCAGCCATCGTTCTGAAAAACTTGAAGTACACGATTGAAGCATCATTCATTGTTCAGGAAGAAATTTTGGCGAATATCTTCGATGAAGAATTGAGAGAGGGACCTGATGAAGAATATGCGCATGAAATCATTTCCATGTTAAGAGAAGGTTTTGCGGATTACGTAGTAAATACCCCAGGCCGTTTGAAGTGGAGAAATGAAGTAGAGGAAGAGAATATTGGCCGTCTTAACTACAGACGTTCAGACTACATCGACTACAAAGATGGTGACATCGAAAGCTCACTTTATTTTGACAATCAAGATCGCAAAAACGACATCAACCAATTTAAGAGAGATCCTGACTTGGTAATGTACCAAAGCCAATATGAGGAGTTCGACTTGGAAGGCAACAAAATCAACGACTTCAAAGACCGTTCTTCATGGCCTACCACTTTGATTTCTGATAAATCAAGAGTTTACAAAGGAGGTGCATGGAATGACCGCTCTTATTGGATTTCAGGTGGCACAAGACGCTTCTTGGATGAAGACAAAGCGTTGAGCAGCCTCGGATTCCGCTGCGCCATGGATAGAGTCGGTAGCCCAACAGGTTTGGGCAACCCGAGACAAGCCAACAACAAAGGCATAGTGAGTCAGGGTAACCCCAAGAAAAGCAAAAAATAAGTTTAAAGAATTCATGAAAAAGGCAGCCCGGGCTGCCTTTTTTCGTTAGCGCTTAAAAGGTCCTATGAAGAATTTGATTTTATCATGTTTAGGCATATTATTGCTATCATTTCAATGTGGTAAGGATTACCATGAATATAGAGACACTATCATCGAAGGAACTTTCACAGATGAAAACGGCAATCCCCTACCGAATTTTGAATTCTTTTTCAGTTACAGAGATTTATCTGTATCTAACCATTATGACATCCTACCTGATGAGGTAATGAAGATTACGAACACGCAAGGGAACTTCAAAATTTGCCCGGATAATTTGAAATTTGACAGTATGAATTACCAACCCGTATTGATTTTCAAAGACACTACTTGGAAATTTGACCATGTGGATTCGCTTGGTGCAATTAGTTCAAAACCATTCGTGGTTGTTCAAATGGGTTATCCCAACTGGAACCGCATTAAGATGGGTAAAATTATGCTGCATCATTGATGTAAATCTTGCAAATTCTTGCAAGTCCTTTGGCCACTCATCTCTGGCAAGAAGTTTGACAGAATCAATATAAACATCGCTAATGGTTTCATTTGCGCGCATCATAGCAATTGCTCTGACTCTGCTTAGTGTGAATCGGCTAAATTCACAAGTCGAAGATGACGATACCATTTATGGCATCGTGTTGAAACCCGTAGTTGAAATTACCGACCCGGAATTCCAAAAGAATTACAGACGCATGGTGTTCAAAATGCGTCGAATTTATCCCTTGGCTTTGCATGCCAAACATCTTTTTGAAAATTACGAAAAAGATATTGCCACCTTAGATAAATCGAGGCAAATCAAAAAATATGGCAAACTAGCCCACGAGAAACTCTTAGAGGACTTCGAATATATTGTCCGGGATATGTATGTTTCTGATGGTCAACTTTTGGTGAAACTAATTCATCGAGAGACGGGGTACACAGTATTTGAAATCATCAAAAAATATAGAGGTGGCCTTCAGGCAAATTGGTATCAGGGTGTAGGGAAATTCTTTGATCAAAACATAAAAACTGAGTATGCACCTGATAAAGAGGACTGGCTCATTGAGTATGTCGCCAAGGAATTTGAAGCCGGAAAACACAAATTAGAGCCGATTCAGTTACTCTCCAAAGAGGATTATCTCAAGAAAAAAAAGAAACACAAAGAGGTACAAAGACAGATTCGCAAAGACAAAAAAGCGCGTGATCAACAGCGTGAAAAATCGTCTTGAAATCAATCGCAAAAATTGCAAAACTTGGCTGAGGAACTGTGTTCAAAATGCGCAGTAGTCAATACTCTCTCAGCCAAGACAACAATATATTTTTCAATGTTTTCGATCAACTCCTGATCCAAAGCGAGCATTTGTTTCTCAGATTTACTTCTTTTCTGCGTCTTTAAGCCGAGCTCATGAAGTCCTTCTTTTAAATTTTGGAAAGACAATATGCCCAAGGAGTCAGGATATTTGCCTTCGCTTCCGGCGTAAAGGAAAAAATAAATCATCAATTGAAGCACATGTTTACCGGCAAGTTTATTGAGTTTTTCTAATTCAAGATCCCTGCCCCACTCAAAAATTTCTCTTGAGAATTGGACATCTTTTTTGGTGCAATTACCTGTTTTGTAGTCTAATATGCGAAGTTTACCACCCCATAAATCCACGCGGTCAATGTTTCCGTAGATTGCAATTTCCTCTTCTTTCTCATCAATCTTAATCTTGACAGTTCTGCGGAATGATTTTTCCAAAGCCAAAATGACCAGTTCATTCTGAGGATGATCTAGCAGCTGTTGGCGCTCGAACGTCAAAAATCTTCTTACTTGCTGTTTAGCGGCCAATAGTGCCATATACATTTCGCCGCTTTCAAAATGATCGACATCGGATTCATATTTATCTTTAAAGAAGCGCGTAACCAGTAGATCAACTTGCTCAAACATAGATTCGATATCCTTTGGGCTTATTGGCTGTGCACTTTCAGAGAATGGTCTGTACAAATATTCCAATGTTTGATGAATCACTGTTCCGAAGGTGCTGTGTTCAACCTCCTCCTCCACTTCATCATCGTCAGAATATTTGAGTACGTAGCGCATATAGAAGTCCAGCGGGCAGTTCATAAATTTATTGAGTGCAGAGGCCGATAATCCATGTTTGAAATAATCGAGAATTTTGGATTGAACCTCAGGCGTATTGTTGAAGCCTTTAGATTTCAATTGCTCTTGAACCGTCAGATTGAAGGATTTGTACGTCAATCTCAGTTGATCATTAACACCCAACTCCATTTCAATTTGCTGCAAATAACGACTGGGTTCAGTGAGTTGAAAATCGTTACCGCTGTTGCTGTAATGCAGCATATGGATGTTCTCCGCTGCTGCAAAGAGCCTGTAGAAATGATGTGCGAAAATAGCGTCCTTTTCAGCAGGAAGTGGTAAGTTAAAATACCTTCTCAAATCCATCGGAATCAAACTATTGACGGAATTGTTGGGCGGTAAAACACCCTCATTCACACCTACGAAAATCACATTTTTGAAAGACAAAACTCTAGTTTCAAGCATCCCCATGACTTGAACGCCGTCAATCGGATTTCCATAATACGCTATGGTCTCTTGCATCCAGCGCAAATTGAAGAACTTTTCAAAACTTCTTAGTGTCATAGTTGGCAACCAGGCACGTTCGAAAATTTCATGCAGTTTGCTCAATGCTTGATGGAAATGATATACCGCTGTTTTTTCTAATAGGTTATTCTTATCATCTAATTTGTCGAAGATCAATTTGTTCATGGATAAGAAAGTCTCTAAAGCACTCAAATAATTTCCTTTCCAAGGCTTCAATGCCAAAAGAAGCAAAGTCTTTAAATCTTGTGAGAAATTGTCAAGGTTCAAAACGGTGAAAATTTTATTGTACTTCACGATTCGGGCTTCCTCAAGCCGAATTTGTTCCAAATCACTTTCCGAGCACAGGACTTGAACGAACGGATGCTTCAAAAATGCCAGCAATGTTTTGTTGTAGAGCGCATGGGTCTTAAAATACACAAAATCATGCTGAAATAGAAAGATGAGTTCCACCCAAGGTCTAAGCGCTGTAAGTTTCAGCGGCAGCCCCAGCGTAATATTTGCCTGTTCAACTGATTTTGGAATGTGTTTGATCGCAGGCACAATGAGCGATTCATCTGCAAGTAGAACCAGCGTGTCATTGAGTTGCTCTCGCGACATCTTCGCAAGTAAATCTTGTACCACTTTAAACATGCTGCCCGACTGCGCACAAGAGATAATTTCTACTTCTTTTGGCGCATTGGTCAAACGATCAGCCTCAAAAATGATTGTTTCCGGAATGCGATTTTTGGTTCTTCGTATAAATAGCCCTGCCTCGTGGATTGTATTCATGAGGTAAAAGGAGTCAGCCTCTAAAATAACTTTTGCTCTGCCGGCATTTACCAATGCCGACATCATTTGAAGTTCTGCCTCGCTCAGAGCGTTAAAACCTGCGAAGATAAACTGATGGCCGGAGTAACATTCATCGACCTTCTCCAGCACGTTCAAAGCAGCCTCTTGCATGAGTTTACCGGAGTATATTGCACCTTCCTCTTCAAGTGAATTATTGAGCACTTTGTAAAATTCCTTCAAATTCCCCCAGAATTCCAAGAACAGTTGTTGACTTTCACTCAGTTTGCGATCCTCGCCGAAGGACCAATGCTCGATTTCACGTATTTCTCTCAGGTTTTTAAAAAGCTTCTCAGGATCAACCATTTGCCGGTCAATATCATTACAATCAGACAAAAAAAGCGGCGCCCAATTCATGAAGGACTCAAAATCCTCTTGGTACCCGAGTTTGTTGTAAATTTCATAAAATCTAAACAGCAACTCCACAGAATCAACGACCTGTTTCTCACAAAATGTTTTCGCAAAGGCTTCTATGGTAACGAAATTCGGAGAAAAATACGGACGTTGAATCACCTCAAAGAGTTCCTTTTGGATGTACTTCACAGCACGTCGGGCCGGTAAGACCACGGTCAGTTTACTCAAATCGGTGTAATTGTTGGCAATAAAATGCGCCAGTTGATTGATGAATGTTTGCATACTGAGATTCTCGGCTAAAATTAATAAGAATCAGCTCGCATGGGTGCATTTCGTTATACCCGGGCGCAAAATGTTCAAATTGTGAAAATTTTTACCTCGAATGAGAAGTATTTTTATATTCGTTGCAACTAAACCCTGATTATGAAAACAATTTATCGACGACTTTGCGTCTTGGGCATGCTGACTCCTGTGCTGAGCGTAAATGCTCAAATGGAACTTGATAAAGCCAACTTCAAATACACCAAAGAGGATATTCTCACAAAAACCCAGCACTACCGCTTGGAATTGGAAGCTGCACAAATAGGCTACCAAGGCAGACATGTTTCGGTCGGTTCGGGAATAAGATTATTAGCTTACCATTTGGTGGGGGATTTTTCTCTGGAAGGCGGATTCGTGCAACGTTGGATGGCCCGCATTCCTTACCAACAGCACAAAATAGGTTTTACGCAATTCGAGAACATGAAACCTTTCACCGGCAGGGAATTCAATTTGGCGATGAGCTATTCCATTTACAAGAGCTACGAAAATAAATCAGAGTTAATCTCCGTAAAACATGAAAATACACACAGAATTGCTGATTTGCCCGTGCGTATTTACAAAGTAATTGACATCAAAGTAGGCATGCTCTATTACGATTTGCCCGGACAAATCGTTTTTGAAAATACGGCCAATTTCAATCGTCCTGTGATACACTTCATGCAGAACACGCGTGCCATTACCTTAGGAATTTCCAAGAAAAAACTGCAGCACGATGTTTTCTCCACCGACCTTTATGGTATAGTAAAGCAATCTGCCTTTGGGGAGTTGTTTGTTGACTTTTTGTATGGTTTGGGGGAGTCTTTTCCTGATGTGCTCTACAGGGCTAACTACGCTTCCGCAAATGATCCGGAACCCAGCTTTTACAATCCGATCAGCGCCAATACCATGCAAACCATTCGCAACGGCATGAAATACAATCCTTTTGGAGGACTCTTGGGCTATCGTTCCGGTGGTATGAGACATGGATTTGGTGCAACGGTGATGTTCGGTTTTCGTCCGGGTTACATCAGCCAGCAAGACATTGGGTTTTTAGACAATCTCACCGGTAGTTTTACCATGGCTTATCATTTCCCCATTCGCAAAAAATAGTCTACTGGTTTTGGCGCAAAGAACCATGCTTTTTGCGCATACCGGGCAGGTAGATTTTGTGAATCACCAGTGTGATGAAAAACGCATAGAAAATCGTGAGTAAGGTCAGACCCATGAGATAAATCAGCGCACTTACGCGTGGATTCAAGAAATTCTGAGCAGACGTCCTCTCTCTGTCTATTATTTGATTGCGCGTGTATTTCAGTGCCTCCTTATTTTGTTCGGTGTAAGCTTTCCAGCCTTCATCAGACTCTATCGCTTTGGCAACCAACGCAGTACGTTGTTCGATTTTATCCTTGAGCACAGACTCATCAATCTTGGCGTTGTAAAAAAAGCTGAATAAAACAATCAAAACTGTATAAACCATCCCACCAAAAATTCCGGATTTGATATCCTCTAGTCTGGGTACCTCTTTGAAATTTTCCTTCCTCTTTTTAAGAAAAATCGTCAGCGATATGGCGGTGAGCAGCAAAAAATTACTCGACAGAAAAGCAAAGTCTAACCAGTCTATGGATTTTCCGGCCATGAAGACAATCAACTTAATGAGCATCCACACACCGGCACAAACGGAACCAATAATTATTGCAAGTCGACCCATCAACCGTTCATTGAATTTAAGAAATCTTCGTTGCTCATGGTTTGACCCATGCGTTCCTTCATGAATTCCATAGCCTCGATAGGGTTCATGTCAGCCAAATACTTGCGCAAGAGCCAGGTTCTTCCGAGCGACTCTTTGTCCATCAACAAATCTTCGCGACGTGTACCGGAAGCAAGAATATCAATAGCGGGATAAATTCTTCTGTTGGCAATTTTGCGATCTAACTGCAATTCCATGTTACCCGTTCCTTTAAACTCTTCAAAAATCACCTCATCCATCTTAGAGCCTGTTTCAGTCAATGCCGTAGCGATAATTGACAGCGAGCCTCCATTTTCGATTTTTCGAGCAGCACCGAAGAAACGCTTGGGCTTGTGCAAGGCATTTGCATCCACACCACCGGAAAGAATTTTACCTGAAGCCGGAGAAACCGTGTTGTAAGCACGTGCCAAACGTGTAATAGAATCCAAAAGAATACAAACATCATGACCGCATTCCACCATGCGCTTGGCTTTTTCCAAAACGATGTTCGCTACTTTCACGTGGCGTTCTGCGGGTTCATCGAAAGTGGATGCAACAACTTCAGCGTTCACACTTCGCGCCATATCCGTAACCTCCTCCGGGCGCTCATCAATCAACAGAACGATTAAATAAACTTCAGGGTGATTTGCAGCAATGGCATTCGCTACATCCTTGAGAAGCATGGTTTTACCAGTTTTCGGTTGCGCTACAATCATCCCACGCTGCCCTTTACCGATTGGCGAAAACAAATCCATAATGCGCGTGGACATGTTATCCCCTCGATGCCCGGTCAACTTGAATTTCTCGTCAGGGAAAAGCGGCGTTAAATACTCAAAGGGCACGCGGTCTCTCACCAAATGAGGCTCTTTCCCATTAATTTTCAGCACCTTAACCAAAGGAAAATAACGCTCTCCTTCTCGCGGTGGACGAATGGTACACTCCACAGTGTCTCCGGTTTTCAAACCAAAAAGTTTGATTTGACTTTGATTTACATAGATATCATCCGGTGAAGGCAAATAATTGTAATCTGAAGAGCGCAGGAAACCATAACCATCCGGCATCAATTCCATTACTCCTTCTGAGGTCACGATACCCGACAAATCGAAAAGTTCCTCGTGTTCTTTAGGCACATCCGATTTAAAATTGACGTTTCCGTTGCCTTTGTTATAGTTCGGATTGTTGGGGTTATTTTGATTCGCAGCAAGGTTCGGATTTTTCTGATTGGGGTTATTTCCCTGATTGTTTTGACGATTTTTCCACTGCTGTTGATTCTGCTGATTTTGTTGGTTTTGTTGATTTTGCTGGTTGGAAGATGACTCTGTTTGCTCGTTGGAATTGTTCTGTCGAGATTCTCGTTGTTGTCTAAAGTCTTGTCGTTGTTTGTTTTGATTCGGGTTCCTCTGTTGATTCTCTCTATTTGGATTGTCTCTTTTTTCTTGTTCCTTAGCCCCTGATGATGCATCTGAATCTTGACTTGAATCATTCTTTTCAGTTGTAATTAACTCTACCTCTGAATGTTTGTTATTTTCTTCTTCAAAAAGTTTGGGTTGAGTGCTTTCATTGCGGTCATCGGTACTATTTTTTGACTTAATACGACCACGCCTTCCGCGTTGTGGTGTATCTTCCTTGTTTTCCTGTACCCCATCATTATTTTCAATGCCTGCAGTTTGTAATTGCTCTTGGCCTACCGGAGCATCTTCTTTTCTTGGTCTGCCTTTGCGTTTTCCTTTGTCTTCGCTTTGAGCAATTGATTTTTCAGTGGTATTCGGATTTTGAGGTTCACTTTGACCTTTTGGAGAATCATCACCTGAAATCAGTCCAATTAATTCTTGCTTTTTGTACGATTCTACTCTTTTGATACCCAGAGTTTTGGCAATAATGCGTAATTCCGACAGACTCTTGTCAGTCAATTGTTGAATTTCTACCATATAGGAAATATGTACGTTTGATAAGATTGATTTAAATCTTGGATTGTAAGTGCCCGGAACGGGTTCTTTAGACGTGGCAAATATAAAGAAAATTCGATTGGTGCTTCATGATTGGAAAAATTTCGGATTCCATGCTGCATCCAGTAAAATCTTAGCAGTCCAATGATTGCATCCCCAAACTCCAGGCCTTGCCAAACGTTAAACTTTTCTTATTTCTCCAAACACCAATGCCTAAAAATCAAAGAATTGCGACTTTTGCAAGCATTTTTTAAGCATTAACCTTTTGAAATCTAGCAAAGAAAGAAAAACAAGGCTACCCATCTGGATCATGATTGGACTGCTCTCTGTGGCTTGTGCAGAAGGTTACTATCTTACTCAGTCTTATTGGTACAATCATGCCTTAGGAGCGCTGAATCAACTGCCTGATGACGCTGCCGAAAGTGATTCGACCCTAATTATCCCTGTTTTCGAACCCATCGATAGTTTACAATTCGGAATGCGGTACGAGCTTTTCGGATTAACCGACTCAACAGAAATTCCGGATTTTTTTGCTTTCGGTGATTGCTATGCCCAAGACTCTTTGAGCATTTTTTGTTTTCGAGGCAGTCATCAGAGAAACAAACCCTCAAGGGGTGTGATTCCCTCAGGCACCACTGTTGTGACTCAAGCTTGGGAATTCAAAACCCACTACGATGGAACCACAACAGACTACGGCACTTGGGGAGGCGGAGCAGGTTGGACGGGGCAACCTATGGCCATTCGCTGGAGTCTGGAACAAAAGGAAAAACTTGGAATTCACGACACTGCATTTGTAAACAATACGGAAGCTTACGAAATCATTATCGGATCCTTGTGTGGAAAGATCTACTTTCTGGATTCGGAAACGGGCAAACCCACGCGTCCACATCTTTCAATCGGCAATCCCATCAAAGGAAGTGTTTCCGTAGACCCCAGAAAAAATGGACTACTCTATGTTGGGCAAGGCATCCAACATGGTTCACGAATAGGCGCCTATGTTTTTGATATGTTTTCCGGCAAGGAAGTTTTGTTTATCAACGGAAAAGACCCACAAGCAAGCAGACAGTGGGGGGCGTTTGACAGCAACCCGATGATCGACGAAAACAGTGGTCAGGTTTTCTGGCCAGCGGAGAATGGTTTGATTTACGCTTTCAATATCAATGAAAATTTAGAAGTGGGTCCAATCTACAAAATGCAATACCACCACGATTTGCTTTTCAGGCGAGGCATTGAATCGAGCATGGCTGTGATTAATCACTATGGTTTTTTTGCAGACAACAGCGGTTCTGTGGTTTGTATTGACCTAAAAACGCTGAAACCAAAATGGAATGTGTCAAACAACGACGACAGCGATGCTTCTATAACCATTGACCGAGAAGATGACCAAAAATACTATTTGTACACTGGAAACGAAGTAGATCGTCTCGCGCCTGTTAACACCGCTTATTTCCGAAAACTCGATGCCCAAACAGGCTCAGAAATCTGGCGCGTTGGTCGTTCGTGCAGAGGTACTGCGATCAACGGCAAAACAAACAGTGGAGGGATTTTAGCGAGTCCGGTAATCGGTAAAAACTCCGGTAAAGATTTGGTTTACACAGTATTTTCTCGAATCGACACGCAAAATCGCGGAGAGTTCATCGCTATTAACAAGCATACTGGGGAAGAGGTATTTTCTGTGATTCTTGATCAATATTCCTGGTCATCACCGGTAGATATTTATGACGAACAAGGAAACATTTACATCTTTTTGACGGATGTAAGTGGAAACATCTACTTGCTGGATGGATTGTCCGGCGAAGTGCTGCTAAAAAACAAGACCGGCTATACCTTCGAATCTTCACCCATTGTTATTAACGACCGAATATTCATCGCATCTCGCGGTCAAGCCATACTTAGTTTCAAATTTGAAAAACCCGCTTTATAACCATGAAAAAAACAGCAATTTCTCTCCTTTTAATACTCGCTCTGAATTGGATCAGTGCCCAAATGCCTGCGCTGCGGGAATATAGAACCCAAGCCGCTTATCCTTTTTTGTTGTATTCACCCGATAACGTTCCAAAAGACGAGAAACTACCCGTTATTGTTTTTCTCCATGGGAGAAGTTTATCCGGAAACGATTTAAACATGGTGAAACGCTACGGGGTGTTGGATGCGCTTAAACGAGGTAAAAAAATCAGGGCGATTGTCGTTGCTCCTCAGGTTAAAAAATCCGAAAGCTGGCATCCTGACAAAGTGCTCAATGTGTTAGAGTACGTTCAATCGCGCTACAATACGGATGAAACACGCGTGTATGTGGTGGGCATGAGTTTAGGCGGATATGGCACCTTGCACTTTGCCGGAAAATATCCGGATCGAGTGGCAGCGGCGGTGGCTATGTGCGGAGGAGGTGACGTCAAAGACGCCTGCAAAATAAGTACGACAAATATGTGGATTCAACATGGAAAAATGGATCGCGCTGTTCCCTACGAGCGTTCTAAAGAAATGTACGATGCCATCAAATCCTGCAATCCAAAAGCGGAATGTCATCTGACGTTGTATCCGAATTATGGACACGGTGAATTGGCACATGAGTTTTACAAAGACACACTCTACAATTGGCTGTTTCAGTTCCAACTTGGTTCGACGCCAGAAAAACAATTTGACCCTCAAGAGTTTGCAGATCTAGATGATGTGGATTCAGAATCGACAGAAATCTTGGAGATTAATAAATCAGAAGCAAAAAACATGGCCGTTACAAAAGGTCAGGCAAAAACAGTGGCCTCAGCTGTACACACCGTGAAAAAAGGCGACACCTTGTATTCCATTGCGAAAAAGCACAAAACAACCGTGGCCAAACTGTGTAAAATCAATGGAATAAAAGAAACCAGCACCTTGCAGCTGGGACAAAAAATTAAAATTACGTAACAACCGGAATTCTGGACGTGCTCAAGCGAGCAATTAATTTCCACCCTTTAATTTTACCCTATAGCCCATCTGAATCAGCAAGTCAGCCACCTTTTGCTTGAAGTTTCCCTGAATGATAATGGTTCCTGCTTTGGCGGCACCACCCACCCCACACTTTGATTTCAAGGTTTTTGCTAAATCATTCAAATCGTCCGGGTTGCCAATAAACCCTTCAACAAGCGTGGCCTCCTTTCCACCGCGATTTTTGCGATCGATGGACACATATAGATTTTGCTCTTTGGGGGGAAGCGTTTGCTGAATCTCCTCTTCCTCAAAAGCATAGCTAAAATTGGGGTTGGTAGAATATACCACATCTACCCTATTGTTTTTCTTTTTGCTCATTTTTCTCGGGTTAATTGAAGTGCACTAACAATAGCATCAGTCATGACGAAAGTAGGATTTTTTCGCATGGCATCGCGATTTCCTGCATGAGATTTCACACCGTAAATCACCAAACGGACACCAAGTTTTCGGGCTTCATTCACTTGTTCTGCACTAATATTCAAATTTCTAATGATGAAAAAATCAATTTCAAAATTATTGTAAGAATTCAGAATGGCTGGCATCTCTGTGACTTCCTGACACACTTCAAAACCCAAGTCTTTGAATAGAAGCAACAAAGGGATATATCTGCTAACCACAACGAATTCTTGAGAGGGAAATTTAACGCGCAATTCTTCAATTTCCGGCACCATCAAAGCAAAGTCAAACAAATTGAAATCTTCGCAAGCGTTGTAATGTCGAATATCTAAAAACACCTGTTGAAAAGCACTGAAATTGATTTCACGTAAGGCCTGTACGCTAATTTTTGGGAATCCCAGATAACGCATTTTCTTGATCTGTTCAGCCGTCAAATTTCTGATACAACCGGTACCGTCCGTTTGCCCTTGCAAGAAATCATTGTGAAACATAATCAATTGGTGGTCAGCGGATAACTGCAAATCAACCTCCACATGCTTTAAACCAAGTCCGGCAGCAAAATCAAGCGATTGTTGTGTATTGCCGGGAAAAGGAACGCGCTCCACGTCTAATCCTGCACCGGCATGTCCTACCACTTCAACATGGGCGTAATTCGAGGATTTCTTGCACGATGAAATGCCCACCGACAACAGAATAAACCCGTGAAAAACACTGTGTCTAAAGCTCATAGAGACGGTATCTGAATCCGAACAAAATTTGAAAATCTAAGTAAACACTGTTTGAAAAACCGGCTTGGGAATGCTGCAAACCCAAACCTGCACTGATATTTTGTGCAAACTGCACGCGCCCACCGTAATTCAGAGTGTAACCGAAACCTGAACTCGAAAACCAGGAAGAAGCATCAGGATCAACGCGAAAAAACACGTGACGGGAGTAAATTCCGGACAAAACACTCATTTTTTCAGAACCAATAAGCTGCCTGTAAAGACTTGTGCCAAACTGCGGAGAGAAATTTGACAAGCGCAGCGCATGCCAGGCATCATAGCCGAAATTTAAGCCCACTCTTACTTTCTTAATGTCGAGCTCAAGTCCCACGTTGTGAATCACGTGCATCCTTGAAAAAGAAAGGTTGGATGTTGCGTTGATTTTAGTGTGTTGTGCGACTCCATTACCAACATTGAGTACAACAAACATCAAAAAAAATATACGTAAAACTCTCATAACTTATCCAAAACGCGTAAAACGTTGTAAAATGCTTTTTGATTTCTCTCGGCGCGCAAGGCATTTTTTACCATGCGTTTCTCACTATTCGTCAATCGAAAAGACAAGGCTATTTCATCATCTTGTCTTTCGCGCAGATCAAAAGAGATGACATGCACGGGAACTTTATAATTGTAGGTCACCAAGGAGAGTTGATCATCGTGCTCATAGTCTTGCAAAGAAAGGAAATTGTTAAGCATATTTCCGAGTGGTAAAAGCATGCGATCCATGATGCCGTAGTTGGAGTGCATCTTCTGAACAGAATGACGCATCACATCTCGGATTCTAACCAAAACCACCCCTGAAGTGTTTTTTTCAATCCAATTCTCAAAAACGTTTAAGAACTTCAATGTAGTTTTCGTGCCTTGGTTGTCGCGAATTCCAGCGTCCATAACGTGGTAATCCAAATTACCGGGAAGTCTTGTCATTGGCAAAATGTATGGGAATGTAGCACTCATCCGCGTCACTGAAGAGAATCGCGTGTTTGCGTAATCAAAATCTTTCATCAAAATTCGGTATTCCAAATCCTCTATGGCTGCGAAGTAGTTGTCCACCTTAATTTTATAGGCCGCTTGGTAAAATCCCGTTTCTACGCTGGAAATCAACAAACGCCTACCATCATTGATTAGCGTGGGAGAAAAAACCATCACCGGAATTTCGGCATCACGCTCGGGTTGTTCATAGGAGCCGAGTGTTTTTTCCAATACAAAATCCGTATTGCGATGCCATTGCAATTCAAATGCGTGGCTCCTGTCTTTGAGATAGCGCCTTCCGTTGTAATCAAACTTGCTGTATTTGAAGAAAATATCTCTTGTGGTAATTGCCGTAGCCACACCGTTAAGCAATTCTTTCGATATATTCTTTACATAGCGTTGGTCCATCATATCCACTGTATCGCTGTGTTGATTTCTAAGCGCAAGTTCACGGTAATAGGAGGCGCCCAACATACCACCGGAGGCACCCGTAATCATGTGGACACGATTGAAAAAATCGCCTTGCATCAAACTGTCCAATTGCCGCAAAACCAGAAAAGTCCAAAGCGCACTCCTTGATCCGCCGCCACTCACATTCAAAAGCACGAGTTTCGGCTTGCGTTTGGTCTGTTTGTTGCGCCAATTGTCAAGGATTTGCACGTAGGACTTTTTATCCTTGTCTATTCGCTTGGGATCAAGATGCTCCTTAAATATTTCCTCTTGATTTTGAAACTTTGTAACCTCGTAATTCAGGCCAAAAGCAGGATACACATACTGCTCAAAGTTGGAATTTTTGGACAATCCATTCAACAGGAGAAACAAGCACGCTAAAATCAAATAGGTCCAGGAGCGAAACCACGAATAAATAGCGCTGATGAACATCAGAATTATCGAGAAAATCAAAAATATACTGGCTCCTGCAGGAATTACCAAGTACGGATTGTCGCCGAAAATCCCAAAAACAACAAACGAAAAAACAATGAATAACTCAAAAATCGAGGTATTGACGTGATTCTGGTAGAAGACCCTTTCGATGAGCTTTTTGTCGTAGTGCATCCAATGTCGGGCCCTTCGGACATTCAGGCGTTCAGAAATGAAATAGTGTTTGTGGAATTTGAGTTTCCTGAATGAATAGAACCAAGTATCCTCGCGCATGAACACAGTGCTCACGGGATTGGCCATGAACTCGGATTCATATTCACTCTCAGATTTGCCCGAAATCTTAAAAATGTTCTTATTCGTTTTGAAAAAGTAGAAAAAAGCACCCAGAATAAATAATGCTACACCGAGTAGAAAAAATACAATCTTGGATACTATTG
This sequence comes from Crocinitomicaceae bacterium, assembly GCA_037446475.1. GTDB lineage: Bacteria > Bacteroidota > Bacteroidia > Flavobacteriales_D > Crocinitomicaceae > UBA6165. The sequence goes on along the minus strand of JBBIIM010000002.1, from coordinate 82,425 downwards.
ACGTTGGCTCATCCAATTCCTGTTCGTATTGAAACACCGCCATTTTGGAAATGAAGTAAACCAAAAATGCAAGCGGTATCAATGAATTATTGATTGAAAAAACGATCAGTGGTCTTTTTACTGTGCCCAAAAAAGGCAACAATGGCCCTAAAAGCACATAAGAATACAAGTTGAAGGCAGAGATAAACCCGCCAAGACCAATGCCGAGAATGAGAAAAGAAACCACATCCACCTCACCAAGGTATTCCGGAGATAAGAAAAGCTGAGGAACTCCAAATCGGGCGCTCAAGCCACCCACGAATGCAAAAAGTAAAAACCAAAAAAACAACACGAAAAGATTCTTGCGCAAATGCAAAAAGAGCAACTGAAAAGGCAAAAAATTCAGCAGCACATCGGTCAAATGCAGCAATTTTCTTTTCACTAGCGACAAATTACATCGTGAACCATATAAGCCAAAGTTTTCCCCAAAATGGCATCCGATGGAGTACCCAATTCGCAAGCTCCTTCAGTCAAATTCAGATACGCAGGAACTTTGTTTTTCGTTACTTGCCTTAACCAAGTACGCGCCTGATCTACCGACCAGCCTGACGGCGAGTACGCGCTTGAGGGCATCATGGCAATGGCATCCAAATCCAACTCCACACCCAAAGGTCTATTGGTGTAATTTTTCAAAAGTTCTTCAACGTCTGACCTCAGGTCTTTAGTGCCATCCAAATATTCTTCAAAAAACGTAAATCGAACGCCATGTTTTTTCATTTCTTCGAGCATCCCCTGCCCGTTGTATGCGCGATGCAGCCCAAAAATAGTGTAGGTATCCAAGAAACCGTCGTTCATTGCGTAAGAAAACGAATTTCCGCTGTGACGTCCTTCCAAAAGTCTAAAATCTGCGTGTGCATCTAAATTAATGACGTCCACTTTACGTTGATTCGCCAGGTAATAGGCTTTCATCAGCGGGTAAGCATTGTTGTGACCTCCGCCCACGATAATAGGCGTTTTTCCTGCCTTGTAAACAAGTATCAGTATCTCAACCAAAAAATCGTCCAACTCTGCTACATTCTGGCGCCGCTTGGCATAACCGGTTTCCAAGGTTTCTGCTTTGACGCGACCCAACATCATCAAGTTGTCGATGTTGACATCCGAGGATACTTGCATGTTTAAAAAGCGGTTCAAAAAAGATTTGAATGCAAAAATGGCTCCAGGCTGCCCCAAGTTGGCGCGAGGCCCTATATCCTCCTCCACTCCGAGAAGTACATATTGCCCCTTAAAATCTGCTAATGATTCCTCAATAGAATGTGCGGCGTACGTAATGCGTTCACCAATTTTTGTTTCGCCCTCACGCGGACGCAAAAAAGTAGAAATTCGAACGCTGTCAATATGTGCAAAGTCAATCTTCATAGGTTTGTTTATTTAATTTCAAAATCATTCATCAATTCAACAAAATTTCTGGGAGGCCTGATGGGTCTTTTGGTTTGTTTATCAACAAAAACCAAAATAGTCTTTCCGGTAGCAATAACAATTCCATCGCGAATCGCTTGGTATTCGAAAGTAATACGAGAACCAACCAAGGAAACAATTCTCGTAGAAATGTTCAACAAATCATCATAAAAGGCCGCTGCCAAAAAATCAACCTCATAGCGACTCACAGGCAACATAATCCCAGATTCCTCCATAGCCCGGTAACTCAAACCCAAACTTCTGAGCGTTTCTACCCTTCCCACTTCAAAATATTGAGCATAATTTCCGTAATAACAATAGCCCATCTGATCCGTCTCTCCGTAGCGAACCCGAATTGTTGTGTCAAAACTGTATTCCAATTTCATGCCTATGTCCGCATATTTCAATTTCCACCAAAGAAACAAAATTTGAAAATAACAGGACTTAGACTTGACTTACTTTTTCGAAAATACTTGCCAACTGGAACAATATTGATTCATTGCGGTCGTTATCTCTACAAATCTAAACGCATGGGAAAAATTTACACAGAATCAAACACCTCTTCAACGCTAACTTCTAAGGAAAAACCAAAGCCGGAAGCCATTGCTTTTCTGCTCAACTTTTCAAAAACACTGAAGTTCATGCCTACCAAAACAATTGGCAAAGTTGAATACTTATTGAATTGATTTAAAATCAATTATCCTTAAAATTTAAAGCGATCAAAGAATGCAGTTTGGTCGCTTTTTGTATTTCATATTTTCTTTAAGGAATTTTTAGTTATTTTTTTCATAATCTTCCAATCGGAGGTATGATAATTGCACGGAAATAACGTAAATTTGGCAAACAATCAGTGACTTTTGTTTGCCTTTAAAACTTAGTATCATGAAAAGGTTCATTTTTCTCCTCTTGTTTGTTTCCGGTCTCTTAAGTTCCTGTAAACAAGCACAATTCATAGCAGAAGACGATGTCTACTCCTACCCGGATCCAATGGCGTTGCGCCCAAAATCGGGAGACATCAAACCGGAGGCATCTTACGACGGATATGTGTACAATCAAGAAAGTGGTTCTCGATCAACGTTTTATGATCCAAAAACCGATTTGAATCAAAACGCGATGAGTCGAGAAACGAGAATTGTCAACAACTATTACTACAACGATTTTTACGACCCATGGGGCTGGAATTCTTGGCCGTATAGAAACAACAGATTTGGCTCAACCGTTTTCATCGGTTATGGCTGGAACTCGTGGGGCTACCCAGGGATGGGATACAATCCATGGGGCTGGAACTCTTGGGGATACAGTTCTTTGGGATGGAATTCATGGGGCTATGACCCATGGAGACCTTATTGGAATTACAACGCACTTTGCAGTCCTTGGGGTTGGAACTCTTGGGGTTATAATCCATACGGCTACTTCCACCATCCTTATGGAGGTATGTATGGTCCTTGGGGCTACCATGGCGGCATGGGTTGGAATTCCTGGGGCAACAGTGGTTGGAACAGCATGGGTTGGAACAGCGCAAGCAACAACGGTTCCGGTAGCGCCTGGGGTGGTTCAGCGAGCAGTGGAGCTGTTTATCACGGACCGAGACCAACTACTTCAAGCACGCATAACCCCAA
>JBBIIM010000002.1:1878-79358 GCA_037446475.1 Crocinitomicaceae bacterium | reverse complement strand
CCTGTTGGGCCAAACGGACAACCGCTTGGTGATGTATCGTCCGTACCGCCATCTAAATCAGCAGGTAGAGATGCGGTTCCTGTATCCGGAAACAACAACAGCGGATCGAACGAGAGACAAGTTTTAGCGTCTCGATCAGAGCCTTGGAACCCACGCGTTGAAGGCACAAATGGCAAAAGCACAAACAACAATTGGCGCACCAATGACCCTGCTCCGGGTTCTGTCGTGGTGAGCCGTGGTGATGCTCCCGGTGGAAACATTCGCAGAACAGACGACTCCAGAGATGCTTCCAGACCCAATGTATACTCATCCTCACCTTCCCGTTCAACACCGTCAATATCTTCCGGAAGTGCACGTCCAAGTTCAACACCGACATCCTCACCCTCTAGAAGTACTTATCCATCAACAAATTCTGATTCCCGTCCAAGCTCAATGGGAAGTTCACCTAGCTCAAGACCTTCAGGAAACTATGGTGGAAGCAGCCCGAGCACTAGATCAACTTATCCATCATCTTCATCACCTGCACCTAGCCGCAGCTCATCAGGTGGGTCGTTTGGTTCCGGCTCTTCGAGTGGTTCATCCGGCGGCAGTTTTGGTGGAAGTCCATCGAGAAGCAGTGGTTCATCCGGAGGTAGTTATGGCGGAGGATCTTCAGGGGGCAGTTTCGGCGGAGGTTCCTCCGGCGGGGGCATGCGCAGTGGAGGTAGTTCAGGAGGTGGTGCTTCTGGTAGTTCAAGAAGCGGTCGTCCCTAAAAGCAAATCTTATGAGAATCATTAAGAGTTTAGCGGCTTTGTCAATGGCCGCGGGAGTCCACTTGGCCTTTGGTCAAACGGTTTCAGACGCGCTCTTTTACAGTCAAACCTTCTTCGGAGGAAGCGCCCGTTCTATGGGAATGGCCGGATCGTTCTCCGCTTTGGGAGCCGATGTTGGCGCCATGACCACGAATCCTGCAGGTCTGGCAAGATTTTCAAAAAGCTCGTTTTCAATCACTACGGGTTCACAACGAACCAACTTTTCAAGTGACTTCAATTCAAATCCAGGTGCATCCTCGCGAACAGGATTTCCAATTCAGGGAGTCGCCCTTGTGATGAACACGCCAAAAATGAATGAATACGGTTGGAAATCTGTTCAGCACACCTTTGCGTACAACCGTTTGGCTAGCTTCAACAGTCAGCGATATTATGAAGGACATAATTTCCAATCGCTGCTTGGCGCGTACAGCGCGGAGGGATTTGGACTCTCACCCCAAAATCTTTGGGATTACCGAAGGTTCACTACGTATTTGGCTTATGAAACCTATGCCATAGACGATTTCCAAACGGCTTTAGGCACGGAATACTTCCCAAGACTCAACGAAGGAGACAGCATATACCAAAAACACACCTTAAATTCAAACGGCGGAATTTCTGAATACAGCTATGCGGTATCCGGAAATTACAACAATTCACTATACATCGGGGCATCCTTCAATCTTCAAAATACGCGCTATGAAGAACAAAAGCTTCACAACGAACGCATGATTCAGCACAGCGGACTAAGTCTCCAAGCATTTGATTATAGTTTCAATTACAAAGCCAGAGGACTAGGCGCCAATGCGAAATTGGGAATCATTTGGTTGCCAACCGATGAAATGCGCGTCGGACTCTCGCTGCACACACCCACCATTCTGCGATTCAACGAAAATTACGATGCAGGAATGACTGCTTACCATGATTTTGGCGAAGTCAGTGTGGATGGGAGCTCGAGACCTTTAGGAGATTTTAAATACAGATTTAGAAATCCAATGCGAATCACCGGGTCAATGGCTTATGTTTTTGAGAAAAGACTCGCTATGAATGTAGATGCTGAATTGGTCGATTACGGCTCAGCGGAATTTTTGTCTTCATCCAATATTCAATACCAAACCAACTTTGTAAATCTTAATGCACGCATTAGCGATTTTTACAGACGCGTCGTTAATTTGAGATTCGGAATGGAATACGCCATGACACCGGAGTGGTTTATCCGCGGTGGCTATGCGATTTACCCGCGTGCCATTGACAACAGACACAAAAACGCTGCAGTGGGCAACCATTTTTTCGCAGCAGGTGTGAGTTACCGAAAAGGAACATTTTCTCTGGACCTTGCCTATGTGCAGCACCGGGCAAAATCCGAATACTACGCCTTTAATCCTGAGGACTCTATGAATAAAGTGCTGTTCAATCAACAAAGACACAGCCTTGTATTGACGCTCGGTTTCAGGTTTGAGTAATCTCACCTTGATGTTATCAAAATACACTTGTGTAAAGTCAAAAACAGACTTGCTTGCTCGAACATCCAATGCCGCTAAATTTGCGAAAAGACTAATTGCCATGCGACTCGTTACGCTCATTTTTTTGTTATTTCCAATCCTAATTTTTGCTCAAAACAAAGATTATGACAAGTTAGAAATGCTTTATGACCAAGGGCATTACAAAAAAGTGTTGCGCTCAACCAAAAAGCTCCTCAGGAAAGAAGTCCATCAAAAGGCCATTTTACCCCATTATTACCAAAGCCTGGCACAGCTGCAACTGTACCGAGATGACAAATGGCGAAGAAAAAATCCGGATGCACTTGAAAAAGCCACCACTATTTTCCAAGAGGTCAAAAAACGGGACGCCAATGGAACTATTTTTAAGGCACATACTTTTGAAATTCAATCCCTAAAAAGAGACTATGGCGCTTTTTTGGAAGAACTTGAAGAGGACAAAAAAACGAATGCCAAACTCATAGAAGACGTCAAAAAAGCCTACAAAATTTTGTTTTTGAATGTGGACGATATCAAAGACAACAATGATAATATCACCGCGCCACCAGCGATTACGAACATCAGTGATTTGAGAAAGGAAATCGTGAAATTCGCTTATAAATACCGAGGCACAGGATATCGTTCAGGAGGAAATGACCCGAGCGGCTTCGATTGCAGCGGTTTTGTGAACTACGTTTTTAACGCCAACAAAATCGAATTGCCACGGACTTCTCGCGACCAACAGAAACAGTCGCGCCCGCTTAAAGCTGTGGATACGAAGCCGGGGGACCTGGTGTTTTTCGCAAACGGAGCTTCTGTGAATCACGTGGGTATCGTTGTGGAGAACAAGAACGGAGCCATCACGATGATACACTCGAGCACGAGTCAAGGAATTGTAGTTACTGAAATTGATACCTCCAATTATTGGAAAAATCGCGTGCACAGCTACGGCACATTCATTCAAGACTAATCTTCTTTTCCCAATCATTTGATTTAATCCCTAATTTTGGCGCCACTTTGAACGCTATGACCATCTATCTTGACAACGCTGCCACTACTCCGCTAGCCCCTGAGGTTATTGAACTCATGACCATGAATATGAGTTCCACTTTCGGGAATCCGTCTTCTTCGCACGCTTTTGGGAGAGCGGCAAAAGGACTCTTGGAGACTTCTCGCAGAAACATCGCAAAGCACCTGAATTGCGACCCGAAAGAGTTGATTTTTACCTCCGGAGGAACTGAAGCCGACAATTTGACCTTTCATATTGCGATTCACGATTTGAAAGTCGAGCGAATCATTACCACAGAAATTGAGCACCATGCTGTGGAGCTCACTGCAAAAAAATTGACCGCACAGTTTAATATCGAATTGGTGATGCTGCCTGTGGATCGGTTAGGTAGAATCAACCTTGACACACTGAACCAAATTCTCGCTGATGGTAAAAAGACCTTGGTCAGTTTGATGCACGCAAACAATGAAATTGCGACCAAAATTGATTTGCATGAAATTGGCGCGTTGTGCAAAACGCATGGCGCTTATTTTCATTCAGATACGGTACAAACCATGGGGCATTACGCCTTCGATTTGAAAAATACACCGGTTGACTTCATCACCTGCGCGGGACACAAATTTCACGGACCTAAAGGCATTGGTTTTTTATACGTCAATCAACATATCAAACCCAATCCTATGATTTATGGCGGAGCCCAAGAGCGAGGTTTCAGAGGGGGTACAGAAAATCTGATTGGCATCGCAGGATTGTCCAAAGCCTTTGATTTGGCCTACGATGATTTAGAAGGACATCAAAAACATATCGCTGGGCTTAAATACTACTTCAAAGATGAACTTTTGAAGCGAATTCCAGATGTTGCTTTCAATGGGTCAACAGAAGAAAATGAGTCCTTGTACACTGTTTTGAATGCTTCTTTCCCACCGACTCCTAAAGCGGGAATGCTCCTATTCATGCTCGATCTCAAAGGCGTAGCGTGTAGCGGGGGCAGTGCGTGTTCTTCCGGCTCAAATCAGGGAAGTCATGTCTTGAACGGTATTGGTGCCGACCCCAACCGACCCAGCATACGCTTCTCCTTCAGCAGATACACCACACAAACAGAAATTGAAGAAACTTTAAAAATAATCGAAGAGCTATTACTGAATTGAGGCATTCAGAAGAGCCATCAATCTTTTGGCCATATCATTTCTGTAGCGCTTGGTGCGGTAACCACCCACCCAACGAATACAGGAAAGCGCATTGACCAACAAAATTTCATCAGCAGCCATTAAGTTTTGTGGCAACAAAGAGCATTCATAGACTTTGATGTTATTCTTCAGTGCCAAATTAATCAGCAACATGCGCATGGTACCGGCCAATACACCGTCCTCAAGACTCGGCGTGTATAGAACCCCGTTGCTCACAACAATCAAATTAGATGAAGTTCCCTCAATGATATGCCCTTTCTCATTGATAAGCAAAACATCATCTAGGTCTTTCTCTTTAGCTGCTAAAGAGGCCATCACGTAGAGCAGCCCATTTTTAGTTTTTAATGAACTCAGCCTATTGATTGGCTTTTTTATTTCTGAATAAATATCCACCTCAAGACCGCGCTCATTCAACAGAAAATGATCTGCATCCTCCGGCATGTATTCAATTACATAATCCACCTCATTGGAAATCGGCAAGTAAGTGCCACCCGAAGTGCGATCAAAAGAAATTCGAAGCTTACCCCCGGTTTTTTGTCCTGAAAATTCAATCAGATCTCGAATTTGCGTGTTGAAATAACCCACAGAAAAAAAAGCCGGCACCCTCATTTTCAGCGCCTGAGCACCCGACATGATTCGTGCAATGTGACTCTCCAGATTGAAGGGTTTGCCATTGAATATTTTTATGGATTCAAAACATCCATCACCATACAGGTAACCGCGATTGTTGGCATGCACTGCACGCTCACCTTCATTCAGAATTTTACCGTTGATATTGATGTAGTGCATAAATCAAAAAATTGAGGCCAAAGCGCCAACCACGCGATCAAAATGGAATACAAACATAAACACAATTCCAAAAATGGCCCCTCCGATGTGCGCATCGTGAGCTACCCCCGTACCTCCACGTTTGTCCATGTAGTACTCATAAATCAAGTATAAAACACCAAAAACGTAAGCCGGAAAAGCGACAGGAATAAACAACAACATCAACTTGGTATTGGGCATCAAACAAATGAATGCGAACAAAATACCTGAAACACTTCCGGAAGCACCCAAAGACATGTAACTGGAGTTGTTTTTGTTTCGGGCATACGGAATAATAGTGGCAAACAGCCCGGCTCCGAAATACAACAACAAATAATGAAGTTCGGGATAAGGTTGTCCCATAACGAAAAACTCACGCTCGAGGATTGTGCCGAAATTGTACAACACAAACATGTTCATCAGCAAATGCGCCCAATTGGCGTGAATGAACACATGTGTTACCGCTCGCTGGTATTCGTTGTACTCATGAACGCTATAAGGAATAAACATGTAGCGCATCATGAGGTCCTTGTTGTTAAAGGCCATGATTGATATCGCAGCAGTTAAACCTATTATCGCGAGCGTTATCATGTAGAATTGTGTTTATGTTGCGAATTTAGAGATTAAGTCCATGTCCTAGTGCAATTCATGAAATTAGTGGGAAAGGCTGTATTGTATAGACAAAAAAAATCCCGACAAGGCTGCCGGGATTCGAAGCATTCAATTTGAATTACAATATCGCCTCCAACTTCTGCGTCAAAGTACCTTTTGGAACTGCACCTACCACTTTATCAACCACTTGTCCATTTTTGATAAACAAAATAGTTGGGATAGAACGCACACCAAATTGCGCAGAAACACCAGGATTCTGGTCAACATCTACTTTGCCAATCACTGCTTTGCCATCATATTCACCGTGCATTTCTTCGATGAATGGACCAACCATGCGGCAAGGTCCACACCAAGCTGCCCAAAAATCTACTACTACCGGTTTGTCAGAATTCAATACTACATCCGAAAAGTTGCTGTCTGTTATTTCAACTGCCATGATAAAAGTTTTATAAAAGTTGCTGTAAAATTAATCGATTTGCGCCCACGAGTCAACAATATTGCCAGAAAAAAAAACCTGACAGTGTGACAGGCTGTAGACAAACAATTTTTTTCTTCCATACCCCAACGGAATGCTTGCCAACGGCGTCTTTAATGGAGACCAAAACCGTAAGATATGAAACAAGCACTGGTTACAGCATTTTTGCTCCTAGTAAACTTAGCAAATCTGCATGCACAAATCTGGGGTGCCTCTACACAGGGTAATTTCACCAACGAGGCAACGGCTTTGGCTTTCGACGACGCCAATAATGTATACGTAACAGGTTATATTACTGGAGAAACTGCATTCAATGCCAATGTTACGTTCAACTCAGCCGTGGGCAATGGTGACATTTTCGTAGCCAAATACAGCAATTCAGGCTCCTTAATTTGGGTCAAAAAATTTGGAGGCTCCATGTCAGATCGGGCGTTTGATATCAAAGTGGACAACAACGGAGATATACTTGTCAGTGGTCAGTTTTTTGGAAGTGTAAATTTTGGAAGTGTTACACTACAATCCGCGAACAACTCCAAGGACATATTTCTTCTTAAGATGAACCCACAAGGCGATGTGCTTTGGGCAATTTCTGAAGGAGGTGCTCTAGGCGATAACATGTATGCGATAGCTATGGACCAACAGAACAACATTGTGCTTACCGGACAATTTGCCGGAACGATGAATATCTCAGGTCAATCCTTTGTTAGTGTGATGAATCCTGAACTGAACCAACCTTCGTATGATATTTTTGTTTCAAAATACAACAGCAACGGAACGCCATTATGGGCTATACAAGGTGCAGCGAAGTATGAAGATCGGGGCATGGCTTTAGGCACCGACAATCAGAATAACATTTACTTGGTCGGACAATTCTCTGACACGCTTCAATTCGCCGGTCAGACCTACAATAACTCCGGCTACAACATCGGATTTGTGACAAAAATCTCTCCCAACGGTCAGATTCAATGGTTCAACAGATTGACAGCCGGTATGGTGCTGCCATATGACTTGGTGGTCGGAGGCGATGGCCAAGTGAGCGTGTGCGGAGATTTTATTGGAAACTTGATGCACCACGGAACCAATGGCGTGCAAACTTTGACACACGATTTTTCCAAAAAAGTATTTGTAAGCACGGTTAACACAAATGGTCAGGTGCAATGGCAGCGTGCATTGGGTTCAGAAAATGAAATATCGGCCCGCGGAATAACCCGTTTCAATCAGCAAATCTATGTTACCGGTCATTTTAAATGTGCACTGACAGAATTGAAGCAAGACAACACTGCGCTGTTCAACTCCGTAGGATTTCGAGACATCTACATGTGGCAACTTAACGCATCCGGTACAGCTTTGCAGACCAAACAAATGGGAGGCAAGAAAAATGATTATGCCTATGATATTCAAGTTAACAACCTGGGTCAACCCTTTATTTGCGGTAGCTTCGTCAATTCCCTCTTTGTACCCGGCGGCTTTTATAATCCAATTTCAACCAACAACTCCGCTTTCAATTATACTGGCGTCATGGACTGGTTCTATTTGGATGGTGATGAAAGTCCAAACGCTTTTGTTTCCGGGGCTTTACACGCTAACACACCGGATTACAACTATTTCCTTGGACAACCTGCTGATAGCTTATTCGGTTACATCGCCCAGGAAGACACGCTTTATTTCTGTGATTCAGGAGAAATTCAGTACAACCCTTTGACTCATTCCGTAGCCGGGCCAGGATACAATTATGTTTGGAACACCAATGAAACTACGCAAATCATCGCGGTTACCAATAGCGGATCATACTCAGTTAACGTGAGTCGATGGGACGAATGTGTGAGCAACAGCGATACAGTGTATGTGATCATCCATCCGACACCTCAAATGCCCCTTTTGTCAGATGACATTGTGCAAAACACCAACGCCGTTCTTAGTGCATGTGGGAATTTTAACACCATCGCTCCTTCCATTCATCTCTGCGCACCGGATACCGCCATGGTTTGGTTTACCCCAATTGCTCCGGGATTAATTTTTTCCGTGACCGGGCCACAAACCAATATCAACAACACAAATCCTCATCCCTACTTCGCTCAAGGCATTTACACCGCTACCATCAGCTCAGACTTTTGTACAAATACCCGATGTTTTAGAGTTGTTCATGACACGATTTATCCCAAGGAAATCGATCCCAAGCCACTTTTTGTGGATAGTAATATTGTCAACGATACGCTGATTATTTGCTATGAAGAATGGTCTCCATTACGCGTCATTGACTTACTCACCAATCCTCAGCAAGACACATTCTTACTTCCTACAACTCCGGTAGTAAGTGAACTGTTTCAAGTTACAGTAAATGGTGCTCCTGTGGCAGTAATGCAGGATCCCGGGTTTTACAGAGCGTATTTTAAGCCATTAATCACAGGCTGGTATGTGCTTAATTATTCACTCATAACAGGATACATGAACACTTGTGGCGTAGACACCTTGTACAACCAGCGCATAGACTCACTTTATGTCATTGTCAATCCACTACCTGATGCCAATGCTGTACTTTCACCGGCCTCTCTGCTTTGTCCGGGAGTTAGTATATTCATAACTTCATCGAATACCTACCCCAATTTCAACTGGTATGGAACGTCTATAGATTGGATTTCACCGAGTGCAGATAGCATTCAAGTAAGCACCTCTGGCGTCTACACGTATTCTGGCACGCTTACGGATCCAATCACGGGTTGCAATAATTCCTTCGTTTTCTTGACCTCGGTAAGCGAAAAGATCCCACCCGATATCACATTGCACCCTCAAGACGCCATTGTTTGCCCGTATGATTCCGTGTTAATGTCTGTGCCCAATGAGTTTCTTGCTTACCAATGGACCGGTCCTTCAGGCACCAATTTATCTATTACTTCTTCACACCTGGATGCCGAATTGGGATTTTACTATTGCACCGTTCTCGACGATGAGGGTTGCTACCTGACCTCCTTGCCGGCTGAAATCAAAGAATTTGCAACGCCCTACCTGATGGTTGAACCAAACAATGTTATTTGCCAAGGCCAACAAGTAAATATCACGGCTGTATTTTCAGGTACAGGAAGCGTGAATTGGTTGCCCCCGCTTTCAGGAACTTCTCTAACACAATCCATAAATACTCCAGGCTGGTACTCTGCTCAATTGTCAGCTTGTGGAATTACATCCACCGATAGCATTTTAATTATTGATGGCAGTTTCAACCCCTCTATTGTTGCGAGTGATTCGCTCGTATGTTCCGGTCAATCTGTAACGCTCACGGCGAATATCTCCAATGCGATGTTCACATGGAGCAATGGCGCAGAAGGCGTGAATCAAATTCAAGTGAATGAACCTGGCACCTACGCCGCTGCCGCCACGAACGACTATGGCTGCACTGCACAAACAAATTCTGTTATTATTCAATTCGTGGAGGGCTCCGAACCGCCAAATTCATACAATGTGTCACTCTGCGAACCCGGAAGTCAGACACTTACAACCAATCAAAACTTGATCGCGCATTGGTTTGACGCCAACATGAACCCTCTCGATACCGCCCTCACCTACACCCAATTTTTCAATGAAAACACCACAATTTATGTGGGCTATCCGAATGTTCTTTGTCCTGCAAATTATGCTACGATTCAAGTCAATATTCAACAACCCGTTGATCCGAATCTAGAAATTACTGGTGAAAATGCGCTTTGTTACAATCAAACTTCAACCTATGAGGTCAATTGGACAGGCACAATCAGTTGGCATTTGAACAATACATTTTTAAGCAATAATCCCACTGTAACCTTAGAAGCAAACAACTTAAATCCTTCTAACGTGCTGAGTGCAACGCTCGAGAATGCTTGTCAAAGCTTGACCATAATACAAGAAATTATTATCAATCAACAAACGCATCTTTCCCCTACTTCCTCGGATACAACGGTTTGCCCGAATTCGGAAGTTTACCTGACCTTCACCAATGCGCCGGGCGCCATTTATGCAGTGAACGAACCATACACCGGCAGCAACAACGCGATTACGGTTCAAGTGTCCAATGAACCGATTACATTCATTTTTTATGCGGAAGATGTGAACGGTTGTTACTCAGATACCGCAACTGTTCAAATAAGCTTATACATTTCGAATTTCGCGATTGAGCAACTTCATGTGCCGATTTGCGTGCCCGATACGCTCATCCTGACCAGCAATGCCAATCAATCTGTTAACTGGAACATCAATCAGAATAATTTCACCTCAGATACCCTGAATTTTCCGGTGAATTCGCCCGACGTTTTTTACATCTCCGCAAATTATGTGGATTCCTTGGGTTGTTATCACGAGGCAGATGGCGGATTCATCACAGTATTCATGCCCAATGCGCTGCTTATCCCGGACACTATAGTATGCATTGGAGAAACTATTTACACGGCTTTCGAATATACCTATGACAACGGACCCGTATTCACAACCTTGGATTCTGTTCAAATCATGAACTCACAAACCATAAACTACGTGGTTTATAACAATTTTGAATGCCCGTTTTCCGGCTCTTTCCAAGTTGAAGCCATCAATTGCACGAGCGATTTTCCCAATGTGATTACGCCCAATGGTGATGGGGTGAACGATTATTTCGTCATTCCAACCGCACTCTTGGAACCGGATAATTTGCTGATCATTTTGAATCGTTATGGCCAGATTATTCTTAACGAAGCGGGCTACAGGAATAACTTCAGGGGAGACAACTGTTCAGATGGGGTTTATTATTACAAATACATCCCCAACTCAACACGTGTAAGCGAGCGCGCGCAAGAAGGATTTTTGACCATCTTGAGAGGAAATCAATAGAACCAGACGTCGCGAATCAATGGCTGCCCAGCTTTTTGATTCACACGTTCGATAATGACTTGCTTTCCGAACTTCAGCTCGTCGCGCATCACGGATGAGGAGATTGTCAAGTGCAGAACTCCGTCTTTGATAAATATATCGGTGGTTCTGAGTGCAATGGCGCGCCCCATCATTTCTTCCCAGGAAGAAACTACATCCAATTCCAACATTTTGTCATCGATGCGATAAGCCTTGAGCAAACGCTCGATGGCTTCTCCCAAAGTGGACTCATTACCGCGAGGTTTCTTGCTCATGGCATAAAATTTTTCCGGATTCGACAAAAAACAATTTCATAGGCACACCAATCCGCTCGAAAATCGCTTTCACACGCTGTTCGTCGGTATCCGTGACCAAAACTTGTCCAAACTTCTGTTCAGAAACCAAACGCATCAGTTGAGCCACCCGTTCATTGTCCAATTTATCGAAAATATCGTCTAGCAACAACACAGGCTTCTGACCAAGTGCTTCAGTGAGTTCGTCAAACTGCGCCAACTTGAGTGCGATTAAAAAAGACTTCTGCTGACCTTGTGAACCGAATTTTTTTATCGGATGACCATGCAATTGAAAAATCAGATCGTCCTTGTGAATTCCCACTGTGGTGTAGCCTAAAATTTGATCACGGTTTCTGGAATTCCTTAATTCAGACAAAAAATCACTATCGGTCAAATGAGATTTGTAATCGAAAGCAATGTGCTCATCTTCACGCGCCAATTGATTAAAATAACGCTGCAGTTTAGGCACAAATCGCTGCAGAAAATATCTACGTTTGTGGTGAATCACTTCTCCGGCTGCGACCAATTGTTCGTCCCAAATTTCAAGGGATTCAGCATCAAAAAGTCCTGATTTCGCAACGTTTTTGAGTAAGGAATTCCGTTGCTCCAAAACAGCATTGTAGCGCACAAGCGTATCTAGGTAGACCCTATCGAACTGACTAATGATGCCATCCATCCATTTGCGGCGCACTTCACTCCCTTCGGAAATTAAATCAGCATCATAGGGCGACACCATCACAGTCGGGAATTGTCCAATATGATCAGCTAAACGCTCATAATCGACCTTATTGCGCTTAAAGACTTTCTTCTGTCCACGCTTCACCCCACAATACACCTCAACATTCTCCCCGTTTTTCTCCCAGTTCGACTGAATGATAAAAAATTGCTCATCGAACGTAATGTTGTGGCTATCAACCGGATTTAAATAAGAACGACACATGCTGGTGTAGTGCACTGCGTCTAAAATATTTGTTTTTCCTGCACCGTTGTGACCCACAAAGCAGTTGATACCATCAATCAACTCAATGGTATCCTCAGCATAATTTTTGAATTGTATCAGGGTAATTTTACGAAGATGCATTGTGCAAAAGTAAAAGGAAACAAGGAGAACGGGTGTATAAAATGTAAAAGCAAAATCAATAATTGTTCTATCCAACTCACAACATTACGATGAGTCGTTCAAGGACACGCTATGCAATCCTCCTACGCACTAAAGTATCCGTATAAACCAAATACGCCTCGCAATTGGCATAGCCCATTTCTTTGAGTGCGAAAACGTATTGCTCCAATTGCTTGATATCTCTTTGGCGCTCAAGTCCCGTTTTATATTCTATGACCCTAGCCTTATTTCCGGAAACAATAACGCGATCCGGTCGAATTCGTTCCGTGGGAGACAACACGATTTCACGCTCATCCAATGATTCTTCGCCCAAAGAGATATTCGGAAAAATCAAAGCACTCAAGTCCGAATTTGCGCACAAAATCTGTAAATGCGCTTTAATTTTTGGCATCATATTGTGGTGCGCAGACGCATCTTTTGTCAACTGTTCCAATGCGTGGTCCAGTTCAGCACTGTCTTGCATGAGTTCCAAAGCGCTGTGCACCAATCGCCCAAAAACGCGTTCCTCGTCCAAATGGAAATTCTCAAGTGATTCTTTGTCGATGAGTGAAATTTCCGGAAACCAGAGCGTTTCGCCTTGCAAATCAATTTGCAAATCGGCGGCGAAATCTTTTTTCGAATTTGATTGTACAGGTTGGCCAAAAGTGTAGATTTTCTTCGATCCATCATTAGACTCCGGACTCTTGTCTATTAAGAATCCTCTCACATACGCCCCCAGATTATTGCCCTTCACTGCTTCATCGGATTGATCTTTTGTGTCGTCTTCTTTATTCTTCTTTACAACAACGCGAATATGAAGCTCATCTACAGCTCTGGTGCAGGCAACGTAAAAAAGATTCAACACATCCAATTTGTTCCTTTGCACCTCAGCCTCTTTATATGCCTTCTGCACCGCGGTTTTATCCCCTCCATTGGCAAGAAAGAACAATGCATTGTCCCGATCGTAAAATAAATTTTGAGTAGGCAAAATCGTCCATCTCCATGACGCCCTCGGTATTATCACCACCGGAAATTCCAGGCCTTTGGATTTGTGGGCAGTCATCAAACGAATCGCATTTCCTTGTACCAATGGAATACATTTGTTTTTTCCCTTGATGTCGAAATAATTCAAAAATCGCTCAATGTTGGGACCAAAACTCACATCGAATTGTTGAACTTGGTTACAAAAGAAATGGACAAACGGATCTTTGACCTCATCGATATCCAAAATTTTGAGCATTTTCAAAACCAAATCGTATAAGTTTTCATAAGGCAAATTTTCAATGGCCAGTCCATTGAAACAGTCAGTTTTAAAGCGTCGAAAATCGACTGAATTTCTCTCAAAATACTGCAAGAAATTGCTATTCTCGTTGCCCTCAGCACTGAGCATGATGTTGAAAACAAAATCCCGTTGATTCTGTGCTGAGCCGGGAACTAGAATGAGTTTCATCCAAGACACCAAGAGCTTAACTTTCTGAGAATTAGACACTACCAATCCTTCATCACTACTCACCTCGTATCCTGCGCTCAAGAGCAGCTCTGCCCAAGCGGATAAATCTACATTTCTCCGAGCTAGAACACAAATATCCCGCTGCTGAAAACCTCTGGCCAACGCACTTTTGATGGTATCAAGTAAGAACAAGTCATCGTTTGACTTGTCTACGCTATCCTCAATATTTTCTTCGTCCACTACTACATTTGAAACCGGATCATCCTTAGAATCTTCCTGAACCTCCACACGCACGTAGCCCTCATTCAAATTGACGGGATTTTGAATCAAATCTTCATCTGCGTAAAATTTTTGAAAATCCTCACATAACATTTGTCTGAGGTAGCCAAACAGTTCGTTGTTGAACCTGATAATGTCTTGTCTGGAGCGCCAATTGTCGTTGAGTGTTTTCAACATCGAGTTTTGCTCAAAAAAATTGGAAACCAACCCCATAGAAGGGTCGTTTTCAGGATTGTATATGGCGGGCAACTGAGCAAATTGTTCAACTACCCCGTTTCGAAAACGATAAATCGCCTGCTTGCTGTCTCCAACAATCAAACTCGAATACGCCTGAGCTATCGAATTGTGAATCAAAGGAATGATGTTTTGCCATTGCAATCGCGATGTGTCCTGAAATTCATCCAATAAAAAATGGTCGAAACGCACCCCAACACGTTCAAAGATGTAATCTGCCTGTTGATCGCGCATTTGATCTGAAATCATGGCATTGACCTCGTGAAGCGGCATGACATTTTCAAGTCTTTTCTGCGCATCAAGTTCGTTGAGGATGTAAGTCATCAAAGCCAATCTGTAAAACGATTTTACGGCTAACTTGTAGCTCATGTATTCCTCGTGGAGCTTGGAAAATTTCTCAAAAAAATTGTAAACATCACTCATTTGTTCACGTTCAATGCCGGAGGCACTCTTTTCCAAATAAGTTTGTAAACGATTCTTGATGCCTTCAGTGAGCGCAGTGAAAGATTCATAATCTTGATCTACAACTTTTACCAATCTATCGTACAAATAATTTGGATTTTTTATTGAAAAAGTGTTTTTGAATTGCTCGTAATCATAGCGTTCCACCAAAGTCCGCACAAGTTGATCCCGATCCATTTCAAATTCATGCTCGAATTCGTCTTTGCGTGATTTGAGGCGATTCAATTGTTGAAAAGAGAAATCAGAAGCAAGAAGTTGAGGCAAAAGCACACGCCACTTTTCTTTCTCAAAGAGCGCGAGCGTGTCAATCAACTCTTTTCGTATACTCCACGTTTCCCCTTGATTCAATTTTTCTTCTATAAATCGAGAAACGAGTTTATTCTTTATTTCGCTTAAGTCATTCGATTGGATAGAATTGAGAAACTTATCGACCACGCGCTGGTTGAATTCCTCGGTTTCCACCAAAACTTCAAAGTCATTGGCAATATTCAAGTCACGGATAAACGAACGAATTAGCCGAATGTTAAATTTGTCGATGGTTTGGATGTTCAACTCGCTGTAATTGTGTAGCATCGCAGCGAGTGCCTTGGATGCGCGTTCGCGCAACTGCTCCGGACTCATCTCGAACGACTCCACATAATTGTCCACCAACCGTCTGTCTTTTTCTTCCTGTCTCGCCAGTTGATTCAGGGTTTTAATGACGCGCTCCTTCATTTCCAAAGCGGCCTTATTGGTGAAGGTCATAGCCACAATCCTTTTGAAGCGATATACATCCCCAGTCTTCAACAAGAGCTTGAGATATTCTCGCACGAGCGTGAATGTTTTGCCCGATCCTGCCGAGGCTTTGTAAATTTTTAGCGCGTCGTTTTTCATGCGAGAATAATCAATGAGATGCTACTTCAAGCCGCGCTTTTTCAACAGAGGTTCAACCGACGGTTTGCGACCTCTGAATGCAACGTAAAGCTCCATCGGATCAACAGTGCCGCCTTTTGATAGGATATATTTTCTGAGGCGACTGGCTGTTTCCTGGTCAAACAATGACGTTTCTTTAAATGCTTGAAAACCATCATTGTCCAATACACCTGACCAAATGTAACTGTAGTAACCCGAAGAATATCCACCGGAGAAAATATGCGCAAAATAGTTACTTCTGTATCGAGGAATAATGGCGTCAATGAGCCCCAAACGCTTAATAGCACGGGCCTCTATCGTCTGAACATCTTCGCGCATGGGCTCTTTCATGGTGTGGAATTCCATATCCAAAAGCGATGCAGCCAAATATTCAGTAGTCGCAAAACCTTGATCGAAAGTGCCCAGATTGATCAACTTCTCCACCAAGGCATCGGGAATCACTTCTCCGGTTTTGTAATGTTTGGCATACATGCGCATGAATTCCGGTTCACCAGCCCAATGCTCCATGATTTGAGAGGGTAACTCTACAAAGTCCGTAGGCACATTGGTACCCGCAAGTGATTGGTAAGATACGTCTGACAGCAAACCATGGAGCGCATGTCCAAATTCGTGAAAGAAAGTGATAACATCGTCAAAAGTCAACAGCGATGGCGTTCCATCCATGGGCGCAGGGAAATTGCAAACAATGGAAATCAATGGAACTACGCGCTTACCGTCTTTCTTGCTCTGATCTCGGAAGGAAGTCATCCAAGCCCCACCGCTCTTCGAAGGTCGGACATACAAATCAATCATAAGTACGCCAATCACGTCGCCCGATTTTTCCTTGACCTCATAAACCTGGACATCTTTGTGGTACTTGGGGGCATCTTTGAGCTCAGAAAATTGAAGTCCGAATAATTTCTTACACAAGAGGAAAATCCCATCTTGAACGGCCATGGCAGGAAAATACTGTTTTACTTCCTGCTCGTCAATATCGTATTTCTCTTTGCGGATGCGTTCGGTGTAATAACGCCAATCCCAAGGAGCAATGGCAAAACTTTTTCCCTCTTTATTCACCATAGCCTGCAATTCCTTCAACTCTTCTTTGGATCGGTTCAGTGCAGGAGTCCACAATTGGTTCAACAAACTCATCACCTCTGTTGGATTGCCGGCCATGGACTCTTCCAGCACGTAGTGTGCGTGGGTTTCATACCCCAAGAGCTTGGCACGCTCCTGACGCAAGTTGACCATTTGTGTGACCAGTTGATTGTTGTTTTGCGAATTTCCATTGTTGCCTCTGTTTTGATAAGCCCGCCAGAGTTCTTCGCGCAATTGTCTGTTTTCAGCGTACTGCAAAAAAGGTAAGATCATGGGATTGGACAAATTAAAAATGTAGGATCCCACTTTTCCCTTTTCCTTGGCCAACTCAGCAGCGCTCGAAATCAAATCTTTTGGCAGCCCCGCCAGGTCAGACTCCTTATTGATGACAAATTCGAAGTCATTGGTTTCCTTTAGGACATTCTCCTGAAATTTGAGCGACAAAACCGATAGTTCACCGTTGATTTCACGCAATTTGTTTTTATCCTCCTCAGCAAGTAAGGCCCCGCCACGTGCAAAGCCTTTGTATTTCTTTTCAAGCAAACGCAGTGATTCGCCATCCAGACCCAAACTTTCCCTTTGGTCATAGACGCTCTTGACACGATTGAAAAGTTCTTCATTCAGCGCGATATCATCACTGTGTGCGGATAATTCAGGAGCCATTTCCTGAGCAATCTGCTGAAGCGTATCATTCGTATGCGCACTGTTCAGGTTGTAGAATACGGCCAACACCTCATTCAGTAATTTTCCCGAATTTTCCAGAGCCAGAATGGTGTTCTCAAAAGTTGGTTTCTCCTTATTTCTGGTAATTGCGGCAATTTCTTCCTTTTGAATGCGCATGCCCTCGCGCATCGCCGATACATAATGTGATTCTTTGATTTGCTCAAAAGCAGGGATACCATAAGGAGTATCAAAAGGGCTAAAAAATGGATTCATATCAATATTTTCTTCATTTGAATTGTTGGAGCACGCGACCAATGCAGAAAGCACACAAATCGTTACTCCCGTTTTCACTACTGTTTTCATAGGCTGAATTTTGACGTGCTAAATTAGATATTTTACACGCTGCAAAACAAGAGCAGACCGCGTTTGAAATAAGAAATATTCACGCGCCACCAGAATTGAGAATGATTACCGCATGGGAATAATTTTAATGAAAACCAACAACTTTTCACAGGCAGGCAATCAGAAACAAATACGCAGAAAACAAAACTAACAACTAATAATCAACCACTTACAACAAAAAAACTTCAACTCAAGCACAAACAATCAACAGTTCATAGTTCACCATTTCTTTGAAAGCAGTTTGCGATTCCTTTAATTTTGGGTTTTATTTGCACCGCTGAAAAGTACAATTTCGTCTGTTTCAGCCATAGAATATCGAATTATGAGCAAAAATCTGGTAATCGTTGAGTCCCCTGCTAAGGCTAAAACCATAGAAAATTATTTGGGTAAAGATTTTACAGTAAAATCCAGTTATGGTCACATCAGAGATTTAGCATCAAAAGGACTTGCGATTGACATTGAGAACAACTTCTCTCCTGACTATGAAATTTCTGCTGACAAAAAAGCATTAGTCAGCGAACTCAAAAAACTAGCGAAGTCTGCTGAAATGGTTTGGTTAGCCACGGATGAGGACCGCGAGGGAGAGGCTATTTCCTGGCACTTGTATGAAACACTAGGTCTTAAACCGGAAAACACCAAACGAATCACGTTCAACGAAATTACCAAAGACGCCATCCAACGTGCCATTCAAAATCCAAGAAATATCAATATTGAACTCGTTAATGCGCAGCAAGCACGACGCGTACTCGACCGTTTGGTGGGTTTTGAATTATCTCCTGTATTGTGGAAAAAAGTGAAACCGAGTCTTTCGGCTGGTCGGGTTCAATCTGTTGCTGTAAGACTCATTGTAGAACGTGAGAGAGAAATTCAAAACTTCAAAGTCACCTCGTCTTATAAGGTACAAGCGGAATTCAGCAAGGGGACGCGTTTCAAAAGTGAGCTATCTAAAAATTTCGACTCAAAAGATGACGCAGTTAAGTTTTTGGAATCCTGCAAACATAAGACCTTCATTGTTGAAGACGTACAAACCAAACCTGCTACCAAATCACCTGCTGCGCCCTTCACTACAAGTACGCTGCAACAAGAGGCTTCGCTGAAGTTAGGGTTTTCTGTGACAAGAACGATGCAAGTAGCACAAAACTTGTACGAATCTGGGCACATCACCTACATGCGTACCGACAGCGTCAACCTTTCTGACGAGGCGATCAACAAATCCAGACAAGCCATTTTAACGCAATTTGGTGAGCAATACAGCCAAGTGCGCAAATACAAAACCAACAAAGCCGGTGCGCAAGAAGCTCACGAAGCGATCAGACCCACCAATTTTATGGCGCCGGCCATCGATGCCTCACGAGATGAAGCCCGGTTGTATGAGTTGATTTGGAAAAGAACCATGGCCTCGCAAATGGCCGATGCGCAGTTGGAAAGAACGGTAATAAAGATTAGTAATAAAGAGGTAACAGAACATTTCATCACCCGTGGAGAAATCATCAAATTCGACGGATTTATGAAATTGTATTTGGAATCCAAACACGACGATGAAGAAGATGAAGAACTGGGGTCAATTCTACCCAATGTAAAAGTTGGTGATGCTTTAAACACGCATTTCATCAGTGCTACACAACGCTTTTCCCGACCACCATCGCGTTATGTGGAGGCTACCTTGGTTAAGAAACTTGAAGAATCAGGAATCGGAAGACCTTCAACGTATGCTCCGACCATTTCTACGATACAGAAGCGGGGCTATGCCGAAAAATTGGACCGAGATGGTGAAAAAAGAAACTACGATTACATCTTGCTTGAAAACAACGAAATCAAAGCCAGTGTAAAAACCGAAAATACGGGAGCAGAGAAGAACAAATTGTCCCCTACCGACATTGGCATTGTGGTTACAGATTTCTTGGTGGAACATTTTGGCAATATCATGGATTACAACTTTACTGCTGAAGTTGAGAAAGAATTCGATGACATCGCACAAGGTATGATGGAGTGGACTGAGATGATCCACAAATTCTATGCGCCATTCCATGACAATGTGGAAAATACACTTGAAACTTCAGACAGAGCCTCCGGTGAACGCTTTCTTGGAAATCATCCGCAAACCGGAAAACCCATCATTGCACGTATAGGAAGATTCGGCCCTATGGTGCAAATTGGAGATCCCAACGCCGAGGAAAAGCCGCAGTTTGCTTCATTGAGTCCCAATCAAAGCATCACCTCAATTACCTTGGAACAGGCCTTGGATTTATTCCGTCTGCCCCGAACCATCGGTGAGTTCGAAGGAAAAGACATCAAAGCCAATGTGGGAAGATTTGGCCCATACCTGCAACATGCAGGAGGATTTACATCCATACCAAAAGGTGAAGATCCGATTACAATTTCTCTGGATCGTGCCATAGAATTGATTCAGGAAAAACGCTCAGCAGAGGCGGCTAAACTCATCAAAACCTTTGATGAAAACCCGGATATGCAGTTGTTAAACGGTCGCTATGGACCTTACCTGAAATTAGGCAAGGACAATTACAAATTGCCAAAAAATACCGAAGTGAATTCCCTCACGTACGAAGATTGTTTAGCGATTATCCAAAATCCTGCTGCACAATCGAAAAAGTCAAAAAGTAAAAGCACCTCTAAAAAGTAATCAAATCCTATGAAAGATATTTCCATTTACTTCGAGCCGATCGCCAATGATTTCACAACTTCCGGCATAGCGAATATCGGTAGTAAAATGGAGAAAAACACGAACCATTTCCCCGAATTGGAACCGGGTATGATTGCTGTGCTTTCAGTACCGGAATACAGAAACATGGATGTGTCCTTGAGCGTGCCTCAAGTTGCCAATGTTATTCGCCAAGAACTCTACCAGCTTTACCCAAAAAGACTTTGGTCAAAAAAAATGGTAGATTTGGGCACCCTATTGCCCGGCCATCAGGTGCAAGACACCTTTTACGCGCTGACCCAAGTTGTGGAAGAATTGGTGAAGAACGACATCCTTCCGATCATTGTGGGAGGCTCCCAAGATCTTACCCTAGCACAATTCGACGCCTATAAAAACTTGGAACAACTAGTAAATTTGGTAAGTATCGACTCTATGCCCGACTTTGGACACGAGAGTGAGCTTCAACCCAACAATTACTTACAGCACATACTCAAAAGAAAACCCAATCACCTTTTTAATTGCAGTATTATTGGAACACAGAGCTATCTCATCAGCCAAGATGAAATGGACCTTATGGAAAGCCTCTACTTCGACCTCATGCGATTGGGTGATGTGCACAATGACATTGCTGCCAGTGAGCCTCTGCTCAGAAACGCAGACATCGTAAGTTTCGATCTGCTCTCCTTGAGAAATGCTGACTTTCCGCGTGAAATATTCACAAACCCGAATGGACTTTATGCTGAACAAATCTGTCAACTGGCAAGATACACAGGAATGAGCGACAAAGTTTCATCAATTGGCATCTACAACATGCCGGCACTCGAAGACCATCCGGCCATTCCTCAACTTGTGGCACAAATCATTTGGCACTTAATTGATGGAATAAACAACCGATTCAATGATTTCCCAAAAACAGCCAAAAGCGAGTACATTAAATACAGTGTTGTGCTGTCTGATTTTAAAGACGAAGTGGTTTTTTATAAAAGCCCGAAGAGCGATCGCTGGTGGATTGAAATCCCATACCATTCTACCCAAGGAGCAAAATATGAAAGACACGTACTTGTCCCCTGCTCCTACAGTGATTACCAAATTGCACTGGAAAATGAAGTTCCCAACCTTTGGTGGCAAACCTATCAAAAGATTTTTGTCTAACAAACCCAAATAAAGTTTTGATGTAAAAGACCGATTAGAAATAAATTTCGATTTTTAGTAAATTTTAAGCATTTGAAGAATTTTATCTATTTTAGCGCCAATTTGTATCGAATGTTCAATCCAAAACCGTTGTCCAATCGACTATAAAACCACGTTTATGAAAAGAAAACTACGCTTATTATCAGTAGCTTGCGCAATTACCACCACCGCGCTTTTTGCTCAGCAAGATCCGGCCATGACGCACAGCATGTACACCCTAATGAACGTCAATCCTGGCTCTACTGGTTCAGGCGATGGCATTTGCGGTTCGTTGATTTACAGAAATCAATGGGATAAGGTTAATGGAGCTCCTAACTCTGTGTTCTTCAACGCGGAAGCCAACTTAAACCGTTTCGTAAAAAATCTAGGCGCGGGCATTGGTGCTGTTCACGATGCTATCGGATTCAACAGACAGAATAATGTGAATCTAAACGTCTCCTTTAAGATTAAGTTTCCAAACAAAAGTTTTATTTCCGTTGGTGTAGGTGCAGGAATTGTAAATGTCGGTATGAATCCGGTTTGGGTTACCCCAGACAACCCTAACGACCCTATTCTACCCATTGGATTCTCTGCAACCAGTGTTGATTTGAATGGAGGTATTTTCTACAAAAGCAAAAAGTCGTATGTTGGACTTTCTTCAACACATTTGAGCGAAACCAAATTGGCATCAAGCACGTCCGCTTTGATGACTTACAACACAAAACGTCACTATTACTTCATGGCAGGACACAGAGAATCAGTAGATCCGAATTTTGACATCGACTTAAATACCATGATGAGAACAGATTTGAACAAATTCTCCATTGATTTTTCAATCCGCGCATTCTATCAAAATAAGTTCTATGGAGGTGTTGGATACCGAACTTCAGACGCGGTACTTATCCTTGTAGGAATGGAAGTTGCGCCGAATCTTACTGTGGGTTATTCTTATGATATTACGACCAATCGATTGGCGAACATCTCTTGGGGAACGCATGAAATTATGCTGCGTTACTGCAGACCAATTCCGATCCCTCCTCCGACAATCTACAAAGATGCAAGGTATCTATTGTAATTCGTAAACAATTTTTATAGACCTTTGTAACCATTTTTTTTAAACCACGTTATAACCACGATGTTCGAAGTACCGAATCAATTGATGAGGTACGAATAAATTGACTAGAATGAAAAGAATAATTTTCTTAGGTATCGTTGGCATTTTCTTGTATGCGTGCCAAGGCAGGACAGGTCACCTCACCGGTGTATTAGGTCGTGCCCCGTATCATCCGGAAATTCCGTTAGGTATGATTTATGTTCCTGGAGGTTCATTCAACATGGGTCAAAATGACTCGGATGTACCTTTTGTTCATCAAACAAGAAACAGAGCAGTTTCTGTACAGGCATTTTACATGGATCAAACAGAAATCTCGAATAATGAATACCGTCAATTCGTGTTCTGGGTGCGTGACTCGATTGCCCGCGAGTTAATTTACGCTTTCGACGATTACGAAAACCTTGACGATGGCGATATTGAGAAATTCATCAACTACGAAGATCGCTATTTCGACGAGGACGCTCTTGAATGGGTTGAATATGACCCGTCCGAACGAGAAACCAACCGTCAGTATTTCAACTTGAATTGGGATAGAAAATTGGACTATGCCAATGAAGATTTTGCACCTGTACTGAATGCGATGTACTTAAAGAAATCAGAACGCTTCTTCAAAAGGAAGGAATTTGACACAAGAAAATTCATCTACCGCTATCAATGGATTAATATTCGCGAAGCTGCACAGAAAGGTCGCTTTGATGTAATTCCAGATGGTTACGACCAAGACGGAGAGAAAAGTGAAGATCACCGGGAATTGAACGGACCTCCACATAGTTTCCAACAAGATCGTTTGGTTGGTCAAGATGCAGACTTTGGTTATTTCAATAAATTAGGTCACAACAACGCCCTTCGTGGTCACACAGACAGAAGTCAGTTCATCATCGACGAAGAAATCCGCGTTTACCCAGACACACTTTGCTGGATTCGCGACTTTACTTACTCTTTCAATGACCCGATGACCAATATGTATTTTTGGCATCCTGCTTACGACAACTACCCTGTTGTTGGTGTCACTTGGCAACAAGCTCGCGCATTTAGTGTTTGGAGAACACAATTGTTGAATAACTGGCTTGTAGAGAACGGTGAGTTGTACGTGAACGATTTCAGACTTCCAACAGAGGCAGAATGGGAAAGAGCTTCACGTGGTGATTTGGATCAATCTCAATACCCTTGGGGTGGTCCATATATCCGAAACGACTCCGGTTGTTTCTTAGGAAACTTTAAACCAATGCGCGGAAGATACTTTGACGATGGTGGATTCCACACAGTAAAAGTTTACTCATACAACCCAAATGGATGGGGACTATTCTGTATGGCCGGAAACGTTGCTGAATGGTGTGAAACTGCCTACGACGAATCCATGTATGAATTCTCTCACGACATGAATACCGATTACCGCTATGACGCACTTGACTGGGACCCACCGGCCATGAAGCGTAAAGTGCTTCGCGGAGGTTCCTGGAAAGATATAGGGTACTATCTTCAGAATGGTACAAGAACCTATGAATATCAGGATACCGCTAAGTCTTACATCGGCTTTAGAAATGTGGCAACTCACCTTGGTCGCGGTGGTCGTGATTTCAGCCGAGAAGGTGGTGAAGAGTTGAAAAGCGACATCCAACTTCGCTAAACGCCAAATTCAAGTATTTTCTTTTAAAACCAAATAAATCAAGTAAATTAATCTAAATTCTTAAAATCAAGGACTATGAAACCAGGAAGTAAAAATTGGAAAAAGTTTATGGCGAAGCTTTACGGCTTCGGAGCTGCAGTTGTAATCGTTGGGGCGATGTTCAAAATCATGCACTGGCCCGGAGCAGGACCCATGCTTGTAATCGGCTTGTCAACAGAAGCCATCATCTTTATCTTCTCAGCATTTGAACCTATTCACGAAGATCCGAATTGGGAGCTTGTTTACCCAGAGCTTGCACTAGGACACGACGAAAACTTTGAGCACGAAGCATTGCCTTCACGTTCTCACCACGGAAAAGGAAGCAGCATCACCGACGAACTCGACAAAATGTTAGAGGAAGCAAAAATTGACAGCCAACTTTTGGAAAGATTGGGCGACGGTATGCGCACACTTGGAGAAAATGCTGCTCAATTGAAAGGCGTTACATCTGCTGCTGCTGCAACTGACTCTTATGTTCAAAGTTTGTCGAGCGCTTCTGAGCAAGTGAAAAAATTGTCTAGCTCTTACGAGCGTGCTTCTGAATCGCTTATGGGCTTGACATCAACATCAAAAGAAGGCGAATCATTCGGTGAGCAAATGCAGAAAGTTTCCAAGAACCTAGCGGCGTTGAACAATGTGTACGAACTTCAATTGAAAGGTTCATCTCAACACTTGGAAGCCACTGAGAAGTTCCAGTCTCAAGTAACCGATATGATGAAAAACTTATCTGATTCTGTAGAAGATACACGCCTTTACAAGGAAAACATGTCTCTATTGACTAAAAACTTGAGCAGCTTGAATCAAGTTTATGGCAACATGTTGAAGGCAATGACCATTAGCAAAGACTAATTTCTTTTTCATACTAACGATAATATATTAACGACTAAAGTTATTATACCATGGCAGGTGGAAAAGAAACCCCAAGACAGAAGATGATCGGGATGATGTATCTCGTACTTACTGCTCTTTTGGCGCTTAACGTGTCTAAAGAGATTATCGCAGCATTCGTTACCCTTGAAGAAAAGTTAGGTGCAAGTGCTACATTGATCACAAATAACAACTATGATATCTACAAGGGATTCAAAGAAAAACAAATTGCTTTGGAAACCACGAAAGGTGATATGACTACTTTGTTGTTTTGGAAAGGTAATGCCGATAAACTTAGAAAAGAATCCTCAGCAATTATTGGTTACCTGAATCTGGAGTGTAGCGACATGATCAAAGAAGCCGAAAAAGTAGATTGGTATGACGCTAAAACCGATAAAGATGAATTCGGAAATGTATTTCGTTTAAGAACTTTGAGAGACATTCAAAGTATGGACAATTACGATATTCCGACCAACATGTTTATTGGAGGTAACCCAAAGCAGCCCATTGAGAGAGGTTTGAATATTCCCAAAAAGATTCATGAGTACCGCAACAAGGTGACCGAGTTGATGGCTACCTACGAAGCCAATGGAAAGAAGTATACCTTCAAAGCGCCTGATGATATCTCTAAATTGAAGGATGCTTTGAAAACAGTTAATGCAGACGACACAGCGGCAATCACGCGCGTGTAC
The DNA here is from genome assembly GCA_037446475.1 of Crocinitomicaceae bacterium. Lineage (GTDB taxonomy): Bacteria > Bacteroidota > Bacteroidia > Flavobacteriales_D > Crocinitomicaceae > UBA6165. The sequence continues at coordinate 53,114 of JBBIIM010000002.1, read as the reverse complement.
AAAGCATTAACTATTCCTCTGATGATTAAAGTGAAGCACGCCGGAGTTGAGGAAGAAATGCCTTGGCCATCTGCGATGTTTGACCACGCACCGATTGTTGCCGCAGCAGCGATGTTCACTGCTTTGACAGTAGACATTAAGCAAGCTGAGGGTGAAATTGCCGCATTCATGCTTGGAAAAGTAGATGCGCCTAAGTTCAACTTCAATAAAATTGAGCCAATGGCTTTCGCGAGAACAGGTTATTTGAACGCAGGTGATACGATGAGCCTTAAAGTAATGATTGCTGCTTACGACTCTACTGAAACACCAAGAATCGTTTGGAATGGTACTGAATACAATGGTCCAATTCCAATCAAGGCCGGTAGCCCCGGTGCTCAAAAAATGGACGGTGTAATCTACGTAAAAGAGCGTGGACAGGATGTTCCAAAACCATGGACATTCAATTATACCGTTGGTAAACCTCAAGGTGCCGTTTCGTTGCCTGAGATGTTTGTACTCTACCGCGGTTACCAAAACAAAGTGGTAGGTGCTGCTTCGGGTTATCCGGATTACAAATTGGTTGGTACAACTAACGTAACTTTGACAAAATCCGGTCAAGAGTATATCGCGTCTCCGGGTCAAGGTCGTGAGGCTGTTATCAGTTTGCAAGGGGTGTCTCCAGATGGTAAAACTGCAAATTTGGGTGCATTCAATTTCCGAGTAAGACAAATGCCTAAGCCTAGTGTTAAACTAGGTACCATTGGTGATGGTGATGTTGTTGATGCGAATGTTGTTCGTGCGCAAACACGTTTGTTTGCCGGTTATGGGGATGATATTCCATTAACTGCGACATTCAATGTAGTGAAATACGAAATCAACTTGTCCGGTGCTCCAAAACCGGAGCAAGGTACCGGTGGTAACTTGTCTTCAGGAGCGATTAACCTTGTTCGTCAGGCACGTCCTGGAAGCACGGTTACGATCATGACTGAAGTAGTTGGTCCTGATGGACGTAACATTCGCTCGAATTGTGCGTTTAAAGTGAAATAATTTTTAAAGTTTAAATACCATGAATAAGTTCAGTGTTTTTATGTGTTTGATAACCGCCTCGGTGGCAAGCGCGCAAGACATCACAGGAGGTCCCATCAATAATCCTTCTCCAAACGTTATTGATGGTGTTTACTTGAAAAGTAATATTCCAACCAAAAGGCTGATTCCTTACGAGACCGTGAGAGAAGCGGATGTGATTTGGGAAACGCGCGTTTGGCGTACCATTGACTTGCGTGAAAAGATGAATCATTCACTCTACTACCCGCTTGACGATTATGATCCTGGAACCTATACTTGGACAAAGCACTCGACAAGATGGAGTTTGTGGACGATTATCAAAACGCACGTTTTAAAAGGAGATATCACGTTGTATTCTCCTTATAATCCTGTTGTATTCAGCATGAAGGATGGTGACTCATTCAAATATCCTATTAGTGCGCCTCCAGGAAAAAACTACTACAACGACGAGGACTTCAGACAGCAGATTTATCCATATTTTGGAAAACTCGGAATTTTGAGTGACGTTCCGCTTCGTGACCAGTACAATGAAGACTCGATGGACGCTAATGGAAATCCGGTTTATCCAGACCGTGATACTACTTGGTTCATGTCCAAGGATATCATTCAGTACAAGTTGAAAGAGGATTGGTTTTTCGACAAAGAACGTTCAGTAATGGATGTTCGAATCATGGGGATTTGTCCTGTGATTTACGAAAAAGCAGATGACAACAAAACCATTACAGGGATTAAGGAGTTGTTCTGGTTGTATTTCCCACAATGCCGATTTGTATTCAACAACTACTTTGCTTACAACAGAAACAACGACGCGATGTGGTTCTCTTTTGACGACTTGTTCTGGAAACGACAATTCAACAGTACGATTCTTAAAGCATCCAATGTTTTTGACCGAAATGTGGAAACTTATAAGTCAGGCGTTGATGCACTCTATGAATCGCAGCGAATAACCGAACACATTCGAAACATTGAGCACGATGTTTGGGATTTGTAAAATACATTTACTCCAAAAAGCCTCCCCAAAAAGGAGGCTTTTTTCTTAGTACCCTAAAATTTTCAGGCAGGAACTTATGATTTCACTTCAGCAAGTAGGATTGTTTTTACCGCAAGGTTATTTGTTCAAGGACGTAAACTTGCAAATCAAACCGAAGGATAGAATAGGCTTGGTAGGAAAAAATGGCGCAGGCAAGTCTACCCTACTTAAATTAATTTCAGGTCTCGAAAAAACATCCGAAGGCAATATCAGTATGCCTAAAGATACGACCCTTGGCGTGCTTACCCAAGATTTAGAAATCAAGTCAAGTTTGCCTGTGTTCGACTACGTTGAGCAATCCAACATCGAGCTAATGAATATTATGAGCCGCATCGAAGCGATTAATCATGAACTTACTGAAGAAAAAGACTATGCATCACAACACTACCTGAATCTATTGAATGACTTACATCTTCTTAATGATAGATACAACATTCTCGGTGGCTATCAATGGAAGGAAAAAGTAAGTCATGCACTCATGGGACTGGGATTTTCGGAAGAGGAATTCAAGAAAAATCTGAACACATTCTCAGGAGGCTGGAAGATGCGCGCCGAGCTGGCAAAAATACTGGTGAACAATCCGGACATATTGCTTTTAGATGAGCCTACAAACCACCTGGATATAGTTTCCATCGCATGGCTTGAGAATTATTTGCAGACTTTTTCCGGTGCGCTTGTGTTGATTTCGCACGACCGCATGTTCTTAGACAAGGCGACCAACCGTACTTGGGAAATTTCAAATCAGAAAATTTATGATTTCCCCTACCCCTATTCCAAATACAAAATCGCCAGGGAGGAGGAAATTGAACGCTTAAGAGAAGCTCAGAAAAATCAGGAAAAAGAAATCAAACGGACTGAAGAATTGATTGATAAATTCCGGGCCAAAAAGAACAAAGCTGCATTTGCTCAAGGATTAATTAAAAAACTTGAACGCACCGAACGTATTGAAGTAGATAGCACCGCTACAAAAAAATTGAAGATTCGTTTTCCATTGATTGTTGAGCCCGGAAAATGGGTTTTGGAGTTGAATGATGTTGGCAAATCTTACGGCGACAAGCGCATATTTGAAAATATATCAATTGCCGTTGGTAAAGGTGAAAAAATCGCGCTTCTCGGTCCGAACGGCGTAGGAAAATCAACGCTGCTCAAATGCATCATGAATCAAATTGACTACAGCGGTACTGTTGCATACGGACACAACGTAAACATCACTTATTTCGCGCAAAATCAGGCGGAAAAACTTGAAAAAACCAAATCGGTTTTCGAAATTGTGGATGACGTTGCCAGCGGAGAAATCAGGAAAGATATCAGGTCCATTTTGGGTGCCTTTTTATTCAGCGGCGAGGACATTGAAAAGCCGGTAAGCGTTTTATCCGGGGGAGAAAGAACACGCCTCGCTTTATGTCAACTTCTGCTAAGCCCTTCGAATGTGCTCATTTTGGACGAACCTACCAACCACCTCGATATTCAAAGTAAGGAGGTACTTAAGGAGGCACTTCAAAAATACGAAGGAACTTTTATTATCGTTTCACACGACAGGGAGTTCTTGAAGGGTTTGACGAATCGAATTTGGGACATTGATAAAGGCGGCTTGAAGATTCATCACTTCGACATCGAAGAGTTTCTTGAACTGAAAATCAATAAATCGTCTGCAGCAAATTCAGCTGTACATGCAAACGCGGCTAATGTTACAAATGCCCAAGACGAACAAAAAAAGAACCTGCATCAAGAGCAAAAGGAACTCAAGCGCAACCGGCAGAAGTTGGAAAATTCTGTCAAAAAAGTAGAAGAGCGCATTACACTGCTGGAGGAAGAAATTGAAAAATTGAATGCAGAAATCGAACAAATCGACTTTGTTGCACACCCTGAACAAAGCAAAATCTTCGAAACATTAAAAGAAAAACAAGATCAGCTTGAATCCGCTATGTCAGAGTGGGAGCAATTACATGTACAACTTGAAAACGTAACGAGCTGATAATTAGATAATAGGCTGTTAAAAAAAGTTAAGCACCTGAGCATGGGCTTGAGAATATCTATTTTTGGATTTCATTGAAACCAATTTGCTAAAATCTAGGAAATACTTGTTATTCGGAGTAATCTCTTTGGCCGTCGTGATGCTGGTGGGTCTGCAATTCTATTTTCTGCAGGATTTCATCAAACAAGAGCGCAAAGATTTCTCTGACAAGGCTCAAACCTTGGTTGAACTCATCGCAGTGCGTCATGAGAAGTTGGAGGAGCATCGAAAATATGAAATGCTCTTGTCCGAGAATTTTGAAGACAAATATTACAACATTCTCAAAGACGAAGCTAAAATGCACTTTGCCATCAAAGAGCAAATTCACATTCAAGATACTACCATTTGGATAGACGACCATGACGAGAATTATGTGATTATCTCCGGTTATGCCACAGATTCACTCACAGGGCTCAGCGTGCAGCACAAAGTCTTGGCCAAGAAATACAGTAAATTTCAAGAATTGCTCGCATCAGATTATCTCTCTCCGAGTCGTATTGACGATGAAGACATGGAATTTCTGGATATTCAAATCAAAGAATCCCGGGAATTGTTGAACAAATCCAAATACATCAATGATATTATCGTACAGGCTTTTAGAGACGATTTGTTCATGAGCGCCACTGAACGCATTGACTATGAATTACTGCAGCAGGTCATCGAGGAAGAAGCGCTAAAAAGTGACGTGGGGAAGAAATTCGAATTTCGTGTTGTAGACCATAACAATAAATCTTTATTAACGGACAATTACCCCACTCATTATGACCCGAATCTAGAAGGACAAATTTATGAGGCAGATCTTTTTCCGGCTGATATTTTTCATGAGCAATTGCGCTTACAGGTGTTGTTTCCGGAAAAAACAAGGTTCATTTGGAAACAACTCACTTGGGTTGTTGTAGTTACATTCATCGTGTTGATAGCGATTATTGTATCTATGTTCTTGCTGACCAAAACCATTTTGCATCAACAGAACTACAACACCATGAAATCGGACTTCATTTCCAACATGACTCACGAATTCAAAACACCAATTTCAACAATATCTCTGGCTTGTGAAGCGCTGACCGACAAGGACATGTCCGATGATGCGAATCCGGACAATCCTTTTGTAAAAATGATTCGCGAGGAAAATAAGCGCCTGGAATCTCTGGTTGAAAGTATTCTGCAAAGTGCTGTTATTGAAAAAGGGGAATTGAAAATAAAGCCACAGGCTGTTAATCTGCACGAAATACTTACTCAAGTGACCAAAAATGCCAAACTTCGGGTGCAATCGCTTCACGGAGAACTGCATTTGAAACTCAAAGCTCAAAATACCCAAATACTGGCAGACCCGATGCATATCACCAACGTGTTTGCCAATCTTCTGGACAATGCCATCAAGTATTGCGATAAAGCTCCATTCATCGAGGTTTCTACTACTAATGAAAACGGAGGCTGGATTGTATGCGCAATCAGCGACAATGGTATCGGTATAAAAAAAGAACATCAAACCAGAATTTTTGAAAAGCTGTTCAGGGTTCCTACAGGCAACGTGCACAATGTGAAAGGATTCGGACTTGGACTGAGTTATGTCAAAACAATCATAGACCTGCACGGCGGTAAAATAGAGGTAGACAGCCAATTGGGTCAAGGCTCAACATTTACAATAAAATTGAAGCAATATGGAAAAGTATAAGGTTTTGCTCGCCGAAGATGACGAGAATCTCGGCAGATTGTTAAACACTTTTTTGGATGCCAAAGGCTACAAAACAACTCTGGTTGACACAGGAAAAAAGGCCGTTGAGCGCGCAGGTCAGGAGGTCTTCGACTTCATCATTTTAGACGTTATGATGCCTGAAATGGATGGGTTTGAAGCGGCTTCTGAAATTCGAGCTTGGAATAAAGAAGTACCACTACTCTTCCTCACAGCCAAGTCACTCAAAGAAGATAAACTCAAAGGCTTCAATCTCGGTGCAGATGACTACCTCACCAAGCCTTTTTCTATGGAAGAATTGCTCGCCCGTTTGCAAGCCATACTCAGAAGAACAAAAAACTCGAAGCCCGAAGAGGCGAGAAATGAAAGTATCGGAGATTCGCAATTTGATGTCACTACCCGTGTGCTTAAAATTGCTGGCAAGGAAGTCACACTCACTACCAAAGAAGCTCAACTGCTCAATATGCTGATCAAAAGTCAAGACGATCACCTAGACCGACAAGTAGCCTTGAGAGCAGTTTGGGGCGATGACAATTACTTCAACGGGCGCTCCATGGATGTCTACATCACGAAACTTCGAAAAATCCTCAAAGACGACCCAAAAATTCAAATTTTGAATGTCCACGGTAAAGGATTTCGACTAATCGTCAACGATTAGGTCATTTTTTACGTCCTTTGTGGCAATTAATCGTATCATGCGTAAATTTTTAGTTTTGATAACAGGTGCTTGGGCTTTGTTCCATACTGTAATTTCAAGTTGTTCAGAGCAACCCAAGCCTAAGGAAGAGACGAATTCCGAAATATTAGATTATACAGAAATAGATGGGGACGCCGAATTAGAGCGCATTTACGCACTGCTGGAAAAAGACCCCGATAATCCGGTGTTGCTCGCTCAAAAGGCGGATATATTGTTCAAACTTTTCCGAGCCGACGACGGTTTCCAGGACATCGCAAAAGCCTTCAGATTGGACTCGAACAATATCGAGGTGCGTCGCGTGCATGCAGGATACATGATGGGACAACTCAAATTACTGGCCGCAAGGGATGACTACAATTTTATCATTCAAAAAGACCCGGGCAACGCAGAGGCATACTTGGGATTGGCCAGAACTTATGCCGCTGAGGGCAACAATGCCAAAGCGTTTCAATTCACAGACGAAGCCTTGAAGCGAAACATCAAATTCAGAGACGCTTATGTCTTAAAAGGGCTCATGTTTCGCAGCGAAGGAAAAATTGACTTGGCTATTTCGTCCTACCAAACTGCAGTGGAAATAGATCCAAACTACTACAGCGGCTATGTAGCCTTGGGCAATTTGCACGAAATCAAAAAGAGTCCCTTGGCCATTGATTTCTACAAAACAGCCTTGGATATCGACGAAAATGGCGCTGAAGCGCTCTATGGGATTGCCCTAATAAAACAAAATGCAAAGGAACTTCAAGAGGCGAAAACACTGTATCGAAAAATTACCACCGTAGCTCCGGAGTATTACACAGCTTGGTACAATCAAGGCTACATCAAGTTGGTGTATGAGGCGGAATATGACAGTGCAACCTATTTCTTTCAGAAAACCGTTGATTTGATGCCCACCTATGTGGAGGCATGGCACAACCTTGGTTTGAGCGAGCAAGCCAGAGGCAAAAACCGGGAGGCAATCAAAGCATTCAAAGAGGCGCTTAAAATAAATCCTGACTTTGACAAAGCGCAAAAGGAAATCAACAACATTCTCAAAATGAAATGATGCAGCAAAAGCAACTCCTGCTCTCCAAAATTTTTGAACTGCTTATTCCTCTGTTGCTCTATTTCCTCTGGAACTGGGAGCTTCATTTCATTCTACTTTTTGCCTACATAGACATCATTGCGGCAATAGTAATCAGTTATCTCAAAGAGCGAAAAATCGAATTATACAAAACGAATCAAATCAAAAACGCTCACATCAACCTGAGTAAAAATTTGATTTTTGGATTTTTAGGAATTGTCTTTCTTGAGTTGACAGTCCTTAATCTTTATCCTGAAATAGATTTGTCTGATTCATGGGTCAAATTCCTGCTTTTTGAAGAAATGGGACTTCCACAAGGTGTCATCATTTTTCCGCTCATCATCTTGTTGAATTGGCAACAGTTTCAAATGACTTTTATAAAAACCAACGCCTTTCAAACATTGCCCTTCGCATTCGCACAACAACAGCACCGGAATACCTGGTTGTTATTCGCTGTCTCAAGTCTATTCATTTTGGGCATTGAACTTACTCTGGGGGGAAAACCTCTACTCTATTTGTTTCTGGTTGTACTTTTCAAAGCAATTTCAGATTTTGTTCTTATTCCATATTTGGATAAGAAGTTTGTGCGTCAATTCGTAAATTCGTCCCATGATTTCTCAAGACGCACTTGAAATTTCGAAAAAACTCACCTTGTCAAGAGTATGGAATTTATTCCTCTTGCGCACATCGTTTGTCTTTGGGAAATATTTGAAGATTCCTGTGGTTTGGGGCGTTCCCTACGCAGCGAGTATCGAACCGACAACGGCCTGTAATTTGGGCTGCCCGGAATGTCCGAGTGGATTGAAACAGTTTACAAGAGAAACAGGCCGACTCCAAGTGACGGACAACGCCAAGATGCTCGACCAAATCGGCAAAAATTTATTTTACATCAATTACTACTTTCAGGGCGAGCCTTTCCTCAATCCCCATTTTTTAGATTTGATTCGAGAAGCGCACAAGCGAAAAATTTACACGGCCACGAGTACCAATGCACATTTTATCCATGACAAGAAGGCGCAGGAAATTGTAGGATCCGGACTGAGCCGATTGATTATTTCGATTGACGGAATTACCCAAGAAACCTATGAGGATTACCGAATTCACGGGCAATTAGAAAAAGTTCTTCGCGGCACGGAGGCCATGGTTAAGGCAAAAAAACAGGCGCAATCGACAACTCCGTTAATCATTTGGCAATTTTTGGTTACCGGAAAAAATGAGCATGAAATTCCTAAACTGCAGGAAATGGCCAAGGAATACCAAGTGGATGAATTGCGGTTGAAATCCATTCAAGTCTACGATTTTGAAAATGGCAACCCGCTAATCCCACAGAGCGAAAAATACAGCCGCTACAAAAAAATGCCCAACGGCAAATACAAAATGAAGGCGGGATTGGGAAATCACTGCTGGCGCATGTGGAGTTCAACCGTGCTCACATGGAATGGCATTGTGGTGCCCTGTTGTTTTGATAAAGACGCCAAACACCAATTGGGTAAAATCGGTGATGCCCCGTTCAGCGAAATATGGAAATCGCAACGCTACAAATCCTTGCGCAAACAAATTCTCACAGCCCGTCAAACCGTGGATATCTGCAACAATTGCAGTGAAGGAAGTAAAGTTTGGGTGTAAATAAAATTCTGAATAAACCCATATCCTGATTCCATAAACCCATTTTGCCAATGTTCACTAGTTTTTCTCACCAACTCCGGTTCATTGCAAGCCTTATACTGTTGAATATTTCCACATTTGGGTTCACAAGGCAGGATCAAAACCAGAAACTCGGACAAATTCAATTTGAATTCGAAAACTACAATCCGAGCAAACACGGAAAATACAAAATGATTCTGGCGCTGCAGGGAACACAGTTTTTAAAAGAAGAGGTAAACAACTTACAAGGATTTTTGACAAAAAAAAGCTCTCTCGCAATCGACGTAAATGAGGGTCTCTATCAAGTTGTCATCAAAATACGCTCAAATTACTCATTAACCATCACCAACGTAAAAATTCAGGCTGATAAAACCGTATTCATCAAAATCAACCTCAAAGACTGCGAAAAGAGAATGAACAAAATTCATATTCGTCGAGAATTTCGGGAATGACCACACAGAAATAAAGGCCGCCCGATTCGGACAGCCTTTATTTTTTTTGATTACTAATACTTTCTATTTCAAATCTTGTACAGCACGAAGCAATTGCTCAGGACTCTTGTAACCCACTTCTTTTTTAACCAAATTTCCTTCAGAATCAATCCAAAGCAGAGTTGGATACGCAGAAACACTGTATGTAGTCAACACCGTTTTTCCATCGGCGTGTTTTTCACAATCAATTTTCACATTGATAAATTTATCGTTGAAATACGTTCCTACCGAAGCATCTGAAAACGTGTTTTTATCCAACATTTTACAGGGACCACACCAAGAGGCATAGGCATCAATAAAAATTACTTTTTTCTTCTTTTTTGCCAGCGCTTTGGCTTCATCTAATGACAAATCCTGAAATTGAATACCTACGGTAGTCTCAGCAGCAGCAAGTTCATCGGGGTTTGAGGTTGTTTTTTGAAGCGAAGTCAAGCCTCCCAAAGCAAGCGCAAAAATCGCAATTCCGGTTAGAAATTTCATACAGTTAATGTTTATGGTAAATAATTCTCGTTAACAAAAATAACCAATTCTTCATTCAAGCGTTTCAAAATACGTAATCACGACACATATTCTGAAGAAGTTTAGCCTTATGATGAATATTGCTAATTTTGATTCCCGACATGAGCAAAAACAATACCAAAGCGCTTATACAAATTGAAAACAGCTTGAGTCCCGAGGAAAACCTCGACTTGAACCGGTTCTTGGCGGATTGGTATAACGATGATACCTACATCAAACTACTCACCTCGGGCTCAACCGGAGCAAGGAAAGAAATCGCTGCGGAAAAAATGTACATGCGAAAAAGTGCTCAGTTAACCGGAGCTTTTTTTGGTTTTCATGAGCAGACCAAGGTTTTACATTGCCTCCCTTTGACTTTCATTGCCGGAAAAATGATGCTGGTGAGAATTCTCGAATTTGGAATGCCTGCCGTGTTTACCGCACCGAAAGACCCACTTGGCTTTTCAGATCGTCTTGAAATAGATTTTGCGGCCATGACGCCCTATCAATACGCCAAATGTTTCAAACAAAATCGTGAAAAACTAGCCCGAATTAAAACAGTTTTGCTCGGAGGTGCTGCAATTTCTCAAAGTTTGGAAGAAGAAATTGAGTCCATGCCGCATCGCGTTTTCCACAGCTACGGAATGACGGAAACATACTCTCACGTCGCCTTAAAGGAAATTGGCAAGACCAATTATTTTCGTGCACTTCAAAATATTTCATTTCACAGTGACGAAAACAATGCACTAATTATCGAAGCGCCAGATTTAAACGCAAGGAACCTTCAAACAAATGATGCGGTTCGACTCAAAAACCCTTTTGAATTCGAATACCTCGGACGTTTGGATTTTGTGATAAACTCCGGTGGAATCAAACTTTTTCCGGAAGAAATTGAGCAAAAATTATCAAGCCTGATGGGCTCGGTGAATTTCTTCATCGCAGGCGTTTCCGACGGGCAATTTGGTTCAGTTCCTGCGCTTTTTGTGGAAGACGAAAATTTTCAAATCCCTCAGTCTTGGCCGGAGTCTTTGACCCGCTATGAAGTACCTAAGAAAATCGTGCGTTGTGCTAATTTTTCCTACACGCAAACAGGGAAGTTGAATCGCATCGAAACACAAAAACGATACGCCCTGTGATACCTGAAAGATATTACATAGAACTCGGATTGACCTCGAGCGCCACAATGACAGAAGTTAAAAAAGCATTTAGACTGTTGGCGAAAAAATACCATCCAGATAAAAATCCGAGTCAGGAAGCCCACGACAAATTCATCCGCATCACTGCCGCTTACGAAATCATCACCGGTCAACGAAAACCACCCATAGAAAAAATTCACAATCCGCAAGATTTCAAGACAAGTACCTCGAAATCAGAATTCAAACGCGAACCGGAAGCGCAGGTCTTTGAGCAGGTTTTAAGGCGCAAATTGCAACAAGAAAAACTGCGCAAAATCGCTTACCTGAAACAACTTAAAAAGCACCATCAATTTCGTTCAGGTTGGCAACTTCAACTATTCAATAGTATTGTGGTTAGCGCCATTGTTGTATTCGTTCTTGTTAGCTTAGATTATTACTTGCCGGCAAAAATTTCAAAACATACGTTCGATTATGCAGTACCCAAGGGGTATTCGACATTCTACGCAACAAACATTTACGAAGTCAATTTTGATGATATTCGCTCTGCTGAGATAATAGGAAATGGCGTACTTCAATTTTATCAAGGGAATGTGTTTTTCATGGAAAAAAGCCGCATTATGTCTGAACCCAAAGCCATTTACTTGCCGACGGGAACAGATTTTTGGCGCTTGGAGTTCAAAACCTCACTTTTCTCGTTTTTGCCCTATGTCTACATGTTCTTGATTATCCCGATCATTACATGGCTTATTCGCAATAACGTTTGGTTCTACCAATATTGGTTCTACATCACCCTCTACGTTTCAGGACCATTTTTACTCTATTTTTTTCTGGACGAATTAAGAATATTGAGAATTCTGCAATTGATTTAATCCCGTATCTGCTTATCGGTGAAGCATTTTGTAATTTTGCCAAAATTTGAATTGTGAACAACTCTATATTCCTGGCTATCAACTTAATTGCATTCCTAACCCTTCAAGGATGCGCAAACTCTAAAAAAATTGACATTCTGCGCCCGGAGGCAACCCAAGCCGCCGCCATTCCTTATGAAATACCGAATTCAGCCTTGAATATGTCGGTAACGATAACCTGGAAAGAGCTTGCCAAACAAGCCAACGCACAAATACCTACTCAAATAATCGAGGACAAAGACTTCAACAAAGACGGTATCAAAGTGAATTTGAAAAAAACGGGCGATTTGGGTATCTCCTTCTTGGTGAATCAAGTGCAATTGACGGTTCCGCTCAATGCCCGCGTGTGGTATAGATATGGAGCGCTAGGCTTTCAGGATGAAAAAGAGTTTCGCATGCAAGGCACGGTTTATCTTTTGGCCCACACCAGTTTAGAGGAAATGGCCATCAAAACAAAAACGAAAATTGAGCGCATCGTTTGGGATCAAAATCCGGCCATGATGTTCTACGGCTCAAGCGTGCCTGTTGGTTATGTCATTGATCCAATCATAAAAAACCAAGCGGCAAATATTGGAAATGCCATTGATCAAGCCTTGAAAAACCTACTCGATTTTAAACCCATGTTGAGAGATGAGCTTCAAGTTTTCAGAGAACCCATTCAACTCAGCGAAGCGCATAAAATGTGGTTACAAATCACGCCGCTCTCCTTGGTGTCCAGTCCAATGAGAATGAACAAAGACCTAGTTACGATGGATTTTTCATTGGCAACCAAACTGAAAACGTCTTTGGGTAAAAAACCTGCGACCTCTGAAAAATTCAACAACTTAAGTTTCAAAAGCGAGGACCCCGTGGTCAAGGAAACGCAAATTAGACTGCCTGTTGAAACGGATTACGATGAACTGTCAGCGCTTTTCACCCGAGAATTGAAAGGCACGCCGCTTTATGAAGGTAAACGAAAAAAGGTGTACCTCGACTCCATTCAATTATGGAACAACGACGAGAAACTCATAATCGCCGTGCAGACTAAAGGCGCCGTCAATGGCTGGATTTATCTCAGAGGCATACCCAAATACAACGAAGCAACCACGGAAATCTATCTTGCCGAATTGGATTATCATGTCAATACGAAAAATGTGCTGGTAAAATCCATGAATTGGTTGTTGTCGGGAAAAATTCTAAAGCTGATTCAAGACAATGCAAAATACGCCATCAAGCAAGATTTGGACAACTTAAAAAAAGAGTTGACAAACCAACTCAATGGCTACAAACCCATGGAATCGATGCTGATTAAATTCAAATTACAAGCCTTGGATTTTGACAAGATTCACCTGACCAGTCAGGGCATAATTTCAATCTTTACCATACGTGCATTGATTCGAACTGAAATTGGCTAATTGCGAGAAATAAAAAAACCTCTGTGAGCCGTTGCTCTACAGAGGTTCCCACCATGAAAAAAACTAAATTATTGATAACCACCTTATCGGAATCAAAACTAGTTCAATTACTTGGACTAATAATCCGTTTCTTTTGAAACACCCTACATTGACGATGAAATGGGGTTTCCACTTTACCAAGCCCGAAATCAGAAGAAATTGATTGTCTTGTCCAAAGAAAAAAAACAAACCCCTGACCGAAACACATTCCAATCAGGGGCTTCCGCCATGAAAAAGAAACAACACAAAACTTTATTTCTAATTCAAAAATAATTCAGGTTTTGTTTCAAATTCAACGAAATTTATGAAATAGCATATTTTTACAACGAAATAACTGTTTCGCTTTTGGTATACCGCTCATGAATTAGAAAAAATCAAAGGAAAAAGCACAGGATCTTACTTTTTTGGACAAGATTTACAATACTTCCCTTTTTTCTTGTAACTCTTACAACATTTGTCTTTTTTGGCGTCCACACCTACGCAAAGGCAACTCGGAATCAAGTTTTCATTTTCACTACAAGAAAATTCTTTGATGCGCATTCTATTTAGATTAATTCTAAACAAAAGTACTGCAAATTCAAATTACCGTGGCGTGTATGCCGTATTTTATTTTCATCAAATCAAACAAGCGATGAAAATGACATGAGTTTCTCAAGTATTCAAGTGTATCATCCACCAAGGCTCTTAAATTTTCACGACTCGTGTCGTCTATGGCTGAACTTGCAGTTTTCAGTTCAGGTTGAATTCGGATATAGTAAAAGTCCTTGTCTATCTGAGAAATATTGGTCATGTACTCGTGTGTATAATTTACTTCGTCGTCAATCCAATCGGTTTTTTCGCCCTTTTTGTAGCCTGTACCTAAGGAAACCATGAGCACGGTGTCGTTTGGATAAATCAATTTGGCATAATTGTAAGCAAATTTTGAAGGATTTTTGCTGGCCAACATACCATCGGCAAGTTCGTATTGTCTCATTTTTATTGGGGGAAAATACCCGGGAATGGCCGTGCTTGCAATCAGTGCTTCCGCCACGGTGATTTCTGCGATATCGCTCGATTTTTTGGAAAAGATATACGGTTGATTTGAATTGAGGTCGTAGGACAAAAACAAAAATTCAGGATACAAATCTGCTAGCATGGTTGAGCCAAAATTGCGTTGCAGCACAACCTTCAAAGGATTGTGGATGCGGTTGTAAGAGTCGGAAAACTCCTTGCGGAAAATCTGATTGCCCTTGTCCAAATACAAATTGAGCACATCAGTCACCTTAAACTGCATGCTACCATTTCTGTTTTTATTCATAAGCGCAGCACAAATAACGCTGCCCGTTGAAGAACCAGCGAATAAATCAACCAAATCAGGTATCACAATTTGTTTTCCAATGGCTGCAAAATTCTCTACAATATGGTCCAATACCACCAAAGGCACAAGCCCCTTGATGCCTCCTCCGTCTATGGACAAAACGACTTTATAATTTCTATTGCTCATGCCGAAAGTTAATACAGTACTTCGACAATCCCAAATTTAATTTTGATAGAGACAAAAAAAGCCCCACCGAAGTGGAGCTATATGATTTGAATTTCTGAGGATTAACGTAAGGTAAAACTGTCTTTTCCTATTTCCTGCCCATCGGCAAATATTTTCACAGAATAGTTTCCTTTGGATAGTTCATCCTGTGTCACATCATAGTAAATACAAACATCCACGCTTTTGTTTTGGTAGTCAATCTCCTTGCGCTCTGTAAATAACGTATTGACACCATTGATAGACACAACATTGGTGGATGAAGAAGTCAGCACCTTACCATCAGGACTGATTACCTGCAAGTAAATATACTTGCTTCCAGCCTTGGCCAAAGTATTCTCGCTCACGGAAAAGCAAGAGCGAATTTTATCAATTTTTCCTGCCTTTGTATGTTCTTTCAAATCTCCTCCGAAGGTTTTGTACTTCATACCCACCGTGTTAATAGAGTAAGCATTCAATCGAGAGCCGGTCTGCACCTTCGACTCTAAAGCAGAGGCTTTTTGAGCAATTTCGTCGCGCTGTGAAGTGACGTCCGTAAGTTTGGTTGTTTTGTCAACGATTTCGTCGCGAAGCCCTTTGTTTACCGTAAACAAAGAGTCAATTTGGCGCACGTAATCTTTCATGATGCTTCTCAAAGTTTCCGTCTCCTTTTTAAGCGCATAGATTTCTCTTGCGCTTTTCTTCTTCTGAGAATCCAACTCTGCAATCAACTCATTGATTTTGGCCTTTTGTATTTCAATGGAATCTCTGTTTGAGTCATTTTTCAAGAGTGCCTCATCATACATTTTCAGCATGCTGCGCAACTCCTGTTTCATGTCTCCTTTTTCGGTATCCACGTAGCTGGAAAGCATTTCTTCCATACCAACCAAGTCATTTTCCAAGGCCTGACGCGCAATGTCACAAGCAGAGATTTGTTTGTTTTTGCTCACAATGATAAAACCCAACACGCCTGATAACCCAAGCAGTGCCAAAATAATCATCACATACAAACCATCTTTCTTTTTCGGTTCAATTCTATTTTCACTCATCTCATTAATTTTTTCCAAAAGTAGGGTAATTGTGCTGAGCAGCTAAGAAGTACTCTAAAAAATTCAACCAACCAGATGTTAAAATCTTAAAAACTATGAGTCACTGGAAATGAATGACTTGTAAGAACGTTAATTAAGAAATTGCACTACACTTAAAGCTAAAATCCCCCCATTCGCATGACCTATTTCGCCATTGCTGAAAAAGAAAAAACAATTCGTCTAAATTATCTTTTCATAAATCGTTTAACTTGATTTCGGGTTCGTTTTTTCATTGTAACTTTGCAGGCTTAATAAAGTTGAACCCCTTAACCACGAAGATTATCCGCATGGGCTTATTTGATTTTTTTGTTCAAGAAATCGCAATTGACTTAGGTACGGCAAATACGCTTATTCTAATGAATGACCAAGTTGTGATTGACGAACCCTCCATAGTTGCCAAAGATATACAGTCCGGAAAAATTGTTGCAATCGGTAAAAAAGCGCAACAAATGCACGGAAAAACGCATAAAAACATTGAAACCATCCGTCCATTGCGCGATGGTGTGATTGCCGACTTCTATTCCGCAGAACAAATGATCCGCGGGTTCATCAAGATGATCAAGCCGGGTTCCAGACTATTCAACCCTAGCCTGAGAATGGTGGTTTGTATTCCCTCAGGCATTACTGAAGTGGAAAAGCGCGCGGTGAAAGACTCCGCAGAACATGCCGGTGCCAAGGATGTGTATTTGATTCACGAACCAATGGCAGCAGCGATTGGAATCGGAATCGATGTTGAAGAACCAATGGGCAACATGATTATTGACATTGGAGGTGGTACCTCAGAAATTGCCGTGATTGCTTTAGGTGGAATCGTGTGCGACAAGTCTATTCGTGTGGCAGGAGATGACTTCACCAGCGATATTGAAGATTACATGCGGCGCCAACACAACATACTTGTGGGCGAGAGAACCGCTGAAGAAATCAAAATCAACGTGGGTGCTGCCATGACTGAGCTTGCCAATCCACCAGAGGACTACGCAGTTCGCGGAAGAGACCTCATGACGGGAATTCCAAAAGAAATCATGATTAATTACTCCGAGATTGCTCAGGCCTTGGATAAATCCATTTACAAAATCGAAGAGGCTATTTTGAGTGCGTTGGAGATGACACCGCCGGAACTCTCGGCAGACATCTATAAAACAGGTATCTATCTTGCCGGTGGGGGCTCCATGCTCCGAGGTCTGGATGTTCGAATTTCGCAGAGAACGAAACTACCCGTTCATATCGCTGAAGATCCTCTAAGAGCAGTTGCCAGAGGTACGAGTATTGCCTTGAAAAACATTGACAAATTTCAGTTCTTGATGAAAGACTAGAGGATTAAGGCCGGAATCGAAATGCAAAACCTAATTTCAATTTTTCGATACCTACGCGTGTTCTTGATTTTCTTGGTCTTGCAGGGTGCTGTATTGTATGTTTATTTCACCTCCGAAGTTTATCCAAGTATTCAATTCGTAAATTCGACCCAAGGAATCACTTCTAAATTTCTAGAAGTTCACAATTATTACACCCGATATTTTGGACTTATTGAGGAAAATCAAAAGTTGCAAAAGGCTTATGAGCAATTGCTTTTGATGAATCCCAAGAGCTATACCCGATTGACTGCTGATAAAATAAGTATCGAGGATACCGTTTACAAACAATCATTCAGCTACATCAAAGGGGACGTTTTGCGCTCACCCACGCACAAAGCGAACAATTATATCACTGCAAATATTGGAAGTGCTCAAGGTGTAAAACGTGGAATGGGTGTAATAAACCATGACGGATTGGTGGGTTATGTGTACGAGGTTTCCGAACACTACTGTCTGATAAAATCGATTTTGAGTGAAAGCATCAACATTGATGTAAGTCTCAATAAGTCAGGACAATTCGGTTTGCTGAAATGGCCGGGAACATCTCCGGACGTCGTAAGTATCTCTGGTATTCCCAATGACACAGAAATAGCAGCAGGTGAATTGGTTGTAACTCGAGGCACAGGAGGTATCTTCCCGAAAGGAATTCCCGTGGGTAAGGTGACCTCGTTTGACTTTGCGGAAGGCGAAGCCAACTGGGATTTGCGCATCAAACCAAGCGTGAACTTCAGGGCAATCAAGTACGTCTATGTGGTGAACCATCTTCTCAAAAGTGAATTGGATAATCTTGAATCCTTGGTCGAGTAATGCGCGAATTTTTGAAATATGTCCTATGGTTCTTACTGATCTTGTTATCACAGGTATTTTTCTTTGATCAATTGTCCTGGCCGGGTGGTTTCACCTTGTCCTTTTACATTTATTTCATTTTAATCATCCCGCACAACACCAATCGGATTGTGCTCCTCATGGCGGCTTTCGCCATGGGATTAGCTGTAGATGCCTTCAATGATACATTTGGACTTCACGCCTCATCTGCACTTGCCTTAGGATGGATCAGATTCTACATTTACAAATCATTTGAGCCCTCCGTTGGCTATCCTGAAAATCAAACACCCGTATTGAGCGAGATGGGTTGGAATTGGATTCTCAAAGTTTACACGCTCAGCATATTGACGTTTTACACTTGGTTCTACATGCTTAGCTTTTTAAGACTTGTGGGCCCTTGGTTCACGTTTCAAAAAATCATCATATCATCAATTTCCACCCTTCTGATTATTCTCGTGGTACAAGTGCTCAATCAACGCAGAAAGAACAAAAATGAACTTTGACGGCAGAAAAATTTTCATCATTATTTTCATTGTCTTGACGAGCATCATTTATTCGATCAAGTTGCTGCACATGCAAGTTTTGGACAATACTTGGACAGAAAATGCAGCCTTTATCTCGGAAACCAGACGCGAAATCATCCCGCCAAGAGGAGTGATGTTCGATCGAAATGGAATCAAAATCGTGTCCAACAGTCCATATTACGACCTGAGGTTTGTTGAGAAAAATATCGTTGATTTGGACACTGCCGCTTTGGCTAAACTCTTGCAAGTACACGACACCTTTATCGGCTACAGATTCAAAGAGATCGTAAGGCAACAGGGCGTTTATAAAGGAAAATCAAATTACCAACGCTCTCGCGAGTACACCTTTATTCAGGGAATCACAAAAAATGAAATTGCACGAATAGCACCAGAGCTGTACAAGTTTCCCGGATTCTACGAAGTAGCAACATCCATGCGTCAATACCCTTATCCCAATGCTGCGAATATTGTAGGTTATATTGCCGAGGTAGATTCTGCTGACATGGCCAAAGACCCCTACTACAAGCGTGGCGACTATATTGGAAAAGCCGGTCTTGAGCGCTTTTACGAAGCTGAATTGCGTGGAAAAAAAGGGATCAAGTACCTACTAAGAAATGCCTCCAACAATACCATCCAATCTTACGACGAAGGACGCATGGATACAGTGGCCATTCAAGGAAAAAACTTGACTTTGGGCATAGATATAGAACTTCAGGCTTACGGGGAGCAGTTGATGCGCAACAAACTGGGCTGTATAGTAGCCATTGAGCCGTCCTCAGGCGAGCTGCTCGCCGTTGTGTCTTCTCCCAGTTACGATCCGAATATTTTGGTGGGCAGACAAAACATCAGTGCCAACTATCCGAAACTGTTGCGCGACCCTTTTCTTCCTTTATTCCCTAGACCTACTCAGGCCGAGTACCCCCCAGGCTCGATATTCAAACTGGTTCAGGCGTTGATTGGCATGCAAGAAGGGGTAATCGATGAAAATACGGGGTTCCCCTGCACTTCGAGCATTGTTGGTTGCCACAGTCATGCGCCTGCCAGCAACGTTTCAAAGGCCGTTCAGATGTCTTGCAATCCTTATTTCTATTACACCACTAAGCGAATTATTGAACAAGGGTTCAAGAAGAATATTTTTGAAGATGCTGCCCATGGTCTTGCTATTTGGGAAAAATACATGAACAGTTTTGGACTTGGCGTGAAATTAGAAACAGACTTGTATGGAATTCGTCCTGGACTGATTCCGAATCCGGCATTTTACGACCGATGGTATGGCAAAAATGGTTGGGCTTTTAAGACCGTTCGTTCGATTGCCATCGGTCAAGGAGAGGTAAAACTTACGCCTTTGCAAATGGCCAACGTCGCAGCCATCATTGCGAACCGCGGTTGGTTCTACACCCCGCATGTGGTAAAATCTATTGGAGAAGATGGACCGAAGTCGGAATATACGGTCAAAAACAAAACGCTTGTGGACTCAATCCACTTTTTACCCGTAATAGAGGGGATGAGAAAAGTGACAGAGGAAGCCGGAGGAACAGGAAAAAACGCGCGGATTCCGGGTATTACGGTATGTGGAAAAACAGGTACAGTAGAAAACAAACAGGGCAAAGACCACTCGGTGTTCATTGGTTTTGCTCCTATGGAAGATCCGAAAATTGCGATAGCCGTTTTTACAGAGAACGCAGGATTCGGAGGAACATGGTCGGCTCCAATAACAAGCTTGATGATTGAGTTCTACTTAAAAAGAGAAGTGAGCGATAAAGCAAAAGAACAACGCATTCTCGATGCAGTAATTTTGCCTCAACCCAAAAACAAATGAGAAAAGACCAAAACATAAAACAACAAGCCGACTGGTTTTTGATTGGACTTTATTTCCTCATGGTCATCTTTGGAATAATCAACATCCACTCAGCTTCCAATGCCTCATTTGACATTTCAATTTTCGACATACAACACAATACGGGGAAGCAAATAATGTGGTTTGGCGCCTCACTCTTCGTCGGGCTCGTAATTCTTGTGGTCGAAATAAAAATACTCAGAGGCTCGGTCTACATTGGCTATCTGATCGTATTGCTGCTTTTGGTGGGTGTATTGTTCATGCCGCCGATCAATGGACAGCGCAGTTGGTTTGGTGCTGGAGGCTTCGGTATACAGCCAGCGGAGTTCGCGAAAATAACAACTGCCTTGGTGCTTGCGGATTTCATCTCGCGGGTGAATATCCGCTTGCAAACCGTAAAAGACGTCATCTTCGCGAACCTGATCATTTTGATTCCCGGTGCACTCATTATGCTCCAACCGGATGCAGGTACACTGGTTGTTTTTACCTCTTTTCTGTTTGTGATGTACCGCGAAGGGATAACCTACGACCCAATCATTGTACGACTCATAAATACTTATCCCGGCGTTCGAATCAACCAAACATGGATTGGCAGCAATTTTATTCCTATTTTGTTGATTGTAATCGTGCTTTCATTAGTCACGCTCTCCATCCGAGAAACAGAAATGATATTGCCTTTCACAATGGTTCCTCTCAGCGGCAAGTACATCATCATTTTTATTATCAGCATCATCTTTATTTTGTTCTACTTGGTAATTCAGCGTATCGCGCAAAAACGCGATAAAGCCAAACTCGCAGCGCTAGGGGCTGTTTCCGGAATTTTATTGTCGCTGTTAGTCTTAGGCGTCGACTTCGCTTTTGAAAACTTGAAACAACACCAGAAAGACAGAATTGAATTGGCTTTGGGACTCCTGGAAGACCCGCACGGAAAAGACTACAATCGCTACCGGGCCATGTCTGCAGTAGGCTCAGGTGGTCTGCATGGCAAGGGTTATCACAATGCAACAGTAGCCTCCCCTGTTCTGAACCACGTTCCGGAGCAAGAAACGGACTTCATTTTCTGTACCTTATCAGAAGAATGGGGCTTCGTGGGAAGTTTTGGATTGGTGATACTTTTCACCGCATTTCTTTTGAGAACCATAACCATTGCAGAGCGGCAAAAATCCATTTTCAGCCGTGTTTATGCTTATTCTGTTGCAATGGTAATTTTCTACCACTTCGCCATCAACGTGGGCATGAATATCGGCCTAGCGCCTGTAATCGGTATTCCTCTGCCCTTCTTTAGTTATGGAGGGTCTTCACTCTTGAGTTTCTCGGTGATGTTTTTTATCCTCCTCAAGCTCGACAGCGAGCGACTCAATATGTTGGGCAACGATTAAGAACTTGCTTACAGCGATCTTAGATAATTCAAGACGTTTTGTTCAACGCGCGCCAATGGATCATCCGAAGCTGCCTTTTCAAACACACGTCCTGTAATTTTTTCGTAAAGTTCGATGTACCGGTTGGTAATGCTGTCAACAAAATCATCCGTCATCTCAGGCACGGTCTGTCCTTCTTTGCCTTGAAAGTCATTAGTAATCAACCACTCTCGAACAAATTCTT
This sequence comes from Crocinitomicaceae bacterium, assembly GCA_037446475.1. GTDB lineage: Bacteria > Bacteroidota > Bacteroidia > Flavobacteriales_D > Crocinitomicaceae > UBA6165. The sequence goes on along the minus strand of JBBIIM010000002.1, from coordinate 30,740 downwards.
TTGACAACTGGCGCTGCTTTTGATCTTTGAGCTGAATTGATTTGTATGTATCTGCGTAAAAGTAACGCGAAGAGTCGGGCGTGTGAATCTCATCAATCAAAACAATCTTACCATCACGCATGCCAAACTCATACTTGGTATCCACTAGAATCAACCCTTGCTCAGCAGCCATTGCCGTGCCACGCTTGAAAAGTTCACGGGTGTAGTACTCCAATTGTTCATAATAATGCTCAGAGATTAAATTCTGCCTCAATATTTCCTCTCGCGAGATATCTTCATCATGTCCTTCCAATGCTTTGGCCGCAGGGGTGATGATGGGCGTAGGAAATTTATCATTCTCTTTCATACCCTCCGGCAATGTAACCCCACAAATTTCTCTTTTACCCGCTTTATATTCCCGCCAAGCGTGTCCGGATAAATAACCGCGTATCACCATTTCAATTCGGATGGGCTCGCAAGCATAGCCCACAGCCACGTTCGGGTCGGGAGTAGCGAGCAACCAATTGGGGCAAATGTCTCTGGTAGCTTCCAGAAAATAGGTCGCCACTTGGTTCAGTACCTGCCCTTTGTAAGGAATGCCCTTAGGTAAAACCACATCAAACGCGGAAATTCTATCGGAGGCAATCATGACCATCAAATCATTGTTGATCGTATATACGTCTCGAACCTTTCCCTTATAAAACTTGGTCTGACCGGGAAAAGAAAATTCAGTTTTCACAAGAGCTTTAGTCATTGTTTTCTATTGAAGTAGTTGCTGGATTAGTTGTTTTTTCTTCGAAAGCGGCGATAATTTGACGCACTAAACGGTGACGAATTACATCGTTCTGATTCAGTTCTACCACCCCTATTCCGTCAATATCACTAAGCGCCTTGATAGCAAAAGCCAATCCGGAGCGCTGTCGATGAGGCAGGTCGACTTGAGTCATATCTCCGGTAATCACGAATTTTGCCGTCCGTCCCATGCGGGTTAAGAACATTTTTATTTGACTTTCAGTGGCGTTCTGTGCCTCGTCAAGAATAACAAATGCTTTGTCCAAGGTTCTACCCCTCATGAAAGCCAAGGGTGCAATCTCAAGCACACCGGCATCGATGAAATCAGCCAATTTCTCAGAAGGAATCATGTCGCGAAGTGCGTCGTAAAGAGGCATCAGATATGGATCTAACTTATCCTTCAAGTCTCCGGGAAGAAATCCCAGATTTTCTCCGGCTTCTACAGCGGGTCTTGTTAAAATAATTCTCCGGATTTCTTTGTTCTTCAACGCCCTGACTGCCATGGCAACTGCCGTGTATGTTTTACCCGTGCCCGCAGGACCAACTGCAAAAACCATATCATTGCGCAGAATAGATTCCACCAACTTTCTCTGGTTCAGTGTACGCGCTGTTATTTTAAGCCCCGCAACACCGTGCACCAAAATGGTATTGGCATCAATTTGTTGTGGAATTCCATCATCATCAGTCTGAATGATTTGGTCGATGTTGTTTTCGGTGAGTTCGTTGAACTTATCGACGTGACTCAAAATTTGACCAAACTTTTTATCAAAGACCTCTAAACGTTCATCATCTCCGATAGCGGTCAAAGTGTTGCCTCGCGCGACCAACTTCAAACCGGGGAAATATGTTTTCAAATGATTCAACTTGGCATTGTTTGCACCGAATATAAGTAAAGGATCTATGCCAACAATTTCAAAAACTTTGTCTTTCAAACGATAGAATATAAGGCGTTAACAAATCAGAAAAATCGCTTAATTTTGCGCAAATTTAGGAATAAAACCATACCCGAATAACCTTTACAAACTTATGCGCATCATTACCCTTACTTCTGACATGGGACTCAAGGATTACTATGTGGGCGCTCTGAAAGGCTTTATTCTTAAAAACTGTCCAAACGTTCAAATTGTAGACATCTCTCACCAAATTCGTGCATTCAGTATCGTAGAAGCAGCGTTTTGCGTTAAAAATATCATCCAAGACTTTCCGGATGACACCATTCATGTGCTGGCTGTCAATGACGAACCAAAAATAGACATTAATATTCCGCAATCCAGTCACCATTGGCCTACGGTAATGCGTTTTCAAAACCAGTATTTCGTTGGCATGGACAATGGGATATTCTCTCTGATATTGGAAGGTAACGAACCTGAGTACCTATACAGAATGACGGAAATGGTTACCAAACCGGGTATTCACAATTTCCCTTCAAAAAACATACTGTCTAAAATCGCTTGCCACATCGCCAATGGTGAAGAGCTTGAGTCTCTGGGAGAAAGGACGTATTCAGTTACAAGTGCTTCTGACTTTGTTCCGGTCATCGAGAGTCACAAGATTCTAGGCCACATTGTACACGTCGATGCCTATGGAAATCTAATTACGAATGTCAGCAAGAAGCTTTTCTTCGAAGTAGGCCAAAACGCGCCTTTCAAAATCGAGTTTAGAAATAAAAGCACCTACATTGACACCATTCATCAAACCTATTCAGGTGTAGAATCCGGAGATCGCGTGGCAATCTTTAATTCGAGTGAATTGCTTGAGATCGCCATAAATATGGGCGCGGTGAACAATGGCGGTGGTGCAAGTTCGCTACTAGGAATTAAGGAACGAGATTTGATTAAAATTGAATTCCAACCGAAAGGTTCTAAAGACACCATTGACTCATTATTCTAAACCATGATCACAAGAATTGTAAAATTGGAAATTCAGGAAACGCAAACCGAGAATTTCCGCAAAGCTTTCAAAGACAACCACCAACAGATATCCAATTTTCCGGGCTGTCTTGATGTCAAACTTGTATTTGACTCCAACAATCCCAAGATTCACTTTACCATAAGTACTTGGGAATCAGAAACTGACATTGAAAATTACAGAAATTCACAATTATTCAAATCTATTTGGAGCACCGTTAAGCCCTGGTTCGAAAACAAAGCACAAGCCTGGAGCACCGTGAATTTTTAAAAAAAATAATACGTTATGCAATAATCGTATTTCCCCCACGTTTTAAGAACAAACCATGCCGTTGAAACGTATTTGATTAAGCCACAAATACCTTCAAATTTCCTCGACCTCACATCAAGTTGAGACGTTTTTTAAAGGAATTCACGAAAACCCAAAAAACCAAAAACCATGTTAACCAATGTCCTGTATCATCAGGCTCCTGACACTATTCAGTCGGAGTTTGATTGGATTGAGCAAGCCAAACTTGATCCACAAAAATTCAGTAGACTTTACACGAAGTACTACGACCAAATTTTTCGCTACGTGAGCCAGAAAGTTTTGTGTAGCGACCTCTCAGCAGACATCACTTCCCAAGTGTTTTACAAGGCATTCTGCAACTTGCATAAATACCAATTCAAGGGTGTTCCGTTCGGATCTTGGCTTTACCGAATCGCAAAAAGCGAAATCTATCAATCCTTCCGAGAAGATGCAAAAATGCCCAAATCCGATGTTGAAACATTAAACTTTGCAAAATTTTTCGAGTCTTATCATGAGGATGAAACCGAAGAAAATATCCAAAAACTTCAACGTTGCCTCAAGCAATTAAAAAAGGAAGAAATTCAAATTATCACGCTGCGATTTTTTGAAAATTTATCCTTCAAAGAAATTGGAAATCTTTTGGAGATTAGTGAAAACAACGCGAAGGTGAAGTGTTTCAGAAGCGTCTCTAAGTTAAAAAAAATTTACTTTAGTTTAAAATAGAGAGATTTTTTATCGTTTCATTGGTTAGATTAGAAATAATGTATAATTTAGCCGCCGAATTGATTGCCATTGTGTGTGGTAGAAACTTTGATTTATGATGAAAAATATTCTTATGAGAACTAGTCTAATTGGTACTTTAGGTACAGCTTTGATTCTGACTGTAGCAACTGAATCGTTCGGTCAAGCCAACTATTTTAACAACTCCCGAAACTGGGCGTTCAACAAAAAAGAGGTTTATTTTGGTCTTGCAAGTACCCATTTTCTGGGCGACTTAGGCGGTGGAGATGGTCCGGGAAGACAGAAATCACCTGCTGATATCGATTTCAGATCAACAAGAGTTGGATTAAACGGAGGCTTCAGATACCGCTTCGCGCCACGCTTTGCTACCAAAACCAATTTCAATTTTGGAATCGTGAGTGGAGACGACAAGTTTGCCGGTGAAGAATACAGAAAATCAAGAAACTTAAGTTTCAGATCTCCAATCATTGAGTTGTCTCAGCAATTGGAATTCATTTTCTATTATGAGGAGAACATTAAGTCCTCGAAAAAGAGAATGGGTTCCTACTATAATAATTCAAGACAAGCATATTTGTTTGCTGGTGTAGGTGCATTCTATTACAACCCTCAAGCTAAGACTGATGTTGGCGATTGGGTGGCATTGCGTCCATTAGGTACTGAAGGACAAAATATGCCTGATGGTCCTAAGCCTTACGGGATGTTTAGTGCTTCCATTCCTGTTGGTATCGGTTTTAAAGCCACAATTTCACCTTCTTGGAGAATCGGTTTCGAAGTTTCAATTCACAACACTTTCACAGATTACATTGACGATGTTAGTAACCGTTTCTACCACAACTTCGCGGCTCAGGCTGCTGGTCCTGGTGGACAGCTCTCTGTTGATATGGCAGACCGTCACATCGGAAACGATCAGTGGTTTGGTCAAGGAAAAAGAAGAGGAAATCCGGATGACAACGACGCATACATTTTCTTCAACGTTCACTTGATTAAAAACCTTTCTTACAAGGCAACTACGAAACATGGTAAAGCCTACAGAGGTTTGAAAACTAAGTTCTAAGAAAAATAAGAATCTTCAGCAAATGGGTGCAAGGTTAATTAACTTTGCGCCCATTTTTATTTTGTATGTATAAACAAATCTTAAAGCCGGCACTATTCCTGTTGAGTCCTGAAAAAGCTCACCATTTCGCTATGGGAATCTTAAAATTCTTCACTCGAATCCCGGGGGTTAGAGGAATACTCAGAAATAAGTACGCCAAATCGAATGAAAATAACAAAGTAACCCTTTTTGGACTCGAATTCCCCAATCCGATTGGCCTGGCCGCAGGCTTTGACAAAAACGCAGAATACATACATGAACTCCCACTGCTGGGATTTGGATTCATTGAAATAGGGACTGTGACACCCAAGCCTCAAAACGGCAACGACAAACCAAGACTTTTCAGACTACCCAAAGATGAAGCGTTGATTAACCGCATGGGATTTAACAACCACGGCGTTGACGCTGTTGTAGAACGCTTGAAAAACAGACCCAAAGGAGTAATTATTGGAGGCAACATCGGTAAGAATAAAATCACTCCAAATGAAAATGCAGTCAATGATTATTTGATTTGTTTTGATAAACTGCATGATTATGTAGACTATTTCGTCGTGAATGTGAGCTCACCAAACACACCCAACTTGAGAGAGTTACAAGAGAAAGAACCTTTGAAAATGATTCTTTCAAAACTCATGGTTTCAAATTCGAGCAAAAAACATCCGAAGCCTATTCTGCTCAAGATTGCTCCCGATTTAACGGAAGACCAACTCACGGACATTGTTGAAATAGTAGAGGAAACAAAAATCGCAGGAGTTATAGCAACAAATACGACCATCTCTCGCGACCACTTGAAAACACCCAAAGAGACGCTAGATACAATTGGCAACGGGGGCCTATCCGGCAAGCCGCTAAGTAACAAATCCACAGAGGTCATTCGATTCCTGAAAGAGAAAAGCAACGGCTCATTTCCGATTATTGGCGTTGGTGGAATACACACAGAAAAAGACGCATTGGAAAAATTGAATGCCGGAGCAGAATTAATTCAGATTTACACAGGCTTCATTTACGAGGGGCCCGATTTATTAAAGCGCATCAACATGAGTTTATCTCAAATGCGACATGCCTGAAATCAATATTTTCTATTTTTACGCATGGAAAAAATTAAGCTTATAGAATGTCCAAGAGACGCTATGCAAGGGCTCTCCGTTTTCATTCCTACTGCTCAGAAAATTAGATACATCAATGCCTTGCTGAACGTTGGATTCGACACCATTGATGTTGGAAGTTTTGTGAGTCCTAGAATGATACCCCAGATGAGCGACACGCCGGAAGTTCTAGATGGCATCAATTGGCAAAACTCTACAAGTAAATTATTGACAATAGTTGGCAATAAAAACGGAGCAGAACGTGCTGCTAAATTCGAACAAGTATATTATTTAGGTTATCCGTTTTCGATTTCAGAAACGTTTCAACTCAGAAACACCAACGCTACAATTGCTGAATCCTTGGTTCGACTCCAAGATATTCAGGAGGTTTGCGCTAAAAACAACAAATCTTTGGTGGTTTACTTATCCATGGGATTTGGAAATCCCTATGGAGATCCGTGGTCACCGAGTTTGGTAACAGAGTGGGCGCAGCGTATCCATGAAGAGTTTCAGGTAAAAATTATTTCATTGTCAGACACCATCGGAACCTCAAGTCCAGAGACCATAGGCGAGATTTTTGAAAACACTTTCAAACACCTGAGGGATGTCGAACTGGGTGCACATTTGCATGCTAGACCGAATGAATGGGAAAATAAGTTAGAGGCAGCTTATGCGACCGGATGCAGAAGATTTGATGGAGCACTGAGTGGATTCGGCGGTTGTCCTTATGCCGCTGATTCTCTGGTGGGAAACATGCCTACCGAAAAGATGTTTGAGTGGTTGGATAAACACACAACCCTCCATGGCATCCAAAAACAAAAATTGGCAGATGCCCTTAAAATAAGTCACGAGGTTTTCAATTGATATGATTAAAAAAATTCTATTCACCAGCTTCCTACTCGTATTGATACTATGCTCATGCGCGGATGATATTCCGAGTTCGAAATCGACAGTCAACTTTCAAGTGGATACCATTCCCATTTTCAATTATTTTGATCAACCTGCTTTTGAAAACGATACTTTACCCAAACTCCTTGATGAAATCGGTATCTGCGGAAAAGTAGCTTCTGAAGATGGAAATATCTACGAATGCAGTCCGAAAAACTACAAATTCTTCAAATACAACAATTCAATACCCTGGAGTGAGGGATTTGGACTTGAAATTCGAGCCACTGTGGATGGTTTTCCGCTCAGACGATTCATCTTGTTTGAGCGCGTAAACGGCAAATTGGCGAAGGTTCGAGGCTTTGTGGCCAATCTTGCCGAAATGCACACTACCCCATCCGGATTCAATGATTTAATGTTGCTTTTCCCCGACAGAGAAGCCGGCTCTTTTGTTGTGAAATATGTTTATGACAAAGAAAAAAAGGAGTACAATTACCAGTCACTAGAGGCTATCGATGGTTATCCGGTCAAAAAAGAAAGGAAAGACTCATTGAGCAACGTCGTTCTGCAACGCTTGCACGAAAATCAAATGTTTTTCTAGAATTCTAAAGTTTTTGCAAACGCAAGGTTTGGATGCCTTTTGAGGTTTGAACCTGAAGAAAATAGATTCCACTTTGTAACCCTTCCAAACTGATTGTTTTAGAGTCCGGATTGAGTTTCTTAACCATTCGTCCATTCAAATCCAATAAACTCAACTGCTGCACTGAAAGTTCACATTTCAATTGAACCGAGCCTCCATAAATTGGATTTGGGTATACTCTTATTTGATCGAAGGCCAATGACTGAGTACCCAAAGGATTGTTGATCTCAACTTTAATATCATCCACATACAATTTAAATCCTTGATTGGTGTGATTCACAAAAGCCAAATACACGTTCATATCTACTAGACCTGAATCAGACAAGTTGATACTCCTTTCTGTCCAATAAGGAAACTCATTGTTTAAACGAAATAAAGTATCTGTAAAATCCGCTAAGCTATTTCCGGTCTTAGAAACCAAAACCATGATCCAATCTGGAAAAGAGGGGTCGTGCGACATAGAACGCCAAGATAAAATATTGCCATAACTACCCAGATTCAATTGTGGCGTCACTAAGAATCTGTAAGCTTTGCCTTCGGGTTCGAAATAAGAAGTTGAGCCTGCAATTTTATTTTCCACATTGAAAGGATCTATCAACCCAATCCAAGCCGGTTGAAACTCAGCAACACTGGGATGCACTGTAAATTGATCGCCATCGATAATGCTCCAGTTTGAAGGAATACCACTGTTGAACGACTCATTCAAAATAATCTGCTGCGCTCTTGAAGAAATAGAAAAGATAAGTGCTAGTAGCGATACGGATAGTAATTTCATGGATTGTATTAAATAATAAAGAACAAAGGTATTGAATTGATCGAATTGGTGATGCTTGTTGTACAAAACGCAAGTTCTGCGAGCAGTTGATTCATTCTATTGAACGTTCAACTCAAGAAAAAATTGATTTTTTTTTGAAAATTATTTTCTCAATTCAAAAAGTTCCTATATTTGCACTCCCAAATCAAAGGGTAGTTCTTTTTTTAAGGCCCATTCGTCTAGTGGTGAGGACACCAGGTTTTCATCCTGTAAACAGGAGTTCGATTCTCCTATGGGCTACTTAAACTTTCTTGGCCCGTTCGTCTATCGGTTAGGACTTCAGATTTTCATTCTGGCAAGAGGGGTTCGATTCCCCTACGGGCTACAAATGAGCATGTTGCTCACATTAAATATATTTTAGATTATGGCAAATCATAAATCTGCTTTAAAGAGAATTCGTTCCAACAATGCTAAGCGCTTGAGAAATCGTTTTGTACACAAAACCACGCGTACTGCGATCAGAAAACTGCGCAACACTACAGAAAAGGCTGTAGCTGAAAAGGCTCTACCAAAAGTTGTTGGTATGATTGACAAATTGGCGAAAAGAAACATTATTCATGCAAACAAAGCTGCAAATTTGAAATCAGGTTTAGCGCTTCATGTGAACAAGTTGTAATCAATACACGAATTTTATTTCGGAGGAAGTCTAAGGGCTTCCTCTTTTTTTTGTCCAAAAGTTTCGTCTTTAGAATTCCGTCTCCTATGCAGTTGATAGAATCTTGACGACATATGCACTAAAGTACCAGCACTTCCGTTTGATGTTCAGTTTATATTATTTTTGCGCATGCAGTTTATCAAGTTGGCTCTATTCCTAACACTGACAATACATCAGCTCTTTGCCCAAAGTCAGACTCAACTGCGTGGAAGAATCGTTGACCCTGATGGACTTGGCATCCCAGGTGTTTTGATTGAAATCAATCCTGATAACATCAGAGCGCGAACGAATAATGAAGGCTTTTTTTCTGTTGCGCTTCAAGCCAATAAAACTTACGATGTCATCATTTCCTACCAAAAAGAGTCGCTTCAATATTCGGTAAATCTGAAAAACGGCGAACAACGCAACCTGGGCAATATCAAAATTGATGCAGTATTAGAAAAAGGGCCGGTTGAAGTGGTGAGAAACAAAAGCGAAGATTTGAGTTTTCGCCGAATGCCACCCATTGATTTTCAAAATTTCGCATTGCCCAATGGCGTCACACAAGCACTGGTTTACATTACCCCTGCGGTGTCCAACAATGAACTATCAACCAATTACAATGTGCGCGGTGGCAATTACGATGAGAACCTAATCTATGTGAATGGATTTGAGGTGTACCGTCCATTTTTAACCCGTGCCGGACAGCAAGAAGGTATGGGATTTATCCATTCGGCATTGGTGGAGAGCATCAGCTTCTCAGCCGGAGGCTTTGACGCCCGCTACAATGATCGTTTGAGTTCTGTCTTGGATATCCAATACAAGACACCTGACACCTTACGTGCCTCGCTGATTTCAGGCCTACTCGGCGTGGAGGCACATGTTGAACAAAAAGTAAATCGCTTTTCTTACCTCGCTGGTACACGTTTTCGCAGCAATGGGTATTTGCTAAACACGCTTCCGGCACAAGGAGAATACAATCCTGTTTTTTGGGACTTCCAGTTTCTTTCATCCTACGCTGTTACTGAAAAACTGAAGTGGAATCTTATCGGGCACTACTCCCATAACGCATTCAACTTTGTACCACAATCACGAGAAACGAATTTTGGAACTTTCAATCAGGCCTTGAGTTTCCGCGTATTCTTTCAAGGCCAAGAAAGATCCGTGTTCAATTCCATGACCGGTGGAACATCTTTGGTTTATAACCCCAACAAAAACACAGAATTATCTTGGTTCGCCACTGTATTCAACTCCGACGAGCAAGAGCGTTTCGACGTATTGGGTCAGTATTTTCTGAACGAACTGGAAATGGACCCAGCGAAAGAAAATTTTGGTGATTCTATCAACTCATTAGGTGTAGGTTCTTTTCTCAATCACTCGAGAAATTTGCTACGCGCCAACATTGTAAATATCTACCACACGGGATCGACCAATTTTGCTGTGGTAAACAGGTCGACTGATAATTTGAACTACAAAATTTTTAGATCCGTTCGTTGGGGCGCCAATTTCCAAAAGGACCATTTCAATGACCGCATCAGCGAATGGGTGATGATTGACAGCGCAGGATTCGTCAGTCCAAATAATCCCGGACAGGCGCTTGAACTCCGCGACGTAATCAAGCAACGTCATTTGGTAAACAACACGAAAGCCTCAATCAACGGCAGTTTTTCTCAGGAATGGCAATTTACCAAACAAAATCACCGCGTAAAACTTCCGATTCGCCAAAAAGGTAAACCAAAATACTATCATCTGGATACGATAAACAATTCCCAGACAAGACTGACCTTGACCATTGGTGGCAGGTTGAGCTACACAGCGTCAAACGAAGAACTGTTTTTCACTCCCAGAGGTTCTCTGACCTATGTGCCGCGTATGTACTATTATAGAGATGGTCAAGTGTACCGAAGAAACATACGTTTCAGGCTCGCATCAGGATTGTATTATCAACCGCCGATGTATCGCGACATGAGACAGTACTTTGGTACATTAAACACAGCTGTACTCGCACAAAAGTCTTTCCATCTCGTGGCGGGAGGTGATATTTTCTTTCATCTTTTTGAGCGCGACACGCCTTTCAAGTTCAGTGCTGAAACGTATTACAAATACCTCTGGGATGTTAACCCATACAAGCTGTCTGATATTCGATTGCGGTATTTCGGAAACAACGATGCCACTGCCTACGCTTACGGACTGGATTTGAACATGCATGGTCAATTCATCGAAGGCATAGAATCTTTCTTCAAAGTGGGGCTGATGCGCACGCGCGAAAACCTCAAATTTGACGATTATTATGATTATTACAATGCAGCCGGCGAACTCATCGTGCCCGGCTATACTTTTGACAATATCGCCACAGACAGTATTTTAAGAAGTCCTGGATTTATCCCAAGACCCACCGACCAATTGCTCAATTTCGGGATGCTCTTTCAAGACCGCATGCCGCGTTTTGAGCAGCTTTCCGTGCAGCTCAGCATGTTTTTTGGAAGTCGTCTGCCTTACGGTCCACCCGGTGAACACCGCTACAAAGACACATTAAGACAAAAAGCCTACTACCGCGTCGATGTAGGTATCAGCTACGATTTCTTTTACGAAAAGACCAAAGAGGAACGCAAAGGCATCTGGAAAAATTTTAGCGATTGCAGACTCAGCCTGGAAACATTCAACATGTTAGGAATCAACAATGTACTCAATCAAACATGGATTCAGGACACTGAGGGACGACAATACGCCATACCAAACTACCTTACGCAAAGGCTCTTCAACCTGAAGCTTATTTTACGACTTTAGCCCTTGTCGATAGAGCATGGACCAGGATAACATTCGCTTTTTCCCAGACCCCAATGCAACCTAACCCTCCCGAAAATCATCACCACTGAAAATCGTGAACTATAGCGATGGAGGGATTCAAATAAAACTGCGCGAACAGATAGTTTTTTACATTTGTCAAAAATTACAACATGAAGAAAATTAAGACTTTGATTTGTCTGGCATGTGTTACTTTTTCATCATTGGCAATGGCTCAGGACGAGGAAGAAAGCAGCTACAAATCACCGATGCAAAAAGGGAACTCCATCATCTCTGTGAGCTTTGGCTATCCAAATTGGGGCAAATTCAATCTTGCTCAGGAATTCAATTATTTGAATGCAACAAACACCTCTTCCAGCGGCTTCGCTCCCATGGGGATTACCGCTGAACACATGCTTTCGAAAGATATTAGCATCAGTTTTGCCGGATTTGTCAATTCCTATGGTGGAAAATGGCAAGCCAACAAGGAGATCTTCAACAACGGAGAATTGACCACAGAAAACCATCAGTATGAATTTTCTTTGATTCGCTACCGATTTTTAGTTGGTTTGGTTTACAATATTTCTGAATTGGAAATCGATAATTTTCTGTTCTACTGTGGCGCTGCGGTAGGAGCCAATAATTTCCAATTCAAGGAATCATCGACGGACAATGCCTGGAGACTCAGAAACAGCAATTATTTTACTTGGGACAGCGACAACATTGAGTTACCTATCTCCTACCGCGTAAACTTGGGATTCCGCTATTTCTTTAAAAACAACATGGTAGCACACTTTGACGCAGGAATCGGTGTGCCCAGTATCAACTTTGGTCTTGGTTACAAATTTTAAACAAATCACATGAAAAAATTATTCACACTTGCCTTATTGTCACTTTCAACGTTTCAAAACATTGCCCATGCCCAATTCTGGGAAGACGAAGAACCCAAAAAACCATCTCTTCTGCAAAAAGGAGATTTGATGTTTACCGGATTCGTTTCCTACCCCAACTTTGGACGATTTACCGCTCGAGTGGCCTTGGCAAACGCTGATTTTTACAGTGCTTCAACTTCAGGTTTTGCGCCTTTGGGCGTTCAAGGAGAGTTCATGCTCACCAACACTTTTGGTATTAGTTTGGATTTATTTGCCAATCAATGGGGAGCAACATGGAGAGAGACTTCAGATCCGTCAAGTTTTACATACTCTGTGTCCACTTTTAGATTCAGAGGCCTAATCGGATTGAACTACCATTTGGAAGACCTCGACAACGAAAAACTCAACGTTTATGGTGGTGCGGCTCTTGGCTACAATTACCGTCAATTCAGCTTTAAAACTGACGACATGTCTAGCATAGGAAATTTCTGGGAGACCTCAATCGACTTTCCTTTGGCATTCCGCGCCCGTGCAGGTTTACGCTACTTTGTTTCAGACAACCTAGGATTGAATATTGAATTAGGTACAGGTGGTCCGATTATGCGTTTTGGTTTAACAGCCCGTATCGCTTCGAAAGAAGGAACGGTGAATCCAAACAGCAAAATGTAATACTTCAACCAAACCTCAATTCAAGAAACTTATCCAAGCCATCAGCAGGAACTATTAAACCATCATGTTGCGAAAAAGCTTTTCACTTTTCCTGGTACTTCAAACATTCCTTTTTGTTTCCGGACAGAAAGAAGACTCTCTGTTCATGCGAAAAATTTTTGACGAAGCGCTTTCTAACGGAAGATGCTATGAAGATTTGAGAAGTTTGTGTAAAGATGTGGGGGCTCGACTCGCTGGATCTGCTGAGTCTGAAATGGCAGTGTATTGGGGTGAGCAAAAACTCAAATCTTACCAATTTGACTCCGTTTACCTGCAACCCATCATGGTTCCGCATTGGGTTCGCGGCAACAAAGAAGTGGCCTGGATCAAAAATGAGGACGGTAGCCTGAGAAAAATCCCGGTAACCGCGCTCGGTGGCTCAGTGGGCACAAATGGGCAACACCTTGGAAGATTTAAAAAAGGCTCCAAAAAGTGCAGTTTCAGGCAAAATCGTTTTTATCAACCAACCCATGAACGAAAAGGAAATCATCACCTTTCGGGCTTACGGCGGATGTTACGCCAGTAGAAACAATGGCGCGGTTGAGGGGGCTAAGAAAGGTGCAGTAGCCGTTGTCATACGCTCAATCAACCTTGCACATGATGACCATCCTCATACCGGCGGAATGACCTACGAAGATGGCGTAGAGAAAATTCCTTCAGCTGCAATCTCAACCAACGACGCTGAATACATCAGAACCAAGTACAAGTCGCAACGACTGCGATTACTTTTGGATCTGAATTGCCAGACTTTAGACCCTAAACCTTCGCACAATGTGATTGGTGAAATTAGAGGAAGTCAATTCCCAAACAAAATCATCACTGTGGGTGGCCACCTCGACTCATGGGATATCGGCGAAGGTGCCCACGATGATGGTGCTGGAATTGTGCACTCGATAGAAGCTTTGAGAATACTCAAAAGTTTGGGCTACAGACCCAAACACACTTTGCGGGTGGTGCTATTCATGAATGAAGAAAATGGCAACATGGGAGGAACTACCTATGCCTCTTGGGTGAAACAGCGCGAAGAGGAACACATTGCCGCCATTGAAAGCGATCGTGGAGGTTTTTCGCCCCGAGGCTTTGATGTAGATGGTTCCCAATACTATTTGAGTTTATTAAAATCCTTCATGCCCTTGTTCGAGCCCTACGAGCTTTATCGGTTCGAAAAAGGATTTGGTGGGGTTGACATCATGCCCTTGAAAGAACATTTCCAAGACATTGCGCTATTCGGATTTGTGCCTGATTCGCAGCGCTATTTTGATTTTCACCATGCGGCCACCGATGTATTTGAGGCGGTGAATAAACGTGAGCTCGAGCTCGGCGCAGCCTCTATTGCATGTTTGATTTACTTGCTCGATAAAAACTTCACCATTCCACAAGGCACTAAACACAGGCAACGAAAGTGACTTTTGTTGGAATTCATACAAGGTGTTTAAAACTCAGTTAATAATTTGCAAACATTGACTTTCGAATTGCATCTATTAGAGAATACATTTGTTGAAATCCTATTCTGAAGCTTATGTTGGGAGCCATACTTCGCAAAAAATTGAGTGATGAGCAATTCACAAAAATGTTCGTGGGACTGATTCTTAAATCGACCGAGGAAGGCTTTGGCGATGTAGCTCACTTAATCAATGAAGACAACAGTTTTGAAAGAAAACCAAATGTCCATCCCGACGATGATGGAAAATTTACCCTTATTGTCATGGCAGGTAATATGCAGGTTTTGTATGAGCATTTTGATTCTAATCGCGTATTAAGAATCAATAGTTTAATATACCAAGAGTTAGCACCTGTTTACGGTTTTGAACCGGAACAGATGAAAAAAGCGCTCACGGATTATTCTCATTTCATGACGAGAATTAACCACCCATCCAAGAAAGCGGTGTATGCCATGTCTAAAGCCTTGTTCTATAAATACCATCTTGCGGATTATCAAAGTGAATACTTCAGAAACAAACAATGTCCAAATCCTTTGTTTTTGAAACGCATGGATAGCGTTATGGCTCAATTTATTTTGAATTGGGAAGCATTTTTTAAACGCTACAAACTGACGGATTAATCGAGTAATACTGACCGAACTAACCCGCTGATCCGCCCGGCGGGTTTTTTATTGATTCTTTAAATTCCAACTTCAGCCGTTTGAAAAAGTCAAACGTGGACCGAGTCAACTCACACGAAGCATTACCTTTGTGTTTGAAATCATTGAACATGCACAGCATAGAACAGAAAAAAAATGCCTTTGAACGTCTACTGACCATCATGGACGAGTTGCGTGCACAATGTCCATGGGACCGCAAACAAACCTTTGAATCTTTGAGTTACCTGACGATTGAGGAAACTTACGAGCTCACCGGTGCCATCATGGATCAGGACATGGAGGAAATCAAAAAGGAACTTGGCGACCTGCTCCTACACATTGTTTTTTACGCCAAAATTGGTTCAGAAACATCACATTTTGACATTGCAGATGTCCTTCACGCGGTCTGTGATAAATTGGTAGAAAGACATCCGCATATTTATGGTGATGTTAAAGCGGAAACAGAAGAAGAAGTAAAAGCCAATTGGGAAAAAATCAAGCTTCGTTCCGGAAAAAAATCGGTTTTGGAAGGCGTACCAAAAGGACTTCCTGCGATGGTTAAAGCACAAAGAATTCAGGAAAAAGTGAGAGGCATTGGGTTCGACTGGGACAATCGGGAGCAAGTTTTCCAAAAGGTTCAAGAAGAAATTCATGAACTTAGAAATGAAGTGGAAGCAGGCTCAGAACATATTGAAAGTGAATACGGAGACGTGTTATTCTCGTTGATCAACTATGGCAGATTTTTGGGCTTACAACCTGAAAATGCCTTGGAGAAAACGAACCAAAAATTCATGAAGCGCTTCATGCTCATGGAGGAACTTGCTACCCAAGATGGTGCAGACTTTTCGACGATGAATCTTGAAGAGATGGACCTCTATTGGGACCGGGCTAAACAGATATTATCACAACCATGACTTCACAAAAATTAATACGTCTTCGCTCCATTGCAGTCATTTTATTGTTGAGCTCATGCGGGCCTAACCAACAAGATTATCAAAAGGCAGCTGAGGCGACATGCAATTGTATGTCCGAAGAAAAAAATGCACTGCCGGAACAAAAGAAATCATACAACGACGCATATTTGTACGCGCTATGCACCCAAAATGCGGAACGTGAATCAGACATCGATATACAGAGCGAAATGTTCACTGACGCTTTGATGAAACTCTGTCCGAAAGTATACCGCGTGCACCAAAAAGCAACAAAAAATGCAATTTCAATTCAAGAATAAAACCATGAAAAAAAGCACGTTTCGATTCTCAATTCTCTTTTTAGCAGGCCAATTCTTATTGTCTTGTGGTTATTCCAAAGAGGAAAAAGCAGCGGCAGAAATTGCTTGTGCTTGTTCTCAAGACAAAACCATGTTTGGTGTCCGAGACTGCATTCGTGAAGCCGCTGATTCCATGAAGATAGACGTCCAGGCCTTAAGTTATGACCGTGCTTTCAAAGACGTATGTCCGGATACATACCAGAGAATTTTGGATTTTTCGAAAGGCAAAACCAAAGGAATCGACGAGGTTCCTGTGAATTCTAAATCCGGGAATTGAGCCGAAATTCTGAATTTAAGCGTATGGTTTTCGCGTGAATCAATACGGCTGTGTAGCCAATATAAATCTTATCGTACTGCTCAGCATACAACACATAAACTACAAACTCATCCGATTTTTGAAAATCTTGGCTCATTTGCAAGAATAAACAAAAAAAGGCTGCCGAATTCGACAACCTTTCTAGGTAGCGGGGGCCCGAACAGTCATTGGACTGTCGCGCTCGAACGGACGTCCGTCAATCGACGGATATGAGCCCGACGAGCTTAACCGCGAATAAGTCCTCTGATAAAATCCCGGCCTCTCGAACTTTTCAATGCCTTCTCTCGACGCAACGCAGCACTTTTCTCAGTGAAAAACTCAACGTGTATCACTACCCAAGGTCTGAACTTTACCGTGTAGCCTTTGTTCGCTAAAAAATTATGGCTGCGATACCTGTCTATCAAGCTTGATGTGTAACCAACATAAATTTTGTCGTACTGCTCAGCATAAAACACATGCACTACAAACTCATCCGATTTTTGAAAATCTTGGCTCATGTGCAAGAATAAACAAAAAAAGGCTGCCGAATTCGACAACCTTTCTAGGTAGCGGGGGCCCGACTCGAACGGACGACCTTCGGGTTATGAGCCCGACGAGCTACCAACTGCTCCACCCCGCACTGTTATATTGAATACACCTCTGTGTTTCGAGGGTGCAAATATACATGCTTTTTCAATGATGTCAAGAAAAATCTGATTTTTTTATTTTTCCTTGAAGGTTGTAGCGATGGCATCTAAATCCTCTGCGTATTTATCCTTATATTTTTGTAATGTCCAGGCAAAGATTTGATAGTAATTTGTTTTTCCGTCTACATAAACCATGGTACAATAGGCATCGACGCCCTCAATAACTGCATCAAAATTTACCATTCTCGCAGCCCTTTTATCAATGGTGATCTCGGATATGTCAGATTGTTTTTTTACCTCAGCATTGAGCTTAAAATTGTCGATAAGCACCTTCGCGTAGCCGTCTATATTGAGTGGATATTGATCCTCCAATTCAAGTTCTTTTATTGCAGCATGAAACTCATCTTTGCTTTCATGGATAACCAAAACGTAGAATTCTCTAGCCGTATTCATGTATTGTAATGAGGCTTCGGCATTCAAATCATTGGTTTCAGAGAGGAATTCAGGCACATGTATGCTGTATAGATCGCGCACCTCAACTTCTTTAAATCGCGTCTTATCCGAACAAGCCAAAAGCACAACAGACAACAAAGTCAACGCAAATAAATTTTTCATACTACTAATTTTTGGGTAAATCTAGACAAAAGATTCATGACCATGATTGAACAAAAATTATTCCTGACGCCACGTAAAAACAACGCGAAATCCCACAGTGCAATCGGTGCCCTCGAAAATGTATTTGCTTTGCAAAGTGATTTTGTCCTCGGTATCCTGAAAAGAACCACCCACCGCAACACCGGGAACGTTGGTCATTTCAGCAGCATTTCCCGATAGATTGTAAAATCCAAAGGCATTTGGCCAATAACTTTTCGCCGAGGCAAAGTAATCTCGGTCGTTAACATGTGCTTCTGATGCAGTTTTCGTGGACTCATTTACCACAGAAGATGCAAAATTCGCACGGAGTTGTCCTTTAGCATTCGATAAACCATTTTCTTTCCAAGGATATTTCCTGAGGTAGTCATCTCCGACACCCGCGCGAATAATTTCTCCATGAAAAGGCAATCGGACACGAATTTTGACTCCAGATTTTCGAAGAATTGTGGTATTAATTTTTTCTGTCAAAAAATTACAATACCCCATCGCGCCAAAATAGGATACGTTAACCACAGGAAAATGATCGAAAGTTTTGTGCGAAAAATACATGTCGCGCATGGCAGGGCTCTTGAATTGTCTTACCCAATTTTCATGGTCAGGAGTAGCCAATCTCAAGGCGGCAGTATCACCATTTTGTTCCAAAACCTTCAAATATTCACGATATTCAGCGTTGGATATCTCTAAATTCTTCATGTAAAATGCCTGTAACGAGAGCGTGTCATTGTCAAGAATGGTCCAACCACTGGGCACAAAACTGTAGTGCTTGGTAATTTTTTTAGGCAATTTCGGGACAGCAGCACCAAGGGCAACCATACCCATTAAAAAAATTGAATAGAACTTCCACATAGCCGTTATTTTCTATAAAACACATAGAACCTAGAGAGAATGACTTGAATTAAAAAGCGCCAATTCGCGGATGAACTCCGGATTCGACTCAACGTGATTCCCGACAACCACCAAATTTGCGCCGGAGTCGAAAAAACGGGAGATTTGCTCGACGGTGCGAATTCCGCCACCCACAATGATCGGATTTCGGATTTCGGCACGCAAAGCTTTTATCCAATCCGTACTAACCGGATTCATGGCTCCACTACCGGCATCCAAATAAACCAATTCATGCCCCATCAATACACCCGCGATGGATGTATGAAGCATCAAATCAAAGTCTTCAGTTTGCAGTGCCTTGGTCTTGCTGACCTTCTGCACCATCGTTTCAACGCCCCCATCCACCAACAAATAGGCAGTAGGAATAACCTCAAGCTGTGTTTGCAATATTTTTGGAACAGCCGCCACTTGTTGTCCAATTAAATATTCCGGATTCCGACCTGAAATTAAATTCAGAAAAAGCAGGGCATCCGCTTGTGCATCAATTTGCTCGGCAGATCCCGGAAAAATAACAACGGGAACTTGCGTTTTAGATTTAATTCTTGCTATGCATGCCGTCTGTTGCGCTGCAGTCACAGTGCTGCCCCCGACGAAAATAAACGAAATCGCTGCTTGTTCAATGGATTTCAAAAGTTCGTCAAAACTAGAATCCAGCACAACTTTCTCCGGATCAATGAGAATGGCAATTTGACCGGGAGATTGTCGTATTTTATTTCGAACATCCACTTTACTGTTGTACATCTCCCGTGTTGAAAGTTAAAACGTAATTATCCATGATTTTGAAGCCCAAAGGTACTCTAAAATTAACATCTTGTGTAAAAACATGAGCCATATAACCATAGGTGTCCGAACCCTGAATATGAATTTCTTGTGTCAGAGACAAACCGGGAATTTGAGCCAGTTTATACACTGTCTCCTTAAACGACCAGAGAACTGTAAGGTCGGAAACACTGTCTATATTAAAGAAGTTTTCATCCTTAGGGTGAACAAATTTTTCGCAAATGCTCTTGACTTGATCTCTGAAGCGCTCAACGTCCACGCCTACACGATACTTGCTGCTCAAGGCCACGACAACCCAATCTTGGGCATGTGATATCGATATATGCACCCCTGATTTAAGTTTGGGAACTTTACCGTGATAATAGAAATCCTGAGTAATTCCTTCAATCCAGAGTATATAGCGCACCGCAAAAAACTCCCGTAGTCGCTGCTCGGATTCAAACGTGAGCAGGCGCTGGTAGTCAGCGTCTGTGCAAAAATCTTTGGCTTTGGGCAGAATTTCGTTAGAATTCAAGTTTTCGATGTTCAAAAGGATGAACGTTGCATCGCCAGCATTAAACTGTGTTAAATCCATATGCTAAAAGTATGTAATTTGGAAATAGGAAACTTTTTGTTTTGCGTACATTTGCCAAATCATGAAAAAACTTATCCTTTTCGGTTCGTGGCTTGCCCTATTTTCCTGTAAAAATGACCGACTGAATATTGAAGTTCAACAAGAGGAACGTAGTCTTCTGGTTGAGCGTTTGGATTTGGAACTGGCTCAAGTAAGAAATGAGACAGAATTGGAGCAAGTACACCAAAAATTTGCAAAAAACCACGAAGAATTCTACAATTTTTATCTGGGTGCCTGTTTGCAAATTGGCTTAGTTCAAGACACATTCACACTTAAAGCACTCAATGACTTCATCGCAGACAAATACGTCCAAAAGTTACATCAAGAGATTAAAACAAAGTTTGCGGACGTCAGTGAGGAAATTGAAGCTTTTAAAACCGGGTTGAATTATTTGCACTTTTATTTTCCCGATGCTCCTGAACCAACCACTGTGATTTTCTACAATTCACTATTCTCCAACAGCGTAGTATCCTCCGAAAACACTATTGGGGTTGGTATGGAGCGTTATCTTGGTGAAGCAAGTCCGAGCATTAGTGAATTACCTGAAGACCCGTTTTTCCCTTACATCAAAAAGCGCATGGACAGACGCTTCTTGTTGCGCGACATGATGATGAGTTGGTTAGGGGCCAATGTGCTTCCGGAAATTCAGGACAACAAAGAGGTAGCCGAAGTAATGATTCAATGGGGAAAACACTTGTATATTCTGGAGGCCTGCTTCCCTGAAATGGAAAAATCTACGGTGCTGCGCTACTTTGGTGAAGAATATAATTGGGCAATCGACAATGAAAAGGAATTTTGGAAATTTTTAATCGCACAGAATGTATTGTTCAAACGCGACTATAAATTCTCTTTGAACATTTTCGCGGATGGGCCATTTACTTCCAGCCTCCCCATTGAAGACAAAGCACCACCAAGGTTAGGACAATTTCTCGGGTGGCGCATCGTTAAAAAATTCATGGATAAAAATGAACAAATTACACTCAAGCAACTGATCGATTTAGATTACAAGACAATCATTAAAGCATACGAATAATGGAAAATCCAATAAAAAGAACCTCCACAATCACCATCGACGTGGGGCTCAATGAAAACAATGTCCCTCAATCCTTGCATTGGTCGGCTGAAGACGGTAAAGTGAGTAACGAAGAAGCCAGAGCGATGCTGTTATCACTCTGGGATCCACGTTCCAAAAACACCATGAAAATAGATCTCTGGACAACAGAAATGTCAGTCGATGAAATGAAAGTTTTCTTCCACCAAACACTGCTTACCATGGCTGATACTTTCGAAAAAGCGACCGGTGAAACCAATATCGTAGAAGACCTCCGCGATTATTGTTTCCACTTCGCTGAGAAAATGAATGTAATGCCTGAATGATGGCGGTTGGCAATTGGCAATTGGCAATTGGCTATTGGCCAAAGCGAAGCGAATCAATAGCTAAAGAGCAGCGAGCCAAAAGCTAACAGCCAAAGCGAAGCGAGCCAATAGCTAAAGAGCAGCGAGCCAAAAGCCAATTGATAAAACTAAAATTTTAACCAGCCAAAAGCCAACAACTAATGGCTAAAAGCCGAAAAGATGAAAACCGTAAAAAACCGCTTCCTTAAATACGTTCAAGTGGACACCACTGCCGATCCCAATTCAACGACTTTCCCTTCATCGCTGAAGCAAAAAAACTTGTCCAAAATCTTATTGGATGAACTCCATGAACTTGGCTTAGAGGCCGAAATGGACGAATGGGGCTACGTGTTTGGCACAATTCCATCCAACGTGAGCCATAAAGTACCTGTGGTATGTTTTTGTTCTCACGTGGATACGGCACCGGATGTTACCGGAAGCAACGTAAAGCCGATTGTTCACGAAAAATTCGACGGTTCACCAATCGTTCTCCCTGACGATACCACTCAAATCATTACCACTGAACGCCACCCCTATCTGGCAAAAAAAATCGGGGACGACATCATCACGGCGAGTGGAACAACTTTGCTGGGTGCTGACGACAAATCAGGTTTGGCGATTATTATGGATTTGGCCTATCAATTGGTCCACAATCCCGATATTCCACACGGAGAAATCCGAATCCTTTTCACACCCGATGAAGAAGTGGGTCGCGGCGTGGATAAACTGGATATGAAAAAACTCAACGCTGATTTTGGTTATACGCTCGACGGAGGCCCGCTCGGCGATTTTGAAGACGAAACGTTCTCGGCAGATGCCATGGTCTTCGATTTTCACGGTATCAGTGCACATCCGGGCTATGCAAAAAACAAAATGGTGAATGCCATAAAATTGGCTTCACAGTTTGTGGATTTGTTGCCCAAAAACGAATGGTGTCCTGAAAAGACCGAAAAGCGCGAAGGATTTGTGCATCCCGTGAGCATCACCGGAGAATTGGAAAAAGCCACGGTTACACTAATTGTTCGCGACCACGATACACCGAAATTGGCACAATATGAGGCCCGTTTGATTTCCATTGCCGATGAAGTATTGAAAATGAATCCGGGTGCGCGTTATGAATCGAAAGTTATCGAGCAATACCGCAACATGAAAGAGGTACTCAATGATTTTCCGTTTGTATCAGAATATGCAATTCAAGCCATCAAAAATGCCGGATTAACGCCCAAACACGACATCATTCGCGGCGGCACAGACGGCTCTCGACTTTCGTTCATGGGACTGCCCTGCCCCAACATTTTCACAGGCATGATGGCCATTCATTCGCGCCATGAATTCATCAGCGTGCAAGACATGGAGAAAGCCGTGGATACGCTGTTGGAATTGGTGCAAATTTGGGTGAAGCATGAACAATCATGAAGCGTAAAAGGCTAAATTATCTTAATTTCAAGCGAAAGCACTAAATCATTCAAGTCTTCTATGATTGCAATTCAATAGTTTTGCAATTATGACCCTCACCACAGAAAACATCCTGCTTATCGGCTCGTTGCTGCTCTTGCTGAGCGTAATTGTCGGCAAAACTTCTTACAAATTTGGAGTTCCTACTTTGTTGTTGTTCCTAGGAGTGGGCATGTTGGCCGGTTCAGATGGCATTGGAGGAATCTATTTTTATGATCCGAAGATTGCACAATTCATAGGAATCGTGGCGCTTAATTTCATCCTTTTCTCGGGGGGAATGGACACTGATTGGAAATCCGTGCGTCCCATATTAAAAACCGGCATTGCACTTTCAACTTTGGGTGTATTGCTCACTGCCTTGATTCTTGGTTTATTCGTTTTTTGGCTCACTGACTTTACGATTTTTGAAAGTCTGCTGCTCGGATCCATCGTTTCCTCAACTGATGCCGCTGCTGTTTTTTCCATTCTTCGTTCGAAAAGTCTTGGGTTGAAAAATAACATCCGTCCCACCTTGGAGCTCGAAAGTGGAAGTAACGACCCTATGGCCTATGTGCTCACCATTTCCTTTTTAACCCTGGTTGTGAATCAAGACAAAAGCTGGGATTCCATCGTTTTTATCTTTCTCCAACAAATGGCTCTGGGAGCTGCACTCGGCTTTGCTTTTGGCAAACTCAGCAAAATCATCATCAACCGGATTAAATTGGACTTCGAAGGACTCTACCCTGTGTTGGCCATCGCCCTGATGTTTATCACGTTCTCCGCCACAGATTTTATGGGTGGAAATGGATTTCTGGCTATTTACATCAGCGCCGTGTATTTGGGAAATAAGGAAATCATTCACAAAAAAACCATCATGAAAATGTACGACGGTTTGGCTTGGTTGATGCAAATTGTTCTGTTCTTAACTTTGGGTTTACTCGTTTTCCCCAGTCAAATTTTGCCCTACATCGGCGTTGGCATGCTCATTTCGGTATTTCTTATTTTGATAGCCAGACCAGTTGCTGTTTTTTTAAGCATGGCATTTTTCAAGATTAATCTAAGGAGCAAAATCTACCTGTCATGGGCCGGACTCAGAGGAGCGGTGCCCATCGTTTTTGCAACTTATCCGCTGATTGCCGGTATAGACAAGGCCAACATTATTTTCAACCTGGTGTTTTTTATAGCAGTAACGTCCATTTTGATTCAGGGAACTACACTCGGACTATTCGCCAAATGGCTTCGATTGGCCCTGCCTGAAGAACAAAAACCAATGTCGGCACTGGATAAGATTTTGGAGGATATACCAATGTCTTCATTGCAAGAAGTTAAAGTCGCTCCGGACGATTTTGCCCAAGGAAAACGCATCGTTGATCTTAACTTTCCTAAAAGCGCGTTTATTGTCATGATACTCAGAAACGGCAGCTACCTGAGACCGGGTGGAAGCACCATTATTGAAAGGAACGACACCCTGATGATCTTGAACGAAAACCCGGACGAGTTCGATTTGGTTAAAGAATGTTTAAAAATCGATACCCGCTGACGAACTCCATTACTTTTGTTCCTATAAAACAATGAGAACAACGGCGATAATTTTAAACCTATTTTACCTCCTTACTTTAGGACTATCGTTCTCATTCTCTCAGGTCTCAATTCAAGGTGACTCAGGCGACTCCAAAAAGCAAAGTTTCAGCGAGCAAACCACAAGTTATGTTGCGTATTCTTCCAACTCCGGTATTACGGTCTTCTCCCAAGGAATCAAAACGCCTTATCCGTTTCAACCTTTTATTGGAAGCACCGATTTTAATAATGCGCATCTCGAACGAATTTTTGCGGCATACCAAAAGCTACACTGCAGTCGGGAAAATCATCTTGGGATCAGCGAAAAACGCATCAATTTACTCTACCCTTTCCATTTTTTCACGTAAAATTTAAGACCCGGTCGCATTTTTTCAAAGGCGACCCGGCATCTCCAATTCGCTTCATCACTAAGGCGAATTAAAACACATTTTTTAAATTTTACAAGCATCAAAATGGAAATAGACAATGGTACAGCCATAACAGGGGTTATAACCTCCATGGCATTTTTACTCCCAATAATTTTGTTATCCTTCAACAACAAAAAGAAGAAAAACAAGGGATTCAACAAACTCAAGACCTTCGCCAAAAAAGAGAATCTAACCATACACGAACAAGAAAACTGCGGTTCTCTTTTTCTTGGAATCGATAATATGAACAGGACCCTTTTGGTTTATGACACCACGCATGAGGGAGATGTCATCAATCAAGCCAAGCTAGAGGATTGCGTCTCATGCACAGTTGTAAAAACTTACGTTGAAAAAAGTAAGGAAAACACCGGAACTGCAGTTATATCAAACATCGAACTCGTTTTTGAGAATTCGAAAAAGCAAATTTTTGCAAGTATAGAGCTTTTCAAATTAGAGCGCCACCACCAGCTGTTCGGCGAACTTCAACTCGCGGAACAATGGGCTGCAAAAATCAACAAGTTGTTGAAGAAGCCCATATAGACTAGGCAGGGTCTTTGAGACCCTGCTTGGTTTGTTGCACAGCGAGCATATTCCAAGTAAAAATAACTTCTTTGCCTTGTTCTATGAAGTACATGCGTGCTTCATCCAAGTTGCGACAGGTGGCCATGAAAAAATCTCCACCCCAGGCTCCAAGCGATTTGATAGAATAGGGATAATCCGGAAAATCGACAGACTTTAATGTGGGCCTGTTCAATAACTTGGAGAGTTTTTCCTCATGAGAATCTATTATGTTTTCGAAAGTTTCGATGGATGAAGCCTGACTCGCGGATAACACCAAAGCAGTCAAGAACTCAATTTCCTCTTGCTCGATTACTTTCTCGCTAAATTTTGATACTTCACTTTTCGAATTTTGCTTGTTTCCCAAATAAACAAAAAGCAAACGCTGCGTGATCGCATCGGGAAACTGCAAGGGATGAACCTCACGCGTGTCCCTGTAATAGAGAATCGGCGTATTGGCAACAGCACAAGCAATATCGTAACCCGAACCGGAAAAATGGCGCTCATTCAAAACGTAAGCATCATCATTTGACCATTGACTCAACAAGGAAATCAGCGTAGCACTAGACCCAAAACCCCAATGCCGATTGAAATTTGAATTGGCAACGAACTTCAAGGGATCGTTAAACAAAAATTTGTCTCTGGAGGCAATGTCGATGAGGATATCCATGAGTTTGCCAGCGACAACACTATTGTTGGTTTCAATGATTTCAAATTCCTTTGTGAATTTCGCCCTAAACCAAAGTTGATCGAGTTCAAAACTTTCCCAAATGAATTCTTCGGAGGATTCAATTTCGAGTACCTGACCGAATTGAATGGGAAAGGCCAACGCAGGAACACCGCGCATAACCACATATTCCCCGAAAAGCATCAATTTGCCATGCGCGCGAAAAAACAATTTAACGCTGCTCATGAAACCTTAAGAATTGGCTTCTACACGAATCATTTCAAGACACTTACGAACCTCTGACACAGAAACCACATGCTCCTTGAAATATTCAATAATTGGTGCTTGCTCATGCTTTTCTACGCCCAACTGTTTCATAATATTGAACAAGTGCATCTTCATGTGACCGCGCTGGATTCCCGTGGTCACCAATGATTTCACCGCACCGAAATTATTCGCAAGTCCTGCGGCGGCGGCTATCCCCATGAGCTGTTGGGCATTGGGATTACCCAACAATTGATAGGTCAATTTCACCAAGGGGTGCAAATTGGTTAATCCACCAACAACACCCAGCGCTATAGGAAGATTGAGTGTAAAGATGAAACGGCCGTTTTCAATTTGTACATCTGTTAATGAACGGTATTGTCCATTCAGAGAGGCAAAGGCATGACCGCAGGCTTCAACCGCTCTGAAATCGTTTCCGCTGGCCAAAACAACCGCATCAATACCATTGTAGATGCCTTTGTTGTGTGTAGTTGCACGATAAGGGTCAACCTGTGCAATGCGCACAGCGGTTCTGAATCTTCTGGCAAAATCCTCTCCTGAAGTACCCGGAACGTAATTGTCCAAATCCTCGATATCGCACTCCACCCAACACTTCACCATGCAATTCGGAGTAAGATTAGACAAAATACACATTACCACTTCCAAGCCATCATCTTTAGGTTTGTCGAATCTGTTGTACCAATCCTTGAAAATGGAGGCAAATCGCTCGAGGCAAGAGTTGATGAAATTGGCGCCCATAGAGTCGACCGTTTCAAAAGTGGCAAAAAGTTGCATCAATCCCGGCTCTTCATGGCTATAATCCTTGATGACGATATCCAAAATTCCGCCTCCTCGGTTGCGCATATTTTCGGTGATATCCATCGTGCCTTGAATCAATTCAGTCTTCAATGACTCAAAATTGTCAAACAACTTCGACCTTTCATCGCGCCAAATAAAATGCACTTGCCCCACCTTTTCAGTACTGATAATTTGCGTTCTGAATCCGCCTTTATCGAACCAAAACTTGGCCGCATTCGAGGCAGCCGCAACCACCGAACTTTCCTCAATTACCATAGGAACAAGGTAGTTCTTGCCATCGATTTTAAAGTTCGGTGAGATGCAATAAGGCAAAGGGAAATTGGTGATTGTGTTTTCACTAAACTCTGAAAGCAATTCTTGTATCTCCTCATTCTGATGTGCAAATCCCTCCATGAGCTCTAATATCTCTTGTGGATTATTCAACACATCAGCTACATAACTTCTCTTCTCGATTTGACTCAATTTGGAAAATCCTTCTACGCGCTCAATGGGTTTGTTCATGTTCAATTGAAATTATGCACAAAATTACAGATTCTTAGCTGCATCCTGTGCAAGTTCGACCCTAGCCTAACGCAATTAACCTGAAATTGTTTTGACTAAGCATCAATAAACTCATTTTAGCGTAAACAATGCCCTGAGCTAAAAATTTCTCACATCATTTGTAACATATAAATGACTTGGTTCGTCACACAACCAAAAATAAGTTCTATGAAAAATTTAATTTTTAGCGCAGTCCTCTTGATGACCGCTTTTTCTTCTTGGGCCAACAATCCCAACAAAAGCCTCAAAGAAATCATCCAACGCGAATTGAATAAAAGCGATTTCATGAAAGAAATCCATAAATCAGGAGAGCTTTTGGTTGCTTTCAGTGTAGATGATCATGGAAAAATTAAAGTTGAAAACTCCAATGCATCCGATCAAGATCTTGAAGCGCAATTTCTAACTTTTCTCAACAATTTGGAGCTCGATCCAACCTTGGCCAACAGTGAAGAATACAAAATGCGATTTATCTTCAGACGCTATTAAAAAATAAAGGGAAGCTCGGTAGGCTTCCCTTTATGATTATCTCAACAAATTGACGTGTCCCCAGTATTCTTGGATATCTTCATCATCCAAAAGCCTGAATCGGATGCGCCACATATAAGTTCCGGATTCTTTGACCTCATTACCGTAGGTTCCGTCCCAACCCACTTTATCGTTGTAGGACTCAAACATAATTTCACCCCAGCGATTGAAAATCATCATATCGTAGGAATAGATATCGTAACCGGAGGTGAACACAGGCTGGAAAAC
>JBBIIM010000002.1:0-1860 GCA_037446475.1 Crocinitomicaceae bacterium | reverse complement strand
TGTGAAAGAGTTCGGCACATAGAAAATCAAACGCTCTTTCACCTGAATAGAAACCATAGTTGTGTCTGAGCAACCGGCTTCATTGGTGGCAATCAACACTACATTGTAAATGTTTCGATCAATCGGATAGATGTGACCCGGATGAACAGCATTCGTCGTTGTTCCATCACCCAAATCCCAGAAATAAGTATGTCCATAGAGCGTTACATTCTCAAATAAGAACTGATTGACATCTCCATACTGAATTGGATCATTTACGATAATGCCCGCAATCGGGATATTGTAGGCACACACCATATCTTCATAAGTTATCGAATTAGGACAACCATTGGGAGCCACCGCTGTCATGGTCACATCAAAACATCCTGCTTCGTTGTAGTAGTGGTCTGCTGTTCCTTGTTGATTGGAAACAACACCGTCGCCAAAGCTCCATTGCAATGTAGAGCCCGGATTGTTAGCAGTATTCCAAAATTGGAAGAAAGCAGGTACACATTCTTTGGTTGAAGAAACATCAAAACTCACTTCGGGAGCCAAAAGGACATTCACGTTTACAAACACGGTATTGTTGCAGCCGGTTACAGGATTGATTCCGTACAAGGTGATGATGTACTGTCCTGGTTGGTCATAGTACACAGTCGGACTGATTTGATTGCTTTGCTGCCCGTTTCCAAAATCCCAAATCGTGCTTAGAGGATAAACAGGATCTAATGTAAATTGGATAGGATTCTCGGTACACAACAAAGTTGGCATTCCAAACTGAAGATTCGGATACGGATTGACGATTGCCGTATGCTGTACTGTGAGTCCCGTACATCCTGTCGTATTCGAGGTTGGCGTTACATTGTAATATACATATTGCGGATCGTACAATGAATGGAACAGCGTATTTTGAATAAAATTTGACTGTGTGACCTGCTGAGTTTCACCGGTTACATCAGGATTATTTACTGCATTCCAAACGAATGTTGCAGGTTCAGAGGCCTGTAGCAAGAAATTCACAGTGCCATTTGGACAAATTTCTTGGGTAAGCGGAACAACCTCTGGAATCGGATTCACTGTCACAACCACTTCAATTTCCTCACTGGAACAATTGCTTCCCACAACGTTTGTGATAACTACGCGATACGTCACGTTTTGTGGAATTAGCGTATTGTTGTAAAGTACATCAGTGATGAAAGGTCCTTGGTTTAAGGCTATTGAAATTCCTTGAACATTCGGATTGGTTACACCATACCAGGTGTAGGTTGAATTCGTATTTGCCACAAACTGGTAGTTCACAGCCTCTCCCGAACAAATCACCTTGTTCGGAAGACTTACCAGAGCCGGAGGAGGAGTAACCAATACAATGAAGGTCTGCGGAGTACCAATACAATTGCCGTCCAGAGAAGTAGGCGTGACAATGTAGGAATTCAATTGTTGCGTGTTGGTTGGGTTAATCAAAACGTCATTAATAATCCCTGAAGTTCCAGTCGATGGAAGCCCACCGCTTGGCCCGGTTCCTGACCATTGATAACTTGATGGCACGTTAGCTGTCAAAGCATGGTTAACAAGGTTGTTTGTACAAATGGACAGGGTATCCGCACTTGTAACAACCACTGTAGGCATTACATTAACCGTGAATGACATGGGGTTCGCCGGGCAGTTGTTTAGTGAATTCGCATTCGCCGTGTAAATCAATGTTTGAGGCGTTCCCGGATATGGGAAATTATTATTGACAAGAGAATTCACAATATTCGGTGAATTCACAGTTGTTGTCGAGTTTCCTGAGATATTCGGATTGGTAGAAGAAGTCCAGGAAAAAGTAGCCGGAATGTTGGCTTGAATTGTCTGGTTGACCTGTCCAAAATTACACACGGTAAA
>JBBIIM010000001.1:55604-106567 GCA_037446475.1 Crocinitomicaceae bacterium | reverse complement strand
TTTGGTTAGTATTGCTGAATGAACCTTTCCCAAAGCAGAGATTGGTAATACGAGCATCAAATACTGGATGGCCTCTACTACTTTGTCATTTTCGAAGAACGCCCCTATTGCGGGAGCTGCAAAGTAGATAATCAGTGCTAAGAGTGTGCTTATTGCAAGATTGAAGTAAAACACCGAGGAAATGGCGACTTTACTAACGTCCAATTTTTGGATAATACCCTCAGTGAAACCAACATCCACGAAAATCTGACTGAAGGACACAAATATCAAAGCAATAGCTACTACGCCATATTCTTCAGGTCCTAACACGCGCGCAATCAAGATTGAAACAGCAGTGTTAAGGACTTGTTTCACCAAGTTCCCAAATAGACTCCAAGACAATCCTTTTCGGGCTTTGTTTCCTAAGTTGTCTTTGTTTTTTTTGGGTTTATTTTCGTCTTCTTCCAACTGTAAAGAGTTCAATGAGCTTTGGTTACCCCCTCCCTATCATATAAACCACGAACCCTATTTTTTCCAAGGCTTTTCTATCCAAGATATTTCGGCCATCGAATACGAAAGCGGGCTTTTTCATGTTGTCGTATATCTTTTGCCAGTCGTAGGTTTTGAATTCATCCCACTCGGTCAATACGGCAATGGCATGAGCATCTTTGCAGGCTTCATAAGCATTGGCATGCGAAGTTACCATGGCTGAATTTTCTGCTTCTGATCGCGTGTTGAGGTAGTTCAAATCGGATTGGATTTGATTTTGCTTCACTTTCGGATCAAAAACCGCAATATTCGCTTGTTCGTTCAACAACTCATCGGCTACATAGATGGCAGCAGATTCACGGGTATCGTTGGTGTCTTTTTTAAAGGCCCAACCCAAGAATGCGATTTTTTTGCCGTTCACCGTATTGTATAAAGTGCTCACAATGTTTTTCGCGAAACGTCTTTTTTGGTGGTCGTTCATGATGATTACTTGTTCCCAGTAGTCTGCTACTTCAGTAAGTCCATACGTTCTCGCGATGTAGACCAAATTCAAGATGTCCTTTTGGAAACATGAACCTCCAAAGCCTACAGATGACTTTAGAAATTTAGGTCCGATTCGGCTGTCCTGACCGATCGCGTAGGCAACTTCATTTACATCAGCACCTGTTTTTTCGCACAACTCTGAAATTGCGTTGATGCTCGACACGCGCTGTGCCAAAAATGCGTTTGCGGTAAGTTTAGATAATTCAGACGACCAAACATTGGTGGTCAATATGCGTTCTCGAGGCACCCAAGAAGCATACACATCTACCAGCGCATTCAAGGCCGCTTTTCCTGCTTCGGTTTCCATGTCGCCACCGATGAGGATTCTGTCTGGCGCTTGCATGTCCTGGATCGCTGTACCTTCTGCTAAAAACTCCGGGTTGGATAAGATTTGGAAATTTACACCGTTTCCGGTATTGTCCAAAATGCTCTTTAATGCTTCGGCAGTTCTAACTGGCAACGTTGATTTTTCAACAACGATTTTGTCGTTTTTGGCAACACGTGCGATTTGACGAGCGCACAACTCAATGTATTTCAAATCTGCCGCCATACCTTTTCCAACACCATAGGTTTTGGTGGGTGTATTAACGGAGATAAAAATAATATCTGCTTTGTCAATAGCCCCATCTACATCCGTTGAGAAGAATAGGTTTCTTCCACGTGCTTCAGCGACAACCTCGTCCAATCCGGGTTCATAGACCGGTAAATTGTCTAGATTAGTATCATTCCATGCGGCTATGCGCGCTTCGTTGATGTCTACAACAGTTACTTCAATGTTTGGATTTTTTTGAGCGATTACGGCCATAGTTGGACCTCCCACATAGCCTGCACCGATACAGCAAATTTTGTTAATTTTCATCTTGATCTATTTGAATGATTAATTGTAATAGGATTTGTACCATGCGACGAAATTGGCAACGCCTTCAGTAACTGATGTTTGCGGTCTGAAACTGACATAATTCTCTAAAGCGGAGGTGTCGGCGTGTGTTGCCGGTACATCTCCGGGTTGCATGTCCATCATATTTTTAATGGCTGTTTGACCCAATGCCTTTTCGAGCGCTTCAATATAATCCATCAATGGAGTAGGTGATGAGTTACCGATGTTGAAAATGCGGTAGGGCGCTGAAGAGGAGGAAATGTTGGGATTATCCCCGGACCAATTTTCGTTCACCTCCGCAGGTCTTTCTACCAAGCGTGTGATACTCTCAACAATGTCAGTCACATAGGTGAAATCCCGTACCATTTTTCCGTGGTTGAACACATTTATGGGTTTTCCTTTCATGATCGCGTCGGTGAAGAGGAAAAGTGCCATATCCGGACGACCCCAGGGACCATAAACCGTAAAGAAGCGCAAGCCTGTGGTCGGCAATCTGAACAAATGCGAGTAGGAGTGCGCCATCATTTCATTGGCTTTTTTAGTGGCTGCATAAAGTGCCATGGGGTGTTCGGTAGGGTGTTCCTCCGAAAGCGGCATTTTGGTGTTTAATCCGTAAACGCTGCTTGTGCTGGCATAAATGAGGTTACCCACTTGGCTGTGTCGCGAGCCCTCTAAAATGCTTAAGAAACCGTCGATATTGCTGTGTGTGTAAACTCTAGGATTTTCTATGCTGTATCTCACACCTGCTTGTGCTGCCAAATTGACTACCACATCGAATTTTTCGTTTTTCATGAAATCCACAATGAAGTCATGATCGGCCAAATCCGCTTTTAAAAATCTGTAGTTTTCATACTTTGAACTCAACTGGATGTCGCGCAGCTTCATGTGTTCACCTTCAATGCCATGCACCTGAAGTCTTTGGTATTTCAAGTTGATGTCGTAATAATCATTGATTACGTCCAGTCCGACAACATGATAACCGTCTTTGATTAGGCGATCCGCCAAATGAAAACCGATGAATCCTGCTGTTCCTGTTATGAGTACTTTTTTCATGTATTGTTTAGGTGAAAATTAGAGTCTGGCGTCTACAAATTCCTTGGGTAGTTTACTTTTTACGTCATAAACTACTAATGAATCTGATTTACGGATGTCGAGTTTTGCAAATTCCTTATGCGCCACAGCTACGATGACTGCGGAGTAATCCGAAGTGTTGGGTAATGGACTTTTAGGTAGAAGCGTAATGCCATATTCGTGCTCCACTTCTTCAGCACTCGCCCAGGGATCATAGACATCGACTTGAATGTCGAAACTTTTCAGTTCGTGGTAAATATCTATCACACGTGTATTTCTTACATCCGGACAATCTTCTTTGAAGGTGATCCCAAGAAGAAGTACTTTGGAATCGATGACTTTCAAATCCTTGCGCATCATCAATTTTACAGTTTCTTGGGCCACATATTTACCCATCGAGTCGTTGAGTCTTCTTCCGGCAAGAATAATTTCCGGATGGTAGCCAACCTCTTGTGCTTTTTGAGCGAGATAATAGGGGTCAACACCGATACAGTGCCCGCCAACCAATCCGGGTTGAAACTTGAGAAAATTCCACTTTGTACCTGCCGCTTCCAAAACCTCTTGCGTATCAATGCCAATCAAGGAGAAAATCTTGGACAGTTCATTCATAAAGGCGATGTTCAGATCGCGCTGCGAGTTTTCAATCACTTTCGCGGCCTCGGCCACCTTTATTGAGGACGCTTTATGGGTCCCGGCTGTGATTACTGAGCGGTAAAGCGCATCTACAAAATCTGCAATTTCAGGAGTAGAGCCACTGGTAACTTTTAAGATTTTGGTTACCGTATGTTCTTTGTCTCCGGGATTGATTCTTTCCGGTGAGTAGCCGCAGAAAAAGTCAATGTTGTATTGCATTCCGGTATTTGATTCTAAAATCGGAACCATTTCATCCTCTGTTACGCCCGGATACACAGTAGATTCATAAATAACAATATCTCCTTTTTTGAGCACTTGGGCAACACTTTCACTGGCCTTAACCATTGGGGTGAGCACAGGTCGGTTGTGCTTGTCGGTAGGAGTAGGAACAGTGATGATGTATATGTTACAATCTTTCGCGTCTTGGATGTCTTTGCTGATGAACAATCCTTTTCCATCGTTGTTTTCGGTCAATACTGCCTTCAATAGTTCGTTTTCAACTTCAAGCGTCGAATCCACACCGGATTGTAACTCTTTTACTCTGAGTTCATTGATATCAATACCAACAACGGGGTACTTTTCCGCAAATGCAACGGCTAGCGGAAGACCTACATAGCCCAAACCGATTATCGCAATTTTTGATTCTTGGGGAGATTTCATGCTATACGCTTCTGTATAAATTGTAATTGTTTATTCATGGCTTCGCCACTCTAACTCACATATTTACATGCGAATTAGATACTTTCCATGGCGATAAATGTACCTAAAAAACTAGGTTTTTCAAAGATTTCGGCTGCAAATATAAATAGTTTTGGGTAGGGTCTTCGATCAAAATGCTAATTTGGATTTTCTTTAAACATTACTTAATATGGCGCTTTAACTTGAAAATTTAGCATAGCGTCAAATTCTTACTTTTGTATTTTGTGTAAATAGGAATAAATGTCAGACGCGAATTGGTGGGTTATTAAAACGAGGTCCAGGGCTGAAAAGAAGCTGGTGGAAAAATTGAATGAAGCAGGTTTTGAAGTTGTTTGTCCGACTTATACTACCATAAGACAATGGAGTGACCGAAAAAAGAAGGTTGAGGTGCCTCTTATTTCTTGCGTTGTTTTTGTGCGGGTAATGGATGGTAGAATCAATGAATTGTATTCTTTTCCACAGGTAACGGCAATTCTGAAGGAGCACGGTAAGCCTGCCTTGGTGCGCGATTTTGAACTTCAGAATTTGTTAGTCTTGTGTGGGAAATGGCAGGAAGATTTGATTTCACAGGAGAATTATTCCGAGTATCAACCAGGTGATGCTGTAGAAGTCGTTTCCGGCGGATTTGCCGGAATGCGCGGCGAAATGGTTAAAAATCAAGGGAAGCACAAAATTTTTGTGGTCATCAAGTCCTTGCAAATGGTCTTTAGTGTTGTTATTCCTAAATCTCAGGTAAAGTTGATTACAAAATCTAGCGATTCTGCTTTAGTTTAATCTAAAGTATTTGATCCAGATTTTTTGAGAGAAAATCCAGTACGCGTTGGACTGATTTTGTATCGGTAGGCAAATTCACAACTTGATTTGAAATTTCCACCGCTTTGGGAAATTGTTTGCCGACGAGCTTCCATTCTTCCCAGGCACTTTCAACCGGATGTATAGGTGATAAGAACCAATCGCCGAGTTGAATTTTTGCCTTTTCAGCCGCCTGCATGAAGGTTTTTCTATCACGAACGAGAATTGGAAATTTCAGAAAACTATGGTTGTGAATTAGGTCAGCGTCAAGATGTATTTTGTTGTGTCTCTCGAGGAAAGTGTTGTATTGGTGTGCGTTGTTTTTTCTTGTTTCCAACTGTTCATTCAACCCTCTTAAAGCACGTATTCCGGCTTGCATTTGAACTTTTGAAGCGCCCATAAAATAGTTTTCCGGCATGCGTGCGCTTGTGAGTTCAACATCGCTGGACGAGCCCACGAAACCGGGAATTTTGCTCAACATGCGATAGAATTTCAACAAAAACCAATAGGTTGAATCGCGAAGCAAGTACGTTCTGGCCCATAGTAGCACTCGAAGTAATGTTTGTTGTTTCCAGCCGGGGGAAGCTAATGTTTTGTTCACATGTTCTATTTCTCGAAGTAGCATGTCGTTGTTTATCAATGCAAATCCTCCTATGCCTGTGCTGAATGGTTTATTCCATTGTGTAGAGTAAAAGGCGGCATCACAATACGTGCCGTTGGGTTTGCCGTTGTAGTGTCCACCAAATCCATGGGTGCAATCTTCGATGGTAA
Source organism: Crocinitomicaceae bacterium (assembly GCA_037446475.1). Lineage (GTDB taxonomy): Bacteria > Bacteroidota > Bacteroidia > Flavobacteriales_D > Crocinitomicaceae > UBA6165. Next base: position 100,713 of record JBBIIM010000001.1, on the reverse strand, counting down.
AGATGCCTTTCTCGCGTGTCAAGGAAGTAATTTCCTCAACTTGGTGGGAAAGTCCGAATGTGTTTTGCACCAAAATGCATTTGGTTTTGGAAGTGATGGCTGCCTCAATGTGGTCTTTGGTGGTGTTGTAGACTTTGGGATCAATATCCACATAAATGGGTGTGGCACCTAAATACAAGATGGCGTTCGGTACCACAACACAAGTGAAAGCGGGTAAAATAACTTCATCTCCGGGTCCGATTTTCATGGATTTCAGCAGCGCATACAGTGCCACACGACCTTTCCAGTAAAGGAAAATTTTGCTGGAATCCGTTTCCAGAATTTCGGCAAGTTGAATTTTATATTTCTCCTCCAAACTCACGCGTTTTGTTTTTTGAGCCAAACCGGAATTGAGGAAATCAGTCCGATTAATGAACCTAAACCATAAGACCAATGCAGTACTTTGAAAGTAATGAATAAGTTTAATCTCTTGGTTTTTTCAAGGGTCATTTTTGAGATAACGAGGAGAATGAAAATGCTGTGAGTGAGCATCGTTGCTAATGCTACAAATAACAATTTCGGTATCCAGAGGGAAAAGAGTGTCGGAAGAAGTATGGCAGAGACGAAAAGCAAAGGAATGAAGTGTCTTAAGCTTAGGGATGAGAAATCCCGGGTTATGGCGATGGTGAGTAAATTCCATTTGCCGTTGTCGAAATTGTTTTTTGCCAATTCTGACCAGGTCTCTCTCGCATAATACGTGCAACGCGCATCAGGCGTCAACAAGATTTTTGTTCCAGAAGCGATAAGCCGTTTTGAAAGTTCAATATCGTGGTTGCGAATGAGTTTTTCGTTGTAGCCTTCGTGATGTTTCAACAACTCAGTTTTGTACATGCCAAAGGGCACGGTATCTACAAATTTGTCTTGACTTACTCCGGTTCGAAAATGCGCGTTTCCCACGCCAAAGGGATGCGCGAGCACCAGCTCAATGGCTTTGGAAACCGGGGTGACATTTTTTACCTTTGTATTCATGACACCGCCAACGACGTTCGCTGATGATTTTTCGATTTTCTCTACCAAAGTATTGATGTAATTCGGAGAGTAACTTGCATGAGCTGAGGATATCAATGTGTAATACCCCGAGGCCTGCTGAATGCCCAAATTTAAAGCAAAAGGTGTTTTTTGTTTTGGATTGGTCAGCCACTTGATTTGAGGGTGCTTTTGAGCAAGTTGTTCCAGAAGTTCTGTGGTTCCGTCGTCGCTCAGTCCGTCCACAACGATTAATTCTAAAAATTCCTTAGGATACCCGTTGTTTAAGAGCGACATCAAACAAGTTTCAATGTGTTTGATTTCGTTGCGACAGGGAATAACAACAGAAACGCGTTTATTCATTGTTTTCCGGTTTTAAGGAATAGACAAAAAACAGGAATAAACTGACGTAAACAACGCCATTTTGCGTGCTGAAATAAGACTCAAAAGTGAGCGCGAAGGCCGTAATTAAAGTCCAAACAACCAAAGGGAAGTGTTTTTTGCGTATGCCAACGACCACCCAAAACATCAATCCGGAAATTAAAAAAAGAGCCCCAACAAGACCAATGGCTAATGCGGTTTGATAGTATTCATTGTGGGCATTTACTTCATTAGACAACGCGCCGTTGTAGCCCAAAACCTTGTATTTGGTCTCCAAGATATCCCATACATCGCCTGTTCCGTGTCCTAAAATTGGTGCTTCTTCCACGAGTGCTCTCGATGCCTTCCAGGCGTGAACGCGAAGTTGGGTGGACTCGATAGAATTCGGATCGTGGTTTTTTTGAGAAAACATTTCGACAATCGTTTGAATTCTCGTTTTGGTATTGGGAATGACGAAGTACATAATGCCGCTCAAACCTATCAGTAAGGCAAAACTCAGCAGCAGATATTTAATTTTTTTCTCTCTGAAAGTATAGCGAAGGCCGAATGCCATGTAAATCAGCAAGAGCATGCCTAGTGCGGTTTTTGAGTAAAGTATCAAAACGAATAGGGTGAGCGCAGTGATGATGCTGATGTTGTAATACAGGCGTTTTTTTGTTTGAATTTTTTTCAAATCATACAAAACGGCGATGAGTGCAACATTGGCAAACATGGCCAAATAGCCCGGATGCATGAGGAAGTTGCTCAATAATGTTCCGTAAAAATAGCGGGATTGGTAGAGATAATCCAGTTGTTCTCCGCGGTTTGCGGCAGCGCTTTCGACGAAATAGAGGTAAGCGGCTCTTATCAGACAAATCACCATCGCGGCGAGTATGGAAAAGACAAAAATCCGTGTGAAAGTCCTTTTGTGATAGGTAAAATTCAGGCTTTTTAATGTAGGTAACACCACAGGCAACAGGAGCAAGGGCAGTCGGGTTCCAAGTTTTTGCAAACCGTATTCCATGTTTGAAGTATTGACGAGTCCGATGACCAAAAGCAGAAAGTAAATGGGGAGGATGAGATAAACGGTTTGGTTTCGGAGCAACGACCATTTGGTTTTGAACTGGCCTTCCCAAAACCACATGCCGAGTAGTACGATGATAAAAAGTGGCGAGATATTCTTCAGCAGCACACTGCTTATGAGCAGACCCGAAAAGGCATAAAACGTTATCTTGCGTTGAATCATGGTGTGTTTGTGAAGGTGCTCACAGATGAAAGCAGGAAATCCAATTTTTCAAACCAAGAGCAGCGCAAAGCTAAGGAAACTTTGATTGCAGCCACTTGAGGTAATGTAATCTTAAAAATTAGGCATTAACCTTTTTAGGTGGACGCCATGTGTTGTTTCAGTTTCCTAAAACTCACAATTCTTAGGCGTTCTCGGGAAAGGAATTACGTCTCGGATGTTGGTCATTCCGGTAACGAACATAACCATGCGCTCGAAGCCCAATCCGAAGCCGGCATGAGGCACGGAGCCGAAGCGTCTTGTGTCTAAATACCACCACAGTTCTTCATGTGGGATGTTGAAATCCTCACATTTTTTCTTGAGGATGTCCAGGCGTTCCTCGCGTTGAGAGCCTCCAACAATTTCACCAATGCCGGGGAAGAGTACATCCATCGCTGCAACAGTTTGGTTGTCGTCGTTTTGGCGCATGTAAAAGGCTTTGATTTTCGCCGGGTAATTTGTCAGAATAACAGGCTTTTTGAAGTGCTTTTCTACCAAATAACGCTCATGTTCAGATTGTAAATCGATGCCCCAAGAAACGGGAAACTTAAACTGCCCTTTTTTGAAAGGCTTGGACTCCATCAGTAAATCTATAGCTTCGGTGTATGTTAATCGCTCAAACGGATTGTCGATTACGAAGCGCAAACGCTCCAACAAAGTCATTTCGTTGCGTTCGTTTTGTGGTTTGTTTTTTTGCTCGTTGGTTTCTCTTTCGTTGAGGAACTCCAAATCATCTTTGCAATTGTCTACGACATAACTGCAGATGTATTTCAAGAAATTTTCGGTGAGATCCATGTTGTCGTTCAAATCATGGAAGGCTACCTCGGGTTCAATCATCCAAAATTCTGCGAGGTGACGGGAAGTATTCGAGTTTTCTGCACGAAACGTGGGTCCGAAGGTATAAACCTGCCCCAAGGCTAAAGCACCCAATTCGGCTTCCAATTGTCCGGATACAGTCAAACTAACCGGTTTTCCAAAAAAATCTTCAGAATAATCCACGGTTCCGTCCTCCTTTTTCGGGAGATTTTCCGGATTTAAGGTTGTAACATGAAACATCTCTCCTGCACCTTCAGCATCTGATCCGGTGATAATAGGGGAGTGCAAGTAGAAATAGCCGCGGTCGTTGAAGTATTTGTGAATGGCAAATGACACCGCGTGACGAATACGGAAAACTGCGCCAAAAGTGTTGGTGCGAAAACGCAAGTGCGCTTGTTCGCGCGAGTACTCCAAGCTGTGTCTTTTGGGCTGCATTACCGTTTTGGCAATCTCTTCAGGATTCGCATCGCCGATGATTTCAAGATTTTTCACTTGAATTTCGATTTCTTGACCAGCTCCGGTGGAGGCTACTATTTCACCCTGCACGCCAACGGCCGCGCCTGTGGTGATTCGTTTTACCAACTCTTCATCAAAGGCATCAAGAGCCAATACGGCTTGAATATTTTTTAGCGTTGAACCGTCATTGATTTGAATGAACTGGTTGTTGCGGAATGAACGTACCCAACCTTTTACCAAAACTTCTGTCCCCAATGTATAGTCATTGAGCAACAAAGCAATTTTTGTTCGCTTCATGATACTTCTTGTCAGAATAGATTATAATTTTCTTGCTACTTCAACCTCTTCGAAGGCCTCTAAGGTATCGCCAATTTGGATGTCGTTGAACTTGTCGATACTCAAACCACATTCATAGCCGTGCTTCACCTCTTTCACATCGTCTTTGAAGCGTTTGAGGTCTTTAATTTGCCCGGTGTGAATTACGATGCCATCGCGAATGACGCGAATCTTGTTCTTGCGGCTTACTGTACCTTCTAATACGTAACAACCTGCAATCGTTCCAACTTTGGTGATGTTGAACACCTCGCGAACCTCGATAGAACCGGTGATCTGTTCCTCGATTTCAGGTGACAACATGCCTTCCATCGCCGATTTAATCTCTTCGATGGCCTTGTAAATGATGGAGTACAGACGAATATCAATTTGTTCGTTTTCTGCCAATTTTCTTGCAGCCTGTGAAGGTCTAACCTGGAATCCAACGATGATCGCATCAGAAGCAGAAGCCAAGTTTACGTCGTTTTCTGTGATAGCACCTACACCTTTGTGAACGATATTCACCTGAATTTGATCGGTTGATAGTTTTAACAAAGAGTCAGACAAGGCCTCAATAGAACCGTCCACGTCACCTTTCACAATCAAGTTCAACTCTTTGAAGTCACCAATAGCAAGACGACGTCCAATTTCATCCAGTGTGATGTGTTTTTGAGTTCTGAGTCCTTGCTCACGGTAGAGTTGTTCACGTTTAGTGGCGATGGCGCGTGCTTCTCTTTCATCGTCCATTACATGGAATTTGTCACCTGCAGTTGCCGCACCGTTGATACCCAAAATAGATACCGGTGTAGCCGGTCCTGCTGTTTCAAGCGGAATACCTTTTTCATTGTGCATGGCGCGTACACGACCGGCATAGCGACCTGCCAATATAACATCACCGACTTTAAGCGTTCCTGCTTCCACGAGCATGTTGGTTACAAATCCTCGACCTTTGTCCAATGACGATTCGATGATGGTGCCAACTGCGTTTTTGTTCGGATTGGCTTTCAAATCCAATAACTCCGCTTCAAGGAGTACTTTTTCCAAAAGCAAATCGATGTTGATGTTTTGTTTGGCCGATATTTCCTGGCATTGATACTTTCCACCCCATTCCTCTACGAGTATGTTCATGGCAGATAGTTGTTCGCGTATTTTATCTGGATTTGCTCCCGGCTTATCGACTTTGTTGATGGCGAATACCATCGGAACGTTCGCTGCTTGCGCGTGGGCAATAGCCTCCTTAGTCTGTGGCATCACATCGTCGTCCGCTGCTACAATGATGATGGCTATATCGGTAACCTGTGCACCGCGGGCACGCATTGCAGTAAACGCTTCGTGACCGGGTGTATCCAGGAAAGTGATGCGCTTGCCGTTTTCGAGTTTAACTGAATAGGATCCAATGTGCTGCGTGATTCCTCCGGCTTCACCTTCGGCTACATTGGCTTTTCGTATTTTATCGAGCAAGGAAGTTTTACCGTGGTCCACGTGACCCATTACGGTTACAATTGGTGGTCTTGGCACCAAGTCCTCTTCCTTGTCTTCAACAACCGGAATGGCATCTTGAACCTCAGCGCTCACAAATTCCACTTCGAAACCGAATTCGTCGGCTACAATTGAAATGGTCTCTGCATCGATACGCTGGTTGATAGAAACGAAGATACCCAGGGACATACAGGTTCCAATAACTTGAGTCGGCTGAACATTCATCATGGCTGCCAATTCTGAAACTGTCACGAACTCGGTCAATTTCAGGATTTTTGAGTCTAATTCAGCCTCCATTGCTTCCATTTCACGTCTTTGAGCACGCTCATCGCGTTTGTTTCGACGAATTTTAGAAGCTTTTGATTTTCCTCCTCCACTGGTTAGTTTGGAGAGTGTTTCTTTGATTTCTTTTTGGATGTCAACCTCCGAAATTTGTGCCTTTTCGATCGGTTGTTTTCTAAACTTGTTGCCGGCATTTTGATTTCCGGTATTGTTTTGAGCACCCGCCTCAACAGCCGGATTCACTTTTTTAATGCGCTTGCGTTTCTTTTTGTCCGCCGCGGATTGATTTTGTGCATTGGGGTTGGTTTGCCCACCTGATTGACCCTTATCTCTTGTTTTGTACACAGGAAGTTCAATTTTACCCATCACTTTAGGTCCGGTGAGTTTTTCAGAAGTCGCTTTGATGAGTTCAATCTCTTCTTTGACCGGTTTTTCTTCTTGTGGACTTTCCAATTGAGCCTCTGCAGCCGTTTCTGTTGTTGCATTTGCTGCAGGCTTGGATTCAGAAGTCGCTTCTTCAGACTTGATTTCGGTGATTTCTTCCTTCTTTTTCTTGTCGGGTCTGGTTTTGTTGTTGATGCTTGAAAGGTCGATTTTTCCAATCACGTTTACCCCAACTTGTGGTGTTGATTTCGAATCTTCACCAGTACTTTCAAGCTCAATGGGCTGAGCCGGTTTTTCGTTCTCCTGAGCCTCTTTCTCCGGTTGTTCAACTTTAGGCTCGGATGCAGTCTGAGGTTTTTGTTCCTCTTTAGGTTCTTCCGGCTTTGCTTTTTTTGCCACTTCTGCAGCAGTAGATTGTTGTGCAGAGCGTTTCAACTGCTCGATAGACAAGTCCTCTTCTTCAACAATGCGTGTTTCTTCAACTTTAGGTTTGTTTGAATCGAGCGAAATCGTTTCCTTGCGCTCGCGGTTGAGCGTTGTCTCCTTGGATTTTTGCTTGACAGAAGCGTCTGCTGCAAATTCTTGCAATAGCAGATCATAGGCTTCACCTTCTAGCTTGGTGTTGGGATTGTTTTCAATAGTTAATCCCTTTGTAGAAAGAAAATCTACAATTCTCTGGCTCGAAATGTTGAGTTCCGCTGCTGCTTTATTTAATCTGATTGGTTTAGCCATAAAAGCTGTTTCTTTACCTTTAAAATTGACAAAAAGTTTTGTCTAAATTGGGGCTAAAGATAGTAATTCCTATGTTTTCGCAGGCTATCACTATGATTTTCCCTGATTTAGATACGCTGTAAAATGCGATTGGAACAAGTGTTTTCTTGTCCCAATCGCTTTGTTTTTATTCAAATTCAGAACGCAATATTCTGAATACTTCTTCTAATGTTTCCTGTTCCAAATCGGTTCTTGATACCAAATCTTGAATGTCCAGTTCGAGTACGGACTTCGCTGTGTCGCAACCAACAGCTTTCAATTCGTCGAGAATCCAGCCGTCGATTTCATCTGCAAATTCTTCCAAATCAACGTCTTCAACATCTTCAGCGCCATCTCTGTACACTTCTAATTCGAGTCCAACAAGTTTGCTGGCCAATTTGATATTGTGACCGCCTCTACCAATAGCCAAGGATACTTGGTCCGGCTTGAGGTAGACATTCGCACGACCTTCTTCCTGTTGAATCTCGACAGACGAGATTTTTGCCGGAGACAAAGCTCTTTGAATGAGTATGTTTAAGTTGTTTGAATGGTTGATTACGTCGATGTTTTCGTTGCGCAATTCACGAACGATGCCGTGAATACGTGCTCCTTTCATCCCCACACATGCGCCTACCGGATCGATGCGATCGTCGTAGGATTCCACAACAACTTTAGCGCGCTCACCGGGTTCGCGAACAATCTTTTTGATGGTGATAAGTCCGTCAAAAACTTCCGGTACTTCCAATTCAAACAGGCGCTCCAAGAAGGCTGGGGCAGTGCGGGAGAGTATGATTACCGGGCTGCTGTTGCGCATATCTACTTTTGCAACTACGGCACGAACGGTCTCACCTTTTTTGAAGAAGTCAGATGGAATCTGTTCAGATTTTGGCAAAATCAACTCATTGTGTTCGTCGTCAAGCACAAGAATTTCTTTCTTCCAAACTTGGTACACTTCACCGGTGATAATTTCTCCAATTCTTTCCTTGTATTTGGTGTAGATGTGGTCTTTCTCCAACTCCAAAATTCTGGAAACCAAATTTTGACGCAAGGAAAGAATGTTTCTTCGACCGAAATCTGCGAATTTTAATTCTACAGAAACTTCTTCACCTACTTCAAAGTCCGGTTGAATTTTGATGGCCTCAGAGAGTGCAATTTCAGTATTCGGGTCTTCGACCTCTCCATCGTGAACGATTTCTCGGTTCATCCAAATTTCGAAGTCACCTTTGTCAACGTTCACAATCACGTCGATGTGTTCGTCGGTACCGTATTTCTTTTTGAGCATGGAGCGAAAAACGTCCTCCAATACGGTCATCATGGTTACGCGGTCGATGTTCTTAAATTCTTTGAACTCCGCGAACGATTCAATTAAATTCAAATTATCCATTTTGCATTATTTAAAGGATATGACAACTTTAGCTTCTTGTATTTCATCGAAAGACAGGTCAACTGTCTTACTAATTTTTTCTTTCTTTTTTTTGCCTTCCAGCTTCAAGGTTTCCTCAAACCGGATGGAAATTGCATTTTCCGATACTTGAGTGAGTTCTCCCTCGAGTTTTTCTCCGGATTTGGTCTTAATTTTTAAGGATCTTCCGATATTTTTCGGGTATTGTCGCACGTGTCTCAGGGGTTTGTCAATACCGGCACTAGACACGGACAGTTCAAAGTCTTGAACCTCGCGGTCGAGGTTGTGTTCAATGTTTCTTGAAACACGAACACAGTCATCGATGGTCACAAATCCCACCGCAGAATCAATTTCGAGTTGGATGTTGTTATTTGCGCTGATGATCAACTCCACAACAAAAATGTCCTTGTCCAATTCGTCGATGCGCTCTTGAGCAAGTGCAAGTATGTGATCTTTTTTTATCATTTTTTGGCGAAAAAAAGAGGGGACTTTCGTCCCCTCTCGAAATCAATAACATTTTTGATGGTGCAAAAGTAGTTATTTTTTTCTGATTGTTACATTTTCCCAAATTATTTTTCGGAAAATCCAATGATTTCAAAAAATGAAGAAAATTCAACCGTTGCTTGAAAATGAGAATATGCTATGCCAACGAGCACTCACTTTTCATCGTGCCTGTGTGATTTTATCCATTCATACATATTACTTCTAAACAATGGTTTTATTACCTATTTTCGGGCTCAATAATTTTAGAACGCTGTTCTGGAACTGTAATGTTTAACTCAAAATTTTAATCGAAAACATGAAAAAAGTTGTTGTTTCATTGCTCGTGTTGGCCGCAGTGAATTCTTCTTTTTGGGCTCAAAAGGTTCAATACGAGGAGTATAAGCTGGAAAATGGCATGCACGTTATTCTTTATCAAGACAATGCCGTGCCTGTGGTCAAGGTAGAGGTAATGTATGGTGTGGGCTCCAAAGACGACCCCAAAAACAAAAGCGGGTTTGCCCATTTCTTTGAGCATTTGTTGTTTGAAGGTACACAAAATATAGACCGTGGTGAGTGGTTCAAAATCGTCTCTGCCAATGGCGGTCGAAACAATGCTTACACGACGTATGATTTAACTACTTATTTTGAGATTTTCCCTTCCAACCAATTGCAGTTGGGTTTGTGGATGGAGTCTGAGCGCTTGTTGCATCCGGTAATTAATCAGGTGGGTGTGGATACACAAAATGGCGTGATTAAAGAAGAGCGCCGTCAAACGCAAGACAATCGTCCCTACGGCAATTTGATTTCGGAGGTAACGCGTTATTTGTTTCCGGGAACGGGTTATCACCACGCCATCATAGGAACAATCGAAGACTTGGACAATGCAACATTGGACGATTTCATTCAATTTCATAAAACCTATTATGTGCCGAATAATGCAGTCCTCGTCGTAGCGGGAGATTTTGATAAAAAGCAAGCCAAAAAGTGGATTCAGGATTATTTTGGTCCTATTCCTCGCGGAAACAATGTGCAGCGCTCGGAGTTTAAAACTGAGGCCATCAATAAACAAATAGAAGCCAAATTTCACGATGGAAATATCCAAACGCCGATGATGGTTTTGGCTTACAAAACGCCTGCTGCAAGTGCCCGTGAAGCCTTGGTTCTGGATTTGATATCTTCGATTTTAAGCGATGGAAAAAGTTCCCGTTTGTCGAAAAAGTTGGTTGATGACAAAAAAATGGCGCTTTTTGTGGGTGCTTTTAATTATGCTTTGAAAAATAGCGGCATGTATTTGATTTATGGTCTTCCTATGGGTGAAACTACGCTGGACGACTTGGTCAAGGAGGTTGATGATGAGATTGTGAAACTTCAAAATGAGCTGCTTTCATCCAGAGATTATCAGAAGTTGATGAATCAATATGAAAACAACTTTGTGCAGTCCAATTCAACACCGGAGGGTATTGCAACAAGTTTGGCCACCAATTACACGATGTTCGGCGATGCATCGCGCATCAACACGGAATTGGAAATGTACAGATCAATAACTGTTGAAGAGATTCGAGAAGTGGCGAGCAAATACCTCAATTCGAATCAGCGCTTGTTCCTGCGCTATCTTCCTGAGGAGGAGAAGCCCGCAGCGGTTGCGCCGGTTGAGCAAGTGGAGGAGAAGCCTGTAGTTCCTGCTACTCCGGCTAAAAAGTCGAAAAAAGAGAAAAAATCAAAAAAGGATAAAAAGAAATAAGACGATGAAAGCAATTCAATATATCACAATGTGCTCCATGATGCTTTTGCCCTTTTTGGGACTTAGTCAAGTGGACAGAAGTAAAAGACCAACGCCCGGTCCGGCTCCGAAAGTGAATTTAGGCAAACCGCAGACGTTTACACTCGAAAATGGTCTCAAAGTGCTTGTAGTAGAGGACAATAAACTACCCCGCGTGAGCATCAACATGAGTATGGATAACGATCCGTACACTTTGGGCGATAAAGCCGGGCTTGACGATTTGATGGGAAGTTTGTTGGGTAAAGGTTCAACGAAATCAAGTAAAGATGCCTTTGAAGAGGAGATTGATTTTATGGGTGCTTCCTTGGAAATTTTTGAGGGAGGTGCCTATGCTTCGGGATTGTCACGCTATTTTGATCGGTTGTTGAGTATGATGGCTGAGGCGGCCTTAATGCCGAATTTCACGCAAGAGGAATTGGATAAAGAGCGCAACAAAGCCATCGAAGCGTTGAAAAGCGAAGAAAAGAGTGCGGGTTCCATCGCTTCTCGTGTGAGAAATGTTTTGGTTTATGGAAAGGACCACCCATTTGGGGAGTTTGTGACGGCTGAGTCTTTGAACCGCATTACGCTAGACGATGTTAAAGCGCATTACGAAAAATATTTTGTACCCGGCAAGGCCTACATGGTTGTCATGGGTGATGTGAAATTTAACGACGTTAAAGCCAAAGTAACAAAATATTTCGCGGCTTGGAAAAAGGCTATGCCACCTGCGCAAACGTATCCTAATCCGTCCAATGTAGCCAAAACGCAAATCAATTTTGTGGATGTTCCGAACGCGGTACAGGCTGAAGTTTCATTTGTAAACTCGGTAAAATTGACCATGAACGACCCGGATTATTTTGCGGTGTTGATTGCCAATGAAATTGTCGGCGGTAGCTTCGAAAGTTATCTGAATAAAACGTTGAGAGAAGAAAAGGCTTGGACTTACGGTGCAAGATCCAGTTTACCTGCGAGCAAGCACATTACCTCTTTCCGTGCAGGTGCTCCCTTGAAGCAAGCGGTGTTGGATAGTGCTGTTCTTGAGATTTTGACGCAAATCAACCGCATTCGCAATGAGTTTGTTAGCACAGAGGATTTGGAATTGGCTAAAGCTACATTCGTGGGCGATTTTATCCGCGAATCGGCCAAACCGCGCAGCATTTCCTCTTATGCGCTGCGTATCGAAACACAAGGATTGCAGAAGAATTTCTACGAAAAATATTTGGAGAATATTCAAAAGGTAACGCGCGAGGATGTGCAGCGTGTGGCGCAAAAATATTTCTTGACTGACAATGCGCGTATTGTTATTGCTGCAAAAGGTTCGGAAGTCATTGAAAAAATTGAAAAAATAGGTCTTCCGGTATATTATTTTGATAAGTATGGCAATCCGACCGAAAAGCCTGAAATCAAAAAGGCGATTGATCCGAGTGTCACGACGAATACCGTTCTAACGGCTTATTTGAATGCCATCGGCGGTGTAGACAAAGTGAAAGGCGTCAATAGCATCAAAACATTCGGAAGTGCTGAGATTCCGGGTGCGCCTACACCGTTATCGATCACCACATCTTTGATGAAAGGTGGCTATTCTATGATGGACATGAGCATGGGAGGCATGGCTTTGGCGAAGCAGGTCGTTACACCCAAAGGTGGTTTTACAGTGCAGCAAGGCAACAAAAAACCTATGGATGAGGCAGAGTTTAAAGAAGTTCAGAAAAATGCTGTGCCTTTTAGAGAATTGCAGTTGATGTCGAATGCCGACGCCAAGTTGATAGGTATTGAGAAGGTTGAGGATGTTGATGCATACGTGATTCAGGATGGAAAGACCAAGTACTACTACGACATGAAAAAAGGCTTAAAAGTGGCTCAGTGCGTCGAAGATGAGGTGCAAGGTGAAAACCGAATTATTTGGACTTACTACAGAGATTACAAGGAAGTGGATGGCATTAAGGTGCCGCACACCATTGTTCAGAACCTCGGATTTGAAATGGAGATTGAAGTAAAAGATGTGGTGATCAACAAAGAAGTCAGCGAGAAGGACTTCAAATAATAAAACCACAGGTATTGGAAAAAGGCGCGCGGTTTCGTGCGCTTTTTTTATCGTTTTTTCTCGAAGAATGATTTGAGGAGCGCAGCACATTCATGCTCCAGAATACCGCCAATGAGCTCCGTTTTGGGGTGTATGAGGTCTCTTCCGAATCTCAGTGCACCGCGTTTGGGATCGGAGGCGCCATAGACAATTCTGGATATCTGAGACCAGTAGAGGGCTCCTGCACACATGGCACAAGGCTCTAGGGTGACATAGATTGTACAATCGTGTAAATATTTTCCACCAAGGGTATTCGCCGCTGAGGTGATCACTTGCATTTCTGCGTGGGCGGTAGCATCGATCAATAATTCCACATTGTTGTATCCTCTGGCAATTACCTGACCATTGGCCACGAGCACAGCCCCAACTGGTACCTCGTCATTTTCAAACGCATAGTGCGCTTGTTGCAGCGCCAATTTCATGTAATACTCATCTTCCTTAGAAAACAGCATAATATCAATCGTAATATGTGTAGTGGTCTAAATTCAAAATGGTGATGGTTTGGGTGTCCACTTGTCGTTTGAGCAGACTGCTCACCATACCGGTTTTGGAGTTGTAGATTACCTGCGTTTCTGTGGTGTACACACCGTTGCGGTGCAATTCACTGGACAACAGGTTGCCAATGGCATCGTAGGTGTAAGAAATTCTAAAACTGCTGTTGCCCATCACTGTTGAAACGTGGCGTTTCTCTGCAAGCAATCCGCGTTCGTTGTAAGTAAATGTAGTTTTTCTTTGGCCCGAAGAAATAGCCATATTCTCGATGATTTCTGTCAAATAACCCAAGTCGTTGAAGTAATAGAAAGTGTATTGGTAGGGTAGTCCGAAATTATTGAAATGGGTCTTTTTTTCCTGATTTTCAAACTTTTCGTAGCTCAAGGTTTCAAAAGAAATGAGGAATTGTTTGTCGAGGATAAAGTTTAGTGGATTGCTGTTTCTGTTGAGGTCTTTTCTGTATTCAATTTTCACAATTTGGTTCGAAGCGTTGTATTCATACACTTCCGCGTAATAGGCGCTTGCGTCGTATTTGCGCAGCAATTTGAGTTTGCCGTTTTCACCGTATTCGTAGTAGGTAACAACAGTATCTATTTGGTCAAGAAATTTTCGGGTTTCAAAATGCTTGATCATTCTGCCTTCTGAGTCGAAGTCAACGCCGTAAACGAGTCCTGAGGGTCGCATTTTGTCGTTGATTTTTTTAAAATGATAAGAACCTCTGATCGATTGAATTTTATTGGCTTTGATGTTTGCGCTGTTGAAAAATGGCGAATCACTGAAGGCGTCACCTTCGCGGTTGTCTAGCATTTGCGCTGAGACACGGCCAATGGCAAAAGCCAACAAAATAAGGGTTAATCTACTCATCATACCATACAACGAGTCATCCTCTTGGATGTTTCACCAAGCGTTGTAAATTATTGACAAACAAATGACTGCGGATTTCCGGGCAGATTGGGGTTTATGTCTTGGATGTGTGAGGAGCAGAATTTCAACAAGCCCGTGTATTGACCTTCGCACAACTCTTTGGTCGATCTTTGGTCTAAGCTGCGCCAATTCTGGAAAAATGGATTGATGAAGTACTTCATCATGCGAACAGTGTATCTGGAGGAGAATATGCCGATTCCACCTTCAAGATTCGTGAACGACGGTTTGTTTTGTGCCAGGCTCGTGGTAGGTTTGTTCGCAATGATGAAATTGTGAAGGTCCTCCGAACCTGCAACCAGAGTGATTAAGAAATAGGTGTGTTCGCGTTTCACAATATTGTTATCGATGGGCACATTGTTTTTCACCAATTGGTAGAAAAGTTCGCCGTTTGCATTTACAGATACGTTGTTAGTGCTACCTGCCATGATTTCTCCCAGATTCCAGTCAAAGGATTTTTCAGTGATGTTTGCATTCACGTCCGTCTCTTTGTAATGGAAAGCCATGTTGAAATTGAATCGGCGTCCATTGCCTTTAGTCCAAGTGAATGGCACGGCACGGTAGTCGTTTTGATTGCCTCTGAATGTGAACGACGATTGAGGTGATGGTGCAGTGAGTGCTACATCGCGTACCAATTCTGTTTCACCTTTTACTACAAACTCTCCGCCGTTAATGACGATGTTGAGGCGGTATTTCGCGTCCGGCTTGAGACTGAGATTTGGATTGTTTTGATAGGTGTGTGTAGCGAAGTAATACACTTTGTGTTGCGGAGCGAAAAACACACCATTTTCGCTTTTACCGTCGATGATGGTGTCACGCAACTGCCATACGCGCCCGGTTGTGCCATTGGCTAAGATTTCTGTTACCGTAGCATCAACGTCTTGAAAATAACTTGAATCCGGAACAAGTGCCATTTCAAAGGCGTTGCCCTGACCGAGGAAAGTCTTGTTGATTCTGATATAATGCAAAGAGTCAGACTGATCGAGCAAGCCGTAAACAACCGGCGTAACTTTGTAATCGCCAATCAAATCAACATCTGTATTGCAAGAGGGAATAATTGAGGTTAAGAAAAATAGGTAAAAAAATGAGCGCATGGGTTTGGGTTTGTAATGTGCGAAGTTAGATATTTCTATCAATGCGCAAGAGTCTATTGATTGAAATGGCAAAAAATTGGGTTCATCTGTATCAAGCAAAAAGCCATCTGAGCGCTTTTGGTCTCAGATGGCTTATCAATTATGATTCCGTATTAAGCTATCGCGGCATCAATTGCCGAATAGAGTCGTTCGGAAATTTCGTCAATACTGCCAACGCCGTCGATATTTTTGAATTTGTTTTGGGCTGCATAGAAGTCAGCCACCACTGCCGTTTGACTGTTGTAAACCTGAATTCTATTTCTGATGATGGACTCATTGGTATCATCGGCGCGACCCGAATCTTTGCCTCTTAGCAGGAGTCTCTTCACCAACTCATCTTCTGCCACAGCCAAAGCAACCATGAGATGAACTTCGGTGTTTTTGGATTTCAAAAATTCGGTTAAGGCTTCTGCTTGAGCTGTAGTGCGCGGGAAGCCATCAAAGATAAAACCTTTGGCATCCTGGTTTTTGTTCACTTCGGATTCCAACATGGAAATGGTAACTTGGTCCGGCACCAGTTCACCTTTGTCCATGTATGATTTGGCTAGATTGCCCAGCTCGGTTCCGTTTTTAATATTGTATCGGAAAATGTCACCCGTTGAGAGGTGAACCAAACCATAGCGCGAAACCAATCTTTCTGACTGAGTGCCTTTGCCTGCACCCGGAGGACCAAATAAAACTAAGTTTAACATCTCTGAAATTTTAGATTTTGTCCGCGTATTCCGGACAACCTTGTTTACTAATTTTTAATTGTTGAGCACATACAATTCCGGCAATTCCCTCCCCAAGCCATTGTAGTCTAATCCGTAACCTACTACAAATTCATTCGGCAAATCGATTCCATAGTATTTCGGTTGAACGGCACTGATAAAGGCTTCCGATTTGAAGAATAAAGTTACAATTTCAGCCGAGGCAACTTGTTTGCTTTTTAAGGATTGGAAAAGTCCCCTTGTAGTCAGTCCGGTGTCCACAATGTCCTCTAAGACCAACACATGGCGGTTGCGCATGTCTTCGGGCAAACCGAAAGATTGAACTACGCGCCCGGTAGTTGTAGTGCCTTCGTATGAACTCAATTTTACAAATTGAAATTCGGGTTGACAAGTTAATTTTCTGGCAAAATCAGCGCAAAACATGAATGAGCCGTTCATCACACCTATGATGAGTGGCTTTTTCCCCGCATAATCTTTATTGATGCGATTCGCCAAATCCTCAACGGCTGCCTCAATTTGTGCTGCTGTCAGGAACGGTCGAAATTCTTTGTCTCCAAGTTTTACAATCATGTCCGGACTTCTTTAGTTGTTATCTACAATTGGTTTCCAGGAGTCTTTCAACCCCACGGTTTTATTAAACACCAATTTTCCGTTTTTAGTATCTCTGTCCACCGCAAAATATCCCAAGCGCTGAAATTGAAACACTTGCTCAGGCTCAACGTGCGCCAATGAAGGTTCAACTTTTGCCTGAACTACTTCGAGGGAGCTTGGATTCACAAATTCCATAAAATCAACCTCTTTGTTTGTGTCCGGTGAATCTACTGTGAATAATCGGTCGTACAAACGCACTTCGGCCTCGATAGCATGCGCTGCTGATACCCAGTGCAAGGTTCCTTTTACTTTTTTCAATGACGCTTCAGTGCCACTCCCACTTTTTGAATCAGGGTCGTAAGTACAGTGAATTTCAATGATATTTCCAAGTTCGTCTTTAACAACAGACTCACCGCGGATGATGTAGGCACCTTTGAGACGAACCTCATTACCCAAGGTTAGTCGGAAGAATTTTTTTGGTGCTTCTTCCATAAAATCCTCTCTTTCGATGAACAATTCTCTGGTAAATGGCAGCGCTCTGGTTCCAGCGTTTTCATCTTCCGGATTGTTCTCGGTGTACACATATTCTGTGGTTCCTTCCGGGTAATTGGTGAGTATCAATTTCACGTGATTCAACACGGCCATAACTCTCGGTGCAATTTTGTTGAGGTCCTCACGCACACAAAACTCCAAATGCGACAGGTCAATCAAATTTTCGCGCTTGGCAACACCAATACTGTCTGCAAAGTTTCTTATGGACATGGGGGTGTAGCCGCGTCTGCGCATTCCTGAAATCGTTGGCATGCGCGGATCATCCCATCCTGATACTACGCCTTCTTCAACCAAACGCATGAGTTTGCGCTTGCTTACAACGGTGTGGCTCATGTTTCTTCTTGCAAACTCACGTTGCTTGGGTCGAACCTTTTCAGCGTCTATTACCTGATCGAGGTACCAATCGTAAAGTTCTCTGTGAGGAAGGAATTCCAGTGTGCAGAATGAATGAGAAACTTGTTCCAAATAATCGCTTTGTCCATGCGCCCAATCGTACATGGGGTATATTTTCCAATGATCTCCCGTTCTGTGGTGGTGTTTGTGCAACACGCGGTACATGATAGGATCACGCATGTGCATGTTGGTGGCTGCCATGTCTATTTTAGCGCGCAACACATGTTCTCCTTCAGCGCATTCACCTCGGGTCATTTTTGTAAACAAGTCCAAGTTTTCTTCAACACTTCTGTTGCGGTAGGGACTGTTTGTTCCCGGCTCAGTGGGTGTGCCTTTTTGTTTGGCAATTTCCTCAGAGGTTTGAGAGTCAACATAGGCTTTCCCCTGATGAATCATCTCAAGTGCCCAATCATAAAGTTGTTGAAAATAGTCAGAGGCATAGCACTCGTTGTCGTATTCAAAACCCAACCATTGGATGTCGCGTCTAATGGCATCTACAAATTCTTGTTCTTCTTTGGCCGGATTCGTATCGTCGAAGCGCAAGTTCACCGGTGCGTTGTATTTTAAGCCCAAACCGAAGTTGAGGCAGATGGCTGAGGCATGTCCGATATGCAAGTAGCCGTTGGGCTCCGGTGGAAATCGAAAGCGTAATTTTTTGGGGTCGAAACCTGCGCGCAAATCGTCTTCGATGATGTGTTCTATGAAATTAAGTGAGCGCTCTTCTGTGGACATATTTCAAATTAAGGAGTGCAAAAATAGTGAAAAAAAGATGGAGCATGTTAACCTTTTGGGAATTGACTTGTGCGGTGCTTTTGTTTCTCCATCGCCCGCTGGTTTGTTCGGCTGATAAATTTTAGGTCGGGATAACTCAAAAAAAAACCGCTGCAAGTCTATTCAGCACTGCAGCGGTTTTTTGTAAGTTATCTGGATTTAGATGTTTTCAATAATCATGGCGCTGGCACCACCGCCACCGTTGCAGATACCGGCTCCGCCAAATTTACCGCCGTTTTGCTTAAGCACATGGATAAGGGTCACGATAATTCTAGAACCCGAACTACCCAGTGGGTGACCTAAAGCGACTGCACCGCCGTTCACGTCCACTTTCGAAGGGTTTAGACCCAATTCCTGAATGTTGGCGAGTCCAACTACAGAAAAAGCTTGGTTCAATTCCCAGAAATCGATGTCGCTGATTTTCATGCCCGCTTTGTCTAGGGCCTTAGGAATAGCCAAGGAAGGCGCTGTGGTGAACCACTCCGGAGATTGAGCGGCGTCTGCGTAGGACACAATTCTCGCCAGTGGTTTCAATCTGTATTTCTCAACAGCCTCTTCGGAAGCAAGAATTAAAGCCGATGCACCGTCGTTGAGTGTGGAAGCATTGGCCGCGGTCACAGTCCCATTTGGATCAAACACAGGGCGCAAGGATGGAATTTTATCCAGTTTTACGTTTTTGTATTCTTCGTCTTGGGTTACCATAATCGGATCGCCTTTTTTCTGAGGAATACCCACATGAACTACTTCATCGTTGAATTTTCCGGAGGCCCAAGCCGCCGCAGCGCGTTGGTAAGATTCGATAGCAAAAGCATCTTGTTCTTCTCTGCTGATATTCTTTTCTCTGGCACAAATCTCCGCGCAATTGCCCATGTGTACTTTATTGTACACATCGGTCAATCCGTCTTTCACCATACCGTCGATCATTTTTACATCACCTAGCTTCACTGCATTGCGTGCGGTGTAGTAGTGAGGCACCTGGCTCATGTTTTCCATTCCACCGGCAACTACCACATGGTTGTCTCCAGCGATGATGCTCTGGGCAGCCAAAGAAATGGCTTTCATACCAGAAGCACACACTTTGTTGACTGTAGTGCAAGGTACGTTTTCGCTCAATCCGGCAAACATAGCAGCCTGACGTGCAGGAGCTTGACCCAAATTTGCTTGAAGCACATTGCCCATAAACACTTCGTCGATGATGTTTTTGTCAATGCCTGACTTTTCCAAAGCACCTTGAATGGCAGCAGCGCCCAAATGTGTTGCAGAAACAGCGGATAGCGAGCCTCCAAAACTGCCCATAGGTGTTCGAACGGCCGCCACGATATATACTTTTTTCATGTTGATTTTTTTTGCGCCACGAAATTAATAGTTTTTTCTTGGGTGTTGTGGTGATTTGACCGTCAATCCTTTAATCTTCATGCCTTGGCTGGATTAGGCATCCAATTAATCGTAATTTTGCCCAAAAATTTTACAATGGCAAAAGACAAGATGCGCTTTGGCACCAAAGCGATTCATGCCGGTGTGGCACCTGATTCTGCGACAGGAGCGATCATGACACCGATTTATCAAACGAGTACTTATGTTCAAGAAGGCGTGGGTAATCATAAGGGTTATGAATATTCGAGAACGCTTAATCCCACCCGCCATGCCTTGGAGAAAAATATTGCTGCCATCGAAAATGGTAAGTACGGTGCGTGTTTTGGATCGGGAATGGCCGCAATTGACTGTGTGATAAAAATGTTGAATCCGGGTGATGAAGTGATTTCTACCAACGATTTGTATGGAGGATCATACCGCATTTTTACGACGATTTTCGCCAAATACGGCATTAAGTTTCACTTCGTGGACATGCGAAATCCGGATCATGTGCGTGCCCTGGTGAATGACAATACTAAGTTGATTTGGGTTGAAACACCAACCAACCCGATGATGAATATCATTGATATTGAGGCCATGAGTGCTATCGCGAAGTCTTGTGGGGCTTGGTTGGCGGTAGACAACACTTTTGCGACGCCTTATTTGCAAACGCCTTTGGACTTGGGTGCTGATATTGTAATGCATTCGGTTACCAAATATTTAGGCGGTCACTCTGATGTGGTCATGGGGGCGTTGGTATGCAACGATGAAGCGATTGCTTCGGAGATGTATCGCATTCAAAACAGTTCCGGTGCGGTAACAGCACCAATGGACTCTTTTTTGGTATTGCGTGGCATCAAGACGTTGCACTTGCGCGTGCAACGCCATTGTGAAAATGGAGAAAAAATAGCTCATTTCTTGAAAAATCACCCGAAGATTGGCAAAGTTTATTGGCCGGGCTTCGAGGACCACACCAACCACGATGTAGCGAAAAGACAGATGCGTGGCTTCGGGGGAATGATTTCCTTTACGTTGAAAGACAATACCTTGGAAAGTGCTTTGGAAATTGTGAAAAAAGTGGAGTTGTTCTCTTTGGCGGAATCGTTAGGCGGGGTGGAGTCACTTATTGGTCATCCGGCTACCATGACGCACGCCTCTATCCCCAAAGCTGAACGAGAGAAATCCGGCGTTGTGGATTCTTTAATCCGCTTGTCTGTGGGTGTGGAAGATGCCGAAGATTTGATTGAAGATTTAAGACAAGCTTTGGCCTAGAATAGGTCAAATGAATAAAAGCAAAAGGCAGGGTATCATTGACTCCCTGCCTTTTTTTATAGTGTGTTTTTTCTGCTTATGGCACGCAAATCAAAGTGTCGTACCGTGGGGAAAACCCGGACCAACAGCCTATGGCACCACCTAAAATATTTGTAGGTACGTAGGCTGGATTGGCAAAAGGATTGCCTTCGTTGGCTACTTGTTGGAGTTTCATCTCGTAGAATTTGAATACTTTGTAATCCAGAGATGAAAGCTTTATTACGACTGTATCGTTGGTTTTGTAGAATCCTCTGAACTCATCGGGGGTGTCGTCGCGGAAACTGCCAATATTTGAAAACGCAAATTTGAAAGTCAAACCATTGAAGAAAGTGTCATCAAAGGCACTACTCAGTGAGTTTCTGAAGAAGGCATCTGCCTGTTCTCCTTGTTCATTTTTGTGAATGCGTTTGGTTTCGAAAAAGTAGGCGTTGTATGCATTCGGATTGTCGTTCAACACGCACCAGCCATAGCCATGTTCGACGCGGTTGGGTTCAATTTTGAAGTACAGTGAATCCACGACAGGAGGAGCGAGTATTTCCGTTTGGCTGGTATAGGTTTTGTCGCCAACTTGAACGCTTAGGGAGTAGGTTTTCCCGACTTCACCAACAAAATTGGGGTCCAAGCTGATGTAGGCACAGAAATTTAATGCAGCCAGTTGCTCAGGTTCTATGCCTAAAAATTCGGATACCAGAGGCAGTAAATCCGGGTCGATGTCGTTGGCGCAGAATTCAGTGAGCGTCACGGTGGTTGTGCCATCTGACACTTTTACGATTGCATCATGAACAAAGGCTCCTGCGAGCGCATCCGGTCCTGAAGGTCCATAAATGTCCTGCGTTTTTGTGAGAATGACATAGGGTGGCATTCCGGTTTCAATGCGTCCTTCGACAACCACCTTTTCGACAAATGGAGGTAAGTCCAAGGTGATTTCCTTGGTGCAAGAGAGCAATCCGATGCTCAGTACTATCCAGTAAATAAATGCTTTATTTCTCATGGTTTTAGAAATTGAAGTTCCAAGTGATACTTGGCAATACGGGGAATAAGGCAACTTGTTTGAGTGCGATACGCAAATCTCCGGCATTGGGATTTCCTTCGGTGCTTACGTAAACGAAGTAGGGGTTCTGTCTGTTGTACACGTTGAAAATGGAAAAGTTCACGTTTTGTCTGAAACGTTTTTTTGTTTTCACATTTTCGTTTGTTTCCGGGTTCAACGTGATTTTGTAAGGGTCGTCGTACCACGTCATGGAAAGGTCCAATCTGTGGTAGGCAGGCATACGCGTTGTGTTTCTGTCACCATATTCAAAAACCACGCGACCATCGTGTAAGTACCACGCCACGGGTAGCGTCATCGTGTTGCCGGTCGCATAGACGAACACAGCACCAGCGGTCCATTTGTCGCTGATTTTGTAATTGAAGGCGATGGACAAATCGTGTGTTCTGTCGTAGCGGGCCGGAAACCATGTGGCTTGAAGTTGCGGAAATAAACGTTCCGTTCTTGCAATGGTGTAGCCGATCCATCCGGTTACCTTGCCCGACACTTTTCTGATAAAAAACTCTGAACCATAAGAACGTCCTCGACCAAAAACCAACAGGTTGTCCGGATTCGTGGTGACGTTGTCCGAAGGCAATGCACCTTGTTTGTATTCAATCAAATTGCGCATGCCTTTGTAGTAGAGCTCCACAGAAGTTTCGTATTGGTTTTTGGCAAAATTTCTGAAATAACCGGCCGATGCTTGCCATCCGCGTTGGGGTTGAGCAATGTCGGTGCTTGGAAACCAAATATCTGTCGGCAATGACGTGGGCGAAATGGTTGCCAAATGCACGTATTGATTCACCTGATTGAATCCCGCTTTGATGGAGGATTTATCCGGCAACAAGTAGCGCAAGTTGGCCCGAGGCTCGAGGCCGTGGTAAAACTTGATGGATTCGTTGGGTTTGAAAACGATGGAGTCATTGTTAATCTGTCCCGGAACAGTGATGTAGCGTGTAAATGGCCCCACATGGTTGTAAAAAGAATAGCGCAAGCCAACATTCACGCGCAGCACATCGGTGAAGTCAAATTCGTCTTGCACGTAGATGGCACCTTCGTGTCCGTAAATACGGCTGATGCCTCCGGTGTTGAACACCACGTCAGCATCTTGGGCTGTAACACTTGTCGGTGTAAATCTGTGAAAAGTGTACTGACCGCCGAATTTAACTTCATGGCGCGGATTGGGATACCAAGTGAAATCCAGTTTTGAGCCATAGTCACGGATTCCGGAGTACAAGTTGAACATGAAATCGTTTACGCCGGATTTGAATTGAAAGTTGTAATCGGTAAAGATTCCGGAGAGGTTCATGAACAGTTTTTCATTGATGATGCGGTTCCAACGCACGGTTGCCGTTGCATTTCCCCAAGGCATTGACACGTTGAAGGCATCTACATTGTTGTTGAAAGAAAATTCATCCCGTCCGAAGTACCCACTTATATATATGCGGTCTTTGTTGGTGATCTTGTAATTCGCTTTGGCGGTAAAATCATGGAAGAAATAGCTTGTTCCGTAGAAATTGGATTCTCTGGGAATAAATCCTTTGAGCAGCAAATCCAAATAGGTTCTTCTTCCGCTCACGATGAACGAGCCCTTGTCTTTCACGATAGGTCCTTGCAAAGTCAAACGCGAGGAGAGCAAACCGATTCCGCCATCAATACCAAATCTTTGATTGTTGCCATCGTTCATTTTGACTTCCAATACAGAAGCCAAACGACCTCCAAATTCGGCAGGCATCCCTCCTTTGATAATGTTCACACTCTTGATGGCATCTGCATTGAATACCGAGAAAAATCCGAAGAGGTGCGATGCATTGTACACGGTAGCTTCGTCTAACAACACCAGGTTTTGGTCCGGACCGCCACCACGCACGTAAAATCCTTGGGCACCTTCATTGGCGGAAGAAACTCCCGGCAGCAGTTGCAGGGTTTTTAGCACATCCACTTCTCCCAAGAAAGCTGGCAAGGTTTTCATCATTTCCACGTCGAGCTCGATGGTGCCCATGCTCGTGCTCTCGGTGTTGGCGCGTTCATTCTGGGCACTTACTACCACTTCGCCCATTTCAGTGGCTTTGGGTTTTATTTTGAAGTCTCTTTTGAGGTTGTTGTTGAGTACAATTTTTTGAGTTAATGTTTCATAGCCGGTGTAGGTGATCTGAAGGTCGTAGGTACCTTCGGGTAAACTGATGGAGTAAAAGCCATAGGAGTTGGAAACACCACCTTTGGAAAGTTCGGGGAAGAATAATTTTGCGCCAATCATGGTTTCTCCGGTTTCCGCATCGTAAATGTGGCCGCTCAAAGTATATTTTTGTTGTGCGTGTGTACTAAAAAATGCAAAGACGAAAAGTAGGAAAAACACGTGCCGTAAGCGCATCTTCGGAACATATAGAGTTGAGTGATTCATCATGATTTGAAGTACTACAAAAATTTTAACAAAACTAGTGTTTCAATGGTCAGTGCACGTTTCATCTACACCAATGGAAGGGCTTTTGGATGAATGGATGGATTGAGAACACAACGTTACTCGAACAAGCAGACTCGGATAATGTTCACGTAATGCTTCTGTCTTTCAAAGCGAAAATGTTCACGATACTAAGTGATCCTTAACTTTTTCATCTAAACCAGAAATAATTTTCATCAGGCCGAACTCAATGGGCTTATAATTGTTTGGTTTTCGTTCTTTTGGTTTTGCAAAATTCAAACAAAGGATTGCTCTTTTGAGCGAATTTTCACAGGCAGAATAGAACGGCAAAAACGCAGCAAAAGATTATCTTTGCGCCATCATTTTTAAAACTGATTTTACCATCCATGAACACATTTCAAAGAAGGCATATAGGAATCACGGAAAGTGAGAAAAATGCCATGCTCTCAGCCATCGGGGTTGCTTCACTCAATGATTTGGTTGAACAAACTATTCCTGCGCACATTCGCCTAAAGAACGAGCTCAATATCGGAGCTGCGATGAGTGAAGCTGAATACTTGCGCCACATTGCACAATTGGCTGCAAAAAACAAACGCTTCCGTTCCTTCCTTGGTATGGGTTATGCCGAAACTTTGGTGCCTTCCGTCATTTTGAGAAACGTGTTGGAAAATCCGGGGTGGTACACGGCCTACACGCCTTATCAGGCAGAGATATCTCAAGGACGTTTGGAAGCCTTGTTGAATTTCCAGACTTTGGTGTTGGACCTTACAGGAATGGAAATTGCGAATGCTTCCTTGCTCGACGAGGGAACAGCGGCTTCTGAGGCCATGTCCATGTTCTTTGGCCTGCGTTCGAGAGAGGAGGTAAAGGCCGGTAAGAACGTATTTTTTGTTTCCGAGTTTGTTTATCCTCAAACCCGCGATGTATTGACCGGACGTGCAGGTGGATTGGGTATTGAATTGGTTTTTGGTAACCCGGATACGGATGAAATTCCGGAGAAAACATTTGGTGCATTGTTGCAATACCCCGACCAATATGGACGAATTCGCCCTTTGGATAAAGTAATTGAGAACTTCCACAACCACGGGGCTAAGGTTGCTGTTGCGGCTGATATCATGGCTCTGGTGCTTTTGAAGAGCCCCGGATCTATGGGTGCGGATGCTGTAATTGGTTCCGCACAGCGCTTTGGTGTTCCGATGGGTTATGGCGGACCTCATGCCGCATTTTTTGCTACTCGCGATGATTACAAACGCAATATCCCCGGTCGTATCATTGGCGTTTCCAAAGATGCTGACGACAATGTAGCCTTGCGTATGGCCCTGCAAACCAGAGAGCAACACATCAAGCGCGACAAAGCGACGTCAAATATTTGTACCGCTCAAGCACTTCTCGCTGTGATGGCTTCCATGTATGCAGTGTATCATGGTCCGGACGGGTTGAAGGCTATTGCCAATGAAATTCATCTAAATACAATTTGCCTGGCCCAAGCATTCAAAAACTTAGGCTACGAGCTTTTGAGTGATTCTTACTTCGATACGCTCTACTTGCGCATGCCTGCAGGAAAGAGCACGGACGCTTTGAAGGTTGCGACTGAAAACAAGGGCATCAATTTGCGCTATTTGTGCAAAAACGAAGAATTTACTTTGAGTGTCGGCGAAGGTCTCACGAATAAGGATTTTCAGGACCTTATTGACGCTGCATCTGAAGCCATTGGACAATCTTCAGTGTCGTTTGAGAATACAAATCCACAAGTTTCAGCCATAGCGGCTGAGCATTTGCGCACTGAGAAAATATTGCAACACGCGGTTTTCAACAGCCACCAGTCGGAGTCAAAAATGATGCGTTATTTAAAACGCTTGGAAAATAAAGATTTGTCTTTGGTGCACAGCATGATTCCATTGGGCTCTTGCACCATGAAGTTGAATGCGGCCTCTGAGTTGATTCCAATCACATGGTCTGCTTTCTGCGATATGCATCCTTTTGCTCCCATTGAACAAGCACAAGGTTATCAGGAAATGTTAGCCAATTTGGAAAAGGATCTTTGTGAAGCAACCGGTTTTGCCGCAGTTTCTTTGCAGCCAAACTCAGGCGCTCAGGGAGAATATGCGGGCTTGATGGTTATTCGTGCTTATCACGAATCTCGTGGAGATTTCGACAGAAAGGTGTGTTTAATTCCTTCTTCAGCGCATGGAACGAACCCGGCGTCTGCGGTCATTGCCGGTTTCGAAGTAGTGGTAACGAAATGCGACGATAATGGAAACATCGATGTGGATGACTTGAGAGAAAAAGCAGAGCAGCACAAAGCGCGCTTGGGTGCATTGATGGTGACCTATCCGTCTACGCACGGTGTTTTTGAAGAAAGTATTTGCGAAATCACAGACATCATTCACCAAAACGGAGGTCAGGTGTATATGGACGGTGCCAATATGAACGCACAGGTTGGCTTGACCAATCCCGGCAATATTGGTGCTGACGTCTGCCACTTGAACTTGCACAAGACATTTGCAATTCCTCATGGTGGCGGTGGTCCTGGCATGGGTCCAATTGGTGTTGCTGCACATTTGAAACCTTTCCTTCCGGGGTCTGTCATGCTTAATACCGGAGGCGAAAATGCCATTCACGGTATTTCTTCTGCTCCGTTCGGTAGCGCTTTGATTCTTTTGATTTCTTACGGCTACATCAAAATGTTGGGCGCGGAAGGCTTGCGTGCCTCCACGGAATATGCAATCTTGAATGCCAATTACATCAAAGCCCGATTGAAAGGTCATTACGACGTGCTTTACACCGGTAAAAATGGAACTGTTGCGCACGAAATGATCATCGATTGTCGCGAGTTTAAGAAAACGGCCGACGTTGAAGTTGCCGATATCGCCAAGCGTTTGATTGATTACAATTTCCATGCGCCTACGGTTTCTTTCCCGGTTGCCGGTACTTTGATGATTGAGCCAACAGAAAGTGAGGATAAAGACGAGTTGGATCGTTTCTGTGATGCGATGATTCAAATCCGAAAAGAAATCAAGGATATTGAATTGGGCGTGAGTGACAAGGAGCATAATCTCTTGAAGAATGCGCCGCACAATGCAGATTGCATCATCAACAAAACTTGGAACTATCCATATTCTCCTAAAGAAGCAGCCTATCCTTTGCCTTATTTGAAGGAGTGGAAATATTGGGTTCCTGTTCGTCGTGTTGACAATGCGTATGGCGACAGAAACTTGGTATGTTCATGCGCCGGTATCGAAGAATACATGGATGCTTAATATTGAATATAACCAGTGAAAAGGCGGGATGGTAACATTTCGCCTTTTTGCTTATGAAAAGATTACTTTTGCGCACAATGTCAAAATCAACCTGCTTGCTCGATGCCATTAATTCTCCTGCTGATTTGAGAAATCTCAAAACTTTGGAGGAATTAGAGCTTTTGGCTGCGGAAATCAGAGCGTTTTTGGTTGATACATTGTCACAAATTGAACATGCGCATTTTTCGTCAAACCTCGGCGTGGTGGAATTGACTCTTGCGCTTCATCGTGTTTTTGACACTCCGAATGATGCATTGTTTTGGGACATCGGGCATCAGGGTTATGTCCATAAAATCCTCACGGGTAGGAAGGACCAATTGGCTCAGATTCGCTGCAAAGGTGGTATATCGGGTTTTCTGAACAGAAACGAGAGCAAATTCGATGATTTTGGTGCAGGTCATGCCGGTACGTCCATCTCGGCTGCGTTGGGTGCTGCGCTTGCAAGTCGTTTGAAGGGCTCTCAAAAGCACCATTTGGCTGTTATTGGCGATGCGTCCCTCGGCGTTGGAATGGCTTTCGAAGCATTGAATCAGTTGGCAGTAGAAAAAGATTTGAATTTGACCATTGTCATTAACGACAACAACTGTTCCATTGATCCAAGTGTGGGTGGATTGAGTCGCTATTTGAATCGACAGGCGACTTCAGGTGAACACACTTTTTTTCAGGCTTTGGAGTTCGAGGTTGTCGGACCCGTCGACGGTCACGATTTAAGTGCCTTGCTTGATGTGTTCCAACAGTGTAAGCAATCTGGAGGCGTGAGAATCATCCACTGTTTGACGCAAAAAGGCAAGGGATACGCGCCTTCTGAATCGGGTCCGGCTGCGCATTGGCATGCTCCCGGAAAATTTGAGGCCTCGAATGGATTTTCTCTGAAAGAAAAAAAATCGCTCCGCTATCAGGATGTTTTTGCCCAAACCTTGACCGAACTTGCAGCGGAGAATTCGAACATTGTTGCCATCAGTGCAGGCATGCTTTCCGGAACGTCTTTGACTAAATTTCAGTCTGTCTTTCCGGGGCGCTGTTTTGATGTAGGTATTGCAGAGCAACATGCCGTGACTTTGGCAGCGGGTTTGGCAAAGGATGGAATGCTTCCGTATTGTGCGATATATTCCACCTTTCTGCAAAGAGCATTGGACCAAGTTATTCATGACGTGGCGCTGCAAAATTTACCGGTTGTTTTCTGCGTGGACCGCGCCGGTTTGGTTGGTCATGATGGTGCTACACATCAAGGCGTGTTTGACATCTCTTTTCTTAGACAGGTTCCGAATTTGATGATAGCTTCACCAAGTAATGCATTGGATTTGAGAAACTTGCTTTTCTCTTCACAGCATCTTCAATTTCCGCTCGTGATTCGTTATCCGCGTGGTGAAGCGCATGGTGAATTGAACAACGAGGAATTCAAGCCTCTTCCTTTTGGAAAATCAAGGAGTCACAAACCCGGAAAGGACGTGATGTTTCTTGGATTGGGTTGTCTGGTAAATGAACTGCCAGCGGTTGTGGAATTGTTGCAGCAAGTCGGTTTTGACGCAGGCTATTGTGATATGTTGTTTGTCAAACCACTGGATAAAGAAAAACTGCATGAAATTTTTTCCTCAACTTCCAATATTGTTACTCTGGAAGAACATGCTTTAATGGGGGGATTTGGAAGTGCGGTAGCGGAATTTATGCTGGATAACAATTACAAAAATCGTTTGCTTCGTTTGGGAATTCCGGATCAATTCATCGAACATGCGAGCCAACACGAGCAGCGTCGCGAATTGCAATTGGATGCTCATGGAATTTTTACGCGTGTTTTGCATTGGATGGACAGCGCTAAAATGGATAAGCCCTCAACGCGAAATTCATAGTTTCTTCATGCTTTCTAAAATATTCCATTAGCTTTGGGAGGTAAACGTTCAATTCCAGCGTATATGTCAAACTTTACCAAGTTATTATTGACCTTCGTCATCGCTTTCGTCACAGGATTCTTGGCATTTTACTTGTTTGAGCTTCTTTTTGAAGAAGGTGAAGTTGTGTTGAAACCTATTCTCAAACAAACACTGGCTTTGTCGCTAATAATGACCGGGTTTGAATTGATCGGCCAGCTTAGCAAGAAGTAAAGACAGCGGATTTAGAATCCTGTAACGCCATTAACAGTGGTGTACTTCAAAACATTTTTCTTTTCGGGGTGGATGCGGGCAAATGCCGACTGAACAGCGATCGTACCTTCGTGGAATCCGCAGAGGATGAGTTTGAGTTTGCCTTCGTATTGGTTCACGTCACCAATGGCATAAATCCCGGGTCGGTTGGTGGAATAGTCTACAGTATTTACCTTGATTGCATTTTTCTCAATTTCCAATCCCCAATCGGCTATCGGGCCCAAGCTTGGCTTTAATCCAAACAAGGGAATAAAATGGTCGCAGGCAACATCAAAATCACCGTCTCGGTCGTGGCGAACAACCACCGACTCCAACTTGCCGTCACCTTTTAAGTCCACCACTTCAGCTTCAGTGATGACCTTAATTTTACCGGCATCAGCCAAATCAAGTACTTTCTGTACCGAATCCAAATGCCCTCTAAACGAATTGCGGCGGTGCACCAAAGTTACTTCTTTAGCAATGTTTTTCTCAGCCAGGAAAATCGTCCAATCCAATGCTGAATCGCCTCCACCGGCCAAAATGCATCGTTTGCCGCGGTAAAATTCCGGGTCTTTGATGATGTATTCTATGCCTATGTCTTCGTATTGGGCGATGTTCTCTATAGGCGGTTTTCGCGGTTCAAACACGCCGAGTCCTCCGGCAATCATCACCACGGGGGCTTTGTGTTGCGTACCTTTGTCTGTGGTAACGATAAATTTTTGTTTGCCCTCGTCATGAACTTCTTCAATGGTCAAAGCAGCCTCGCCGAGTGTGTAAGTTGGCTTAAAAGGAGCGATTTGTTCGAGCAAATTGTCTATCAGATCTCCGGCAAGAATCGATGGGTAGCCTGGAATGTCGTAAATCGGTTTTTTTGGATAAATCTCGCTACACTGTCCACCGGGTTGAGGCAGCGAGTCGATAAGGTGGCAACGGAGTTTCAATAATCCGGCTTCAAAAACGGTGAAGAGTCCAACCGGACCCGCACCTATGATGATAATGTCAGTTTGAATCATTTGGATTGCTGCTTAATTTGAAAGTTCTATTTGTACTGCTAGTTGTATTAAAAATCCTCGGCCACTGCTTCAACAGCTACAATAAAAGGCAGCGCGTTTTTCACCGCCTGCTCAATACCTGCTTTCAAGGTCATACCACTCATGTTACAGTCAGAACACGCACCGATGAGTTTTACCAACACTCGGTAATCATCTGTCACATCCACGAATTCTATGTCCCCACCATCAGCATGGAGGTGCGGTCGGATTTCGTCGATGGCTTGTAAAATTTTTTGTTCAATTTCTGATCTGTTCATAATGATGAAGGTTTGTGTGCTATCATTTAAGCTTCTTTTTACTGTCAAGGAAGGACTTGGCATTCAATGGCGTAACGACTTTTTTTCCTGTCTTTTGTTCCAGTTCGCGACGTGCATTTCCTGCAATACTTCCACCTTGTTTGGCTATTTTTTTGCTTTCCTCAAATATTTCGGGATTTACCGCAATGGATATCTCTTTTGTTGAAGCTTCAGCCAACATGTTCAATATCAGTTCTGTATTGGTCATGTTGTCCTGTAGATTTTCTTTTTTTAAACCTTTAAGCGTTTTGTATTCTTTGGTTGTTGCACCTGACCAATATTTAGTAATTATATCTGTGAGTATGGCAAATTGTTGTCCTTCTCGAATCCCCAATCTCTTCCATTCATCCTTTAATTCTTTGCGGATTTCTATGCTTTTTAGGCGTTGATTGATCCAATTTTCGCTGTATCCCAAGTTCAAATATTGTTGTAAAGCCCGATCAATACTTAGCTCTGGATCTTGCATTTCTTCTATTCGGTCATTGGCAACTTGCGCCAACCACAACTTAAAGGGCTCAGCTTTAGGGGATGGAATGGATTGAATCAAGCGAAAAAGTTGCTCGGTATCAGCAACATCCGTAACACGCATTTTACCATCAGCGGCAATCATTTTCAAACCGTGACAATTCGTCACGGTTTCGTTACCTTCTGCTTTTAGTCGCTGCTTTAATTTTCTCCAATACGCAGCTGGGTCTGTGCTTTCCGTTAACACGGCAACTACATCCACAATTGAGATAAACCACTTTTCCTGGTTTTCGTCCCAATGGGTTCGTACTTCGCGCGTCTCAAAAAGTTGTATTGGACTCATTTGTTTAACACTTGAATTGTTTTGTAATCGCTGAATTATTGCAACTGCGCTAAAAAATTATCAATCATTTCGTTCAGGGGTTCCAACATGGGTGAATTCTCGTTGAAAGCAGCGGGTTTGCCTTGATCGCCTGCTTCTCGAATGCTTTGAATCAAGGGCAGTTGGCCCAAGAACGGCACGCCCATAGTCGCTGCAAGATTTTTTGCGCCATCCTTACCGAAGATATAATACTTATTTTCAGGAAGTTCAGCCGGAGTAAACCAAGCCATATTCTCCACCAAGCCTAACACCTTTACGTTGATGGAATCGAGTTTGAACATGTTTACCCCTCGGCGCGCATCAGCAAGTGCCACTTCTTGCGGAGTACTTACAATCACAACTCCATCGAGTGGTGCTACTTGTACCAAACTCAGGTGAATGTCGCCTGTGCCGGGCGGTAAATCAATGAGCAAATAATCCAATTTACCCCAATAGGAATCCGTAAACATTTGATTCAAAGCCTTTGAGGCCATAGGGCCGCGCCAAACTACGGCGTTGTCTTGGTCTGTGAAAAATCCGATGGACAAGAGTTGTACGCCGTAGGACATCACCGGGCAAATTTTTGGTATGCCGTCTTTATCGATCATGGTTGGTCGTTCACCCACCACGTCAAACATCGTTGGCATTGAGGGGCCGTATATATCCGCATCGATGATACCCACCTTGTATCCTCTTTTCGTAAGACCTGCGGCAAGATTTGCAGTAACCGTCGATTTCCCTACGCCCCCTTTACCTGAGGCGATGGCTACGATGTGCTTTACTTCAGGCAAAATTTTTCGCGGCACAATGGATTGCTCCTCTTTTGGAAGACCTACGACTTGAATGTCAGTTTGAATGTCATTGCCAAATTTCTTTTTTAAGGCAAAATTCACGGCTTCTTTCATCCGATTGCGCGCGTGAAGTGCAGGATTAACCACCTTAACTTTTAATGCAATAGAATTTTCATTGATTTGGATGTCTTCTACCAAATTGAGTGAAACAATGTCCTTTTTTAAATCCGGTTCTTGTACGTTGGCAAGTTGTGTGAGTATATTTTCTCTGTTGATTTCCATAGCGCTGCAAATTTACGAAGCTAGACCAGATAGCGGTCAAAAATGACAACAATCATCCTTGCGGAAAAGTTGATGGTGTACCGGTAATTGACAAAGTACAGCCGGGTCTCCAAGGATGATTTCAACTTTCACGGCCTCGGACACTCAAAACTTCTTTAGTTTTACCACAAAAAACCGTGAAGCTATTTGTTCTACTGCTTTTTTCGACTGTGTTGCAAGTTTGCGCACAAAATCATTACCAAGTTGAGTATTTGCGGTACTCCAACGACAAACTCATACCCGGCCAAGACACGCTTCTTTTGACTGCATCAGGTGATTTTGCTTTGATGGCCTCAAAAAAGCTCTCTCGCGCTCAAGTGGTTTATCCATTTGAATTTTCTTGGATAAATTCAAAAAAACCGGGTGAAGTACATCAAGTCACTTTGCTCAATGAGAAAAACGCTGTGGCTATGTTAGACAGTCAAAGTGTCAAGAAATACAATTTTGAAATCTTTGATGAAACCAAGAAAATTCAAGGTTACCTCTGTAAAAAGGCGGTTACGAAAATCAATTCGAATACGATAACGCTTTGGTTTACCAATGAATTGGGGGTATATGGTGGTCCAACCTCATTGGGTAGTCATCTGGGCCTGGTTTTGGAATATGACCGCAACGGAACTTTTGCCATACGCACCAATAAAATTACCAAGTTGAAAAAAGCTGTGCCGAATTTGGTGGAGAAATACACTGCATTGACGTATTACAATCCACTGGACTACAGAGATTTGGTTTGGAAAAGCAGGTTTACGCAGCTTGAAGTTTTCAAAAATCAACAAGTCAATTATGATCCGGATGGAGCAATGACGGATGGAGCAATATTCCGCTTTGCGCATGGTACTTTGATAGCCAAAAAAGTGAAATTTCCTGAAATTCCTAAGGGCCACCACTTGTTCATAGACGCCAAAATTCAATCCAACGGCGATGCCTACGACAGGACAGCCTCAGTGGTAGCCTTGCCCATTCAAGGTGAGAGTTTCTACAAGGCCTTAACAGATGGCAAGGAGGTGCTTCCGATTTATTCCAATGGCAATGGTAAGACTTACCAAGGTGTGGTGAGTTCGTTAAGCTATCAAGCACCTTTGGAATTGATGCGCTTGTTCACAAGTTTCGGCAACAGGCATTTTAATTACCTGGAATTGAAAGATAAAAAGTGGCACGAGGAGGTTCCGTTTCGACAAGACATCACCGAATTGAGACCTTATTTTTCGAATCAGGAGTTGTGGATTGTGATGTTCGTAGGTAATTATGACAAAGGCGGTCATGTAGTTGATTTGAACTTTACGATGCACGATGGGGATACCAAGGTTTTTCCTTCCAATACGGTTATACCACTGTTTAACACAACCAATATCCTCGAAATGGCAGGTCAAGAGTACGCTACAATGTTCTCCTCAAACGAGGGACTTGCAGTCAATTTCACCCTCGATCGACCGCTGAAAAACGCTTACTTGCGTTACATCTCCACGGGTCATGGTGGTTGGGAATCAGGCGATGAATTTTTACCGAAAGTGAACACTATCGAATTGAATGGCACAATCTTACATCAATTTATTCCCTGGCGACAGGATTGTGGTTCGTACCGCCTGTATAATCCGGCCTCGGGAAATTTCGGCAATGGACTCTCTTCCTCCGATTACAGCCGCAGCAATTGGTGTCCGGGTACAGTGACCAATCCTGAGTTTATTTTCATCGGCGATTTACCTGCCGGAGAACACAACATTCGTGTCCGTATTCCGATGGGCGAAAATGAGGGCTCGAGCTTTAGCGCTTGGAATGTATCAGGAGTAATTTTTGGCGAATGAGAAATTTGACCTGCCTGATATTTTTCGTTTTCTCGACCAGCACTGCTTTTGCTCAAAGCGCATGGCCGGCGTCGAATTGGGATGTGGCCACAAATTTGACGAATTTGATGAGTAGCTCCGGCGTGGAGGGACTCAGTGGTGTGCATTACAATCCCACCAAAAATCAACTTTATTTGGTTCAAGATGTAGGTCGATTGCGCGTGATTCAGTTCAACAATCAAAGTGGGAATCACTTACAATTGACCGACCGCAATTTGGGGGGTGATTTGGAGGGTATCACACAGGTAAACGACAACGACAACGAATTTTGGGTGATTCAAGAAAATGAACACCTCATCGCCCGCTATCAATACAACGCGAATTTTTCTACCGTGACATTACTTCGCTCCTATGATTTGTTGTCCATGGAAGGAGGGATGTTTCTCTCCGGCAATGGCGGCCCGGAAGATATTTGTTTCATTCCGGATGAATTTCTTCAGGCAGCGGGCTTTGTAAGCGCTGTGACCGGTTTAGCGTATTCATCACAAAAGGGCATGGGTGGTTTGATGTTCATCGCGCATCAAAATCAAGGGAAAATTTGGGTTTACGACATCAATCCGGATGTGAATAACGATTTGTTTTTGGTCGGCGTGTACAATACTAATCGACAGGAAAGTTGTGGCTTGAGTTTCGATCGAAGCACCGGTTTGCTCTACATTTTGCACAACATTGATAACAACTATTTAGAAGTCAGTGATTTAAAAGTAAATCAAACCGGGCAAAATTTTAAGTTCAATTTGGTTCAAGAGTTCAATGTTTCAGTGCCTACAAACGGCGGTAAGAACATCGAAGGTGTTGCCTTGCGTCCAAAGTGCGATGATCCCGAAAGTACTGCGCTTTGGTTGGTTCGCGATGTCTCAGGCAGTCAAAGTGTAAACGCATTGAAAGAATTTCGACCTTTCGGACTCTTGGGCTCTTGTGCACTCACGGTGGAAGAGGAAACGCGGGATAACCGGGCATTAATTTACCCAAATCCGAATGTTGGATTATTATGCTTTAATCAAACAGAATCCGTTAGGAATAGGTTGGAAGTTTTTGATTCACAAGGGCGCTTGCTTTTGGATGAGCAACTCAATGAGCAGATCAACTGTTTGAATATCGACCATTTAATCTCCGGAGTGTATTGGGTGAAATTGAATGGGAAATCAGTTAAAATGATCAAATTGTAGGGTTAATCTTTGTAAAAATTCATTTCGTCAATGTACTTGCGTGCGGACTCAGTGACGAGGTATTGAATGCTTTTTCCGGATTTTATCAGATTTCTTATGTGTGTACTGGAGATTTGCTTCACTGGCGAGTCAGTCATGATGACGTTTGGATGGGCTATGATGTCCGTTTGTGTCGATACGGTTTTGTTTTCTATTTCCTCTGCGGTCAAGGGTCTTGGATAAACGTAAATTTTGTGTTTTTCCAGGATGACGTCGTAATTTTTCCATTTGTAGAAGGTGCGCAAATTGTCTTCTCCCATGATTAAAGCAAAAGTGTGGTTCGGATATTTTTCTTTGAGATAGGCTAAGGTGTCCGAAGTGTAAGAAGGTTTGGGAAGGTTGAATTCGATATCACTGGCGCGTAGGTTAAAATTGTCATCAATTGCGACTTTCACCAATGCGAGTCGGTGGTAATCTGCTAATATGTTTTGTTTGGTTTTGAACGGATTTTGCGGCGTGACCACGAGCCAAACTTGGTCAAGATCTTCGCGCTCCGCCATGTGATTGGCGATAATCAAGTGTCCCACATGGATGGGATTGAAG
Source organism: Crocinitomicaceae bacterium (assembly GCA_037446475.1). GTDB lineage: Bacteria > Bacteroidota > Bacteroidia > Flavobacteriales_D > Crocinitomicaceae > UBA6165. Next base: position 63,890 of record JBBIIM010000001.1, on the reverse strand, counting down.
GTGCCAAAATAAAGTCCGATGCGCATCAGGATTGCAAGAATTTTCCAACCAATTCTTCAGCCTTTACGAATGCTGAGTTGAGGTCGTCGTTTACGATTATTGCATCGAAAAATGGGGCAGATTCCATTTCTTTTTTGGCTTTGTCTACACGCAGTTTGATGCGTTCTTCGGTTTCTGTTTGGCGCAGTCGCAGTCTTTGTTCCAAGGCCTCAATGGATGGAGCTTGTATAAACAGCGCTAAAGCTTGAGGACCGAATATTTTTTTCAAATTTAATCCTCCGACGACATCCACGTCGAAAACTACTGCTTTACCCTTATTCCAATGACGTTCAAGTTCTGATTTCAGCGTACCGTAAAAGTGGTCTTTATATACTTCTTCCCACTCTACGAAAGCCTCTTTTTGAATCAAATCACGGAATTGTTCAGCATCGATAAAATGATAATCCACACCGTCCACTTCATGAGGTCGGGCAGCTCTTGAAGTCGCAGAGACGGAAAAACCCAAGGGTAAGTTGGTATGGTTCAGCAAGTGACGAACAATCGTGGTTTTCCCTGCACCCGATGGCGCCGAGAAGATGATGCATTTGCCGCTTGTGTTCGTCATAGGGTATTCAAAATTTGTTCTTTAATTTTTTCCAATAAATCTTTCATCTGCACCACTACTTTTTGCATTTCTGCATGGTTGCTCTTGCTGCCCAGCGTGTTGATTTCTCTTCCAATTTCTTGAGCAATGAACCCTAATTTTTTCCCAACGTCTTTCCCTTCGTTCATGGTGGAGAGGAAGTAGTTCAAATGATTGGCGAGTCGCACTTTTTCTTCAGAGATATCCAACTTTTCTATGTAAAGAATAAATTCTTGCTCCAGACGGTTTTGGTCAATGAACTCAGCCAACTTGTCTTCGAGATTTTTGCGCAAGCGCTCTTTAATAATATCAACACGCTCTGCTTCGAAAGGTTCAAGCTGTTTGGTCAATGCTTCGATGCTTTTGATGTTGGATTCAAATTCTTTGTACAAAGCCAACCCTTCTTGTGCGCGAAAGGACTCTACGTTGTTAAGTGTTTGCTCGATAAGCTGCTGCACCAAGTTGAATTCTTCTTCTCCGGGTTCGGATTTTGAATTGGACAAAACTTCCGGAACGCGAAGAATCAGCGCCACCGGGTCCGGGGTTTTACGACCTATGGTATCTTCCAACATTTCAATTTGCTTGAAAAATGCCTGTGCAATTTCCTGATTGATGGTGGGTGCTGCGCTGCTGTTTTGCTGTTCTACTTGTATTAATACATCAATTTTTCCGCGTTGCAGACGATCCGAAATTTGCTTGCGGAAATCTATTTCTTTGTTGCGAAATTCTTGAGGCAGTTTTACGGTCAAGTCGAGCATTTTGCTGTTTAGCGCTCTGATTTCTACCGTGTAGTTTTTATTAAATTCCGAGGCTGTGGATCGACCATAGCCCGTCATCGAATGCAGCATAGCTTAATTTTCGGGCAAATGTAGTGATTTCAGGTTACGATGCAATTTCATGCCGTGTTGTTGGGAATCGTGGAGCACAATTAAGCGCGTTGAATGCTTACCAATCTGCTGTATTCTCCCTGAGCCGCCAGAAGTTCGTCATGGGTTCCTTGCTCAACAATTTCACCTTTGCTCAAAACTACGATTATATCGGCATTTTTGATGGTACTCAACCTATGTGCGATGACTAAAGACGTCCTATTTTTCATCAGGTGCTCCAGGGCTTCTTGCACTTGCTTTTCGGAATCTGTGTCCAATGCTGAGGTGGCCTCATCCAAGATTAAAATTTCAGGGTTTTTGAGAATGGCTCTTGCTATAGAAATCCTTTGTTTCTGACCGCCTGAGAGTTTGTTTCCGCGGTCTCCGATTCCGGTGTCGTAGCCTGACTCCTGTTGTAAAATGAACTCATGTGCATTGGCTGATTTGGCGGCGTCTTGAATCATTTCAAAATTAGAGCCTATTTTTCCAAAAGCAATGTTGCCGCGAATGCTGTCGTTGAATAGGATGGATTCTTGAGACACAACACCCACTCGACCTCTTAGATCGCTCACAAGAAAATCTTTGATGTTTACGCCGTCGATGGTGATTTTACCTGCTGACACGTCGTAAAATCTCGGAATCAAATCAGCGATGGTGGACTTGCCACTACCGGATTCTCCCACAAGCGCCACAGTTTTCCCTTTAGGAATGAACAAATTGATATTTCTCAACACCGGTACATCGCCGTAACTGAAGCTCACGTTTTCGAAACGAATCCCGTCTTGCATCGGCAGGCTATTCTCTGGCTTTTCAGGGTCGAGAATGCCTTCGTGAAGCGCCATAATTTCGTTGATGCGATCCAAACTAACTTTGGTTTTTTGCAAGACACCCACGTTATTGGCAATGCTCTGAATCGGCCTCAATAGTTGCGAGAAAATAATGATAAAGCCTATGAATTGTTCTCCTGATATACCGTTGTCCTCATTTAGAACGAGTTTTCCTCCAAAAAACACGATTACAATCATCACGAAAGCGCCGAGAAACTCATTAAGCGGGGAGGACAAATCCTTTTTGCGGTAAGTTTTTGTGATTAAAAGTTGATGTTTGAGGTTCTCTCGTTCGAATTTTGTTTGGAATAAAGTCAATCCATTAAAAGCTTTAATGATTCGCATTCCTCCTAGAGTTTCGTCAATAATAGAAAATACCCTTCCCATCTGGTCTTGTCCTTGTCTGGCTGTGCGTTTCAGGCTTTTGCCGATTCGCGAAATTACAAACGCGGAAAGCGGCATGACAATAAAGGAAATTAAGGTGAGTTCAACACTGGTGTAGAGCAACACGGAAATGGTGAGAATCACGTCGATTGGGTCCCTGAAAACCAACTGCAGCGCGCTCATTACACCGAATTCTATTTCGTTGACATCGGTACTCATACGCGCCATCAAGTCACCTTTTTTCTCTTCGCTGTAATAGCGCATCGGTAGGCGCAGCGACTTGGCATACAGCGCATTCCGCACGTCGCGAACCACAGCCATTCGGAGTTGAGACAAGTGCCAAATCCCTAAATAGCGGAAGAGATTTTTCAAGAAAAACGCCGATAACACACTAATGCATATAAAAATTAAGGTCTGCTCTTTACCGTATTGATATAGGTAGTTGTTCATGAAATACTGGTAGTAGCCAGTTACAAAGTCGAAAATACCAAAAAAACCGCCGCTGAATTCAGGCTTTTCAGGAGCAATCGTGGGAACATCTGTCTTAAAAATGAGCTCAAGAAATGGGATAAACAGTGCAAGTGAAATCAGATTGAAGATGACAAAAAGTAAGTTGTAAACAATCGTGAATACCGAGTCTGACTTGTAGACAAAGGTGTGTTGGAAAAGACTACGAATTGTTTTCATCGTTATGGCATCGGCTGGGGGCGAAATTAGTGATTCCGAACGCATCAAGCCCAAGTGCTAACATAAATAGTCCGACACTTTGATAGTGCATTGAGCGTCCAATCAAATTTTCAGTCCCATTTTCACTGTGCCAGGCGGTCTTAGTAAATGATAAACTGAAATATTCACTGTAAAATTTCTACTATCTTTGTCGCCTTAAATTTTTATCTAATGGCGTATCTATTTACATCTGAATCTGTTTCAGAAGGACATCCCGATAAAGTAGCGGATCAAATCTCTGACGCTTTGATTGATCATTTTTTGGCGTTCGACCCAAGTTCCAAAGTGGCTTGTGAGACATTAGTTACTACCGGTCAAGTGGTTCTTGCCGGAGAAATAAAAACCAATACCTATTTGGATGTGCAGCACATAGCTCGTGAGACCATTCGCAGAATTGGTTATACCAAGTCGGAGTATATGTTTGAGGCGAATTCTTGCGGTATATTATCTGCTTTGCACGAGCAATCTCAAGACATCAATCAAGGTGTGGACAGAAGTAACCCTGAAGAGCAGGGGGCTGGCGACCAAGGGATGATGTTTGGTTATGCCACACGTGAAACGGAAAACTTTATGCCTTTGGCTTTGGATTTGTCGCACAAAATTCTCGAAGAATTGGCCCATATCAGAAAATATGAACCTGAGGTGATTGGTTATCTTCGTCCGGATTCCAAAGCTCAAGTGACGATTGAATACTCCGACGACAACAAGCCGCAACGCATCGACACGATAGTTGTGTCTACACAACATGATGATTTTGATCAAGACGATAAGATGTTGGCGAAAATTAAGTCCGACATCATCAACATCGTTATTCCTCGCGTTAAAGCAAAACTGAAAGCCGAGTTGCAACCGTTGTTCACAGATAAAATTACTTACCACATCAACCCAACCGGTAAATTCGTTATCGGTGGACCTCACGGGGATACCGGATTAACCGGAAGAAAAATCATCGTTGATACTTACGGTGGTAAAGGTGCTCATGGTGGTGGTGCTTTCTCTGGAAAAGACCCGTCAAAAGTTGACCGTTCAGCGGCTTATGCTACAAGACATATTGCCAAGAATATGGTTGCTGCCGGATTGTGTGATGAGGTCTTGGTTCAGGTTTCCTATGCAATTGGGGTGGCCGAGCCTTGTGGTTTGTTTATAGATACATATGGAACGGCAAAAGTCAACATGACTGACGGAGAAATCGCCAAAAGAATTCAGGAGATTTTTGATTTGCGTCCGTACTTCATCGAGCAGCGTTTGAAACTGAGAAATCCAATTTACTCTGAAACAGCTGCTTACGGACATATGGGGCGTAAGAATGAAGTGGTGAAGAAAACTTTCAGGTCAGCAGATGGTTCTGCAATTACGCGTGAGGTTGAGCTTTTCACATGGGAGAAACTTGACTTCGTCGACAAAATCAAAGCCGCTTTCGGTTTGTAGAAAATAGCATTTCGTTTCAAAGCGAGTTCATTTGGGCTCGCTTTTTTTGTTTGAATCTGCGTCATCTGCAGGCTGTATTATTTTCTCCCGCTGATTTCCGCTGATATTTATTGTGTGTTAACTGCGTTGATCTGCGCCATCTGCGGGCAAGTAATTTCTCCCGCTGATCTCGCTGATTTCCGCTGATATTTATTGTGTGTTATCTGCGTTGATCTGCGTTATCTGCGGGTTAATGAATGCTGAAATACGCGCTGTGCAAAAAATGAACAAATTCAAGAGCTCTCAACATTTAGAAAGTTCACGTACTTTTATACCGTTTTTTTATCTAAAACAATAATTACAAACTCCATGAAATATCTTCCCATTCCAAGTCAACTATTCATTAAAAACAGAGAAAAATTCGCCTCCGCAATGGTTGATGGTGCCTTGGCTGTGTTTAACTCCAATGATATCTACCCGGTAAGTGCGGATGGCACCATGCCATTTCAGCAACATAGAGACATTTTTTACCTTTCAGGCGTAGATCAAGAAGAGAGTATTCTGGTACTATTCCCTTCTGCCAAAGATCAAAAACATAGAGAAATTCTTTTTTTGCGCGAAACAAACGAGCACATCGCCGTTTGGGAAGGGGAAAAATTAACCAAAGAGCGGGCTTTTGAGGTTTCAGGAATCAAAACGGTATATTGGCTGTCTCAATTCGACACGATTTTCAAAACGCTAATGGCTGAAGCAGAGGTGATTTATTTGAATACCAATGAACACTTGCGCGCCAAAACCGAGGTTGAAACCCGTGAAGATCGTTTCATCAAAAAGTGCAAAGAGCAGTACCCGGCACACCAGGTAAAAAAGAGTGCGCCAATCATGCACAAGATTCGGTCAATCAAAGAGTATGAGGAGTTAGAACTGATGCAATTGGCATGTAACATAACGGAGAAGGGAATTAGACGCTTGCTCAAATTCGTCAAGCCCGGGGTTTGGGAGTATGAAATTGAAGCTGAACTGGCACATGAGTTTTTAATCAATCGCTCACAGGGTTTTGCCTACACGCCCATCATCGCTTCCGGTGCAAACGCGTGCGTATTACATTATATTGAAAACAACCAACAGTGTAAAGCCGGAGATCTAATTCTTCTCGACGTTGGCGCTGAATATGCCAATTACGCCTCTGATTTGACACGTTGCATACCGGTTAGTGGACGATTTACGCAACGCCAGAAAGATGTTTATAATGCTGTGTTAAGCGTTAAGAATTTTGCTCAGTCGTTGCTCGTTCCGGGCACTATGATGGCAGATTATCATAAAGAAGTGGGATTGTTTATGGAGAAAGAACTCATTGGTTTGGGCCTCATTGATCAAACGGACGTCAAAAACCAAAATCCTGATTGGCCGGCATACAAGAAATACTTCATGCATGGCACATCGCATTTTATTGGTTTGGATACCCATGATGTTGGCTTGTGGAACGAACCGATTCAAGCAAATATGGTTTTCACTTGTGAACCTGGAATATATATACCTGAAGAGGGCTTGGGCATTCGTTTAGAAGACGATTTGGTGGTTCGCGATTCAGGAGGGCCTTTCAATTTAATGGCCAATATTCCGATTGAGGCAGATGAAATTGAGGAGTTGATGAATTAGTTAATTTATTATTGATATTCCTTGAAACAACAAAAGGGCGCCCATTGCTGAGCGCCCTTTTCATGGTTGGAAACCTGAATTTTATTTAATTTTTGATGCAACGGACATTCATACCTGCCGCTCTAACATAGACAGTCACAGTTGCGGTAGTTGAATCAAAAGTTAAAGCAGCTGAGTTGGTTCCTCCACTTGAAATCGAACTAGACCAATAATATCCAGTTGTTCCTACTTCAGATGTGTTAGAGGTGTCATTCAAACGAGATCCCGCTCTTGTTAACTTCAAAGGTGATGCAAACGCACCAGATGCATTGTTAGAACTGCTGATTGGAGACTGTGTCCAACTTTGTCTTTCGGACTCCCATTCTCCTGAAGTAGGCAGCCTGTATCCACTCGGGCAAGGATTGTTGATGCCATTCACCCCTTGCCACAAACTGTTATTTTGTGGACTTCGCCAGTCTACCGGTGCATATGCATTTCCAATAATGATAAAACTACCATGACCAGGACTATTTGAACTAGAGAGCGTACTTGTAACAGACGACATCATAAAACCATGACCCGTATACCTCGGCACACATTGGTGTCCATCCGATCCTCGACCCCACTGATAAGGAAATCCATAAGCCATTACATCAGTCTGACTTGTTGCTTTTTGGTCAGCTCCAAGGTTTCTATCCATCCAAGTTCGACCGGTAACAGGATTCACCACATCAGCAATTATTGTTGGTTTTGATGGGTTACAAGAATTCGTGACTAAACCTTGAATTACGGGTACAGTTAATGTGCAACTCTGACCTCCAATGTTTAATAAGAATTGTGCATTTCCAACTTGATTCGGTACTCCGGTAATTATATAGGTAAGATTACCTGATCCCATTTGGAAATTCCCTGAAGAAAGCGTTGCAGTTAACCCAGTTACGCCAGTTGATGTCACGGATTGGCCGTTGTGTCCATTTCCATTTCCATTGAGATAGGGAATTACGCTGCTGACTCCGTTGGCGGATTGACCTACAACCAAATACCCATTGTTTATTGCCTGAGAGCAGTTTAATGAAGTGATTGTACCAAAAGTTGCGCTACCGCACAGCTCAAACCAGACACCAGAACTTTTGTACATATTCAAACAATTTGTAGTTGTATTGAAAATTATCAAACCAATGGCAGGGGATTGGATTGAATTTCTTTGCTCGTTTGTTAATCTTGGTGGCAAAAACCCTTGTTCAGTTGAATTCAAGGCTAATGCGGCAGATGGATTAGAACCTTGCGAATTTCCAATAATCACCTGACCATTTCCTTGAAAGACTAAGTTGTTGTTGTTCAGATTAATTGTTGTGTTTTGACTCAACTGACCACCTAATCCAACATTTGTACCGTTGATTTGTAAGCCGTTCATAGGAGTTAAACTGATTCCAGAAATAGAATTATTCGAAGAAATAATAATGTTACCCGTTGTAGAAGTAGGCTGAACTTTTAGGCACCACGTTACATCTATATATGCCTGTTGAATATCTATTGGTTGTCCTGCGCCCCCAAGGGGAACTGTATGTGTATGTGACCCGGAAGAAGATAATTCATGTGTATGAGATCCGGAGGATTGTACTTCATGTGTGTGTGATCCGGAGTTTTGAATGCTTAGTGCATTTGGAGTAGCGAATAAATTGGGCTCACCAATAGTTTGATCCACATTTTGACCATTAGATGTATTGTTGCCCCCTGAGGAACTTTGAATTAATCCGTAAGCACCCGGTTGACCTGTTGCATTGTGCGTATGGGTATGCTCACCTGCACTTGACAT
>JBBIIM010000001.1:0-55584 GCA_037446475.1 Crocinitomicaceae bacterium | reverse complement strand
ACTTGACATTGTGTGCGTATGTTCGCCAGCGCTCAACATCGTATGCGTATGAGAACCGGAACTTTGGGTTGTTAGGGTTACATTTGGTAAATTTTCCTGCGTTATTAATACTGAGTTTGATCCACCCATTGAACCTACCTGAGTACTTCCCCGAAGTACTCGCTCATCGTTGATATTTTTTAAGGTAAACGTCGTTTGAGTACTCGAAAGAATAAATTCAATTGGTGATTGATCATGTAGGTTTTTTAAATAAGGATAATCAGACCAATTGTATGTTCCTCCGCTAACCGGCAATAAATAATTCGGGGGTGTGACATTCGAGGTCCAGCCGACGATATATCCAATATCATAACCATGCATCGAATTATCCGCATCCTCTGCAACCTTAATCCAAGATATTCCATTATTGTAATAGAATCCAGGCGTCACGTCAATGCCTACAGCAGTATTGTACACGGTCATACCTTCCACATGCGAACTCAAAGGCGCTGGATTTAATTTAGAAGTCAACTGAATTCTTGGCATTAGTAGACCCTTGTTGTTGCTTTGAAGGTCCAAAATTGCTGATGGATGCGGTGGATTTCCGTTTTCGGAGATACTCACGCCTTGCGCTATTAGTTGAAAGCTAATATTAGCAAAAAGAATAATAAGTGAAATTGTTTTCATTGATTTTTATTGTTTTGTGCTGAGGTCTATTCTTAAGTTGTTTTTCATTGAATAACGCAGCGGTTGTTGATAATTTAATTAATTTTTAATGCATCGAACAGAGAGTCCAAAGGTTCTGTGAGATGTTGCATTTGAGGCTGATGTAGCCTGAAAATTGAGTGTTATTGCACGTGAACTTGCATCAAGGGATCCAGTCCAATAGCGTCCTGCTGTGCCAATTCCATTGATTGTACCTGTCGCTCTGTCTCGAATTCCTGCTGCTGTAAGTTTCAATGGCGAAGCAAATGCGCCGTTCGTATTATTGGTGCTATTTATTGGTGCTGCGACCCAACTATTTCTCTCAGCGGTTACTTCAGCATCGGTGGGTAATCTATAGCCTTGTGGACACGGATTATTTATTCCGTTAACACCTTGCCAGAGAGATGGATTTGCTGGACTACGCCAATCTGAAGTTCCACCGGGACCCACTGTAAAATTGTGTATGATGAAATCACCATGAGGAACAATATCTGTGTTATAAACCAAGTTTGCAGCGCTCGTATTTGATGTGGTAACGCCATCACCTGCAAAGCGATTGATGCACTGATGACCATCAGCACGTCGTCCATATTGAAACAAAGACCCCATTGCCATGGCATCAGTTGGGCTCGATGCCACATTCGTTGCGCCCAGATTTCTATCCATCCAGATTTTACCTGTGTAAGAATTTATAACATCTACTGCGGGCGTCTGGAACGATGAATTACAATGTACATAACCTGCGGGATATATCGTTACACTGCCCACTGAGCGATTAATGGTGCATGTGTGACCGCCGATATTGATGATAAAAGTTGCTGTTCCAACACTGTTTGGTGTTCCGGTTATTTGAATCGTTAAATTGCCGGAACCAAGTTCAAAATTGCCTGCAGGAATTGATGCTGTTAATCCGCTAACTCCCGTTGAGGTAACGCTAACAGCGGCGTAGGCATTACCGTTTCCACCGGTGTACGGAATCACCGAGTTGACCCCAGATGCGTTCGTGTTGACCAATAAGTTTCCATTGTGCACAGTACCTGCACAGTTTAATGAGCTAACAGTTCCAAAGACAGACGTTCCACAGAGCTCATACCATGCATTTCCGGCCAAACTTAAATTCAAGCACTCGGTGGTTGTGTTGTAGATGAGCATGCCAATTTCTGCATTCGTAATGGAATTTCTTTCATTTGCAGATAATCTAGGAATTAACATGCCCTTGTTAGTCGAATTCACTTGTAAAACTGCAGATGATTCATTCAATCCAGCACCGATAGCCAGCTTGCCATTAGTGAGCCCCAAATAGTTATTATTAAGCGTAATAGTTGTTGTTTGGGCTAACGACCCTCCTAAACCAATTCCATTGCCAACTGCCTGAAGACCATTTGTGGGTTGATAACTCTCTAAGTTATTAATTGTGTTATTTTGGATATCCACACTTGTTGCCTTGCCAGTTGATTTCGCTTTTACACACCACAAAATATTGCCATAAGACTGTTCAACGCTTATCGGAAGACCCTGACCCCCAAGCGAAACCAAATGTTCATGAATTCCAGAGTTATCCAATGTATGCGAATGCTGACCGTCGCTGGACAAATTGTGTGTGTGTGACCCGGAAGGGTTGATGATCAATGTGGTTACGGGACTTGTCAAATTCGGTTCTCCCAAAGTTTGATCTAAATTTTGACCGTTGCTTGTATTGTTTCCTCCGTTGGATGATTGAACCAATCCAACCTGACTAGTTGAATTGTGTTCATGACTGTGCGAACCTGCGGCATTTGTGTTATGCGCATGTTGACCCGAGTTTTGCACCGAATGACTATGGTCCCCGCTGTTTGAGCTTGATAAATTTATGTTTGGCAATGTAGCCTGTGTTATCACCTTTTCATTTGAGCCACCAATATTTCCAGTTGTAGAGTTTCCTCTTAAAATTCGGTTGTCATTAATATCAATTAGTGTGAATGTAGAATTGTTTGAATTTGCAATCGTACTTAGCGGAAAGTTCTGGTTAACACTTTGTAAATCAGGATAATCTGACCAATAATATGTTCCTCCGTTCAAAGGGAGAAGAAAATTTGGAAGGGCTCCAGATGATGGCCATGATACTATGTAGCCAACATCAATACCGGTCGATTGAGAAACTACGCTTTGCCCTAATGAAATCCATTTCGACCCGTTGTTTACGTAAAATCCGGGTTGCAGTTCTAAATTTGTTGTGGTATTGTAAACACACATGGATAGAACATGGTTGCCTAAAGGGCTTGGACTCGACAAAGATTGCAATGCTATTCTAGGAATCAAAAGTCCTTTATCGCTGCTTTGCAAATCAAGAGAAGCTTGATTATTTGGTGATGATCCGTTATCGTTAATTCCAACAGATTGGGCATAGATTGCCCTATTAGAAATGAAAAGCAAAAGGATTAAGACGGCTTTTTTTGGTGACATGTTATTATTGAGAATTATTTACTGATTATGAATCGCTTAAGAGCTGTGAAATTGTTTGATGTACAGGTGATTTGGTATGAACCACTATCCAATTTTTCCAGATTCAATTGAATGGTTTCCTGAATAATATCTTGTTTATTGAGATGAGATTCAAAAACAACTTTTCCAGACAAATCCAACACTTGAATGTTTATTACATCGTCATGAGGAAATCTATACATACTGACATAGAGGTTTGAATTACTTGGATTTGGATACACCGCTATCGAAGGGAGGTATTCCTCTCGTTTTAAAGAAACCACTTGGCTGTATGTTTTTTGCCCATCAAAATCTGTCTGTTTGAGTCGATAATACGAAACACCACTCAAGGGATTTGCATCAAATATTTGATAGTGATTGGTGTTAATGCTTGTTCCGGCTCCGGCAACGCGTTCGATCGAATGCCAATTGATTCCATCTCTGCTGCGTTCAATAACAAAGAAGTCGTTGTTCAACTCTGAAGCTGTTGACCAAAAAATCCTTGCTTTGGTTTTTTCATCGTCGTGCCAAACAGCGTTAAAATTGATCAATGTTATTGGAAGTGCTGCACCGCTTTGAACCAAGGTAAACGTGGAGTAGAAAGCCCCATTGGAGAAAGGCACGCCACTGATGGTGCCACTCATGTCATCCACACCAAATTGATTCACAATCCATTGTGTTCCATTGTGGAATTGTACTGCCATGGAAGTAAGCCCTGATTGCAAATCACCGGTTTGTTCAGCAGGACTGTAGGTTACAGACATTGTGCCTCCCGGCTTTGTGGAATAACTTGAAGCATCGATAAACCAAAAACGATCATACACTTTTGATCCATCTGAGGGCGGCGGTCCAATTCCGTCGTTGGGAATATCAATGTGATCGATTGATGCAACCCCTGATGGGAGCGGCAAATTGTTAGTACCTGTGCCATAAGAAGCAAAGTCAATATAGCCATTAGGCGACCCGGCTTGGTTTATGGTCATTCCAAGAGGTAGGTTGGGACTGTCCAGCGTTCCAAAAGGGACTTGATAATTTCCGGTTTGAGAAGAAATTTTCCAACGAATAATGTTGTGTTGTCCTTCTGAGTTAAGGTGTGAATTCCCTGAACTCTGTATCGCAGAGCTGCTTGGATTCTCCAGCACCAAGAACGACGGTGAGAGTTCGGTGCCGCCGCCTATCTTAACAACGACACCGTTACTCAGCACAAGACTCGATTGCGCTCGAGCGGAGTTGCATAGTATGACAACGGCAATTGGAGCCATGAGGCAAATACATTTTTTTTTCATATTCATTATTTAGGTTTAAAGTTCTGCCCAGATTTCATCGTTTAACTTTGACAATCTGTTCTATTATGATTTGTTCGAATAATCTCTGCAACTTCGCTGATATTGTTCTTTGTAAGCGGTATGTTGTTTTCAATGCAAGTTTTAATCATTTGGTTCTTCTTGATTTCATACAAGCGAAAGAAATTCAACAAACGCTCGCAGATTAATGCTAAAAAATTCATGCTGCAAAACTCAGTTAAGTAATTTGAAACGAATTCTTTTTCTAGGGTAGTTGTCGGGTAGTTTTGCAATCGTAGTTGCCATCAAATTGGGTAGTGATTACCAAATGTTTACTACCCAATCGGGTAGTTTTGTTTTTCAATGTTTTGTTAATTAATGTGTTGCGTGTTAATCTGCAAATTCACCAGAAAATTCATTTAGGAGAATAAGGAATTATTCTAGCTTTGCGTCATGCGTGTTATTATTGCTGTTTGTCTGCTTTTTAATTTCGTTTTTTTTGCCGGTGCTAACGCTAAATTGCCCGAACTTACTTCAAGGCAACAAGCGTTGTATGATCGTGTAAAAACATTAAATTCAGAACTGAATTACGACGAATCCATCCTAGTTCTTTCTGATTTTATTAATGATCCAAAGTCTTCAGATTATGACAAATACCTCGGTTATCTCTACAAGGCTCATACTTACAAGAGTGTTTTCAATTACATAAAAACCGATTATAATTTGGATTTGGCGCTTGAATATGGATTAAAAACTGCGTATGCCAAGATTATTAAGAGCACCATCATGGCTGAAAAGTCATTTGTATATTTTGATACACAGAATTACGAAAAGGCAAGTGAACTAATCAGGGAACTTAGAGTTTCGAATTTTGAATTTTTAGAAGACAAAGTGAAGGCATGGGTCATTATGCAAGAGGGCTATATAAGCATGCTCAACAGAGCGTTTAATAAAGCAGAAGACCTTCTTGATTCAGCGGAGTCACTGATTATCTCGTCTGCACCCAATAGCGTAGCCAACATCCACGGTAAAAAAATCGAATTGTATCACAGATCCGGTCAATATGAAAAACGCGATGCTCTTATTGCTCATGCGTTGGAATTAACTCGTTCACAAGGTCATATTAAATATGAGTTGTATCTGCTCGAAATAATCAAAAATATCTATCAAGAAGTTAAAGATTTCGAGAAGGCAATGCTCTATCAAGTCCAATATGATTCACTCAGCTTACAATACAATGCGCTAGATCGAAATGTCGAAATTTTGGAAGCAGAAAAATACCTTGAAGACAAAGCCCATGAGCTGGAAAAAAGCGAAAGTCGAAACGAGAAAAGCGTTCTTATAGGTGTTATTCTATCACTTTTAGGCTTGTCTTTTGCGAGTTTAGCGCTTTATCGCAGCAATAAAATTAAAAGATTGAAGGTCGAAAAAGAAAATGCGCTCATAAGATCTACCGTAGAAAGTTTATCCGAACAAATAGAAAACCAACCGAATATCAAAACGGATATAAGTCAGTTCGGTTTCTCCGAACGTCAACTTGAGGTTATTCAATTAGTTCAAGAAGGGAAATCGAATAAAGAAATTGCAGAGATTTTATTCATTTCGGAGAATACGGTCAAATATCATTTGCGCGTCATTTACGAAAATCTAAAAATCAACAAGCGAATAGATCTCACTAAACTCGGATTGTAGTAATTCAAAAATCCAAAGCTAGGCCATGTCTTTTCAGATCATTTACGGTACTTCCGACAAAAACACAGTTGTTTTTTTACATGGGTATTTGCTCTCTAATGAACAATGGCACAAATTGGCATTGCATCGTGCTCCCTGGCGCTCGGTCTTGGTTGAATTGCCATACCACGGTCAAAGTAGGTCCCCATTGGATGCTCCCGGATTAGAACCCTACGCGAAGTTTGTGCTCTCGGCATTAGAGCATGTAGGTGTTCATAAATATTCTCTTGTCGGACACAGCATGGGGGGGTATATTGGCTTATTGATGCTGGAAAAAGATCCGAAATTGGAAAAACTCCTTCTTTTACACTCGAATATTTGGGAAGATAGTCCGGAGCGGAAAACCAATAGAGAGCGTGTGGCGGAAGTGGTCAAAAGAAGCAAGAATTTGTTTTTGCGTGAGTCTCTTCCTTTATTATTCAAAGATAAAGTCAAACACCAGAAGCAAATAGAGAAATTGGTGGTTATGGCGCAAGGTATGTCCAATGAGGGCATCGTTCATGGTGCACTTGCCATGCGTAACCGAACAGCGAAATTCGATTCAATTGCAAAAAATAAAGATCGAAGTTTTTTTATTCAGGGGAGCCACGATGCACTCATTCCAAACGTTGAAGCAAGAAAAGTCTGGAATGAATTCGGGAATCCCGATCATTTTTATGTCATTCCGGATTGTGGTCACATGAGCCATTTGGAACGTCCAAGAGTGTTGCAGAAAATTTTGCAGTCTATTCTTTCGCTTTGATTCGCGGTTCAACTGTTGAAAACAAAAAAGCACCTGATTATTTATTGAATATTCTTTTTCTATTAATTTTTATTGTCTGATTATCAGTAAAATACAATTCTCCTTGTGGTTGGTTATACGCCCTCAATCGACTGCTAATTTTCAGACAAATTGAACCCAAAATTTTGATAATTGCTTCAGATATTATTTCTTTGCGCAGAATTAATAGAAAAATTAAAAAACATGTCTGACATTAAATCAAAAGTAGTCGCAATTATTGTTGACAAATTAGGAGTTGAAGAGTCTGAAGTAACTCATGAGGCAAGCTTCACCAACGACTTGGGTGCTGATTCTTTGGATACAGTAGAGTTGATTATGGAATTTGAAAAAGAATTCAACATTGCTATTCCGGATGACCAAGCAGAGAAAATCCAAACTGTGGGTGACGCTGTTTCTTACATCGAAGAGAATACGAAGTAATCATTTGAACAGAATTTTATGGAATTGAAGCGTGTTGTAGTTACAGGCATGGGTGCGCTTACGCCCCTGGGTAATAATCTCAATGCTTATTGGGAAGGATTAATCAATGGGGTAAGTGGTGCCGCTCCTATTCAACAATTCGACGCGTCTAAATTCAAAACGCAATTTGCTTGTGAGGTCAAAAACTTCAACGTAGAGGATTTCATTGACCGCAAAGAAGCAAGAAAAATTGATCAATTTACACAGTACGCCATAGTCTCTGCAGCAGAGGCTATGGCCGATGCTGGTTTTGATTTGGAAAAACTCAACGTGGACCGATGTGGAGTGATCTGGGGCTCAGGAATCGGGGGTCTCAAGACCTTCCAAGATGAGTGCAAAGACTTTTTCCAAGGTGATGGCACTCCAAGATTCGGTCCTTTCTTCATCCCCAAAATGATCGCAGACATCGCGGCCGGTCACTTGTCTATCAAGTTTGGCTTCAGAGGTCCAAATTTTTGTACGGTATCCGCTTGTGCCTCATCCACCAATGCAATCGTTGACGCCTTCAATTACATCCGTTTAGGAAAAGCAGATGTGTTCATCACAGGTGGCTCGGAAGCAAGTGTAAACGAAGCAGGAGTTGGAGGATTCAATGCATTGAAAGCGTTGTCTACCAGAAATGACGACCCTGCCACCGCTTCACGTCCATTCGATTTAGATCGCGACGGCTTTGTGCTTGGCGAAGGTGCAGGCGCTTTGATTCTGGAAGAACTTGAGCATGCCTTGGCACGAGGTGCTAAAATCTATGCTGAGGTAGTTGGAGGAGGTATGTCTGCCGATGCTTATCACATCACGGCTCCGCACCCGGAAGGTTTGGGCGCTACCAATGTGATGCGCTCTGCCTTGGAGGATGCAAATTTGTCGGTAACCGATATTGATTACATCAATGTTCATGGTACTTCCACCCCGCTTGGCGACATTGCAGAAACCAAAGCCATTCAATCTGTATTTGGAGAACATGCCTACAAGTTAAACATTTCCTCAACAAAATCCATGACCGGACACTTGTTGGGGGCTGCAGGAGCTATTGAGGCAATCGCGACCATCATGGCGGTGAAAAATGACATCGTTCCGCCAACAATCAACCATTTCACGGATGACCCGGAACTGGATAACAAACTGAATTTTACCTTTAACAAAGCACAAAAGCGCGTGGTTAATGCTGCGCTATCAAACACTTTTGGTTTCGGAGGACACAATACATCCATCATTGTGAAGAAATTCAAGGCCTAGTAAAGGTGGCTATACTCGATATTTTTTCAGGAAAAAAGCTCAACCAACACGAAAAGGATGTTGTGAAACTTCTTGCGTCGGTTTTTGGATATCGTCCAACCAACCTTACACCCTTTGTTGAGGCCTTGACCCACAAATCTTTTGCAAATACAAAGGCATCTTCCGAAATCAACAATGAACGCCTTGAATTTCTGGGTGATGCCGTATTGGATGCTGCCGTTGCTGAATATGTCTTTTTCAAATTTCCTGAAGAATCGGAAGGGTATCTAACGAAAGTAAAATCCAAATTGGTCAATCGCAGAACGCTCTCTGAACTCGGCGAAAGCATTGGTTTGAAAAAATTGTTGCGCTACGACGACTCACGTCCCATCAATTTGGAATCGCTACAAGGAAATGCTTTTGAAGCAATCGTCGGTGCAATCTATTTAGACGGCGGTTACGCCAAGGCAAGAGCCAGTATTTTGGAGTCAGTTTTTCCGAAATTTTTGGATATCAACAAGGTTCTTGAAGAAGAAATCGATTTCAAAAGCAAGTTGATGATTTGGGCACAACGCAGCAAGTTTGCCATTGAGTTCATTGTGCTTGAGTCAATCAACGCCGGAAATGAAACCGAGCATCTGGTTGAGGTTCGCATCAGAGCTACTGCTTACGGTCGTGGTAGAGCCGGTTCCAAAAAAGCGGCAGAGCAATTGGCTGCCAAAGAAACACTCATTCTAATCGGGGAAATTGAATGAAGACTAAAAAGCATTTTCTCGAATTCGAAGACAGCAGTGATTTTGAGGTTTTGGCTTTGTGCTCGCACGCTCCGGCCTATCGATTGGTGTGGAGCATCAACAAAACTACCGATTTACAACTCGCACGGCTGGAAAATGGATTCCCTAATTATTCCAAGAAGGGTGATTTATTGTCTTACCACGAGCAATTTGGTTTCTTTGACTCTGTAAACGAGGTGAATTATCTTTTGGTAAGAAACAAAGAGAGTGGACAGGTATTGGTTCCGGAATACGAAATGGTTGATTTCTTGTTGTTTATAAACACATTGCACCATTACCCGACGGAGACCATACGCAAAACGCTTGTTCAAGCGGAGGGCGTAGTCGCTGCTTACACATTGAAGGTAGAGGACACAAAATCGCTGAGCAGACTGGTTGTCTTTGAATAGGCATTTTATCAAATCATTACTTTTTGTCATCCAAACAATAATGTCGTTTTAACGTTTACTTTTGCGTGTTAATTCAAGACGACATTATGAGAAAGACGAAAATTATCGCAACCATCGGACCGGCAACATCACCCAAAGAAGTACTTCGTGAAATAATTCAAAAAGGGGTGAATATCTGCCGCATCAACTGCTCTCACGGGAGCTATGATGATCACCAAAAGGTTATCGATGATATTCGTGCCTTGAACGAAGAATTGGGCAGCAATGTAGGTATCTTGGTAGATCTTCAAGGACCGAAAATTAGAATTCATGAGGTAGAGAATAACGGTGTTGAACTGGTTTCAGGAAATGAAATCGTCGTTACTGTAAACAAAGTAATGGGTACCTCCGAGCGAATTTCTATCAATTACCAAGACCTTCCTAAAGACGTAAAATCCGGCGAACAAATTTTGTTGGATGATGGAAAATTGGTGCTTCAGGTAGTTAGCACAAACTCGGTGGATGAGGTTAAATGTAAAATCATTCACGGTGGCATTTTGTCGTCGAAAAAAGGGGTAAATCTCCCGAATTCCAAACTTTCTTTGCCATCGCTTACGGAGAAAGACTTACTAGACTTACAATTTGCTCTTCGCAACAATGTTGAATGGATCGGACTATCATTTGTGCGTAGCGCCAGAGATATTATAGAGTTGAAACACCATGTTTTGGTGGCCCAGTCTTCGGCACGTGTGATTGCCAAAATTGAAAAGCCGGAAGCTTTGACTCAAATAGACGACATCATTTCCGAATGTGATGCCTTGATGGTTGCGCGTGGCGACTTGGGCGTTGAAATTCCTTTGGAACAAGTTCCTGTCATTCAGAAAATGTTGATTCGCAAGTGTTTGTTGTCTGCAAAACCAGTCATTGTGGCAACGCAAATGATGGAATCGATGATCACCAACATTTCACCTACCAGAGCTGAGGTGAATGACGTGGCAAACGCAGTGCTCGATGGTGCAGATGCAGTGATGTTGTCGGGTGAAACGTCTGTCGGAAAATTCCCGGTGCGCGTGATTGAGATTATTGCACAAATCGTCACTGAAATGGAAAAACAGGAAACGATTTACAACAAGGAAGAATTGCCTTTGAAAAATCAGTCGCGATTTATTTCGGATTCTATTTGTTTCAACGCGTGCAGATTGTCACAGCGTGTTGAGGCTAAAGCAATCATTACCATGACCTTCTCCGGTTACACTGCCTACAAAGTGTCCTCTCAGCGCCCTAAATCGCCTATTTTGGTATTTACCAGCAACAAGCGAATCATGGCCCAGCTCAGCTTGGTTTGGGGTGTGAAATGTTATTACTACGATCGCATGGTGAGTACTGACCACACGATTGCGGATATTATTTACCTTTTGAAGAAAGATGGTGTTGTTCAGGCGGGAGATTATGTAATCAACATTGCATCGATGCCGATTGAGGAGCAAGGAAAAACCAACATGGTAAAGCTCAGTCAGGTAGAGTAATTTTTTTCTTAAAGTCATCTTGTTTGCACAAAATTGTCATGATTATTGATGGACTACTTGTCAATCTATTGTTATGAAAAATGTTGCGTTATTCACCGTTCTATTCCTTTTTTCGTTTGTTCGCTCCCAACTTTATTTCCCACCCCTCACCGGCAATTCTTGGGAAACCATAAGTCCCAACGACTTGAACTGGTGCCCGAACAAAATTGACAGTTTGTATCAATTTTTGGAAGCCCAAGACACCAAGGCATTCATGGTGTTGAAAGATGGGAAAATTGTTTTGGAGCAGTATTTTGGCGGTCAAACTCAAAATTCACTTTGGTACTGGGCGTCTGCGGGTAAAACTATTACCTCATTCTTGATTGGAATGGCCCAACAAGAAGGTCTTTTGGATATCAATGACGCAACAAGTGATTATTTGGGTTCAGGCTGGGCATCCTGTACTCCGGAACAAGAAAACGCCATTACGATTAGAAATCAGCTTACGATGACTTCTGGTTTGAACGATGGAGTAGCCAATCCGTTTTGCACATTGCCTGAGTGCTTGGAATATTTGGCTGCTCCCGGCACTCGTTGGGCCTATCACAATGGTCCTTACACCTTATTGGATCAAGTCATTTCCCAAGCATCAGGTATGACGCTGAATCAGTTTGTCACGCAAAAATTAAAAAACCCTATCGGAATGACAGGCTCATTCACGCAGGTGGATGATAACATGGTGTTCTTCAGTACTGCTCGTAGTATGGCGCGTTTTGGTTTACTCATACTGAACAATGGTGTTTGGAATGGCAATACTGTGATGACCGACCAGCAGTATTTTCAAGCTATGGTCAATACCTCGCAAAATTTAAATCGCGGCTATGGCTATTTGTGGTGGCTTAATGGGAAACAGAACTTCATGGTTCCTGGATCTCAATTGACCATTCCGGGTTCCATTATGCCTAACGCACCAGATGATATGATTTCTGCTTTGGGTAAAAATGGTCAGTTTTTGAATGTAGTGCCCAGTCAAAAGCTGATTCTTATTCGCATGGGTAATGAGCCAACGGGATCCTTAGTTCCTTTTTTGATGAATGACAAAATTTGGGAGTACATGAATGCCCTCAATTGCAATCAATCATCACTTGTTGAGACGAAAGCCGAGAAGCTGGTGGTTTATCCAAATCCAAGTAAGGGTACTGTGACAATAAATAATCTATCGCCGGGAACTGTAATCAAGTTGTATGATTTGACAGGAAGATGCATCAAGGAGACTATGGTGCAATTGGTAAACGATGAATTTCAGCTGGACGACTTGACTCCCGGCAATTATGTCATTCAATGTACTAACGGTAGCAGCATTCAGGAGAAAAAGCTCATTGTCTTGCCTTGATTTTGTAATACGCTTTTAAGATAAAGAGCAGGTTTTACACTAGTTTGTTCTTTACAAAGACCAATCGAATCTCTGGTTGGAGCCTTTGTCCCCATTTTGTCCGCTCCAAAAATTTCATGAATTGGTGTGTTACACATCGTAACAAGTTTGTTCAATAAACTGAAAGTCAATAAGTTAAAGTTGTATGGATTTTGTCCACTCTTTGTCACGCTTCGTTTTGTTGGATTTTTACAAGATTGACGTTTCTTTGGTTCAAGAAATTCTTACGGTCATGTTAACAGAACAAGAACAACTAAAAAGTTTTTTATTGAGTATCTATTTTCCGCAAAATACTTATCAGAATTTGGACGCTGTTCAGGTACGAATGAAGTCGATAGAGTCCAAATTTTTGAAGTGGCTTTGCTTGCCTGAAAAGTTTCATACGGATTTTTACTTGATTGCTCGATTTGAAGACAACAAGGAGAAAAAAAAGAAAATTATTTACGAGGAAAAAGATTCTATAAAGTATCTTATTAAACTGATTTACGAAGTCAAACAAAACTAAAAAATACTGTTATGAGAAGTGCTGCAATATTAACGAACCAGCCCACTGTGGATATTAATGAATTGACCAGAATTATAATTGGGGCAGCTTTGAATGTCCATCGCGTATTGGGTATTGGTCTGGAGGCCAAGACATATAAGGCTTGCTTGATGATTGAACTGGATGACTTGGGCATTTCCTATGAGGAGCATGTCCGTTTACCGTTGATCTACAAAAATCGCTTCGTGGAAACAGGATTTTCTATCGATTTACTTGTTGAAGGGTGTCTATCTGTGGATGTTCTTAAAGTCGATTATATAGAGGATGTTCACGTATTCAAAACGTTAAATCATTTGCGTCATGCCGATCTCAATTTGGGATTGATTCTTAATTTCAATTCGAAATACCTCAAAGGTGACGCCATTAAGCGTGTGGTAAACGGCAATGTGAATGGTCACTAATTCTTGATTTTTGTCAGTTTTCGCGGCGATACTTTTTCTAGCGGCAGAATAACTCTAATTTTGCCAAAAAATCGGTTATGAATCTTTTCAGCAGTGCACTATCTTTTGCAAGTTTAGCAATCGTTGCTACCTCTTGTTCTAATTCCGGAAATTTCGAGGTTTTCGGTGAAAATTTTGAACAAAGTAAGGTCATGAGTTCCTCTGATTTGAATGCAGTTTTCGATAAATTGGAGATCGGCGATACAGCCGAGGTAATTTTCAATACGAAAATTGACGCAGTTTGTCAGAAGAAGGGCTGCTGGATGGATGTTGAATTGTCCGATGAGGAAGTAGCGCGTGTGACCTTTTTGGATTACGGCTTTTTTGTTCCATTGAATTCATCGGGCTCCGAAGCCGTTGTTAAAGGCAAAGCGTTTTGGAAATCCGATAGCGAAGCGGAAAAACGTCATTATGCGGAGGATGCTGGTCAGGCGTATAACGCAGGCACAGACGAAAACTTTGAAGAGTATATGCCACACATTGTTGCAACGGGTGTATTGATTAAGAAGTAGTATGAAGGCGATTTACTTCTTCCTTTTCTTGACTTTATTCTCTTGTTCGCAGCATGAGGACAAAGAATTTGTAACCCACGAAGTTTCAGAAATGGCCTCGCTGATGAAGCAGATGGCACACATCAACGAGCAGTTGAAGGAACGCATCAAAAAAGGAGAAGATTTGGGTGAGTTTCCTGCGAACTTTGAAAAGATTTTAACGGCTTCCATGACCAAAAATCAGGAAATGGACGAGTTTTTCAAACGTCACGCGGAACTGTTTTTAGAAACTCAGCGTGAGATTTACGCGCATCCGGAAAACGCGACTGAGTTGTACAATTTATCTATCGATGCGTGTATCAAGTGCCACGAAGAAAAATGCCCCGGGCCGATTACCCGAATTCAAAAATTGAAGCTGAACTAAGAGAGCACTTCCAAAATTCTTTCCACCTCTTCAGGATGACGCGCACGTAGTTTGTTTTCTTCGATGCTCAAGAAAATGTCCACGAAACTTGCTGCAAGCTCGGGTTGGTGCGTTGAAAAAATGACTGTTTTCCCTTTTTTAGATAGATTCTGCAGCCATTCAAAAATCATTTTTCGATTTCCTACATCCAAAAAGGATTCCGGTTCATCCAGCAAGAGCACTTCTGAGTCGCGATGTATGCTGCGCATGATAAGAGCCAATTTTTGTTCCCCATCACTCAGTTGCTCAAAACTGTCTTGAGCCATATGATGCATTTGGAATTGTTCCAATAGACCATGTACTTCATCAATTTCTTGTTTGGTCGGTATATCCAAAAAGTTGCGCTTGGTCGATTTTCCGGACAACACAAAGTCAAGCAGTGATATGGCTCCAAAAGGATTGATTTTTACCGGGATATAACTCACGGTTTCAGAAGGGAAATAATTGGTCTGAAGAACCGATTTGCGCCTGCGCAGTGCGATTTCACCATGCACCAAGGAGTCGAGACCTGCCAGCGCCTTGAGCAAACTGGATTTACCCGTGCCGTTTTTTCCAACCAAGGCTACCAAACTCCCCTGAGGAATGGCGATATTTTCCGCTTGGAAGAGCAATCTGTTTCGCGTTCGGGATTGTATGTTTATTAATTCTATCAACGGATATTAGTCAGAAAACCGCTGCAAAAATAGCTTTTGTAGATGAACTACTCTAGGACTACTACTTTTTCACTACTACCGTCGGTTTATTGATAAATCATCACCTGATTGGTTCTAAATGGGATTTCTCGTCCGAGCAAATCCACAATTCTCAGGAGTTGCTTTTCGTGCGTTGAAGATACATGTTCATCAAGCCCCACATGGCCGAATATCACATTTTTACAGCAGGCGTCGTTGTTTACGATTTCATCGTTGTGGTTGTTCGGAAAACTGGTGTACACACAAAGATTGTGTTGGAAAACACCGTTGATTGCCTGAAAATAGGTGGTTTGATCATGAATGAGCCCCAAATTCAACCAAGTGGATGCGCCCGGGGCCAAATTTAAGTTTTCAAATGCCTGCGAAACACCGTAATAGCCGCAAACGATGCCCATATTTTGTGCGTAATGCACGCGGAAAGAACTTAAAGTGTGCACTCCGTAATTGGTTAGTTTCACTTGAACGCTGATTCTCAAGCGTCTTGTGCCTGGAAAACTGTTTGGGATATCCTGAACAGTCATTTCGGTGACTTCGATATCGCTGATTCCAATATCTGTCCAGTTGGTGGTAATTGATTGCGTTTGATTTAGGTCGTAGGTTTTCATACGCGATGCGTTCCACATGTACAAATCGTCAACGAGACCGATGGACAATCTTTGCGCGTTAAAATCCACGTTCGGTTGCACCGGTAGAGGCTCAGGTATGGTTTTTATTGCTCCCAGTTGTAAATCAGATGTAATAGTTAGCACGTGGTATAAACCATCATAGGCCAGAGCCAGAAGCTGATTTCCTTCTCGTTTGAATTTTAGCAATTGCGTATATTGGCTCAGTGAAAGCACGTTGAGCGCGGTGAAGTTTTGCGTGCACGAGTACAGTTTTGATTTTGTCAAGACATAAATGATATCGTTGTAAATCAGGAAAGTGCGTATCGGTTCCTCAAACGTTAGGCTGTCTACATTGTCTCCATTGTTATCGATGCCGTACAATTTATTACCTGAGCTCCCAATGAGATAGAAATGCGTTCCCATGCGGACCTCAGTCATATTGTGTTGTACCGTGTGGAGAATATTGTAAATGCTTCCGTCGGGATTCATAATGGTCACTGAGGAGGTGTCGAAGTTTCCTGAATTATGTGAGAAGTGATGGAGGTATTTGCCGTTTTCATCTCTGGTTAAGCAGTGAATGTAAGGCGATTGGGCTATTGAGGAATTCGATGAAGCAATCCATTGCTGTTCCCAATAAATCGTGCCGTCGGGTCCTACATTCCGCATCGCATAACGAAAGGACGTGCTGTAATCACAATCCTGGCGAGATCCTACGATGTAGGTCGCTCCTCCTGCACCATCATCTGTCATATGGAGCAAGCTGGGAATTTCACCAATGGCAGGTGATGCGCTCAATTCCCATAACTTTTCTCCTTGCGCGTTTAACTTCGCAAGCTTTGGCGGCTTGTAGGAGTTAACGCTGTGAAACTCATTGTGGGAAGTTACTGTGTAGGTATTGCTCCCCGAGCACAGTAGAGCGTCAATATTGTGCTGGTAACCGTTACCGAAACTGTGGGTTCCTGAAACGCCTTGCCCTGTGGCGTTCATCACAGCTGCAAATGTGAAGAAGATAATTGTCTTTTTCATAAGCCCTTATTTAATTGTTCATTGAACTATTGGAATACAATTTCCATTTTTTAGAACTAAACTCAAACAGCCATCGAGTTTAAGGTCACTTCTACAGAGCAAAAGGTGAAAATGAATACTCTGGTGAAATTAGGGTCTTAGTTTTACCGCATCCATCATTTTGGTGTGAAAGGCTTGTTTTTCGTCTGTGTAAAATTGTTGCGAGGCGTTGAGCTCTTTGGCTTGATTGAATAAGGTTTTGGCATCTTCAATTTGACCAGTTACTTCCAAAGCGCCACCTAACACAACCAGTGCTTCGTAGTGCTCGCGATACGAGGTAATATATTCATTGAGTCCGGAAATAATGGAACTGGCTTCTTCAATATCATCCCGGTTGACAAGATAAAGAAGCATGGCCAAACGATTTGTGATTTCAGAGAAATAAGTGTTGTAGTAATCGAACGCAAACAATTCGGCTTGAACCAAGTTGTTGGTCCTTAATAGCGCAATGTATTTGTAAGTTCTAAATTCGGGATGCATGTTCCACAGGTCGATGAGTTCGTAGTCTTCGATGTATTGGATGACCTGTTGGTCTTGCTTGCTCAGTGATGCATTGCAAATGAGTGCGCTGTATATTTCTCCCTCGTCAATATTCTCTTCGCGGTTGTTTTTGGGAAAAAATTCAAGTGCCTTTTTGAGATGGATCTGCGCCTTGTCTTGTTGATTCAAAAAGAGATAATCGTAGCCCAACGTTTTGTAGTAGAGGTAATCATTGATACCTTTTTTCTTCCTTAAGGATTCTGTTTGTTTGATATGGCTCGTGAGCATTTTCTGGAAGGCTTTCTCATTTTTGGTCTCCCGAGGTTTGTTTTGCTGTGTCAAAATGAAGAAGTAGCGCCAAAGGATGAGATGTTGGTACATGCTGAATTGATTGTCGGCTAGTTCTTTGAAATTCTTGTCTTTGATTTTGATGGATTGCAGCGGGAAGTTGGCAAATAAGGTTCGAATTTCTGGATAAGTGAAAAGTCTTGTGGCATGCTCGAGTTTATCGGAGATTCTGTTCAATTCATTCCATTGCAGATGGTAATACAAGGTCTTTTCGTCGCCGCCTGCACTCAATAATTGTCTCAGTTTTTTATCTATCTCATCGAAGTTTTTCTCGTTCAATAGCGCACGTGGATAGTGTTTTGAGGCCATTTCGTTTTTCGGATTCAATGCCAGCGCTTTTTCGAAGTCATCGAGTGGCTTGTCTTCACCGAGATTCATCTTGAGCAAGCCCCGAAGCGCATAAAACTTGTCTTCATTGCTTTTGAAATAACGCAAATCCATAAGGTCCAACGCTGTTTGATAGTAGTAATCCACATCGTCATATTCACCGATGGCATTGTAATGTTCGGCCATTTCATAATAGTAAATGGGATTGTATTCGTCGTCGAGCAGTTTGTTAATCAGGTCCACATACTCGTCCTCATTGAGCACTTTGTTAGAGGGTTTAAGCATGTTGAGGTCCGCAACAATGAGTTTTTGACTTACCTTGAATATGATATCTCTGAAATCCTTTGTTTTGAGGTAGTCGAAATAGACATCTTGCACAGCTTTGATAGAATTCGCCGTTTGACTGTGACTGGATAGTGAGCATCCGAATATGAGGATTGTAACGAATAGCTTAATGTTCATGATGTATTGTAGTTTGTGTGATTACTTTTTTTGCGAAAGGTAATTGTATTTTTTGGTCACGTGAATTTTGTTTTGATCCATTTTTTGATTGGACAATCGGGAAATAAAAAATCCCGACTCGCCAAGCGCATCGGGATTTGATACTTTACAGTATTTGCTATTTATTTTTTGACGAAGCGAACAGATTGTCCATTGACGGTCAAGAAATAAACACCTGATTCCAGAGTTTCAATGTTGATTTCATTGTTTACCGCAGAGATAGTCTGTGTTTTCACAGTTCTTCCCTGTACGTCAAGAATGCTAATTGCTCCTTCATGGTTAGCAACAAAAATGGATTGTTGTGCAGGGTTTGGATACACAACTACTTGCTCCAGTGCACTATTCTCAAGTGATGCAGAACCAATCAACTGAATATCTGAGGCCATTCTGGGCAACATTTTGAATTCGCTGAAGCTGAACCACATAATACCTTGTGCGTTGTAGCCATTGCCCAAGATTGCAGCGTAAGCAAACACATCGTCATCAACCAACATGTCCGCGCTGCTGTTGTTCAATTTGAACATACCAAACCCTGCATTGGCGTTGGTACAAATTGCATTTTCTACGCGCACCAAAACAGATTCGTATTGCTCAGTGTTGGCAGCTTGTGTAGAGATTACTGTGGGTGCGGGAAGGGCATTTCCTGTGCTGATGATTTCATGTTGCGCTATGCTGGTCAACTGCGTCAAACCGAAATATTCGAATACGTTACCGGTCACTTTGATAGAGTCACCCATGGCAGGATTGATGGTTGTGTTGAACACAAAGATTCCGCTCCATGGCCCTGAACCGTTTTGGATGAAAAAGCCTTGGGTTGGCCAAATTGCAGTAACAATTCCTCGGGTTGTAACTGTTTGACCGGCGAATGGCGAAGCACCGTCCGTAGCGGTTGTGGATTGAATTTGTTGAATGGTCACTTCCTGAGTACCGATGGTGCCACCGTTGATGTCGTTCAAGTTTCTTGGACAAATTCTGTATTCTTCGAAAGCATAGTTTACAACGCCCACGATTGTGTAGGTGTTGTTCAATACAGGAGTAAAGTTCATCATCAAGTTGTGCACTTTGGCATCACCTGTTCCGTCGTTGATTCTCCACATGCCAAAGCCTGAATTTTGTTCAGTACATGTTGCGTCAACCACGCGTACCAGTACACCTTCCCATTGTTCTTGGGTTGCCAACTGAAGGGTAGTAATATCCACTGGAGTCGGCTGTGCCACACTTGGGTTTAGAACTGCTGTGGTTACACCTGTCAACTGCGTCAAACCGTTGAATTCCACCACCGAACCGGTTACTTGCACTTGATTCCCAATTGCAGGAAGGTTGGTGTTTGTTCCCTGGAACACGTGGATTCCATTCCATGCACCAGGTGCGTCTTGAATGAAATAGCCATTGTTGTTGCCAGAGGTGTAAACACCTGTCACAACGCCCGCGGTTGTCACTGTCTGACCAACCAAGGGAGAAGCACCGTTGGCAGCTGTTGTGTATTGAATGTCATAAATCGGAACCAAACTTACGGTTGAGGTAGAAATTACTACGTTGTCAATCATGATGTGGTTAGGAGCTGCAGAGTTGATCACTGAGAAAATGAATTGTGCATCACCTGTAACGCTGGCAGTAATTTGTTGCGTTTGTTGCGTCCATGTTCCTGTTGCTTGGATGTAGGGGTTGTAGGCTTGGTAGTCGTTAGTACCATAAGGGGCATTCACCAATCCTGTTCTAATTTCACCTGCACCTTTCAAGTAAAAGGAAACAGAATACACTGTTCCAGCTGTTACAGCAACGGGCTGTGTGGTGAATCTTCGGTGCGCTGTGCCTGATGTGGTTAATTGGCAAGAGGACGAACCCTGCTGTGCATCAGAAGATTGGGTTACGGTAAGACTGGTGGTGTGTGTGGCACTACCCATCCATCCGTCAGGGGTGTTGTTGGTCCAGTTTTCAAATGATGATGAAAACACTTGAGCCATGGTGATATGAGCAAAAAGCATAAATGCAGCGCTCAAAAAAACTGTTTTTTTCATGATAGTTAACTATTAATGTTGAAATAAAATTAATTGATGATTATGTTGTCAACGCGGTAGGAACTTGTAGCGTCCGTACCATTGCCGTTGTATTTAAAACCGATATGAAAATTGCCGGTGTAGCCTTGTGGCATGAAGCCGAATAACGGCAAGGTACCCGAAGCAACCCATGAGCTTCCGCTACTTTGTCCTGCTAAGGTTGCCGGAATTTGCTGCCAAGTGGCACTGTTCGGGTTTGAACCGTTGTAATTCGTGGAAATCCAAACGGTAAGTCCATTGTGTACCCAGAAAGAGGTTTGTGACTGGAAGCTCAATGTATTTGAACCATTGGATACGATAGGTGGAGTAATTAACCAAGTTTCCACTGTTTCGCCACTGCCGAATGCTGTTGCTTGCACGTGCATACCATTGGCTCCGGTTTCACTTCTGCCGCGCCATACGCGTGAGCCCGCTGTAGCTATGTTTTGCCAACATGCTTCCGCATAATCTATGTTGTTCACTGCTGTTGCGAAATCATTTGAAACCGAAGTAACCGGATCACAAACTACGGGAAGTCCCGTGCAGCGTTCTCCGGTCATGTCCAATTCGGAAACTCTGCGGATGTACAATTGACGCGTGGAATTGAATGTGCCAAGGATCGCAATAATGCTTCCGTTGCCTGATGGGATTGTTGCATTGGCAAAGTTGGCGTAACCACTTGTTCTCACGATGATGGTGTTTCCGTTGCAATCCACTAGGTTTCTGTTCAAAGTTTGAAGCTGCGCTGCATTGGCAAAAGTCAACCCGATCTCTGAGGAGGCGAATTCTACGTTTTCAATCTTGATCAATTTGGCTACCAAACTCGGGTCGGTTAGCGCTTGTTGCATGGTAACCACTTGTGGTTGAATGAAGCGCTGAGTGGCTTGTTTGATAACGTTTTTGTCCACGTTTACAGAGTCCAATTGCATCAAGCCATTGAACTGAGTGAGTGTGATACCTTTCAATGCGATACGCACAGAGTCGCCTTCTGTCAATCCACCGGAGAAGAGTGTGCGAAGCAAAATGGCGCCCGAATTGTCTTGCAGGTAGAAATTTCTGTAAAGATTACCGGATTTGTCATCGGCAGTAATCACACCGAACAAAGAAAAATCTTGATCGAATTTGATAGGCACATTGTTGAAGGTGTCCACCAAATCCTGAATGGTCAAAATTTGGCCAACAGGAATTGTGGCAACAGGCGGTTCATCCCACTCTTTTTTAACACAAGAGGTAACCAAAACGGTTGAGATGACTACGAAAAAGATGGATTTAAAGAAACTATGCATAAGGATTGAAGATTATAAACTGATGGATACTGTGGCATAAAAAGTGGTTCCGAACATGTAAGAATACATAGGTGGAAAACGGTCGAGGTCGGTAGGCACGAAGCGCATTTGCTCGAAACCTCCTACGCGGAAATTTTTGTTGTTTAAAATGTTGTTGACGCTCAAATTCAAATTGACGAAGTAGCCTTTTTTCAAACGCCATGATTTACCACCATACACGTCAATGGTGAATCCGGGGTCTAAGCGCTCCTGGCGTACAACGTCTTTCCATTGCGGGTCGGATTCAACAAATGGTGCTACCGCTTCCTCGGTTCTGCGCTCTGGATTCGGATCGAGATAGATGTGGTCGAAATAATTGGCGTTGAAGCCTACAAACCAGAATTTTGGTGAGTTGTAACGCATACCTACTCCGGCCGCAGTTTGTGGCATACCACCCAAGCGGTAATTTTTTAAATAAACCGTTTTGTTTTCTGCAAGCAATTCAGCGCTGTTGTCGCGGGAAATCGTGGCCACCGGTCTGGAATTGTACAGGCTGTACCCTGCTCCTAAAACACCGGTCACATTGATTGTTGAGGTGGCTTTCCATTCTGCACCGAATTCAAATCCTTGGTGAAGCGTGTTTACACCTGTCATGAAGTAGTTTACAATGTTTCGGTATTCTTCGTGAAAGAAACTGCGCATCCAAACTTGGTCTTTAATAGTGGTGTGGTAAAGGGTGGCTCTTCCTCGGAATCTTGGGTAACGCACGATGTAGTTGATGTCGTACGACTGAACCTTTTCCGTGGTGATGTTCGGTAGTATGTCGTGTCTTGTTCTTGGTGAAATGAACACATTGCTCATAAGCGGTGCGCGGGTCATCCAGGCTGCATTCGCAGACACGTATTGCCGTCCAGATATTTTGTAAGTAAATCCAGCTTTAACGCCACCGGTATTGAACACTGCCTTCTCCGATTCGCCGAATGAGCGGTCGAAGAATCTTGCGTTTCGCATGTTACTTTCTCTGTAGTATTGTGTGAATGTATAATTCACTGCGGCATAGGTGGCAAACTTGGCGGTCTCGTGCTCGATTTGCGCAAAAGCATTGTGTCTCTGAATGTGGTTGAAATAATCGTAACCATAAACATCACCTTGTTTGATCAATGCATTTGGGCGATCCACGTTATTCACGGCAAGGTCGGGATTTTGCAAATCGCGTTCAGCAAATTGGTCGATATCAATCCAGAAATCTCCGCCCAAAAGGTCGTTTACCTGACGGTAGTTTCGGCTTCTGTGCATGTTTAGGTTAACTCCGCCTGACAATATTGTGGTCGGCGTGAAGTATTTCGTGAAGAAGGAATTGAATCCATATTGCACGTGGTCATTTCTCACTTCTTCAACAATGTATTTGGAGCGAGTTCCGGTCACATTGTTGCCTGCGATGCCATCGGCGTTGTTCACTGTGAACAAGTTGTTGCGGTTGGCATTGTACAAGGCGTGCCAGTTGATTTGTTGCGTATTGATATCGTTTTGCCAATTGTTCAAGGCCTGTGTGTGCAGGAATGTTCCCTCGTCGAAGAAACTTGGCAAATAGCGGTAGTAATTGGGTCTGGGGTCGGCTGCTTCATACCAGTTCAATCGGGTGGTTCCACCGCGACCGCCATTTACATAGGCCGCAGTTGTGATTTCAAGGGTCTTTGTGGGTTTGAAGTAGTGGGTTAAAATGGCTGTTGGTTTGTGCACATTACGGATGCGCGAGTTTCTTTTTTCACCGTTTTGGTAGCCCCAATTCGGGTTGTAGAAATTGTTGCCAACCAAGTCGTAAATTTCTTGAAATACCGGGTTTTGAAGGCCTTGAATGCTATGCGAACCAAAGCCCACCAAACCAATACTGTGTTTGCTGTTGAACTTTTTCTCTATACCGAGATAATAGGAATGCGCATCCATGAAGGTTCCATCTACGTAACCTTCTTGTGCCCAGCGTCTGGAATATGAGGCTGCAAATGCCCATCCATTGCTCATCATTCCGGTGGCATGTGTGACCATGATTCTATGTCGATACATACGATTCGTTTCAGCCACAGAGAATCGTGTTCCTTTTCTCAAAGTTGAAGCGCGCGCACTGATGGTTGAGAAGCCTCCAATACCGGTAAAGTATTCTCGCTCTGCAGCCAATCCAACATTTGTCGTTTGGTTTCTTGTTACGTCGTTCAAACCTCCCCAGTTGGCCCATATCGGACGCCCCATTTCCATGTCGTTCATGGGAATACCGTTGATGAGTATTGTCGTGTTCAAAGCATCGTAACCGCGAATTCTAAAGCGTGCTACGCCGAATGAGAAACCTGCTGTTGCGGTGTACACGTCTCGCGCCGATTGAAGCAATCCGGCCACATCTTGCCCGCCGCCATCTTGGTCATCTTCATCAGAAATATTGAGAATTGGAACTCGCACCGGCACGTTTTGTAATGAATCTTTTAGCGCGGTTTGCAAAGAATCCGGAGGTGTGGTTTCAGTTTGAGAAAACGAAAGGAAAGGAATGAAAAACAAAAGGAGGATGACACAAACTTTGAAGGTTGTTGTCCTTTTGAAAGACGTGTAAAGTATATTCATAGACGGGTGATAAGTTCGTTTCCGGTTCGACGAGCGAACCAAAAAACCGGACAAAAGTAAGTCAATTATTCGTCGGTGTAATCTTCAGTGAAATAACTTAATGTTCAGTTAATAAAAAGCATGACATTTCTCTGCTGAAGCAGCATGTTGATGTATCGGGTTAAGCATGTAAAATCGAATTGTAAATGGATTTTTTAAGGAATAAGAAAACATGACTTTTGTCAAGTTTTGGCTTAAATATTTGTTAAGTCAATAGTGCGTTAAAAAATGAAAATACATTTGCTTAAAAATTTCTTTTGTACTTGTCTAGAGTCGTCATCATTATTTTCTGGAGCTTACTCATCACAGTTTTTGTTCACGCTGATACCGTTGGGTCTTTAGAGGTTTACAAGGCATCAGACTGTCACGCTTTTGTAGCAGAACTTTGCGATCCCGGGTTTCAAGATGCCTCTCACAAATTCCTTCCGCCTCAGAATACAGAGCGAATTCAAGAGAACGAGGAAAAAGAGCATGAGTTTCATCCAATATTTTGTTCTGGTGACGATATCGGTTTTGCAAGGTTGACAGCTTTTCATGTTTCTTATTACAATGATACTATTCAAATTGCCTTTGAAGCCCTGAAGCAAAGCAAAATGCACAGGACAGAAAGGTCTAAATTTTCGCTTCATCATCAATGGAAGTTTGATTGTGCTAAATGTTGATTAACAACATTTTTAGTAACCATTCAAATTTTTATTATGACCTTAAACCACGACCGCTTTGAAGAGAATGAAGCACTATCACTGATAAAACATTTTTTACCCGCTCAGGCTGCCATTAAAGATTTTGTGCACCACAATCCTCTGCACGCTTTGCAGCAAGAGCATTTTCACGATGCCTGTAGACAAGCCAGTTTATGGTTGGGTGCAAAAACTTATTTGTCCTTTGAGGAATACCGAAAATTGTATTTCAATGGAAAAATATCCAAAGATGTTCTCCAACATATTGTGGAAAGAAAATACAGCGATGTTGCCCAACAGGAACAGCTTTTATTTCAATTGTTCAATTACAAAGACCCATCGGAAATCCAACCCAATTTCGCATCAGTAAGAGCGGCTATTGAGAAGTTTTACGGCATCAATCTGAGAAAATACATCCAGCCCAGATTGTACAGAATTGTGGCTTCCTATTTGGATCAAGGCATTCACTTGGAGAATATTTTCCCGCAGGAAATGGATTTTTTTGATGCATTGATTTTCCTCGAATCGAATTCAAAACTCAGTTTGTTTGAAAATCGGGAAACGTCAAAGCTAATGGCGCAAAAACCATCTATTCCGGCAATGCTCGAGAAAATTGTAGGTGTGGACGCTCATTTCACGCAGTACCTTTTTGAGCAACAAATGACCCATCCCGGTTGGTCAGGATTTGTAGCTGTGGTTGAATCTACGCCGAAAACGCTCATCGAACCCAAGAAAATTTCCCTGAGCGAAATGATTATATTCGAATTGCTTTTGGAATGGGATGCAATTTCGGGTGTTCACGGCAACGAATTTCGTGCTCCACAGGCTTCGGATTTGCCCGGGTACACTCATTTTCTTCAGGATGAACCTCATGAAAAATGGGTGCTCTTGTCTATTTGGCAAGAGGCGCTCGAATGGACTTATTTTGATCGCATTTTGGGTAATTTGCCTAAAAAATTAGCTGTCGAAAGCGTGCAAGAAAAAGATTTTCAAGCAGTGTTTTGCATCGACGATCGCTGCGTTTCGCTTCGCAAACATTTGGCTGCAGTGCATCCCAAAAGTACGTCCTACGGTACACCCGGATTTTTTGGTGTTGAATTTTACTACCAACCCTACGGTGCCCAACAATACACCAAATCTTGTCCGGATCCTGTGAACCCAAATTACCTCATTCGAGAGCTCGGACAGAAAAAAGCCCATAAGAGGGATGCACATTTCTCAAACTACTCACATTCTCCGGTGCTCGGCATGGTCACTTCAATGACCCTCGGATTCTGGTCTATCATCAAATTGGCATTGGGTACATTCAAACCCGCCGACCATGCATTCGCTATTCGTGCCACCAACCACGTGCATCCCAATGCTGATTTGACCATAGATTACACCGGCGAATCTGCTGATGGACTGCAGATTGGATTTACCGTTGAAGAAATGACCACGCGGGTCTTCAATGTACTCAAGAGTATTGGATTGACGGAGAATTTTGCACCAATTGTTTACATCGTGGGCCATGGGGCTTCCTCGGTGAATAATCCTTATTACGCGGGTTATGATTGTGGTGCATGTTGCGGAAGACCGGGTTCGGTGAATGCGCGTGCATTTTCTTACATGGCCAACAAACCTGAGGTTCGCAAAGCGTTGAATGCGAGGGGAATAAAAATTCCTGAGCAGACCGTTTTTGTGGCCGCATTGCACGACACGACCTGCGATGAAATCGTTTATTTTGACAAAGATTTGCCTGCTGAAAAACGCGATGCACATGCCTTGTACAAAACTTCGTTCAAAGAGGCCTTGTTGAGAAATGCTGACGAGCGAGCCAACCGTTTTGATTTGATTGATCAGGAATTAGGTGCACACAAAAAGCATCAGTTGTTGGCTGAAAAATCCAAATCGCTCTTTGAACCGCGTCCGGAATGGAACCACACGGACAATGCACTTTGCATTGTTGGGATGCCCGCTGTTTTCGAACATTTGGATTTGGACAAACGCGCGTTTTTGAACTCTTATGATCCAAGCAAAGACCCTGATGGGAGCAGTTTGAAAATGATACTTTCAGCAGCAATACCGGTGTGTGGAGGTATCAATTTGGAGTATTTCTTCTCAAGAACGGACCAACAAAAATACGGAGCCGGCACCAAGTTGCCGCACAATGTGTTGGGCTTGTTTGCCGTCACCAATGGGGTTGAAGATGATTTGCGTCCGGGCTTACCCAGTCAAATGATTGAAATACACGAGCCTTCACGCTTGCTGTTTATTATCGAGCAGAAAACGAGCATAATTCTGGAGATTTTGCATGAGCATCCAAAACTCATGGAATGGGTGCGTAATCAATGGGTTCTTTTTACTGCCATTGATCCCGAGACCAGAAAAATCTACCGTTTTCAAGGCGATGGTTTTGAATTATATGAACCTGTGGCTTTGCACACTGAAAAATCCGTAGCGTTATGAGTACCCTGATTCATTTGATCATACTGATTCCTTTGCTCTCATTTTTAAGTTTGTTGTTCATTCCTAAGCATAAGGAAAAAGCGATTGGAAATTTGGCACTGATGAGTTTAGGCATTCAGTTGCTTTATGCACTTGCATTTACCGGCTTTTGGTTGTTCAATGGCGCTGTACCCATTAACCTGAGGGATATTTCACTATTTGAAGAGCCAAATTTTGATTTCTACATTGATTTCTTTTTCGATAGGATAACCGCCGTATTCCTGCTCACCGGTGTCTTGCTCACCTTTGTTGTGGTGGCTTATTCCAGGCTTTACATGCACAAAGAGGAAGGATTCAAACGCTTCTACAGCACCATTTTGTTCTTTTGGTTTGCCTACGTAATCACGATTTGGTCCGGAAATTTTGGCACGCTGTTCATTGGATGGGAATTTTTGGGACTTTCCTCCTTCTTACTGATTGCCTTTTACCGAACACGTTATTTGCCTGTGAAGAATGCGGTAAAGGTTTTTTCGGTGTATCGCATTGGCGACATTGGTCTATTGATGACCATTTGGGCAGGGCATCATTTGTTGCATCAAAACGTGCTGTTTGCGCAATTGCATATGGATTTAATTACACACATCTTGACCGAACATGCAGGTGCGACTTTGTTCATTTCCATGATGATTTTGATTACGGCTTTGGCCAAATCGGCACAATGGCCTTTTGCCTCTTGGTTGCCCAGAGCTATGGAAGGTCCCACGCCTTCAAGTGCCATCTTCTACGGGGCATTGTCTGTCCATTTGGGGGCATTTTTGTTGCTGCGAACGCATCCGATTTGGGAAAATCACATTTGGGTTCGCGGAATCATAAGTGCTTTTGGACTCATCACATTCATTGTTGGCAATTACACGGCTCGTGTGCAATCGACCATCAAGGGAAAAATCGCGTACAGTTCGTCGGCGCAAATTGGTTTGATTTTTACTGAAATTGCTTTGGGATTGGAGGTGCTTGCCTTGATTCATTTTATGGGTAACGCGTTCCTCAGGTCTTACCAGTTGCTGATATCTCCTTCGGTGGCGACTTATCAAATTCGCGAGCAATTCTACAATTATCAGAAGCCGGTAAAAGCGAATATTTCGAAATGGAGCACAACCATCAATATGCTTTCTTTGAAAGAATGGAATATGGAAAAGATGCAATATTTCATGCTTTTCAACCCGCTGAAAAAGCTCGGAAAATTGACCATGGCATTGAATTTATGGGTTTACGTTGGTATGGTATTCTTACTTTATGTGCTAGGATTTTTAATAGCGCAGCATGGTTTTGGAACCTTAGACCGTGTGATTGAACAAAGTGCGGCGCTTGTGCTGAGTTTTGTTGCGCTTACCTTGGTAGCACGGGCTTATGCCGATAAGTCGAACGCGAAAGTCACTTGGCTTTTGCTCGTTGCGGTGCATTTCGTGCTCGATATGGCCATCACACTCAATCACCATTTGAATTGGGTGGAAACAACGGTTTACCTGAGTGGCATTGTAATAAGCGGCGGCATAGGTTTCGCAATCTTGTATTATTTGGAGCGCAAAACAAGAGCGACCATCGCTTTAAGTCGATACAGCGGTTTGGTAAACAAATACAAATATCTAGCCTTTGCATTTCTTCTCGCAGCCTTGGGCCTCTCCGGTTTTCCAATTACCACAACATTTCTCGGCGAGGATTTACTGCTTTCCCACATCGAAGACAGTCAATGGCTTTTGGCAACTTTGGTTGCACTAATTTTCATCTTCAACGGCATCGTCATCATACGCATTTATGCCCGCGTGTTTTTGGGTTCACAGGAAAAAAACTTTAATTCACCGAATCATTTAACCACTTTATAAATTTTGTCATGGATACTTCAAAAATAAATTCGTCTTTCAGTTTCAGCAAGGTTTGGAAAACCGATGTGGTTTCGGGCTTCCTTGTTTTTCTATTGGCTTTACCTTTGAGTTTGGGAATCGCCAAAGCCAGTGGTTTTCCGGCTGCCATGGGTGTGCTCACAGCCATGATTGGCGGTCTGGTTACGGTGTTTTTCAGGGTTTCCGAGCTCAGTATCAAAGGTCCGGCTGCCGGCTTAATCACGATCGCAGCTGCTGCAGTGATGGAGTTTGGTGGCGATGAACAAGGCTGGCATACAGCTTCCGCTGTCATTGTAGTGATGGCTTTGTTTCAGATGCTCTTTGGTTTTTTAAAGTTTGGTTCGCTCAGTGATATCTTCCCCCATACCGCGGTGCATGGTATGTTGGCTGCTATCGGTCTAATAATCATCGCCAAGCAAATCCCTGTGCTTTTGGGTGATGACCCCACACTTTACGCCGGAGAAGGACCCATTGAACTGCTGATGGACATCCCAAAATTTGTTTTTAATGCACACTGGCACATTGCGGCAATTGGAATCATTGGGTTAATCATCATGTTTGGCTTGCCTTTGCTTAAAATCAACTTTCTTAAAAAGGTTCCCGCGCCGATGATTGTGCTGCTGGTGGCTGTTCCGATGACCATGATTTGGCACTTTAAGCAAACAGAGCCGGGCTATTCCTTGGTGACTATCGGTGATTTCTGGGGCAGCCTGAACATAAATGCTGATTTCTCAGCTATTGGCACTTTTACATTTTGGAAATATGTCATCATGTTTTTGTTCGTGAGTTCCTTGGAATCTCTGCTCACGGTGAAGGCGGTGGACAACCTCGATCCTTACAAAAGACATTCGAACTACAATGGCGACTTGGTAGGGCAAGGTGCTGGAAATACGCTGGCCGGTTTACTAGGTGGTTTGCCCATGATTTCTGAGGTGGTAAGAAGTTCGACAAATATTGGATTTGGCGCTAAAACCAAATGGTCCAACTTCTTTCATGGCTTTTTTCTTTTGATTGCCATGTTGTTGTTGATTCCGGTAATAGAAATGATTCCCAATTCGGCTTTGGCTGCTATGTTGATTTACGCGGGCTATCGTCTTGCTTCTCCGAAAGCGCTCATTCATACTTTTGAAATAGGTAGAGAGCAATTGGCGATTTTCTTGACAACGATTGTCATCACTTTGGCTGAGGACCTGTTGCTGGGTATTTTTGCTGGTATTGTGGTGAAAATGATATTCCACATCGCGCGCGGCGTGAAGTTCTCACGATTATTCAAGGCTCGCCTAGATGTGAAGAAATCGGATCGCGATGCTGTTGAAATTGCCATTCACGATGCCGCAGTTTTCAGCCATTTGGTGAAAATTCACAAGTTGCTTGATGCACAGCCAAGGAAGGGCAGTATTACCTTGAATTTTGAAGATTGCAAATTGGTCGACCACTCCTTTATGGCTTTTGTTGATTATTACAAACGCGACTACGAATACGAAGGCGGTGTGATGACGCTCGTTGGATTGGAAAAAATGACTCCGGTATCCGCACATCCACTTGCTACACGTGTATTGAAATCCTAATTCCAATTCAAGTCCGTGTCGTTTTGCGCTGAAGTAGGATAAATCTGAAGTCTTTTTACGTGAGGTATAAAAATCCAAGGAATGCGTTAATTTAGGCCTCTTTTTTCATGGAGGTCAAGGATCAAATTTCGGAGAAGGTTGTGAAGTCGGTTTGGAAATCGGATTTACTTGCCGGATTTTTAGTTTTTTTGATTGCCCTGCCCTTGAGTTTGGGTATAGCCAAGGCGAGTGGTTTTCCTGCCGCGATGGGTGTGCTTTCTGCAATCATTGGTGGAATAGCAACCGTATTTTTTAAGGTCGCCGATTTGAGTATTAAAGGTCCTGCAGCCGGATTAATTACGATTTGCGCGGCCTCGGTAGCGACTTTTGGAGGGGATACCCAGGGCTGGGAAATAACTGCTTCAGCTGTTGCGGTGATGGCAGTTTTTCAAATGCTTTTCGGGGTATTTAAGTTTGGTATCGTATCCAATTTGTTCCCGCATACCGCAATTCAAGGCATGTTAGCAGCTATCGGTTTGATTATCATTGCCAAACAAATTCCGGTGCTGTTGGGTGTTGATCCAAGCGCTGTTGAGGATAGTCGACCTCTCATGTTGTACTACGCTATTCCAGAATTTGTGGCTCAGGCGCAGTGGCAAATAGCCGCACTTGGTATTCTGGGTCTGCTGGTCGTCTTTGGTTTTCCTGCCTTGCCGGGTCAATGGACAAAAAGAATTCCGGCGCCTTTGATTTTGCTTGTTCTGCTTGTTCCGCTATCCGT
Organism: Crocinitomicaceae bacterium; assembly: GCA_037446475.1. Lineage (GTDB taxonomy): Bacteria > Bacteroidota > Bacteroidia > Flavobacteriales_D > Crocinitomicaceae > UBA6165. The sequence continues at coordinate 23,639 of JBBIIM010000001.1, read as the reverse complement.
GTTCATGGGTTTGGATCGACTGACAGCAAATCATGCGTTTGTGGAGATTGGTGATTTTTGGGGTGAATTTGGACTGCACGCTGATTTTAGTGCTGTGGGGTCGTGGTTGTTTTGGAAATTTGTAATCATGCTGCTATTGGTGGGTTCCATTGAGTCTTTGCTAACCGTTAAAGCGATAGACAGCAAAAACAAAACAGGTAGACGTGCCGACGTGAATGGTGATTTGATTGGGTTGGGTTTCGGAAATGTTATATCCGGGTTGCTCGGCGGATTGCCCATGATTTCGGAAGTGGTGAGGAGCTCATCCAACATGAACTTTGGTGCAAAGTCTAAATGGTCGAATTTTTTTCACGGCTTATTTTTACTCCTTGCCATGGCATTCTTCATTCCCTTCATCGAAATGATTCCGAACAGTGCATTGGCGGCTTTGTTGATTGCTGCAGGTTATCACTTGGTTGAACCCAAAAATATTCTTGAAATATTTCGTCTAGGCTGGGAGCAACGCGGTATTTTCATCACAACCGTGGTGGTTACTTTGCTCACCGACTTGTTACTCGGCATCTTGTTCGGAATAATGGTGAAAGTTTTGTATCAAGTATATCGCGGTGTGCGTTTGAAGGACTTTATTCGACCGAGAATTTCCCTCAGTACAAAAGACGCTTCAACAGTTGAAGTGCGCATTAAAGGTGTAGGCATCTTTTCCCATTTGGTCAAGTTTCAGCGCGCCGTGGATGAGGCTGCAAAATCAGAGGTTGTAATTTTGAACTTTGAAAATTGTACCTATTTGGACCATTCTTTTGTAGCTTTTTGGGAAGGTTACAAGAAAAAAATGCTTGCATCTGGTGTCAAGATTCAAGAATTGTGTTTGGAAAATTTGCAGCCCATAACCAACCATCCTTTGGCACCGAGGGTTGCGGCAATGAGGGAATCATAGTCTTACGTGTTGATGCCTCAAGCAAAGACGGTTGTTCAGTTTCCGTTCTTTAGAATCTGCATAAACGCTGATCTGTCAATTTCAAAAGCGCCGAGAAGAGCCAGATGGTCGTTGTACACTTGGCAGTCCAGCAAGGCATAGTTGTTTTCCCTCAAATGATTTACCAGCGCAACAAATGCGGATTTACTGGCGTTGCTGACGAAGGAAAACATGCTTTCCCCACAAAATACATGGCCCAAATCAAACCCGTACAAGCCTCCTACCAATTCGCCCTCGAGCCAGACTTCCACTGATTTCGTGTAGCCCAAATGGTGCAATTCGGTGAAAGATTCTACAATTTTATCACCAATCCAAGTTCCGTCTTGATCAATTCTCGGTGCATAGCGACAGTTCGTTATCACTGCTTCAAACGCTTGGTTGAATGTGATTTCAAAAGGTGATTTTTTCAGGAATTGACGCATGCTTTTCGGAGGAGAATAAGTTTCAGGTACTACCACCATACGTTTAGGAGGTGCCCACCAGAGCAGCATTTCACCGGGGTTGTTCCATGGAAAAATTCCATTTCGATAAGCCAAGAGGAGTCGCTCCCCAGATAGGTCACCACCGATTGCCAAAATGCCGTCGGGATTCGCCATTTCCACCGGAGGAAACCATAATTCTTTATCGAGGATGTACATAAAATTCTGCCGCTAAAATTAGTCAAATCGTACGTTTAATGTCTACTTCGATGCGCTTGAGACAGTCCATACAACAGATGCAGTCTCACATCGGCGCTGATGCATCTAACAGTCCTTTTAATCCTGAACAAATTGCCCTTTATAACGTATTTAAGGCATTGTATTCCCTAACTTTGCAAATCTTACTTCACTGCAATGACACCTTTCGACGTTCACCGAATTCGCCAAGACTTTCCCATTCTGAATCAAACGATTTACAACAAGCCCCTTGTTTATTTGGACAATGGCGCCACATCGCAGAAACCAAACGCGGTTATAGATGGATTGACAAACTACTACAAGTCGGAAAACGCGAATATCCATAGGGGGGTTCACTATCTGTCTCAGCAGGCCACCGACCGCTATGAGCAAGCCAGAAAAACTGTTGCTGACTTTATCCATTCGCCCAGCGACAAGGAAATTATTTTCACAAGAGGCGCTACGGAAGGTATCAATTTGGTTGCTTTTTCTTTTGGAGAATTGCTTCAAGCCGGTGACGAAATTGTGATTTCCCACATGGAGCATCACGCCAACATTGTGCCCTGGCAACTGCTTTGTGAGCGAAGAGGTACGGTACTTCGGGTAATTCCAATGCATGAAGACGGAACGCTGGATTTGGAGGCTTTTCAGAAGTTGTTGAACGAAAAAACGAAATTGCTTTCAATTGTACACGTTTCGAATACTTTAGGGACCATCAATCCCATCAAATTCATGATTGAAGAGGCGCACAAAGTGGGGGCACGGGTTCTTGTGGATGCTTGTCAAAGTATTCAACATCAGTCAGTTGATGTGCAAGCTTTGGATTGTGATTTTCTGGTTTTTTCCGGTCACAAGATTTTTGCTCCAACCGGCACGGGTGTTTTGTATGGCAAAGCTGAACTGTTTGATAAAATGCCGCCTTACCACGGTGGAGGTGATATGATTGATCGCGTTACTTTTGAGAAAACGACTTTCAACGTTTTACCGCATAAATTTGAAGCAGGTACACCGCATATCGCCGGTGGCATCGGTTTGGGTTTGGTTATTGAATACCTGAATACCATGGATTGGGCGGGTGCCATGCAACATGAAAAAGCACTTCGCGACTATGCTACCGAGCGCTTGCAAACCATAGAAGGACTCAAAATTTTCGGAACCGCTCAGGATAAAATTGCGACGATTTCTTTTCTGATAGATGGTATTCACCCGTTTGATTTGGGCGTTTTGCTGGACAAGCAAGGCATCGCAGTGCGCACAGGCCACCACTGTACGCAACCCATCATGGATTATTTCGGAATTCCCGGAACAGTACGGGCTTCTTTTGCTTTCTACAATACCTTGGAAGAAGTGGATGCCCTGCACCACGCTTTGGAGCGCGCCTGCAATGTATTGCGCTAATTTGTCAGGATTTTTTAAGACCGGTCAGGCTATGACCCATTTTGTCGCGTTTGGTCTTGAGGTAAAGTTCATTGTGTTCGTTGCTTTCAATTTCCAGGGGAATATTGTCCACAATTTCTAAACCGTAGCCGATTAAACCCGTACGTTTGGTTGGATTGTTCGACATCAGTTTCATTTTTCTGACGCCCAAGTCACGCAAAATCTGAGCACCAATGCCATAATCGCGGTGGTCCATTTTAAAACCAAGCTGAATGTTGGCTTCTACGGTATCTAAGCCTTGCTCTTGCAATTTGTAGGCTTTCAATTTATTGATTAGACCGATGCCTCTGCCTTCTTGATTCATGTAAACGATAACGCCTTTTCCATTTTGCTCAATCAATTCCATGGCTTTTTGCAATTGCGGTCCGCAGTCGCAGCGACAGGAACCGAAGATATCCCCCGTGATACAAGAGGAGTGCACACGAACCGGCACAGACTCGTTCTCTTCCCATTGTCCTTTGATCAGCGCCAAATGCTCTTGGTCGTTGGTAATTTGTCGGTAGGCCACAAGTTCAAAGTTGCCGAATTTGGTAGGCATTTTTACGTCCACCAAGCGCTCGATCAGTGTTTCATGTTGCAGACGGTATTGAATCAATTGCTCGATGGAAATGATTTTCAAATCAAAGCGCTTCGCAACTTCGAAAAGTTGTGGTAGGCGAGCCATAGAACCGTCTTCATTCAATATTTCTACCAATATTCCTGCCGGTTGAAACCCTGCCAATCGCGCTAAGTCGATGGATGCCTCGGTGTGTCCGGCTCTTCTCAATACCCCACCAACGCGTGCTCTGAGCGGAAAAATATGCCCGGGACGACCCAAATCCTCAGGTCGCGTATTTGGATTCACAAGCGATAAAATGGTTTTTGCTCGGTCGTGCGCCGAAATTCCCGTGGTACAGCCTTGTCCGATCAAATCCACGGAAACAGTGAATTGCGTGTTGTGCAAAACGGTGTTGTTGCTTACCATCAAGTCCAGACCCAATTCATCGCAGCGCTGATCGGTGAGCGGAGTACAAATCAAGCCCCTGCCATGCGTGGCCATGAAATTAATCATCTCCGGAGTGGCCATTTCAGCGGCGGCAATGAAGTCTCCTTCATTCTCCCGATTTTCATCGTCAACTACGATTACAACTTTCCCGGCTTTGATATCAGCAATGGCTTCTTCAATGGAATTTAATGTTTGGCTCATGGCAAAATTTTGTGGCGCAAAGTTAGTGATTCTGTGCGGATTCGGTGGTTGTAAAAAAATCAGGACCCGGATAAAAAGAAAAAGGATGTGATCGTATTCACATCCTTTCTCAACCTAAACCTAAAACCAAAAATTATGAAAAAACGAGTATCAAAATCTGTTCACATGACGGAAACGCTTTTGACACTACAAAGATAGATTAGTTATGCAAACCGAATTATTAAAAGAAGTTTAAGGGTTGATTTGTTGAGTAAACGGTCGATTTTAAGGGATAATCGAGCTTTTTTAGTGGAATTTTGAGCGATTTTGCTCAGCCAAGAAGAGGTAAGGTGCCATCATGTGGTGCACAAATATGTCGTCTGAGACTTGTGGAAACCTTTGATAATAGGCTTCGGTGGTTTCGAGAATCACCATGTTGCCTGCACGACAGTAATTAATGCTGTGATGAAAATCCGGCTGCTTGAATTGCGGTCGTTCTTTGCGTACTTGATTGCCTACTCTTTTCCCCAAATTCTTTATCAGGGCATTTCTGGCTTTCTTGCTTTTGCGGTTCATGGAGTTGTACATGAAAGAAAGCGCCAATCGCTGAGGTAGTTTTTGAGTTTTGAGACCTTGCTTGATAAAATTAAACGGCTGCGTGGGGGTCATGTCTTCTGTGGTTTGGACGGCAAACGGCATGAGCGGAATCCAATCTTCGGGATTGATTACGTTGTAGGCCCATGAAAGCGCGGTGTAGGTTTCAAAATCATACGCAAAGTGAATGTTGCCAACCTTCGGCGCAGCACTCGTGACCATTTTGAAACGCAAGTCTCGCTGGAGCTTGCCAGACTTTTGTAAGTAGTGCGTATAGGCATAAAACAAGTAGGACAATGCACCGCCTTGACTGTGACCAAAAATCAAAAAGTTTCGTGCCCCACTTTCATACTGCACTTCAATTTGTTGCAACAAATCCTTATGCATTGCGCCTAGGGCATAGGTCCAACCGATGTGCACGGCAGCATCCTTTTTCTCGGCGAAGCAATAGTCAAAATACAAAGAATCGTTGATTTTCATCTGCCCTATAGCGGGCACCATAGCCGCGTAGAAATTTTCAATCCAGCTGATGGCACGAGGTGTGGTGCCGCGCATGCTGATGCCCACCGTTCCGTCTTGTGAATTTGCCCACACATCAAAGCGATTGTCCATCCCAACTACAGGCGAGCGGTAAATTCTCTCCCAATCTTTGGGTTTGCAAACCATCGTATCATTTAATGTGCCCATTTGACAAAAGTTCATCTTGAGCGTGGCGATGTATTCATCCATAGAGAATCTCGAATCAAAAGCAGAGACACTTTGAACTGCGACAGAACAAAAAGAGAATAAGAGTGCAAGTTGTATGTGTATCTGTCGCATGTACGTCGTTTTTTTGTTGCAAAGTAACTTTCTTTTTCGGTGAAAGGATTCCCCGGCAGTCTAAAAATTCAATCACCGATGCTCACTCCTTGCTTTGTGAAAAAGTGTAATTTTGAAAACCATGAAAAAATTTTCTACCTTCAAGATTGCATTTGTTTGTTCTGGTTTGACCATTGCTCAGCTAGCACAAGCTCAAATCGTTAAACGCGCGCTTTTCATTGGCAACAGTTCACGGCCTACAACAACTTGCCACAGCTCGTGTCTCAATGCGCTAACAATATGGGCGATCAACTGATTTTCGACAGCAATACTCCCGGCGGCACATCTTTTCAAGGGCATACAACGAATACCACGACGCTCCAAAAAATTCAACTGGGTTCTTGGGATTTTGTGGCTTTGCAAGAGCAGAGTCAGCGTCCGGCATTTCCTGATGCGCAAGTAGCTACGCAGGTTTTTCCTTACGCCGCTGAACTGAACGACATGATTTTGGAATACAGTCCCTGCGCTGAGACGATTTTTTACATGACTTGGGGAAGGAAAAATGGCGATTCTCAGAATTGTGCCACGTGGCCTCCTGTGTGTACCTATGAAGGAATGGACAGTTTGTTGCACCTGCGCTACATGCAGATGGCTGAGCAGAATGACGCCATCGTTTCCCCGGTGGGTGCTGTGTGGCGCTATTTGCGTGAAAATCATTCGTCGATTGAGTTGTACAATGCCGATGAGAGTCACCCCTCGTATGCAGGTTCGTATGCAGCAGCCTTAAGTTTTTACACCGTGATATTTCGAAAAAATCCGGCGCTGATTACTTGGAATGGTACACTTACCGCCTCAGAAGCTCAAACCATTCGGAATGCCGTGAAAACCATTGTTTTTGATCAATTGACCACATGGTTTGTGGGCACTTATGATACATTGGCAAATTTTCAATACAACAACAGTTCGACTTTTGATTATACCTTCACCAATACGTCATCCAATTTTGACAGCAACACGTGGTATGTGGATGGGGTAGTGGTTTCCAATGATGTCGATTTGGCGCATACTTTTTCAATAACAGGCCCGCACCAAGTGAAGTTGGTGGTACAACGATGCGGTGTAACATCGGTTCGCGAAGAGACGGTTCTTGTAGGATTTATGGGCATGGAACCAACCACAGAACCACAAATTCGTGTTTATCCCAATCCGGTGGTTGACATGTTATATCTGGAAAATGTAGTGGATTCTGAAGTGCGCGTTTTTGATATGCTAGGGAGGTTGGTCATGTTTGAGACAAAAAACAATCCATTGAATCTAAATCAATTGTCAAAAGGCATGTACCTGGTAGAAGTATTAGGCCGCACAATTAGGATTGAAAAAATATAATGTTGTTACATTATCGTATGCTTGCCCTAAAAAGTCTATCGTTGATACTATTTCCCAAACCTTTTTCAGGCATTTTTTCTGCATAAATGACGTCAAGGTCCATGGCATCCATCTCGTGCAAAGCCGCATAGAGTCTCGATGCAGCCTCGGATAAATCTCCTTTTTCACTTAGTTCAATCACGAGATGAGGGGCATCCAATGTGAATTTCTTTTGCAATACCAAATAGCCGATGCGTTTTTCCGTTAAAGGCAAAGGTTCATTTAATCGATCCACCAAGACCAACGGCGTTTTTGGAGAATAGTGCTTCTTTGAACTACCCGGACTGTGAATTTGCGTGGTTCCGGTTGACTTTATTAGCAGGGGTTGACCGATGAAGTTTTCCAATTCATTCTCAGACAAAGCACCCAAACGGTAGAGCACAACTTGGTCTTTTTCAAAGCCAACAATCGTTGATTCCAGTCCTTGGGAGCATGGGCCACCGTCCAAAATAAATGGCGCCTTTTCCCCTAGCGAGTTCAATACGTGTTCGGGCTGCGTCGGGCTGATGTGATTCGAACGGTTGGCGCTCGGTGCTACAAGTGGAAAATCCAGACGGTTCAACAAGGCCAAAGTCAAGGAATGATTGGGCATACGCACTGCCACTGTGGGATATCCTGCAGAAATAGTATCAGAAATGTGTGCTTGTTTGTCTAGAATCAGTGTTAATGGCCCGGGCCAAAAATGTTCAGCCAGTCGGAAAGCAAGTTCGGGAATATTTTGTGCAACGCGATGCAAGTCGCTTAATGCTTTGATGTGCACAATCAAGGGGTTGTTGCTCGGTCGTCCTTTGGTTGCGAAAATAGCGCGAACGGCATCCTCATCAAAAGCATTGGCCGCCAGTCCGTAAACTGTTTCAGTCGGTATGGCCACCAATTTGCCGGAATTGAGTAATTCAGCTGCATGACGCAATGCCGCCAGCTGGTTTTCCGTGAAGGATGAGGCTGATGTAGGTGTATTTTCCACAAATTCGGAAATCACTTGAATGTTTAAGCTGCGACAAAGATAGCGACATTCACTCAGTCATTACAATAAAACCACAAACGATGGAGCCCCTAAAACACGGATTGATTTATTCCCTAATTTTGCCCCAATAAAATCTAACAATATGTCAAAATCTGCAGCTTATCAATTGATGAACGATTTGATTCTCGATTTCGCCAACCACATGACCACGGCCCTTTCCTTGGCTTCCAAAATTGACCTCGAGAAACCTGAGGTTGATTTCAAAAATGTCCTCATTTTGGGTATGGGTGGATCAGGCATTGGTGGTGTCATTGTGAAAAATTGGATTGCAGACGATATTTCAATTCCGGTTCAGGTGGTAAACGACTACCAAATTCCGGCTTATGTGGATCAGGATACGCTGATTATTGCTTCATCGTATTCTGGAAATACCGAGGAAACTATCATGGCCTTGCAAGAGGCGTTGGAGAGAAATGTGTCTGTGATTGGAATTACTTCAGGTGGTAAATTGGAGAAATTCTGCAACGACAACAATTTCCCTGTTTTTGTAGTGCCCGGTGGCAATCCACCAAGAGCTTCTTTGGGGTATTCTTTGGCAACCTTGTGTGCAGTATTCGAGAAATTGGAATTGGTAACCAACCGTTATACAGCCATGATTGAGCGCGCCGGTCAGTTGATTCAAAATGATTTGGCCGACCTTCAAGCGAAAGGAATGGAAGTGGCTCAATTTATTGCTGATAGAACGCCTATTTTCTACGCCACGCCACACATGGAAGGTTTAGCCATTCGCTGCCGCCAGCAAATCAACGAAAATTCAAAAGGCTTGGCCTGGCATCACCTTGTGCCGGAGATGAACCACAACGAATTGTTGGGATGGACCGGGGGTAATGCTTCCTTTGCGCCGATTTTCTTGTTATCACAACATGAGTTCAACAGAAACTTGCGCCGTATTGAACTGACCAAAGAAGAAATCAACAACCGAAACAGTTCGTCTTTGACTTTCGTAGGCAAAGGGGAGAGTTTGGTAGAAGAGACCATCTATTTGATGCACATTTTGGATTGGGCATCTTTGTATCTGGCGGATATGAAAAATCAAGATCCGGTGGCCATCCCTGTAATTGATAGACTCAAAGCAGCGCTTGATCGCTTCAATTGATGAATAAAATTGTTGAAGTACGAGATTTAGGTCTGATTGATTACAAAGAGGCTTGGGATTATCAGGAAGATTTGTTCAAAAAAATCATCGACCTGAAAATCGAAAATCGGAAGAATGCAACGGAGGCGGAGACGCCAAATTACGTGTTGTTTTGCGAGCACCCCCATGTATACACCTTAGGAAAAAGTGGTGATGAACGCCATTTGCTTTTAAATCAGGCTGCTCTGAAATCGCATGACGCTACTTATTACAAAATCAATCGAGGCGGCGATATTACTTACCATGGACCCGGTCAAATGGTGGTTTATCCCATCTTGGATTTGGACAACTTCTTCACAGACATCCACAAATATATGCGCTATTTGGAGGAAACCGTGATACGAACCCTCGCTAACTACGGCGTGCAAGGGGAGCGCTTTGAAGGTCTCACCGGGGTATGGATCGAACCTCAAACGCCACGGGCAAGAAAAATTTGTGCTTTGGGTGTTAAATCTTCGCGATGGGTTACAATGCATGGCATTGGGTTTAACGTAAACTCAGACTTGAGCTACTTCAATCACATTGTTCCATGTGGCATAGATGATAAAGCTGTTACTTCGTTGGAGCAGGAAATTGGTCGACAGGTCGATATGCAAGAAATAAAAAATGTACTTTTGAAAGAGATGTCCGAATTGTTTCATTTTCAAGAAGTACACCATGGCTAAGAAGTCAAAAGCGCGCAAAATTTTTAAAGGAATCCTTTGGACCTTCGTCGTTGCATTGGTTGGATTCAACCTCTACGTTGTATTTACCAAGAGGTTTTATTTCTATTCGGCGTTGACCAAAACTTATTTCATCGGGCAAAAGGGACCGGGTATCTATGATTTGGAGATGTTTCCTTATGCGACGGTTGATGCTGCTCCAAAAGCAAGCACTTTGGCAGAAAGTTTGGGTAATCGTTCATTAACAAAGGATGAACTGGCCTACTTGGAAAGTTTTCAAACGACCTCTTTTTTGGTGATGCGCCACGATACGATTCTTTTTGAACGTTATTTCGGCGAGCATGACAAGAACACGGTTTCCAACTCTTTTTCCACGGCAAAATCCGTGGTGAGTTTGCTCATTGCCATTGCCGTTGATGACGGTTTCATTGCCTCGATTGATGAGCCGGTTGCATCCTATCTCTCCGAGTTCAACAACAAAGACATGTATGGCATCACCATTCGAGATTTGTTGACTATGAGTTCCGGACTTGAATGGTCTGAAAGTGGTGCAAACCCCTTTTCAGACAATGCTGAGGCTTATTACGGCACTGAATTGCGCAAGTTGGTTTTAAGTAAAAAGCCCATCAGAAAGCCGGGTGAGGTTTTTGTGTACACCAGTATGAGTACGCAAGTCTTAGCCTATGTGCTCGAGGCTGCTACTAAAATGCCCATGGAAGACTATTTCGAAAAGAGACTTTGGCGAAGAATCGGCAGTGAAAACGATGCTTTTTGGAGCAAGGATACCGAAGAGGGTGATTTGAAAGCCTACTGTTGCATGTATCTGACCACGAGAGATTATGCGCGACTCGGCTTGTTGATTCTCAATGGGGGACGTTATAAAAACGAACAAATCATCCCACGATGGTACATGAAGGAGGCTTTTGTACCGGCCAAACTCATCACCGAACAAAACGAACCCAATCAGCGCTACGGTTTGCATTGGTGGGTTGCACCCGGCGAAGGCGATACACTGCGCTATGCCCGAGGCATCAACGGACAATATGTGATGGTCATTCCATCCAAGGATTTGGTTGTTGTGCGCACGGGACATAAAAGAACCCCCGATGTACAAGATCCCGCCTTGTTGAAAAAGGAGCAGGTAGGTCCGTTTAGACATCAAGTTGGTCACCCGACCGACGTTTTTGAGTATTTACAAATTGCATTTAGATTGGCAGAACAATAGTTGTCGATTATGAAAGAATATCTGAAAAGCCAACCATTGGAAGGTGTGAGCGTGGCTGTTGTAAATGAAACCAACGAACACAGCGAAGAGAATTATTACGTCTATCTGTTAAACAATAGCTCGCAAACCCTGAAAGGATGCATTATCGCTTCTCGTGGGTACGGCTTGAATGTGGAGACCAATGAGAAAATTGAAACCTCCACGTTGCGGCATTTTTTGGATGAACTGGCGCCTCATTCCTTTGTCAAAGTGGAACCCATCATGGCGGAAGTCTTCGGACTCAACAATGAATATTGGGTAAGTTTTTGGATCGACGACATGATGTACGACAAACGATATATATTTTTGCCGGAAAGCATCAAAGTAGAGAATATGGTTTCTATTCCTTTGATGCAGCAAAAAGGGGTAATAATACAATAACACACAAACCAAACATGAAAGTATTGCTCTTAGGATCAGGGGGTAGAGAACACGCGCTAAGTTGGAAAATCACACAAAGCTCCAACTTGGAAGAACTTTATATCGCACCGGGAAATGCGGGAACGCGTTTGCACGGCACCAACGTGGATATCAAAGCAGACGATTTCGAGGCAATCAAAAATTTTATCGTTGAGAAAGGTATTCAATTGGTGGTGGTAGGTCCGGAGGATCCTTTGGTACTGGGCGTTCGCGATTTTCTCGAAAGTCAGCCTGAAACGAAGCAGGTACATATCATAGGCCCGGGAAAATTGGGAGCGCAATTGGAGGGAAGTAAAGATTTCTCCAAGAAGTTCATGATCAAACACAATATTCCTACCGCTAAATACGGCACGTTCGACAAGAAAACCCTCGAGGAAGGGAACGACTTTTTGGATAAACTCAAGGCTCCCTATGTGTTGAAAGCCGATGGTCTGGCAGCGGGCAAAGGTGTTCTTATTCTTGATGATTTGAAAGAGGCCAAAAAGGAACTCAAGAATATGTTGGTATCCAAGAAATTTGGCGATGCCAGCAAACGCGTGGTAATCGAGGAGTTTTTGAAAGGTATTGAAATGTCTGTATTCGTGCTTACCGATGGTCAATCGTACAAAATTCTTCCTGAAGCCAAAGACTACAAAAGGATAGGTGAGAAAGATACAGGGTTGAATACGGGTGGTATGGGTGCGGTATCCCCGGTGCCATTTGCTACACCCGAATTGATGGATAAAATTGAGACGCGTATCGTGCGTCCGACAATCCGTGGTTTACAGGAGGAGGGTATTGATTACAAAGGCTTTATTTTCATCGGTTTGATGATTGTCAAAAATGAGCCCTACGTGATTGAATACAATTGCCGCATGGGTGATCCTGAAACGGAGGTAGTTATGCCTCGTATCAAATCAGATATTTTGGACTTGTTTGAAGGTGTTTATACGGAAACGCTTTCTGAGAGAGACTTGGAATTCGATCCGCGCTCTGCAGTGACTGTCATGATGGTGTCAGGTGGTTACCCGGAGGATTATACCAGAGGACATACAATCTTTGGTTTGAATGAAGTACAGGGCAGTCAAGTGTTTCATGCCGGCACGAGTAGCGATGGTCCGGTCGTGAAAACCAATGGTGGACGGGTGTTGGCCATCACATCATTGGCAAAAGATATGTACCAGGCTTTGGAGCGCAGTTATGCTAATGCGAAAGTGATTAGCTATGAAGGTGCATATTACCGCAGAGATATTGGTAAGGATTTGATGTAATGGACGACCCGAGTAGTTATATTGTGATTCTCGCAGCGCTGTTGTTTTCAGCGTTTTTTTCGGGCAGTGAAATAGCTTTTGTGGCTGCCAATCGCCTTAAAATTGAGGTGGACAACAATGCAGGAAAGTTGTCCGGTAAAATTTTGTCGAAGTTCCTCAAACAAACGGATCGATTTATTGCTACCATGCTCATTGGCAACAACATAGCGCTGGTGGTTTACGGCATGTACTATGCCGACTTAATCAACCCGTTTTTGGAGACCTTCCTGAGCAATGAGGCTCTCGTGATGCTGTTTCAAACGATTTTCGCGACGATTCTCATTCTGGTGACTGCGGAATTTTTACCCAAAGTATTTTTCCAAATCAATCCGAACGCCATTTTGAATTACTTGGCCATTCCGCTGTTCCTGATCAACATTATATTGTACTTGCCAACGGCTTTTACGCTGATGCTTTCCAGAGGAATTCTGTTGATTATGGGAGCGAAATCCGGTAAAACTGATAATGTATTTACCAAGAATGATTTGATGCATTTTGTTCAAGACGCCAATGAGCGCATCAAGGAGAATTCTGAAATAGACCACGAAATAAAATTCCTTCAAAATGCGCTGGACTTTACCAAAATTCGAGTTCGTGATTGTATGGTGCCGCGTACAGAAATTGTGGCGCTCGATATCGAAACGGATATGGAAACCCTCCGGTCAAAATTCGTTGAGTCTGGATACTCTAAAATCGTGATTTATAGAGATGATATTGACCATATTATCGGATATGTGCACTCTTTTGATTTGTTTAAAAAACCCTCTTCTATCAAACAAATTCTGTTGCCGATTTCAGTAATCCCCGAGGCCATGCCCAGCAAGCAAGTGATGGAACTTTTCGCTCGTCAGTCCGGGAATGTGGCCATTGTGGTAGATGAGTTTGGTGGCACATCGGGATTGATTACGATAGAGGACTTGATTGAAGAGATTTTCGGAGATATTGAGGATGAACACGATAAAGAGGATTGGGTGGAGCAGCAAATCGACGAGAGCTCTTATCTCTTTAGCGCCCGCCATGAGGTAGATTATCTCAATGAGCGCTATGGTTTTAAGTTACCTGAGGACGAGGATTACGAAACGCTTGGTGGTTTGATATTGAATTATCTCGAGCGCATTCCTGAAAAAGGCGATGAATTGGAACTCTCAGAAATTCAGATGAAACTAACCGTGGTTGGGGTGACTGATCGAAGAATTGAGTTGGTTGAATTGCGCTTGTTGAGTGAGTAGTTAATGTTCTTTAAGCAGGGTTCTCACATCCCGTATCAATTTATCCACCTCTGTAGAATCTGTTCCGTCATAATAACCGCGAATGCGACGTTGTTTGTCAATCAGCACAAAGTTATTGGTGTGAATAAAATCACTGTTTCCGTCGCCCACGTCCTCAGCCTCTACAGGTTTCAACACGAAATAAGATTGCCGCGCAAGCTTGTAAAGTTCTTCTTTATTGCCTGTGAGTAGGTGCCATTTGCCACGAACGACAGATTTTTCTTTGCCATATTGCGCCAATTGCTGTATGCTGTCCACTTCTGGCCACACAGTATGACTCAAGATGAGAAAGTCATCTTCGTTGAGAAACGCCGCTTGTACCCTTTTCATCTGTCCGGTCATGATTGGACAAATGGAGCCGCAAGTGGTAAAAAAGTAATCTACGACATACACTTTGTTTCTGACGTCCTGTTGTGTGATGGTTTCTCCATATTGATTTACAAAGGAAAATTCCTGAATTGTATGACCCCGTCCAATCCCGTGTAAGGAGCTATCGACGAGCTGCCTGTCTACATCATCAGGATTGAATATTTTGGGTGTGTTTTGCTTGTCTTTGGGCGTTAGGAGATATGTGCCTAATGCCACACCGATTACGAAGATAATGAGCAATATGATGTATCTGGTTTGCATGGTGCTAAAATAAAAAAGCCGCCCTCAAGTTGAGGGCGGCTTAATAAATCGAATACTGAATTAATCCATTTTAATTTTACCTTGTTCTGCGCCGTAAGCGAGAAGCAAAGCTTTCACATCGCGGAGTGCTTCTTTCACATCGTAGATGTAACCGTAGTTCACATCTTCGTCTGTTTTCAAGCAAGTGATGATTGTTTCGATAGCTTTTCCGCGGTCATCTGCCTTCAATTTTTTCCATGGTCCAATGTTTTCGGGGTCACCGAACTGTCCGTCCAATTGCAATCGCACTTGGTCACCCATGGATGCTTTTAACGGCAATCCTACAAAAACGAAATCGATTTCATTTCTTTGTTTGAAGGGCGTTAAATCGGTTGCTTCACTTGATTTTGGTCTTTTTACTTTCACCAAAGGATCAACGTCCTTTGAAGTAGTAGCCACCATGAAGAAAAACAAGAGCATGAAGATGATGTCCGGAAGCGCTGACGTATTGATTGCCGGCGATGCTTTTTTTCCTCCTTTTCTAAACTTTGACATAAACTTTATTTTTTATCAGCAGGTTTCAATTCCACAATGCGCTCGGGTATGAGAATCTCGATCAGCTGAATGTTGTCTGCGTATTCCAATTCCTTTTCTTTGTTGGTCGTTCCGCGCTGAACCATCGTTCTGTAAGAGATTCCAAACAGTTCATTGGCTTTTTCATCACGCAGGTCGTTGATAGCGGCTTTTACTTCGTTGAGAATTGTTACAAGAAGCTCGTAATTGGTTCTCGTTTGAAGTTCAATTTGAATGGCAGCCACCAATTCAATTTCGCGGTAGGGTTTGCCAATGGTTTGAATCACCTTGAGACGCTTCTCGTACTCTTTGCGCTCGGCCAATTTGAAGTCCACATAAGTGTCCATGTTGCTGCCTAAGGCGTCAATATACTGGTCAATCGCACGGATGTTTGAGTCAACGAATTGCTGCGTAACCCAGTTGTATCGAGGCATCGTATTGTCCTTTTCATCCAACATGTTGGCTTCGTAGAATTCGCGAACGCGTGTCCGGATGTCGCTGACCGTAGCCAAGTCTTTGCGGATCATGAGTTGACCTTGCGCATTGGCTTGAATTTTCATCAAGTTACGGCTGGCTACAATCGGTGGGACATAGTCAGGTGGCAACTCAATTTTCATCGTCATCTGGCGAAGCATGGCCGTGTCTTTGTCCATTGTTGTGGTCACAAGAAAGAAAATCAACAACAGGAAGGCGATGTCTGCCATCGATCCTGCATTGATTTCAGGTATTTCACGTTTTGCCATAATTCAATTATTTTTTGAGGTATCTGAACAATGGGCCAACAAGCATCAAAGCAAATCCGGCGATTACCATGAAGATGGTCAGGTATAATCCTGCTTCTGTCATTTTTAGCGTGGAAACATCCACGTCGTGTTTCACAGCTGCCGGAGTAATAGCACCTTTAGCGATTGCATAAAAAACAAGAAATCCAAGACCGGCAAGCAAATAACCGATTACAGCTTTCAATGTTTTTTTGGTGTCTGTTACAAGTCCGTATAAGAAAAACGCAACTACCAAGATTGCTCCCAAGATAACGACGAACATTACAAAATTGGTCATCAAGCCAAGTTTGGAATTGGCATAAGTCGCTTGTTGTTCTTCAAGTGTAAGACCTTTCATATCGCCCGGCAATTCCATTACTGCGAGGAGAACGAAAAGAGAGCCTAACACCCCAAGTGCAATTTTGAGTACGTTTAGCATTAAGTCTTTATTCATTGTAGTATTTTTTTGAGTTAAACGAATGAGAGCCGCTTGATAAAAAGGCTCAGAAGTTGTCCGATTGAATCGGAAATTATTTCGATGTCACTTTGTTTTTCAACATCATGTCAACCAATGAAATCGAAGCATCCTCCATTTCGTTAACCAAGCTGTCCATTTTCGCTACAATGTAGTTGTAGAAAATCTGAAGAATAATCGCAACTACAAGACCGAATACTGTGGTCAAAAGCGCCACCTGAATACCGCCCGCAACTACTGTTGGAGATACACCACCTTCACGAACGATATCAGAGAAGGCCTGAATCATACCGATTACCGTACCCATGAACCCTAGCATTGGTGCAAGAGCGATGAACAACGAAATCCAAGAGATACCTTTTTCCAATAGACCCATTTGCACACCTCCGTAGGCTACAACCGATTTTTCAACCATGTCGATGCCTTCTTCCGAGCGGTCCAAACCTTGATAGAAAATTGATGCGATAGGTCCACGTGTGTTTCTGCAAACTTCTTTGGCTGCATCAACACCACCGGAGCGCAATGCACCTTCAACTTCTTCCAAGAATTTGCGCGTATTGATGGTAGAAATATTTAAGTAGATGATTCTTTCGATAGCCAAAGCCATACCCAAAATCAAACAAATCAATACAAGACCCATAAAGCCGGGACCACCTTCCAAAAACTTCTCTTTCAAAACGTAAACAAAACCTTCTCCTTCTTCAGCTTCTTCGGTTGTAGCTTCTTCAGCTGCGGCATCCTCGTTTTGAGCGAGAAGTACAGGTTGGTTACTCACCTGATCTGCTGAAATTAGCTCAATTTGATTGGAAGATAAGTCTGTTGTTTGATTGGCCATAGCGGTTGTTCCAAACATTAAAGTAGCTAAAAGGGCTACTGAGCTCAACACTTTTTTCATAGTTCAAAAATTAATTCTTATTCGATTTACTTTTACTTTTAGTTGATAAAACTTTATAATTCAGATTTTGCGGGCTAAAGTACAAAAATATTTTCGCTCGACTTCAAATCTCTGTTTTTTGCTGCTATTTCGTTTACATTTCTCCACATAAATTTTCGGACAGAATTTTCGAAACATACTCGACTTGGTAATTCGCCAAAACATGCATCATTTTGGTGATGGCCGCTTCGGTGGTTAGGGCACCTCCGCCAATCACGCCGAGCTTCAAAAACTGTTTGCTTGAATCGTATTTCCCTTGTTTGACAGATCCGCTCGAGCATTGCGTGATGTTCAGTACAACACCCCCTTGGTTGATGAATTTTTCCAATACCGAAATCATTTTTGAATCATTCGGACCATTTCCTGAGCCGAAAGTCGAAAGCACTACGCCTTTTGTTTTGGCAATGTCAAAGATGGGTTCTAAAACGCCAAACTGAATTCCTGGAAAAAGTGAGATGTGGGCTACTTGACTTTCGAGTTTTTCGAAAAACCGCAGTTGCCCCATTTCAATTCTGTAAAGTGAATTTGTGTTGAAATTAATCTCTACACCGGCGCGGGCCAACTCCGGATAATTTCCGCTTTTGAATGCGCCAAATTCGGAGGCTGAAACTTTTGAAGTTCTGTTTCCTCTGTAGAGAGAATATTCAAAATAAACAGCCACCTCTTGCACCAAAGGCTCCCCGTTCGCGTCGGTCAAGGCAGCAATTTCGATAGATGTGATAAAATTCTCTTTGCCGTCGGTGCGTATGGTGCCGATGGGCAATTGAGACCCCGTCAGGATGACCGGCTTCTTTAGACCTTGCAACATAAAACTCAATGCAGAGGCCGTGTAGGCCATAGTATCTGAGCCGTGTAATATTACGAATCCGTCGTAGGATGCGTAGTTCTCAAAGATCATTCGTCCTAAACTTTTCCAGATATCAAGAGTGATTTCCGAGGAGTCGATAGGCTTTTCGAAGGAAATAGAGTCCAGATCCACATTGAGTCTGTTGAGCTCGGGAATCTGTTCGAAGAGGTGATTGAAGTTGAACGCAACCAAACCACCGGTCAGGTGGTTGTGCACCATACCTATGGTTCCACCTGTATAGATGATGAGTATTCTGCGTTTCTTCATGCCGCAATGATAAGTATAATCTTAGGTGCCTTCGTTATGTTTTGATTAAAATGCACAAAACGTTGAGTCAAAGGTTACAAATGAAAAAGTCGTGTCGCATTTTCTGTGGTTATACGAGAAATTTCCGAGAAGGACAGGGAGAATAATTCTGTTAGTTTTTGCGCAACAAGCTGAATATAAGCGCTTTCGTTTCTTTTTCCGCGATGAGGTACAGGGGGTAAATATGGAGCATCTGTTTCTAGAATGATGCGATTCAAGGGTAGTTCGTGGATAAATTGTGCAATGCCACTGTTTTTATAGGTCAAAACGCCGCCAATGCCTAAATAAAAATTTCCATAATCCAGAATTTTTTGTGCTTGCTGTTTGCTTCCTGTAAAACAATGAAATACACCGGATAAGTTGGCGTCGTTCAGTTTGTTGAGTTCTTCGAAAAGTTCGTTGTAAGAATCTCGGGCATGAATAACGATGGGCAGCTGACGTTCTTTGGCCCACTTGACCTGAATTCGGAAGGCTTCACGCTGCAAGGGTAGGGTAGTTTTGTCCCAATACAAATCGATGCCAATTTCCCCAATCGCTATGATGGGTTCGGTATACAATCGTTGAAATATTTGTTCCAGTTGATTTTCATAATCTGCAGCCACAGAACAAGGATGCAACCCCATCATAGGAAAGCACCGGTTGGGGTACTTTTTTGCCAAGTCCAGCATGCCATCGATCGACTCAAGATCGATATTCGGGAGTAGCATTTTTCCAACGCCGGTATCAATTGCTCTTGAAATCATCTCTGCTCTATCGCTCTCAAATTGCTCGGCATAGAGGTGGGCATGGGTGTCGATTAACATGCCGCGAAATTAGGAATACTCCGGGTTGAGCGGGGAAGTCAAGAAGGATTTCAAAAAAAAATTAATGATTAAGCAACTTTTTTGGGGGAAGTTGCGTTAATATTTTCAAACGCAATGGGTTAAGCGTTATTTGGTTTTATTTCCTTGATTTGGAGTATGGGATGGTTTCGAAAAGCCATCCCATATTCTTTTTGGTCAAAAAAAAAACAGCCAAGGCATTCACCCCGGCTGATTTCATAAGAGCTATGTGCTCTAATTCAATACCAGTTCTTGTTGCAGTCCGTCCCACTCCACCAAATGCATACGCACTGAACCGACCGGTATTTTTGCTTTCACCATTACGGGAATACGGTTTTTGTCATTTGTAATCCAAAAGGTCACATCCTCTTCACTTTTGAAATAGCGCCCGGTTTGAACCACGGGTTGAAATTTCAAACACTCGATTTTTCCTCCTCTCAATTTTACCGTTTCCTTGCCTACATAGCGTATTTTTAAAGGAAAAATTTCCTCATCCATGAAGCACTTGAATTCGGATACATCCCCCACTTTCATAGATGAGAATTCCAGAGTCCTTGCATAGTAGAAGGATGAAACCATATCTTGGATACCCATTGGGACGATGTATTTCTTTCCATTGCCGTTGTCTACCAACTTGCGGTGATGCAAAAACTCATAGTCTTGGTTGATTTTGTAGCCGCCTTCATCCACGCGGCGTTTGAAGTACCATGGCATGATGGACTCTTTATCGATGTACGTCTCGTAAACATCGTAGACTCTGTAAAAGGCGTTAAAAGCTCCCAAAGTGCGTCCAATCCCAACCGCGTGCAATAATTCACGGTTGTCGTTGCCTTTTTTCTTGGTTTCTTTCACTTCAAGCACCACCTCCCCCGCGTCGATGGCGCCATAGGATACGCGATACGTCAGTTTTTCTCCTTTTTTGAAGGCCTTGTTTTCAATTTTCGGATAATTCGTTTCTGTACCTGTGAAAGACATCAAGCACAGGGGCATGAGCATTAAAACAAATGTCGATTTCATAAACATTGAATTTGAAATTCGATTTTCAAACCTTGTGCCAAAAAAAATGATTTTTGACAGCAATAGGACAAGTAGCTTGACGAGGAACAAAACAAACCTTCAGCTTTTTCTATCTTTGCCGGCAAATTTTAGCATGCAAACGATGAAGATGAAACAATATTTTAATCCTTGGCACCATGTGAGCCCGGGAGACAACATTCCTGAAACCGTGAACGGCATTATCGAAATTCCCAAAGGTTCTCGCGCCAAATACGAATTGGATAAGGCCAGCGGTATTCTCAAATTGGATCGGGTGTTGTATTCATCGGTGTATTATCCGGCAAACTATGGTTTTATTCCCAAGACCTTTTGTGACGACAAAGACCCTTTGGATATTTTGGTGATTTCACAAATTGATGTGGTGCCGATGTGCATGGTGGAGTCGAAAATCATTGGCGTGATGCGCATGCTCGATGGCGGTGAAGCGGACGATAAATTGATCGCAGTGGCTGCCGGCGATCCAAGCGTAAACCATTACAATGATATTTCCGAGTTGCCGGAGCATTTTATTTCTGAAATGCGCAGTTTCTTCGAAGATTACAAAAAGTTGGAGAATAAGACTGTGGTGGTTGAGGACTTTTTGGGTAGAGAGGATGCACACCGCATCTTGCAGGATAGTTTGGTGATGTATCAAGAGTTGATAGCCCCTACACTGAACGGTGCGCTTTAGTTAGCGTGTGGCTCGCTCGTTGAAAATAACGTAGCCGAAGCTCATTAAAAACATAAAGCGTTTGCTCTGCTCAGGAAAATAGTTCATTGTCGCTCGGAATGGTCCAATCGGGGAGTTGAAAATTAATGACGCCGATCCCATGAATTTTGGCGTCAATTGGTATTGTGAATAACCGAAAGTCCCTTCTTCGAATCTTCTCAAAACTATGAGTGGCTGGAAGGCATAGGCGTCAAAGCGCAAATCCAGACGGTTGAAAATGTGAAAAATTTGATTGCTGCCCAAACCGAAATATTGAGGTGCTCTGTACTCTTCCATAAAAAGTGTTTTGGCATCCGGGATGGGGGAGTAGGCTGTCATCGCCAGCAGCGTAGCCACATAATTTTTCATGAGCGATTGGCTATTGAATACGGCATGACCGTGAATTCCAAAGGTGTATTTCTTGCTGATGTTGAAAAACTTTCGCCCCTCTATTTGTAGGTTTATCCATCTGTGATTCACCGTGTCGTTGAATGGTATCGGTGCGGTTGAGCCTGAGCGTGTTTCTTCAGTGCCTTGGATGTATCTGAAGCTAATTTTCAGCAGACTTCCTTGCGAAGCGAACTGCTTTCTGTTCAATGAGTTGTGTTCTACAAAAACTTGTGCGCTGTTTCCAAAAAAATTGGTCAAATCTGAGGTGTCGGCAACCGTGAAATTGTTGGTTTGGTAGTAACTGTCAAAAAGCGAAAAATTCCTGTAGTCCAATCCGGCGCGGTAGGTCATTGACAAGGGAGCCATGACTTTGATGCCTGAATACACTTCCTCCTGAACCAGAAATGAGGGACGAACCGGTTCAAAAAACGTGGCAAAACTTCTGAAATAGTCCCAACGATTCAACACGAAATAAGGACTGATCACTATTGGCAGTCTTGAAGGAATGTGTAAGTCGAGGGTCATTTTTCCGGATCCGTAGAATTTCCCGAAGTAAGACTCCACATGTGC
Organism: Crocinitomicaceae bacterium; assembly: GCA_037446475.1. Classification (GTDB taxonomy): domain Bacteria; phylum Bacteroidota; class Bacteroidia; order Flavobacteriales_D; family Crocinitomicaceae; genus UBA6165. The sequence continues at coordinate 1,499 of JBBIIM010000001.1, read as the reverse complement.
GCGCCAAGCCAAACGGTTGATGTGGTAATAACTCAAACCCACATAACCAATATTTACCGGCCTGGAAGAGAAATGCCCCCCCACTTGCAGGGTAAAATCCTTGGTTTTTTTAACTTGTAAGTTCAAATGATGGGTCGAGTCATTTTTAAGCGTGATATCCGGAAGCACGTAGCGAATGTGCGGTGTGCCATAGAGTTGGAAGTAATATTTTTTGAGGTCAAAGTCGTTGAGTGCGCCCTTGTTCAACTTCTTTGCCAAAGGCCGATTGACAAATGGTGCGTTTTGCTTCTGTTCAAAATTGCTGCTCGATGAAGTGACTTGAATTGGTTTTATTTTTTGAAGAAAGATTTGCCTGCGTTTTTTGAGTTCTTGTGGTTCACGACTTTCATGCACGTAAATGCGCAGAGAATCGATAACTTTAAGCGTGTTTTCATAGCCAATTTTTATGGCTTCTTTTACTTTGTCAAAATCAAATGTCCCAATTTCCAGTTGATGGTCAATCATTAAGCCGTATTCGCAGGGGATGTTGAAATTCGTTTCCCGCACCATGGCCGCTTTCATTTGAGAGAAAAGATCGTCTTCGCTGGGATTGATTGCGTTTTCCGAAACATTGGAGCCGATGATAAAATCAGGGTTGAACTCGTGGTACATCACATCGGCAGGGAAGTTGTTGTACAAACCACCGTCAAAAAGCAAGGTTCCATTGACGCGAATCGGGTTCACGTAGAAAGGAAAGGTCATGGATGCTCGAATCGCGTGGTTCAAGTGCCCGTCGTGGAAGATGTATTCTCTTTTGTTTTTGATGTCAGAGGCTACGCAGCGAAAGGGTACAAACAAGCTGTCGAAGTTCTGGTTTCTGCAAGCACTTGTGGCACCGAAGATTTTCAGCATCTCAAAATCAAACAAAGCCGGTGTGATAAAACTGATGGGAAGACTTTTGAAAAGAATGCTGTCTTTGCTGAAGGAGAGGCTCACCATCGAGGACTCATCCGGTTGTTTGCGCAGGTAAAATTTGAATTTGCGTTCCGTTTCACCATTAACCATCAGGTAAAAATCTTCAGACAAAGCGATTTGCTCAATTTGCGCGGCGCTCAGTCCACAGGCATAAAGTCCACCGACGAGTGAACCCGCTGAGGTGCCGGTGATGTAGTCTATCGGTATGTTATTTTCCTCAAGCGCTTTAATAACGCCGATATGGGCAAACCCAGCCGCTCCACCGCCGCTCAGCACCAAGCCGATGCGCTGCTGACACCATAGCGTCTGCACAGCAAGTAATAGCAGTAAAGCGATTGTGTTTCTGATCATGGCCTCGTGGATTGAGCAAAATTAGAAAAATGCTCAGGTTGAATCGGACAAAGCTTGAATTAATTCACGCGAGGTAAGGTTAAATTTTGAAGAGCCGGTTGTTCTTGAGCAACTCTCAGCAGGATTTTAAAGCAGATTCGGTAGCATCCCATTAAGTGTGTAAACGCCCTGCTAAAAGTTATTCTAAAAAAGTC